>NZ_VLNR01000050.1 GCF_007489275.1 Aquimarina algiphila
TACAAGTTATTTAATACACACACTTTTGGGGGTGGGTCAATTTAAACAAGAATAGGTGGGTCAGTTTAAATAGGATTTACTGGGTCAATATAATAGGAATAGGTGGGTCAGTTTGGCAAGAATTTCCACCTATATACAATACATTTCTTTACCTCATGATAACCTGAAACTGGTATTGGAAATCTGGTACGACCCACAACTGTTATGGCAAGATGGAAGCCGTAAAGATGGTACCGATAATACCCCGGTCATAACAGCAATAAATGAGTTTTTATACACCCTTGAATTTAACGGGGAATTGATACTTACCAAGCTTATCGATTATCTGCAAAATGTAGAAGGGGTGAAAATTCCTAAGTTACGCCAGGCATATTCCAAATATGGAAGTTTTGATTATCAGGTTATAGATGAAACTTACATCGCCAGAGCCGGGTATATGCGTTTGGATTTGGATACTACTCAAATAAACTACCTGCCCCGTGAACTTTGATAAAATATACATCATAGACTATAACAAACTTATCGTTTGGTTATTACCGACTTTTTTAAGACAACCTAAACGTTTTGCTTGGTTAGAAGTATTGATAACCCCTGTAAAGGTACTTCATGTTGACTTTTTAAAGTATCGTAAACAGGTAAATTATAAGTTAAGTCATAATTCACAGGTATGCTATTTGCAAAAAGTGTTGAACGATGCCTTTGATAACGAATTAAGACGTATTTATATTGAAAATGGGGTGTTTTTGAAAGCTTTATATGTATATACTCCTGAAGAGGAGTTACCTGTTTATATCGGTACAGAATACATATACAGCGATGAAGATTTAATTGGAGGACAGGACGATTTTATAGTAAATGTGCCTATCGATTTAAAACCATCTTCCACTATAGCTTTAGAGGGGATTTTAAGTGATATGAAAGGATTAATTAATGAATATAAACTAGCATCAAAAACATATAGTATAACATGGACAGAGTAGAACTATATAGTGGAGGGTTTCCCGTGACAACTACCACTTTTAATTTTTTACAAGAAGCTTATGGAAAGGCTATAAGTGCATTAACAGCATTAGGAGGTGAAACCTTTATTTTAGAAGGTGTCCAGGTAGTCGGTGATAATATTACCGATGGTACCATTGTATATAATGGTGAATACCTTCCGTTTTCAGGAGGGACGTTCAATGAGACGGTAAGTATATATGAGGATGTACAAGAAGTGGCCTATAACCAGGACAACGATAATGACGGTAATTTAGACCTGAAACGAGCATACGTTAAACGATATGCAAAATGCGGAACTGATGGCATAGAGTCCTTTAATTTTGATTTATTAAAAAGCTTTACACCACTTACAGGGTTATCCATGCCAATAGGCTCTATAATGATGTGGAGTGGTTCAGTTGCTAGTATTCCAAAAGGATGGGCGCTTTGCGATGGTGCAAATGGTACTCCTGACTTAAGAAATAGGTTTATAGTGGGCGCAGGAAGTTCTTATAATGTTGGTGCGAAAGGTGGGGCTGATCAGGTAACATTGACTCAAAGCCAAATGCCATCTCATAATCATACAGGGAATACTAATAATGCTGGAAATCACAGGCATACAGGATCAACCTACTCCGGAGGTAGTCACAGCCATTCTGTACCAAATGAAAATGGTGTAAATGGAGGATCAGGGGTGCATTTTAGAATAGAAGGACGTAACAGAGCTAGACAATCAGGAACAGTTGCAGGAAGTCACTCACACACTTTAAATATGAGTTATGCAGGCAATCACAACCATGCTTTTACAACTAACTCAAAAGGTGGTAATGCTGCTCATGAGAATAGACCACCATATTATGGATTGGCTTTTATAATGTTTAAAGGATTATAGCTTACTTAAGGGGATGGTAAAAAAGTCCTCCAGTTTTAAAAAATATCTCACCACTTTTTAAACCAAGCGCACCAAGCGACTGGAGGACTAAAGTCTTCTGGTTCCTTGGTGTGTTTGGTTTGTGGTGAGATGTAACAAAAATAGGGATATTAATTAAAAAAGTAGACAAAAAAATGAATTGATATTAAGTAAAAAAACAGAGGAAAACAAAAGGAATAATAATGGGAAAATGTAAACAAAAAATGACAAAGATGTACACAACGGCACCGTTGCCGTTTCAAGGGCAAAAACAAAATTTTATCAAGCAATTTAAAGAAGAACTTTCAAAACAAAGGGCTCCGGCCTTATATGTTGATTTGTTTGGAGGTAGTGGTTTATTAAGTAGAACAGCTAAAGACATACATCCTGAAGCAACAGTAGTTTATAATGATTACGACAATTTTAGAGAGCGATTACAGGCAATACCCAAAACAAATGAACTTTTGGCTGACATACGAGTATTAGTTGAAGGGATAGCTAATAAATCAAGGATTGATAATGATATTAAAACACAGATTATCGATCGTATTGCACAAGAGAAGGGATATATAGATTATATTACCATTTCCTCAAATGTGCTATTCAGTCAGAACTATGCGAATAGTATTGAAGCTTTAAAAAAGGAAAGTTTCTATAATAGAGTGCGTAAGTCAGATATTACCCTAGCGGATGATTATCTGGATGGATTAGAAATAGTAAGCATAGATTACAAACAATTATTTGAAATGTATAAAAACCATGAGCATGTAGTGTTTTTGGTTGACCCTCCTTATTTATCTACAGACTGTACAACATATAAAAACTATTGGAGGTTAAAGGATTACTTAGATGTTTTGAGAGTGCTTATAGGGCAAAAGTATTTTTACTTCACTTCAAACAAAAGTAGTATTGTAGAGCTTTGTGAGTGGATTGAAACCAATACAGGAGGCGTAAATCCATTTTATGAAGCAACCATTGTAGAACGTAAGACGAATATCAATCATCAATCAAGTTATACCGATATAATGCTCTTTAAATGGACTACCACGACAACATGATTTAAATAGTGTTTAAATGATATTTAAAAACCACTCTATATGAGTGGTTTTTTCATCAAAATAATCTATCAAAAAAGTTGCGTGCATTAGCGATTTTTTTTGCACTTTTGGTTTTGCCGATTATAAATATTAACTAAATGCACAACGGGTTTAATTATTATTATTTATTAAAAAATTTAATACTGAAACAAATATAGTAGACCTCGTCTTTTTACCTCCTCCCCATTTTCAGTGAATTTTACACCCCCGAAAATGGTATGAAAAATATCCTTTTTTTGAAATTAGCTAATCTAAAGAAAGAGCCTCAAGAATTTTCTAGGTTCAATATAAAAGGGCAAACATTACTTTAAAAAACACGAAATCTTCTTTTATCGAATAAAAAAGAAATTGATTAATGGGATAGGATTACTTATACTTATTCTAACAATAGTCTATCTATTGTTTCTCTTACTTTGGATGAATTCCAATTTGCAGCATTTGTTTTATCTATAACTATATCTCCCTTTTTACTAATAATATAGGTCTGAGGAATAGGATTATTTACAAATGGTTTTGGTAGTTCTGATAAAGATCTATACACAGGGAAATCATAATTTTTATTATTCATAAACTTATGAAGCTCGGGGTCGTCATCTGTAGTAACAAATAAAAACACAACCTTATCCTTATAATCGTTATAGAGTTTTTGCAAAGAAGGCATTTCAGCAATGCATGGTGGACACCATGTAGCCCAATAATTTATTAAAACAACTTTATCTTTGGCTGTATCAAAATTAATCGACGTTGTATTTACACCATGTAATTTCCAATTATAAGAAGCAACTTGTGTTCGTTTATCTACTTCAACAATTCCTGGACTAAAGGAGAAAATTCTAGTTAGAAATATCTGCATCATCCCTCTAGTATTTGGGATAAAAAACAATACCAATACGATAGCAAAAACGATGTTAGAAATGTTCTTTTTATTAAATTTCATATTCCAAAAATTATTCAATACATGTTTCGTCTTAAAAAACACTGCAACTTACAAAATTACACAAACAAAATTATGATACCCCAGAGATCTTAATAAGTTATAGTATCCACATACTTTATATTTAACTCAATTGTAAAACTAATAAAGCGCAATCTTAGATTGCGCTTTAAAAACTAACAAATAAACAACGAACTGTTATTTTATACCTTTATAAAAAAGGTTAAATCATTAAGTCCAATTGTATAACCGATTGTTTGTGTATTTTTTTAAGGGACAGGATTACGAGTAACTTCAATAGAATTTGAAAAATCGTAACATCCATCAAGACCACTAGTATTACTCATTGCTGTTAACCCTTGTAATCCATCTTCATAACGTAAATACCAGATAAAACAAGTTCCCACTCCTGCTGCATTAAAATCTACATTTTCTACATCTGCTATTGTTGATGGTAACCCAAGAATTACACCAGTATCATCAGTAATTACCCATGTTCCGTTTTTACCAGAAACATTAGTATTATCTAATGCAATACCGCTTACCATATCAGGTGTACCATCTACTGTAATGGTAAAAGGACCTCCAGTAATTGTTCCTCCATCAGGCTTATTACGCACCACTTCAACAGAGTTAGAAAAGTCAAATGTACCAACAAGGTCGCTAGTATTATTCATAGCTGCTAATCCTTGCAAACCATCTTCATAACGTAAATACCAGATAAAACATGTACCTCCACCTGCATCATCAAAATTTACATTTTCTACATCTGCCAATGTTGGTGGTAATCCGAGAATGTTACCCATATCATCAGTAATCACCCAAGTGCTATTAGCTCCAAATGCATTAGTATCATCTAACATAATACCGCTTACCATATCTGGCGTACCATCAACACAAAAAGTATAAGGTCCTCCTGATAGAGTCCCAGCATTTGTTACCTGGTTACGTACTACTTCAATAGAATTTGAAAAATCAAATGTTCCATTTAGATCACTGGTGTTATTCATAGCCGCTAATCCTTGTAAACCATCTTCATAACGTAAATACCAAATGAAACAAACTCCTGCTCCTGCTCCATCAAAATTCACACCTTCTACATCTGCTAGTGTTGGTGGTAACCCAAGAATTGTACCCATATCATCGGTAATCACCCAAGTACCGTTAGCTCCAAAAACATTAGAATCATCTAATTCGATACCACTTACCATATCTGCCTCTCCATCCACATTAAATTCGAATGGACCTCCCGAGATTCTTCCTGCATTCGTTACCTGATTACGAACTACTTCAATAGAATTCGAAAAATCAAAAGTTCCGTTTAGATCACTAGTATTACTCATAGCTTCTAATCCGTCCAATCCATCTTCATAACGTAAATACCAAATAAAACAAGTTCCTGTACCTGCGTCATCAAAATTTACTCCTTCTACCGCTGTTATATTTGGTGGTAATCCTAGAATAGTTCCTGCATCATCTGTAATTACCCAAGTACTATTAGATCCTGAAACATTTGTATCATCTAAAGATATACCTGTTACAAGATCAGGTTCTCCATCAACATCAAAGGAGAAAGGACCTCCTGAGATAGTTCCCGCGTTGACCACTATTGTATTGTCATCGTCATCACTACAAGAGACAGCTATAAAACCTACAGCTAACACCCCTATAATTAGTTTTTTTAACATTGCTTTGTTTTTATGATTATTAGACCATAAAAATATTAACAACTATACTTTTAAAATGTTAGCCATCTAACATTAGGCAACAATTTTTAATCGAATTTCTTTTCTATTAAAATCGATAATATTAGATTCTTTTAATTCGTTTAGAATGATATTTAAGGTAGGTCTTGATGTTCCTATCAAGTTTGCGATATCTTTTTGAGTGTAAGGATGTTCTATTACCATATCTCCTGTATCAGGACAGCAATGTCCATAATCCTCTTTAAGTTCGTTTAAGAATTCTAACAATCTTGTTTTAGTATCTTTAAAAAGAAGTAATTGCAATCTTCTTTCTAAACGTTTAAAACGCATACCAATAAATTTATAAATTCTAAGACTAAAAGATTGATTATCTCTCATAAGCCCGTGCATGGTTTCTACTCCAATAGGACAAATAGAAGTTGTATTATCCACAGATTGAGCAAATTCTGTTCTTATATTTTCTCCTAAAATAGCTTTTTCTCCAAAAATCTCTCCCTTAGTTAAGATTGCTTTTACGACTTCGCAACCATCTTCTGCATAATATCCTATCTTAACTTTTCCTTTTTCGATAAGATATACTTTATTAGCAGAATCTTCCTCAAAATAGATATAGTCATTCTTTCGATAAGCGTCAAAATCGTGGTCTTTTTTATACCTTTTAAATTTATGAGGACATAATACTTTGAAGAGGTTTGCATCCTCGAAAAACCAGACAGCACCCATGATGATTATGTTTTAAGATGTTAGTTATACACTTAAGTCGTAAAACGCTTAGCGTCCTTACATTATTATTTACACAACTTTATTTAAAGTTTTATAAACTATATCATATTAACATTACTCTAATAATTTCCTTTAGAAAAAGCATTATTTTAGTGTAAAGACACATTCCCTGAGTGTTTTATTTAAGTTCGGGGAGTATTACACAAAAACAATATGAAAAAAAAACTTTTAAATTTTGGAAAAAGCTTAAACAGAGCTCAACAAAGGAAAATTAACGGAGGCGGACCTTGCAGTGGTTATACAGGACCTATAGTAGTTTCTTGCAGTGAATATGAAGCACTTCCTCCAGAATACAAATTTTGCGTTATGGTTAGCGTAGAATGCTTTCCTATTTAATTAATCACCATTTTGAAGCACTACATTATTTCTTATTCAGAATAACTTAGAAATATATGATAGCTTAAAATAAAAACTCCTAAAATTTAAATTTTAGGAGTTTTTTTATTTAATAATTTATTTATCTCTTATTAATTTTGTTTCTTAATTAAGTTCAACGCAGATCCCTCTCTAAACCAATCTATTTGCGAATCATTATATGTATGATTAAGCATAATAGTATCACTAGAACCATCAGCATGGACAACTTCTAATGTTAATTGTTTACCAGGAGCAAATTGATCTAAATCTGTAAAGTTAAAAGTATCATCTTCTAAGATCAAATCGTAATCTGCCTCATTTGCAAACGTTAAACCTAACATTCCTTGTTTTTTAAGGTTTGTTTCATGAATACGTGCGAATGATTTCACAATTACTGCACGTACACCAAGGTGACGAGGTTCCATAGCGGCATGCTCACGTGATGATCCTTCTCCATAATTATGATCTCCTACAACTACAGTAGGTACTCCTGCAGCTTTATATGTTCTTTGCACATTAGGTACACCATCATATTCACCGTTTAACTGACTTTTTACAAAATTGGTCTTTTTATTGTATGCATTTACAGCTCCAATTAAACAGTTGTTCGATATATTATCTAAATGACCACGGTAACGTAACCAAGGACCTGCCATAGAGATATGATCTGTTGTACACTTACCAAATGCTTTAATTAACAGTTTAGCTCCTGTTATGTTTTTACCATCCCAAGGCTCAAAAGGAGTTAATAATTCTAAACGTTCTGAGTTTGGATCTACAGAAACTTCAACACCTGCCCCATCTTCTTCTGGAGCTATATATCCAGCATCTTCTACTTCAAAACCTTTTGGAGGTAACTCCCATCCAGTAGGCTCATCAAACATCACCTCTTGTCCATCTTCATTAATTAATTTATCTGTTAACGGATTAAAGTCCAAGCGTCCTGCAACGGCTATTGCCGCAGTTAACTCTGGAGATGCAACAAAAGCATGTGTATTTGGATTACCATCTGCTCGTTTTGCAAAATTTCTATTAAAAGAGTGGACAATACTATTCTTAGGTGCATTTTTAGGATCACTATACCTAGCCCATTGCCCGATACAAGGTCCACAAGCATTAGTAAAAATCTTGGCATCTAATTTTTCAAAAATATCTAACAACCCATCTCGCTCTGCGGTAAAACGTACTTGTTCAGAACCAGGGTTAATTCCTAATTCTGACTTCATTTTCAAGCCTTTATCAATTGCCTGCTGAGCAATAGAAGACGCTCTAGACAAATCTTCATAAGAAGAGTTTGTACAAGAACCTATTAATCCCCATTCTACTTTTAATGGCCAATCATTAGCTTTTGCTTTTTCGGTCATTGTATCACCAACTTCTGTAGATAAATCAGGAGTAAAAGGTCCATTTAATAATGGGCCTAATTCAGATAAGTTAATTTCAATTACCTGATCAAAATATTGTTCTGGATTTGCATATACTTCGGCATCACCAGTAAGGTGTTCCTTTACATCATTAGCTGCATCAGCGATATCACTACGATCTGTAGCTCTCAAATAACGCTCCATAGATTCATCATAACCAAATGTTGATGTAGTAGCTCCAATCTCGGCACCCATATTACAAATTGTACCTTTACCTGTACATGACATTGCAATGGCTCCAGGACCAAAATACTCTACAATAGCTCCTGTTCCTCCTTTTACAGTAAGAATTTCAGCTACTTTTAATATCACATCTTTTGGTGCTGTCCAACCTGATAACTTACCAGTTAATTTTACACCTATTAACTTAGGGAACTTTAATTCCCAAGGCATTCCAGCCATTACATCTACCGCATCTGCTCCACCAACTCCAATAGCAACCATACCTAGACCTCCTGCATTTACAGTATGAGAATCAGTTCCTATCATCATACCTCCTGGAAATGCATAATTCTCCAACACTACCTGATGAATAATACCTGCACCAGGTTTCCAAAATCCAATTCCATATTTATTTGATACAGACTCTAAGAAATTAAATACTTCACTACTCGTGTTTAATGCAGATTGCAAATCTTTATCAGCTCCTACTTTAGCTTGAATTAAATGATCACAATGTACGGTTGTTGGAACTGCAACTTTGTTTTTACCCGCTTGCATAAATTGAAGCAACGCCATCTGAGCTGTAGCATCCTGACAAGCAATACGATCGGGGGCAAAATCAACATAATCTTTACCTCTTACAAATGCGGTTTCTACTTTACCATCCCAAAGGTGGGCATATAAAATTTTCTCTGCTAATGTTAAAGGCTTACCAGTAACCTCACGTGCCGCATTTACATGATCAGCTGTTTGATTGTAGACCTTTTTTATCATTTCGATATCGAATGCCATAGGACAATTATTTTATTTATGTTATCTCTACGAATTTAACAAAAAAACAAATTGAAAACACCCAGAATGCTATTGATTATATCGATTATAAATAAGCAAAAAATTGATAGTACACTTATCACAAAAGAAACATGATTTATAAATAGAAGAAGCCCAAGTTTTCACTCAGGCTTTATTTTTATTTTTAAAAAAGTAACTTAATTACTAAACTACTAATTGTTTTTGTGAGGGTTTAAATTTAGTTAATATAATTCCATCAACAGCAGCTTCATACTCTTCCATAGTAGGCGTTCTGCCTAAAATAGCAGATAAAACCACAACTGGCGTAGAAGATAACAGAGATTCTCCTTTTTTATCATCAGCATCTCTAACAACTCTTCCTTGAAATAAACGTGTAGAAGTAGCCATCACCGTATCCCCTGGTTCTGCTTTTTCTTGGTTACCCATACACAGGTTACATCCAGGACGTTCTAAGTATAACATATTCTCATACTTTGTACGTGCCAACCCTTTTGGTGCACTATCATCGAACTCAAAACCTGAATATTTAACTAAAACATCCCAATCGCCTTCTGCTTTTAACTCATCCACAATATTGTATGTTGGAGGCGCTACAACTAAGGGAGCATTAAAGTTAACTTCACCCTGTTGAGCTTCAATGTTTTTTAACATTTGAGCTAAAATTTTCATATCTCCTTTATGGATCATACAAGATCCTACGAAACCTAAATCTACCTTCTTTGTTCCTCCATAGAAAGATAATGGTTGAATATTATCATGCGTATAACGCTTAGATACATCTTCATTATTCACATCTGGATCAGCTATCATTGGTTCCACAATCTTATCTAGATCAATGACAACTTCAGCATAATATTTAGCGTCTGCATCTGGTTTTAATGCCGGTTTAGTTCCTGTTTTAATTTCAGTGATACGGTTGTTTGCTTTATCAACTAACCCTTTAAGATCCAGCTTCGGATTATCCATCCCTTTATCAATCATAATCTGAATACGATCTCTAGAGATTTCTAATGACTCTATTAAAGTATCATCCTCAGAAATACAGATAGATGCTTTTGCTTTCATTTCGGCAGTCCAATCTGTAAATGTAAATGCTTGATCAGAAGTTAATGTACCAATATGCACTTCTATAATTTTTCCTTGGAAAACATTTTCACCTTCAAACTGATTTAACATCTGTTCCTGAGTAGCATGAACAACATCACGGAAATCCATGTAACTTTTCATATTGCCTTTAAAAGTTACTTTTACAGATTGTGGAATTGGCATCGTAGCCTCACCTGTAGCTAATGCTAAAGCAACTGTTCCAGAATCCGCTCCAAAGGCAACACCTTTTGCCATACGTGTATGCGAATCTCCACCAATGATTACATCCCAATCATCAACTGCTATATCATTTAATACTTTATGAATTACATCAGTCATTGCATGATATTTCCCTTCAGGATGACGCGCAGTAACTAATCCGAAGTCATTCATAAACTTCATTAATCTTGGAATATTAGCTTTAGACTTATCATCCCAAACTGAAGCTGTATGACATCCTGATTGATACCCTGCATCTACAATTGGAGAGATTACTGTAGCAGCCATCATCTCTAATTCTTGAGAAGTCATTAAACCAGTAGTGTCTTGAGAACCTACAATGTTTACTTCAACTCTAACGTTAGAACCAGCATGTAATGTTTTACCTGGAGTAGTTCCTACTGCATTTTTATTGAATATTTTTTCAACAGCAGTTAACCCTTGTCCTTCTATAGAGATTTCTTTTGATTCAGCATATACTTGAGGAACATCAATTCCTAAAGTTTTAGCGGCAAACGTTTGTAATTTTTTACCAAAAACGACGGCATAAGAACCTCCTGCCTTGATAAACTCCATTTTTTGAGGAGTCAACGCTGTTGAAATATCTTTTAATTCTTTATCTCCGTTATACAATTTCTTTGTCTTCGTATTTATGGTAAGTACTGTACCTGTATCAACGGAATATGTTTGCTTTAATACTGGTTCTCCATTTTCATCAACGACCGTGTTTCCATCAGCATCTTTTTGCTTCACCCAGTTTTTTAAATCAATACCAATACCACCTGTTACCCCAACTGTTGTTAAGAAAATTGGTGCAATACCATTTGTACCAGCTATTACTGGCGCTATATTAATAAATGGAACATATGGGCTAGATGAAATACCTGTCCATAATGCTACATTGTTTACACCTGACATTCGTGAAGATCCCACTCCCATGGTTCCTTTTTCTGCAATTAACATTACACGTTTATCAGGGTGTTGCTCTTTTAGCGCTAACAATTCATTTTGCATATCTTTATTGTGCTCAAACATACACTGACCATGTAATTCACGATCTGATCTTGAATGTGCATCTGCTCCCGGAGATAATAAATCTGTAGAAATATCACCTACTCCCGCGATATAGGTAACAACCTCTATTTCTTCATCAATCTCTGGTAATTTAGTAAAAAATTCTGCTTGAGCATAGCTTTCAATAATATCTTTAGCAACAACACTTCCTGCATCATAAGCCAGTTTCAAACGTTCTGTATCTGCCTCATAAAGAAAAACTTGCGTTTTTAAAACTTTAGCTGCTTCTTGAGAAACAGCCTCATCATTCCCCAAAGTCAAATCTAATAATACTTCTACTGAAGGACCACCTTTCATATGTGATAATTGCTCAAATGCAAAAGCAGGCGTAATCTCTTCAACAACAGATTCACCAAGAATAATTTCTTTTAAAAATTTAGCTTTTACACTAGCGGCACTTGTCGTCCCAGGTAAAGTATTATAAATAAAAAAACTAAGGGAATCTTCTCGATGTTCGTTATTCTTATCTTTGATTTGCGAAATAATTTCGCTTAATAACTCAGCTCCATCAATTGGCTTAGGGTGTAATCCCTGAGATTTTCTTTCTTCGATCTCCCTGATGTAATCCTTATAAGTGTTCATATAGTATAAAATAGAATTCTTCGAATGTCAAATGTGATTATTTAGATAGCACATAAATTTCCTTTTCTTGCCTCTTGAAATTACAACAATTCAATTTGTATAGTTGTCTCATGACAAATTATAAAATCAGTAGATAAATCTACATCATCCTTACAGCTTGTATATATTTTAATTGTTTTAGTTTTCAAAAGGTGTGAACATAAAACTTTTTCAACATATAATAACAGATATGTAAGACTTTACAAGTAATACATACTTCTTCTACAATTCAGGCATATACCATTTTTATCATATTGATATCGAATGCCATATCTTATTATTTTTAAGTATTGAAAAGTCCTGCGAAAATACGAATTTTAAAGGATTTTCTTAAATGAATAGTTCTAATCCTATCTTTTTACGTTTTTAAAAAAAATAGGGGGGTCATTTATCGAAATTCACAAATTAAATTTATGAATACTACAGAATCAATAAAATTTTATAAAAGAAAATACTTGCTCATTAAATCGATTTACGAAAACGTTATAGTTAACTCTTAAAAATTAATTAAAATAATAGCAAAATTGTCTATATATAAAAAATGAAGTCATATTACAACTTCATTTTTATCTACAAATATTAATTATCCTTATTTACGTCCTCTTCTTTTTTTACCTTTTCTTTTCCTTAATTCTTCATATTGTACCAATTGAGTTTCTGAAAGTGTTGCTTTAAATTTTTCATCCTCTATTTTCATCATCTCTTTATGATTTTTGGACAATTCTTTTTGTTCGGCACTTAAGGTAGAGTCCAAGGTTTTTTTTCTCTCTTTTCTAGAAATCTCACGATTTTTAACAATCGCAAGTTGTTCTTCGGTAAAGGTAGCTTTCATAGTATTTTTATGCTCCTTTCGTAATTTCTTTTTGATTTCTAATTGAGCCTTTTGATTTTCTGAGAGACTTTGATGAAACTCTTTTCTTAATTCTTTACGCTTTACATGTTCTTCATTTGATTGTGCAGAGATTGATGAAACTCCAATAAATACCGAAAACACCAAAGCATATATTACATAATTTTTCATTCTATTATTATCTTTTTATTAAACAATACATTTCTTTTGAACGTTCTATACATTAGACTTTCAAAAATAAAGAAGGTTTAATTTTGATCGACACAATAGTAATTAGTGAAGAGTCTGTAAATTTTATTCGTACAAGAGCAAAAACTTTATAAGTTTCTTATATTAAGATAATAATTATAGTAGTTTTTTAGAATAAGCTACTAATCACATCTTCTACAGTTACATTTTCAGCTTCAGCTTTATAATTCTTTATAATTCTATGGCGAAGAATTCCCATAGCAACTGCTTGCACATCTTCTATATCAGGAGAAAATTTACCTTTTACCGCAGCATTAGCCTTGGCAGCAAGAATAAGGTTTTGAGATGCTCTTGGCCCTGCTCCCCAATCAATATAATTTTTCACTAATTCTGTAGCTGTTTCTCCATTAGGTCTTGTTTTACCAACCATACCTACTGCATATTCGATTACATTATCTGCAACAGGTATTCTACGAATCAGATGTTGAAAATCAATAATTTCCTGTGCTTTAAATAACGAATTAACAGTATTAGTTTTATCTCCTGTGGTACTCTTTACTACATCTACTTCTTCCTGAAAACTTGGATATTTTAATTCTATTGCAAACATAAATCTATCCAATTGTGCTTCTGGCAAAGGATATGTCCCTTCTTGTTCTATAGGGTTCTGTGTTGCCAAAACAAAATAGGGTAAATCAAGTTTATAATGATGTCCTGCAACGGTTACAGCTCTTTCTTGCATAGCCTCTAATAGTGCAGCTTGAGTTTTAGGAGGAGTACGGTTTATCTCGTCTGCAAGAATAATGTTAGAAAAAATAGGACCTTTAATAAATTTAAAATGCCTTGTTTCATCTAAAATCTCACTACCTAATATATCACTAGGCATTAAATCCGGCGTAAATTGAATTCTTTTAAAATCTAATCCCAGAGCTTGTGAAATTGTATTTACCATGAGTGTTTTAGCCAAACCAGGCACACCGATAAGTAATGCATGCCCCCCAGAAAAAACTGAAAGAAGTATCTGATCGATAACCTTCTCCTGCCCAATAATTACTTTGGAAATTTCTTTTTTAAGTTCTGAATGTTTTTTTACTAAGGTTTCAATAGCTGCTACGTCGTCTGACATATTATTTTTCGTTTTTTAACCAGTTACCACTATACTCGCAGTCTCTGTACTCACCGTTTACTTTTATATAGGTATCCATGATTTTTTCACTCTGCCATTTACGAATAGCGTCAATTTGTTTTTTCCTCAACGCTAATTCTTGTATTTTTCGATAATCATTAGCATAATCTGCTATATGTTCATCATATCGGTTAAGTACTGTAATCAATTTAAACTTTTTTCTACCTTGACGATCCTGATCTGGAATAACCAAAGAGATGTCATTCGTTTTTAATTTGGATACTTGATCGTACAATATAGGGTCAATTTTGGTAAGTTCAAAATGAGTATCTCCTGTAGTTGGATTAAGTAGTTGTCCACCGTCTTCTCTAGTCTCTTTTTCATCACTGAATTTTCTAGCAGCTTCCTTAAATTCAATAGAACCAGAAACGATACTTGTACGAAGAGAATCTATTAATCTTTTAGCTTCGTCTACACTTGCTCTTGTTACATCAGGAACAAGAAGTATATGTCTTACATCTATTTCTTCTCCTCTTATTTTATCTACTTTTACAATATGCCATCCAAAATCTGTTTTAAAAGGTTCGCTTACTTCTTCTTCTTGTAAGCTAAAAGCAACATCTTTAAATTCTTTTGCAAAGTTTGTCTGGCGATCTAATGTATATTTACCACCTGTAGATTTAGATCCCGGATCTTGAGAATACAGTACCGCTTTGGTTGCAAAACTGCTCCCATTCTCAACAATATCTTCTCTAAACTGATTTAACCTATCGATCACCTTTTGTTCTTCCTCTTGAGGAATTTCTGGTTCTATAACAATTTGAGCTAGCTCGAGTTCGGTTCCAAAAAGCGGTCTTTCTTCTTCTGGAATATCATCAAAGAATTCTCTAATTTCTTCTGGTGTGATTTCAATATCTTCAATAATCTTAGCTCTCATCTGCTCTGATAACCTATTTGATTTGTTGATTTCAAAAAGTTCTTTCTTAAAATCTTCTAAGTTATCTTTTTTATAAAATCTTAATACTTTTTCTACAGTCCCCAACTCATTCGTCATATAGTTTAACTGTTGATCAACCATAGAATTAACTTCGGCATCTTTTACTACTATACTATCCTGAACGGCATGATGCGCATATAATTTTGTTTCAAACAAACTTCCGGCAAGCTCACAACGGCTTACATCCGAGGACGAAACTCCTTCACTAAGTAATTGTCTGTAAGCTATATCAACATCACTATCCAGAATCACATTTTCTCCAATCACTGCCGCTACACCATCTATTTTTACTCTTTGGAAAGATGGTTTTACAGTATCGATCTTTGGGTTAATACTATCATTAACAATAGCAGCGCTCTGGCCTGCGATGGTATCTTGTTTCACTATGGTATCCTGAGATACTTCTTCAATAATCTCTTGGGAATAAAGTTCTACTCCTACACCAATAATGAACATAACGCAAAGCGCGGTAGTTTTAATCATAGACTTCAAATTGTTTGTTCTCAACTGCATCTCTTGTAATATCTTTTTCTATTTTTTTAATCAGTTCCAGCTTTCTCCTATTCAGGATAATTTGCCGTATTGTAGGTTTTATATACTCTAATGGAGCTATTTCATTATGTTTTAAAACATCTTTTATTTTTACCATATATACCCCAGTAGAATCTCTAAGTTGTATATATTTTCCTTCTTTCAGAAATTTTGTCTTCTCCTGTTTTCTTAAAACTGGTATTTTACTAAACACCTGTTCTAGCTTTATCCAGACAGAATCATTTAAAGAATAGGATAGGTATTCATTTTTTTTTCCTCCTAATTCCTCTACATCCTCTTCATTAAAACGATTTAATTGTCGTTGCGTTGCAACAATATTTCCATAATCAGGTGGCAAATGTAAGTAACGTAATTTTACTAACTCCTCATTGAGATTAAAATTTTTCAAATTTTGATCATAATACGTCTCCAAATCCTGATTTGTTATATCCATATTGATCGCTTTATTAATAACAGCATTCTTATACGCATTGATATATAAAGTGCTTTTGTAACTTTCTACTAAATCATCAAATTCTTTTAATTCTTCTTCAGTAAGGTTTAGTTTAGCCTTATCAATAAATAATTGACGAGTTGCCCAGGTATTGATGTAATTATTGACAATATTTACACTGTCTGCTTCAGAAGTGTTTTTGGGCACTAGTGTTTTGATGTCCTCTTTATACAAATAGGTCTCATTTACTCTGGCTATTGCTTCTTTTTTAATTTGATTTTTAAAATTCTGGCAAGAAACAACTATTAATAACAATAGTATTAAGTTATAATATTTCACAAGTCTTAATCTTTTTATTTATCCAAAAACAATCCCAAAAATTGTAAAACCAATAATAATTTCGGTTTGAAGTAAATATTTAGAGGCTATTATATTTACTTTATTTATATAGATAATTCTTTTTTAGCCCTTTTTAATATTTTCTTATTGACTTTTACCGAGTATTTTGTTCTCAATTGATTAAGCCATAGTTCTTCTACATTTTCTTGAAAATCATTAATAACTTCGCCTTTGATTTCTTCAAATGTTTTGATTCTTGAAGGTAAGATTTCTTTTATCATAATCAAAGTCACAAAACTCTCTCCTTCTGTAATCATTATTTTCCCTTTTTCTGGAGACAAATCTTTAGGGAATGTATCCTCACCTTTTATGAATTCCTCTTCAGAAAAAATCACTAGAACAATATCATCCTTATTGATTTCTTTTTTGATTTCTTCTATTGATTTTTGAGCTTTTAACAACTTCTCTACTTTAGTTATAACTTCTGGTTTTGAAGAAGAAGCCTTGACTACCTTATACGTTTCATTCTGTGTATACTTATCTTTTTGAATCTCGTAAAATTTCTTAAGCCCAACAGAATCAGTCTTAGATACATTCCATATTTTAGATTCCATAAGATCAAAAAGTAAAAGTCCGTCACGATATTCTCCAATGACACTTGCAAAATCTGGATTATCTTCTTCAAGATGATTCTCATAATATTCTAGTAACGAAGAAGATTCAAATCGATCGTACATTTCTTCTAGAAAAACAGAAACATCTTGGTAACCAGCTACCCTGCCCTGATTATTCTGTAAGAATTTTGCAAAATCCATGTATGAAAATCCTTTTTCCTTTATCCTAAAAAATTGCTTCTCTAGATTCTTATCCTCAGGAATATTCCATTCTGTAGTAAGAAAAGTATCAGGAACAATTTTTTTGAAATACGAAACAGCCTCTTCATTTCTGTTGATGGCATACTTTTCTTTTAGTGAATTAATAAATGATGCGGTAACGAGTTTAGATCTGCTATCTCTCTTCACTTTTTTGGTAAGCTCTTCTTTTTGTTCTTCAAAAGTTTTTGGAGGATGTTTCTCTATTAACTGAATAATATGCCAACCATATTTTGTTTGTATTGGCTCAGAAATTTCATTTTTTTCTGTTAAACTAAATGCTGTTTTTTCAAATTTCTCAGAATTTAATGCTCCTTGTCCGAAACGTCGAATTTTACCCCCATTAATAGCTGTACTGGGATCATCACTATACTGTTTTGCCAAAGAAGCAAAAGAAATTCCTTGTTGAAGTTGCTGATTGATTTCCTGAACTCTACTCTTCGCTTCTTCTGCTGTTCTATTTCCATTAATAGCAACCATTATATGTGCCACTGTGACTTCTTCCCTTTTTTTCTCTCTACCATTAACTTTTACAATATGATATCCAAATTGTGTCCTAAATGGTTCAGAAACTTCACCGACCTTAGTTTTAAATGCTGCATCTTCAAATGGGTATACCATTCTAAAAGCAGAAAACCATCCCAAATCTCCACCATTTTTGATGGCAGATGGATCCTGGCTATAGGCTTTGGCTACAGCATCAAATGAATCTCCATTAATAATCTTATTTCTGGCTTCAATTATTTTTTCATAAGCTGCTATCGTATCTTTTTCTAATGCATTTGGTTTCACAGTGATCAATATATGGCTTGCATGTATTCGTTCCAATGATCGATCATATGCCTCTTTTATCAACGCATCAGACGTTTTGGTGTCTGTAAGGTATCCCTTTGCTAATTGCTTTCTATACCCATCTAATTCCTTTAAATAACTCTCTTTCTTATCTAAACCAAGTTTCTTTGCTTCCTTGAGTTTTAGTTTATAGTTTATAAAAAGATCTAAATATTCATCTACATTTTTTTGCGAATCGTCCTTAACAAGATCTATATTTTTTAGATATACCTTTTTAAATTCGGAAATATAAACCGGAGAATTATCTATAGTAAATAATACATCTTTGGGTTCCTGAGCATAAGTTAATGTTAAAAAAACACCTCCTAAAAAAAACAATAATGACTTTTTGCGCATGATTTGTGTATAATGAAGTCCTCAATCGGACAAAAATAATAATATTAAGACGTTTTACAAGCTTCTTTTCTAACGACATAAATACTGCTGTAGTATTAGCTTTTAAAATTTTTATGATCTACGTATATTGTATTCAAATTACACAACTAACAAACAATAAATCACACAATGGAATATACACTAGACATAGAGATCAAATTACCTAGAAATCAGGTGATTGAAAAATTTGACAATGAAGAAAACCTAAAATATTGGCAAAAAGGTTTTATAGGCATGGAACATCTTAGCGGTCAAAAAGGAAAAACGGGAGCTATTTCAAAATTAACGTACAAAATGGGTAAACGAGAAATAGAAATGATTGAAACAATTACCTTTCTTGATCTTCCTGAGGCGCTTCACCTTACATTTGATGCTAAAAATGTATATAATATTCAAGAAAATTATTTTGAAGAACTTTCTAATGGAAATACAAAATGGACTTCAAAAAATGAATTCAAATTTAGTGGTTTTATGAAGTTTATGGGATTTATCATGCCAAGTGCTTTTAAGAAACAGTCATATTCGTATATGCAGGATTTTAAATCTTTTGCTGAAGAAGGAAAAAGTGTACTCAACAATTAGTAATTCTAAAATTGATAAAGATTGATTGAAATTTTAAGTAAAAAAACTATAAACTCTTATATCTTAGAAGATATCCAAAAGTTATTTAGACAGTTAAGCCCTAATAAAGTACAAATCCCAATAAAAGACCTACTATCAGAAACAAACGACTCTCTAATTTTTGCTTGCTATACACTAAATAAAAAAATAGTCGGAATTGCTTCATTATGCTCTTACAAAGTAATTTCTGGACATAAAGGTTGGATTGAAGATGTGGTTGTAGATTTGGATTACAGAGGTCAGGGAATCGGTGAAAAGTTAATTCAAAAATTAATCAGTACTGGAAAAGAAAAAGGACTTACTGAAATTTATCTATTTACAGAAAATGAAAAAAAAGCAGCTATACGTTTATATTTGAAATTAGGATTTAAACAACGAAATAGCAAGCTCTACAATTTAAAGCTAACATAGGACTATAGTTAAAAAACTAAGAACACATTATGGAACGAAAACTGAAATTAATTTGGGATTTTAGGGGATCTACTGCAAGTAAGACTGCGCAACATCATGAAATTCATCTTAAAGAATATATTTCTTTAGAAAAGATATCTCTCAACATAACAGGTTGTCAAGAACTTAATGACATGCATAGTATAGCATATATGGTAGTAACAGATTCTGAGATGAAAACTGTTCGAGATGCATTAAAACCTCACCGCGGACAACTATATGAAGAATAGATTTTTAAAAAATATAATTCATGGCACGTATATTGTCTAAGACCTTATATATTTGCAAGAATTTTAAAATCAGAAAATAAAAAATAAGATGAAAAAAGTAATAACATTAATCTTAGTTTTGGTTGCTAGTTTTCAAATCAACGCCCAGGCTAAGACCGGAACAATAGACTCAGAATATATTCTTTCTCAAATGCCGGAACTTACAAAAGTTCAAGAGGATTTAAAAGCATATAATGGCAAAATAGAAGCAGAGTTAAAACTTAAGATTGATGAGTATCAAGCCAAAGTAAAAGATTATCAGGAAAAAGTTGCTTCTTTTACAGAGCCAATGAAAAAAACAAAACAAGACGAGATTATTACCTTAGAAAATGATATCGCAAAAATTCGTCAAAATGGGGCTAAACTTGTTCAATTAGAACAAAATAGATTATTACAGCCTTTATATGAGAAAATAGGAAAAGCTCTAGAAGAAATTGCTAAAGCAGAAAAATATACTCAAGTATTTACTATTACAAGTAGTGGCTTAGCATATATAGACTCTAATTATGATCTTACTAAAAAGGTAATGACAAAATTGGGAATCAAAATAGAAGAAGCAAAAAAATAATCTCAGGATTTTATTTATAAAAAAACGCATCAATAATTGATGCGTTTTTTTTATACTTTAAAGTAACGTATACCTAAAATTTTATCGTCTACTATAATTAGGAGCTTCTTTAGTTATTGTAACATCATGAGGATGACTTTCATGAATACCACTTGCTGTAATTTTAACAAAACGTCCTTTATCTTGTAATGTTGCAATATCTTTTGCTCCACAATACCCCATACCCGCTCGTAATCCGCCTATAAACTGATGGATACTTTCAATAAGATCCCCTTTATATGGCACTTGTCCTACAATTCCTTCCGGAACTAATTTTTTAATATCATCTTCAACATCTTGAAAATATCTATCTTTAGATCCTTTCTTCATAGCTTCTACAGAGCCCATACCACGATACGTCTTGTATTTTCTTCCTTCATAAATAACAGTTTCTCCAGGAGATTCTTTAGTACCTGCTAAGAGAGAACCTAGCATTACAGTATCAGCACCAGCGGCAATAGCCTTAGGGATATCTCCTGTGTATCTAATTCCTCCATCAGCGATTACAGGAACACCTGATCCTTTTATTGCATTAGCCACTTCTAGAACCGCGGAGAACTGTGGAAATCCTACACCAGCTACTACTCTAGTTGTACAAATAGACCCCGGCCCTATTCCAACTTTAACCGCATCAGCCCCTGCTTCTACCAAATATTTTGCCGCCTCAGCAGTAGCAATATTACCTACTATAACTTCTAATTTTGGAAACTTTTCTTTTACCTGCTTTAATACGGTTACTACTCCTTTAGTATGACCATGAGCAGTATCAATGACTACAGCATCCACACCAGATTTAACCAAGGCTTCTGCACGTTCAACAGCATCTCCTGTAACACCAATAGCTGCAGCAACACGCAGACGTCCAAATTCGTCCTTATTTGCCATTGGTTTAAGTGTTAGTTTGGTAATATCTCTAAATGTGATCAGACCTACTAAAGTATTCTCTTTATCTACTACTGGTAATTTTTCAATTTTATTGTTTTGTAGAATAACTTCTGCTTGTTGAAGTGATGTACCTTCTGCAACAGTAACTAGGTTTTCACTGGTCATCACTTCAGATATTGGGCGTTGATCATTCTTTTCGAAACGAAGATCCCTATTCGTAACAATACCAATCAACTTATTATTACCATCTATAATCGGGATTCCTCCAATACTATGCTCGCGCATATTATTCTTGGCATCAATTACTTTTGCATCTCTTGGTAGCGTTACTGGATCTATGATCATCCCGCTCTCTGCTCGTTTTACCTTACGAACTTTAATTGCCTGCTCCTCGATTGTCATATTTTTATGCAATACACCAATACCTCCTTCCTGAGCCATAGCAATAGCCATACGACTCTCTGTAACAGTATCCATCGCTGCAGAAACGATTGGAACATTAAGTATTATATTTTTTGTGAATTTAGTCCTGATACTTACTTCTCTAGGAAGAACTTCAGAGAATGCCGGAACTAAAAGAACGTCGTCATAGGTTAAACCTTCTCCAACGATTTTGGATTCGTGTGCTGTCATCGCAATTAAAATTTAATTGCGTGCAAATATACGTCTTTTTTAAAGAATACTAGGAGGATACAATTTTATTTTCATCTTTATAATTTTAAAAAAAAGAATGTATCATAATCATCAAATTATACATTCGATTAGAATGCAAAACGTATTCTTTTCGAAGTTCGTAACATTTGTTAATCATTTATTAACAAAATGTATTTTTTTAACATTTTTTTAATAAATATATAGTATATTTCATAAGGT
Organism: Aquimarina algiphila; assembly: GCF_007489275.1. Lineage (GTDB taxonomy): Bacteria > Bacteroidota > Bacteroidia > Flavobacteriales > Flavobacteriaceae > Aquimarina > Aquimarina algiphila. The sequence goes on from NZ_VLNR01000050.1 coordinate 22,458, forward strand.
ATTTCTTGATATATCATTTCAAAAATTACCTACAGCCCCAAAAAAATACTATGAAAAAAATGCTTCCTCTAGCATTGATATTGTTATATATCAATGTTATAAATGCTCAGTTTACTGATGTACCGATTACAAGTACTCGTCTTGCTAACTTTGGCCAAATAGAACTTAACCAAGAAAATAGTTTATTTACCAAAAGAATTATTCCAATTACTCTTATTACGACAGGATTTCTTTTATCCACAAGTGATTTTGAAAAATCGCTTCAAACAGATTTAAGAAAAATGGTAGGCGATGATTTTTATTTAAATATAGATGATTATACCAGGTATGCTCCGGTTGTCCAATTATATAGCGCAGACATACTGGGAGTACGATCAAGAAATCATTGGTTTGATCAAACAAAAAATCTCATTCTATCTTCTATTATAAGCAATGGTACCACGGCATTATTAAAAAAAGAAGTTTATAAAAAAAGACCTGGGGATTCTACCAATTCTAACTCTTTCCCATCGGGTCATACAACCACGGCTTTTACAACAGCTACAGTATTATACGAAGAATTTAAGGATACTAATCCCCTTTTGGCGTATAGTGGGTATTTTTTTGCTATTACTACAGGAACTTTAAGAATGCTTAACAATATGCATTATCTATCTGATGTTCTGGTAGGAGCGGGAATAGGAATATTATCTGTAAAACTAGTTTATCATTTTGAACATCTTATCTCGTGGAATCCTTTTAAAAAATTAAATGGAATGACAGTAGCTCCGCAATTTTCAGGAAATTCTTTAGGGTTTTATCTTTCAAAATCATTTTAATTATTCAATTAACGTAAACATATTGCTCAATAGAAATCAAGTCAAAAAATGTATAGGGGCAATATCCCCTGTACAAATTCCGTGTTTTCCCTCTACCACAATAATAGTTTATAGACTACTTTTGAAGTAACAAATCATCTAACTCATTTTTAAAAACTTAAGTAATGCTAATTTCATATAAAGTAGAGCGTTTTAGTCTTCAAATTGTAAGCAATTATGCTGGCGGCGGCGGGTACCAAATGGGATTTGTATATCTCTACGGTGAGAACCAGGAATACCTTGGCTATCTTGGTATTATAAAAGACGGAAATACTTTACCACAAAATACAAAACATAACAATGGCAATTTGAATATATATTTTCATGAGGCCGAATTACAATCTATCCTTGAAACCCTTAGACATGAAAGTCCTGTAACGATTAAATTTAATACAAATTCAAAATGGGGGGCAATCGAAACGGGCAAAGAATCAGCAGGCAATGGGGAGCTTGCTGCATAAATAATCGAAAGATCTGAAAAAACACCGAGTACCATTGCTCTCAATTAACACATGGGCCAACCGTAAATGAGAGTTAAAAAAATAAATTGTGAAAAATGTAATTGGTTCACAATTCGGTAACAGTGGAAGTGTGTTAAATTAATGGCAACTACCGTTTTTTCAGATCTTTTCGATCTTATTCTATTCGATACCAATACACTGAATTGTTATATCGGTTTTTATTCACTTATTTTAGTCTAAAAGTATTTAGATACCACACTTAAATCGGAAGCTTATCAATCAAAATAAATGATTTTAGATATCTTTTCGTAATTTTACAACACCAAAAACACAATTATCTTATTTTCAATAATTTAACTCAACAACATTCAATTGTAAAATGAAAAAACAAACAACGTACTATCGCATAACAACACTAGTTTTTACATTTGTAGTATTCGGGTTGTTGTTACACTCTAGTTTATCCAAAGATGACAGAACATCTCATGAAAGTTTTATTGTAGATACTTACCAAAAGGCATATCTAGAAAAAGGTGAATTAAATAGCAAAAAGCCTGACAAACCTGATTATGCAGCTCTGCATGAATATCTTACTACTTTAGATCCCAATACCCGAAACGTACCTAAGGAACGTTTGTTAAAATCATATCAATTTACCAAAGCACAAGCACTTAAAAGTAAGTTGATAAAAAAGGATGGAAAGGATGATATACACTGGGAAAATGTACCAGCTAATATAGCAGGTAGAGTACGAAAAATTGTATTTGACCCCTCTGATGCTACTCATAAGAAAATTTGGGCAGGATCAGTTACAGGTGGACTTTGGTTTAATAATGATGCTACAGACCCTGCTTCTTCTTGGGAAAATGCTTCAGGGTTCTTTGAAAATCTTGCTGTAGGTGCTATTGCTTTTGATCCTGACAATAACGACATTATGTATGTTGGAACCGGTGAATCCTATACCGCTGTAAATATCTATAGAGAATCGTCTGGTAAGGGTACTGGTATATGGAAATCTACAGATCATGGTGAGACGTGGCAACTTATACCATCTAGCACAGATTTTGCTTATGTTAATGATATCTTGATAAGAAATGAAGCTGGTATCAATGTAGTATATGCGGCTGTTGTATCTGGGACTTATAAAGGTGAATTACAAGGATCTAATACTACGAACGGACTATATAGATCTATTGATGGAGGACAAACTTGGACTCAAGTATTACCAAATATTATTGGAGATACAACTCCTTATGCCCCATCAGATATAGAAGAAATAGCAGGCGGGAAATTACTTGTCGGTACGATGAGAAATACCGATGAAAATGGTGCTGGAGTGATATTAAGTTCTTTGGATGGTATAAACTGGACCATCAATGATTCTTTTGCTAATGACAAGTTTGATCCAATGAACAACATATATCCGGGAAGAATAAAATTTGCAGTTGCTCCTTCTAATTCTAATAGAGTATATGCAGTGATTAGTGGCGGATTTAAATTTCCTTCTGGTTTTATTAGAGATTCTAGTAGTCTTTGTATTCTTTTACAGTCTTTTGATGCTGGTGCAACCTGGTCAGAATTTGCAGGACCAAGTCCTAATTTAGGCTGGGGACGTTGGGGATCACTTACCTGGCATGCAATGGCCTTAGGGGTAGATGCTAATGATGAAAATACAATTATGCTTGGAGGGTTTAATTCTTTTAAATTAACGGGAACTGATACAGCTGACAATACAGAAACTACAGGATTAAAATGGCAATCTATGTCCTATTGGATACCCAATCAAGAGTTTTACCCTGAGTTTGTTCATGCCGATCATCATACTATCATGTATAGACCCGGTTCTTCTGATGAAGTATTTATTTCTACAGACGGAGGGGTATTTTATTCAAACGATATCACTTCTTCCAACGTAGCCGAAATTGGAAACCTTGCAAATGTATTTCCTTCTTTTGTTGAAGTCAATAAAGGATTAAATACTGTACAATATTACACTGTTGGAATTCACCCAAACAAAGGGTTTAATTCTTATTATGGTGGGACACAAGATAATGGTACTTTACGATATGATGGATCACCTATTGATGTAAACGATATGGTAAGTGGAGGTGATGGAGCATTTGCGTTTGTAGATATTAATGAGCCTAATATTGTGATAACTTCAGTGTATCACAACCAATATATTGTTTCTAGAGATGCAGGAGCAACTTCTGAGTTTGTAAATGCACTTAGTGGTACTTTTATTAATGCCGCGGATTATAATTCCATAACCAATACGCTTTTTGCAAATGGGATGGGGCTTGGTGGTGCAATAACCTCTACAGATAACCAGCATATTGATGAGCTTCTACGAATAGAGATAAAAGGAAGCGAAATTACTTCAAAATTTACACCTTTAAACACTGGATCCACTGTACCATATTCTAGTATAAAAGTGTCTCCATATGATAAAACACGTACTTCTACCTTATTTATCGGAACCCAATCGGGGAAACTCTTTAAAACTACAAATGCGCAAAGTGATACTCCAAGTACAATAGAAATTGGAAGCGACTTATTTCCTCCTGCTAATATATCCAGTATCGATTTAGGAGAAAATGAAGAGGAAATTTTAGTCACTTTTTCTAACTATGGGATTAGTTCTGTTTGGTACACTAACGATGGAGGAATTTCCTGGATTGAAAAAGAAAGTAATCTCCCTGATATGCCCATACGATGGGGACTTTTTAACCCTTTTAATAGTGATGAAGTATGGTTAGCTACTGAGATTGGGGTATGGTCTACCGACGATATAAAATCAGAAGATGTCGAATGGTTTCCTAAAAATGAGACTTTGGCCAATGTGAGAACCGACATGATTGCCATACGAAAATCTGATGCCAAAATTGTTGCTGCAACACATGGTCGCGGAATGTTTGAAGCTACCTTAAACACAAAAGAAACGCCTATCGAACCAACTCCTATTTTGGAAAAGGAAACTTTTATAATCTATCCTAATCCAACTCCCAATAGCTTTACAATTAATTCAACAGCCAAAGGCGCCGTCACATATCAAGGGGAAATATATAGCGTTGGAGGCAAAATCGTTGGAAGGTTTAACTATACTTCTGGAGAGGAAATAAATATTAGTATTAGTGGATACAGACCTGGAATTTACTTGGTTAATCTTGAAGGAAATGACGGTTCGCAAATAATTACTAAAATGGTAAAACAATAAAAAGAACATATAGTATAGTTTGATGTAAAAAACATAATCCCCGTTTAAAAGTGAGTATACTTTTGTAGTTTACTCGCTTTTATTGTTTTTTATGAGTTCTTAGAGCAATATCCATGGTCCACCAGTATTTTTTTGAATTCAAAAACCATAACGCTTTAAGTACATCAAATTGTCCATAATATTGCCACTCCCATGAAATAAAGGTTCGAAACAACATTCTTGAAGCAATATGTTTTTTGATTTGAGCAACCTCATTTGGATGAATTCCGTTTTTCTCTAGCTGCTGTAGTATTCTTTCCTTAAGTTCAACACTACATTCTGTATCCAGGAATTCTTCACATATCAATGACCAGTTATCCATTGGATTAGTTAAAATTATATTAGCTTGATCTTTAAGTTGGATACATTTTTCTTCATCCAAACCTAAGAGAAATACTATTTCATTTGTATTTATCCTTGCAGTAATTGGGAATGTATTGGTCCTTATTTCATTAATAACCGAAAAAGGTAACTTATCTTTATTTTTTAAATAACCGAACTTAAAATAGTAACCTTTCGGGAAATAAATATGATCTTTCTCTACAATACAATTAGCGGCTTCAATTCTTTTTTTATTTTGCAGTAATGACCAATATTGTATTTTATGTTTATTAAAATATAGAACGACTACGCATCCTAAAACTAAAATAAGACTACCCCATGTTAGAACTATATCATATTCTACATTCATAAGATTCATTATTAAGTCAAGTAATATCTAAATTTTTAATATTTTTTATAATATAGGTTATTTGTAAAAATCATCAATATTAACATTGATTATATTTATAAAAAACTAAGCAACCTTACAGCTAATAATGTCAAAATAAATCTATAGTATTAATAACTATTTGATTAAAAAAATAAGATAACTAATATTCAATATTATACGAATGGTAACGTATCTTTATATTGATGTATCGAATTATAGGATTATTAGTATTTTTTTGTTTATCTCAGGTGCTATTTGCACAGGTAAACTCTAAATTTTATGGTGTAAAATCTCACTATGGTTTTATTATTGCGCATACTCCAGATCTAAAACCGATTTCGCAAACTAATCCTTATGGATTTCAGATAGAAATGAGCAAACTACGAACAAGTGATAAGGCTTGGAAAACTTGTTTTTGTTATGGAAGAAGCGGATTTTCTTTTGCATATTTCAATTATGCTAATCCAGAAGTTTTAGGTAATTCTTATAATCTAAATTATTTTGTAGAACCCTATTTTATATATCGTGGACCTTTAAAACTTTCTTTAAGAGGATCAATAGGAGCAACATATCTGGATACTATTTTTGATGAAGAATCGAATCCCGACAATGTCCTTTTTAGTACACATTTTAGCTTTTATCTAGCTTTGTCCTTAACGCTTAATTATCATATCAATGATAAATATGCGATCAACCTATCTGGAAATTATAATCATATTTCTAACGGAGGACAAAAACAACCTAACAAAGGAATGAATTTCCCTACGCTTTCTATAGGAGTAGATCGAATAATTGATTATACCTCACCTCAACCAAAACCCGCAGAATTAAAACAATTTAGTCGTTCCTGGAGTTACTACTTAGGAGCATTCGCTAGCTTAAGATCTGCAGATCGCGAAGCTGAATCTACTAACCACCCTCTTTTTGGTATTTCTGCAGGTGCTTTAAAACCACTTTCTGGGATCAATGGTTTTAATCTTGGTACAGAATTTTGGTATGATTGGTCTGATCGTAAACAGGTGCAACAGCGTCAACTAGATGATTCTTCTTTTTCCTCTGCTGTTACAGCAGGGCATCATTTCTCGGTAGGGAATTTCTATTTCTTACAACAATTTGGATTTTATATAACTCGTCCTAGAAACATACAAGATAATTGGATGTATCAACGGTATTCACTTTGGTATCGTATTGCTAACCGGTGGACCATCGGAGCATCATTAATTGCTTATGGTCGTACTGCAGATCATATGGATGGTAGATTAATCTATATAATTAAATGAATTTTACTTACAATTTTAGCTTCCTGAAACACCTCATATTTTCACCTCATTATTTAATTTATAAAATAGAGTCATCGCTACAAAACAAAAAACGGAGTACGTTTAAAACATACTCCGTTTTTAAAAAGTGGTTTACGTTAAGCTATAATTACAATTATAACTCAGTGGCAAATATAGTTTTTTCTTAGATAATGAAATAAAATGATCACATATCGAAGAAGCAACTAGGCTTTACTGTTTAGCTTTTCCTTTTTCTTCCTAATGCCTCCATCAATTGTGGTTTATCTTCTAAAGCTATATTGGCAACAGCATAAAAATCGCGCATCCAGTCTTCCATTACAGCAAAAGCAGCATCTTTTTGTTTTGTAGCATCTTCTGACTCCCCTACTTCTCTCAAATAATTTGCTCTAGAATTTTCTATCTTTTGTATTTGTGCTCTACCTAAACCTAGATCTTCTCCAGTAATTTTGAAAGTAGCCAAACGCTCTAAAACATCCTGTTCTTTATTATTATAAAATCGACGTGCAGTTTCTATCCAGTTTGTATAGGCTTTTGGTGTTGCTCCAATAATACCAAGTTTTTTTAATGTTTCTGGTTCTTTACGAAATACCACTTTTGCTTTTTTACGATGTTTTCTATACAATACATCTAATTGTTCTTTTTCTGTTTTGAAAGCTGTTGATGCTTCTGTGGTTTCGTCGTCTTCTTGTTTCTTAAAATCATAAGCTTCGCGGGTTTTTGTAAGGAGTTGCTCTCCTTCGGATATCTTGTCGTTATTGTAGTTAAACTCTATCATTTCTGAAGCAATAACTGGTTGACTCTTTACATTTTCTAATGCTACCCGATATTGTTCTAATAACGCTGCTTCTGATTTCCTTGCATTGTTCATATTATTATGGTTTTAAAAGTTAAACATTTGTGTTTCTTTTTATTGGTTTTTTCTTCTTCATAGTGACTTTTGGTGTCCTCACTATGACTTTTAATCTCCTCACTATAACTCTTTTGCTCCTCATGATGACTTTTGGTTTCCTCACTATGACTTTTTGATTCCTCATAGTAACTTTTGACCTCCTCACTGCAACTCTTTGATCCCTCATTTGGTTGCATATGTTTACCATGATAATTCTTTTGTTAATTTATAATCTTCTTAAGAACAACGGCAATATGATCAGTATTATTTTAATCTATAATATGCTCCAAAGACCAGGTATCCTTCTAGCGTATTACTAATTCTACTTTCTGTATAATTGACGGTATTGATGTTTTCGGTAATTTCTGAAGTATCAACATTAAGAACGTTATTACCTTCTATTATAAATTTCCAATTATCATTTAGCGTATATGTTATACTTGGTTTTATATCTAAAATTTCTGTTTGCGTACGATCTGTTTTATAGATGGCGTATTCTCCTCCAAAACTCCAAAGTAATTTTTTATTAAAAAGAGTACCTGTAAAATACAAATATGGTTTGGTGGCAGATGATTTTGTTTCTATCTCATTAACTGTAGTTGTATACTTTGTGATTTCATACTCTACTCCTGCGCTATAATTTATTCCTTTTCTGAAGCGTGAATACACACCTATTTTTTGCTTAAACCTTGAGGTCTTGGCAATATTATCTTGCAAGCTAATTTGGTTTTCTTCCTGGTTAAATAACCAAGATGTATTTATAAATAAGTTTAATTTTAATTTACGAAAACGATTATCAGTATTAACTCCTAAAATTGTTCTATGCCTGTCATTGCCAATAATATTTTGTCTATTGATTACATTTTGCATGTCTAAAAAGGAACTGCTTGACAAAAACTCAGGAAAATAACTATAGTTGCCAAAAACAAAAAAGTTAGCCCCTGTACTGGCTTTAAAACTTGAAAACGACGCGGTAAGGGTATGAGAAGGAAAAATCTGATCTTGTTGTATCGCACTTGCAGAGGATAGTGTAAAGTAATTATTTACAATAGGTGAATCGTTTATAAATTTACTGGCAGGTAACTTTACATCGTAAGAATATCCTAAATCTAATCGTTTAGCAGCATTAATGGTATAATCTATAGAGAGTTTAGGCAAAAAAAGATATTCATCAAAAACTTCATCAAAGCGTTTAAAAAATAGATAGCGATATGCTACATCTGCTTTATATTTTAGTCTTCTGGAAATTCTTCCTCTATACATTAGTCCTATATAACTATCGGTTCTGTCGGTATCTACGATAGTATTAAAGTTGTTATCCTCGATAACATTATTTGCAAAATCATCTTTAGAAAATAATACGCCTTGATAGAAACCTAATTTAGTGTATTCGAACTTGGTAGAGGTTTGTAACTCATACCCAAATCGCTTTGTATCTTGATCTTGCTGTTGAGTTAATGCAAAATCATTGTTAAAATCTAAACCCAAAAAAGGTTGAGAAGACTTAATATCTATATCATTATCTAACTCTTGCATCTCTGCTAATCCAGACCATTTTAATAAAGTTTTATTGCTAATCTTTGTTACAAAAGATAGTTGTTGATCCAGTTTGTATCCAGAATTTTTATACTTCTGGAAGAATTCTGTATCGGTATCCCCTGTTCTATTATTAATCGATTGTTGATCATTAGCATTTTTTGGACTATAATTGATGGTATAGCTAAAAAAACTACGATCACTGGGTTGATACCCCATCTCGACTATCGAAGTGTTTAGAAAAAAATCACTATCTATTGCTCTGTTTTCTTCCTGAAAAATAGCTTCATCCTCAAAAAAGTTACGTTGTATCAAAAAACGTTGTTTTTGCACTGTATTACTAGATAAATTTAATAATGATACTTTAAAATTTTCTGTTGGTTTATAAATAAAACTTGCCGCCCCAAAGGTATTTTCTCTACGTGACACATCGATAGTAGGGTCAAAAAATTTAGGGGTTTCATTATCTTGTTGTATGGTCAGGCTACTAGAATTAAAATCTTCTTTGTCTGTTGTATTGGTAAGTTGTTCATACTCATAAGAGGTGATCGATTGTTTACCCAGATTGTTCCAATCCCCTATAAAACCAATTTTTAATCTTCCCCCAAGCCGGTATAGATTGGTATGCCCAAAAGCCTTATTTGCATACCCTCCTTGTACTTTTACATCTCCTGTAATCCTATTCTTAAATTTATCCTTAATACTAATATCGAGTGCCCGCATTTGTTTGTTATCAAATCCTCTAATATTACCAAAATCTTTAAATTTGTCCAGGTATCGTACCCCTTCTATCATTTCTGAGGTAATACTCTCTGCGGTTGTGCGATGTTGTTTTTTAAATAATTCTTCGCCATCAATTAATAATTTCTTTATGACTTTACCATTTACAGTAATTTGCCCACTGGGATTAAGTTTTACTCCTGGTAATTTATCCAATACATCTGCCAAACTGTTTTCTGTACCATCGGTCAGTTTTTGTAGGTTATAGGTAATTGTATCTGTATTAACCCTCATCACCTTAGGGTCAAACTTAAGAATAACCTCTCCTAGACTTTCTGTATCTTCTGTAAGTGTATAATTTTTGACTGTCTGTGCGTTATTTTCTAATATAGTAAGAGGTTCTTCTACAGGTAGATATCCTATATGAGTGATTTTTATAGTGTATAGTCCAGGTTTTTTGAGCTCTAAACTGTAGTACCCATTGGCATCTGTAATGGTATAGGAGAGTAATTTATTATTGATACTTGCTTGTACTGTTGCAAAGGAAACAACTTCTGTATTGGTATTGGTTATGGTTCCTTTTATTTTGTATTGTGCAGAAGCAATACCACAACATAAGAGTAAAAATATAATTAATGATATACGCATATCGTACATAAGATTATCTAAAAAAAAGAGTGCGTTAAGGGTCTAAAAGTACAAGAACTTTTTATGTCTAGCATAAAAAGTTCTTGTAGTATTTTGTATAATTAGGTATTAATTATTACCAAAACCAGAAATAGTGATCACCTTACCATCAGGAGTAGTCATTGTACGTGGTTTGTGCATCTCTTTTTTAAATTCTTTAAATTCTTTTGGGGTCATAATTTTACCTTTGGTGGTAGGTTCTACAATTTTGACATCCTTCTTTAATTTCTTTACAGATGTAGCTATCACTAGTACCCTATCATTAATTTGTAGTTGTAAAATCAAACCCGGTAATCCCCAATAGGTATCGGGTCCATCATTGATACCTATTTTGTCTGTAAACCATGCCAATACTTTATAACCATTCTCATTTATAGTTTTAGCCATTGTACAGGGATATCCTGAAATGACAGTTTTTTGATTTGTAATTTCCCATTCATATTTGAACAATTCTGATTTTACTAAAATATCTTCACCATATATCATAGGAGACCAATTGATATAGTTTTGCACTAATATATTATCTTTTTGGTTTTTATAGTAATCTACAGTTTCTACTTGATGGGTAGCAATCACATGTTCATTACTTTTTTCTTTATCTTCTACTTCAAATTCTTCTATAGAAGATCCACAAATAGATACTCCATTACTATATGTAAGTATTTGCTCTATTTTATGTTCATCTTCATTTTTATCTTTTTTATTATTGATCTTTTCAGCTATTTCTTGAAGATTTCCATGTATCCCAGAAAAAAAACGTTCATATTTGATTTCATAGGATTGCGCACATAATATTACCGGAAGTATTAAAAAAAAGAGATTGACATTTTTCTTCATTGTTAAATTATTAAATTCATAAAAGATATAATCTATTATATGTAAGTTTTGTGATAAAAAAGAGTTCTATATAGCTTGCCGCAATCAAAACAGACATTCTATATTCATTACTATTTTGTTTAAACCATTAATAATAGGCTACTTGAAAAATATTAAAAAACACAACAAGTTTGACCATTAGTTTTAACGTATCAAAGTATTTGTATCATAAATTCTTCAAATAGCCTAAAAGTTGTTTATTCTGGTACAACATCTACGCAACGACAATAAGTTCCACTTGGGCCACCATCATTAGGTGTATATGTTACACATCTTTCTAATTGACAAAAAGCATCTTCTTCATCAATTTTTACTTCTTTAGTAGATTCAGGAGTATTTGCAAATGCAAAAGTACCTAAAGCTAATAGCCCTAATACAACAAATTTTTTCATTTTAAAATGATTTATGATTAATACTAGTCAAACGTAGTTTGAAATAAATGTAAATAAAACTTGTGAAGTAAAATATTTTTAATTAATAGAATAATAAAAGCCTTACTAATTTTGCGGTTTAACCATATTTTATATTGTGGTTTCCCGTAAAAATAGATATTCATCGAGTAAAAAATGTAGTTGAGAGAAAATAATAGTCTAATCCCCTTACTTTTGCGATATTACAACTAGTATTTACCAAGAATCGCATTATGCTTTATACATACTATGATTACTAGCTTTTTTTTAAAAAACCGAATCTTAAAACATATTCTATTTTGGATATTCTATTTACTAATATGGGTATTAATGGATGTGATGTATGGTATTCCTTTCACTAAGGCTTTTTATAATTATTTAGGATGTCTTATAGAAATTCCATTCTATTATGTACATATGTACTATTTGTGGCCCAAGTATATCGGTAATAAACGTTACTTACCTTATTTTTTAATTTTCATTCCTCTTTTACTCATAAACGCACTATTGGTTAGACTATCTCAATACTATTTTATCTATCCTGTTTTGTTAAACGTATCTGATCTTCCTAATGATTATCTTTCATTTTCCAGAATATTAAGTTTAGCCAGATCCATATTATTATGGTTTGGTCCTCCAACCGCAATAAAAATTTTACGAGATTATTATGAAAATAAGATTAGATTAGAAAAAGTTCAAAACGAACAAAAAACTAGCGAATTAAACTTTCTAAGGTCTCAGGTTAATCCTCATTTTCTTTTTAATACCTTAAATAATCTATATTCATTATCATTAAAAGGGTCAAAAAAAACTCCAGAAGCTCTGCTACAATTATCGAATCTATTATCTTATACTTTATATGAAGGTGCAGAAGACAAGATTTCTTTAGAAAAAGAGATACAGCATCTTAATGATTACATCGAATTAGAAAAATTACGTTTCGGAAATCGACTTCATCTGAAAATGGAAATGGACGGTGATTTTAATAACATTATGATAACTCCCCTTATATTAATTCCTGTAGTTGAAAATGCTTTCAAACATTGTTCGCTAAATGAAAGAGGAGATGTTGATATATATATAAAAATAGCATTCGACAAAGGAGATTTATGTATTAAAACTATCAACCCTGTGGCTAATTCGAAAAAAGATAATACTAAGCATGGTATTGGAGTACAAAATTTATCTAAAAGATTAGAGATTATTTACCCTCAAAGGCATACCTTTAGATTAGAAGAGCGTAACCACAAATTCTATGTGGACCTTTGCATTCAATTATATAACTGATGAGTACTATAAAATGTATTATTATTGATGATGAACCTTTGGCTCAAGATGTAATTTCTGATTATATCAATAGATTAGATTTTTTATCAGAAGTTGGAAAGTTTGATGATGCGCTCTCTGCTATTGAATTTCTTAGTACAGAAACCATTGATCTAATTTTTCTAGACATACAAATGCCTATGCTAGATGGGATTAATTTTCTAAAAGCGATCTCTTCATCTCCTAAAGTTATTTTCACTACCGCCCATCGTCACTATGCGGTAGAAGGATTCGAACTTAATGCCATTGATTATCTTGTAAAACCAATTCCTTTTTATCGTTTTGTACAAGCTATCGAAAAAGTAAGACAACAGATTAATCATGTTCAAAAAACAAGTGATAGTACTGATGCTGCTTTCTTTAAAGTTGATAATAAAAAAATTAAGGTAAACTACACAGATATTTTATTTATCGAAAGTTTAAAAGATTATATCAAAGTGGTTCTAAAAGATAGATTTTTTGTTACATATCAAACACTTTCTGGAATGTTAGAATTATTGCCTTCTTCTCAATTTATACAGGTACATAAATCTTTTATAATTAATTTTCACCATGCAAAAGGAATCCAAGGAAACGTTATTGAAATAGAAGATAATATAATTCCAATCGGACGGATATATCGAGATGAAGCTCTAGAAAAAATCTATCAAACCGGAAAAAAGGTTTGGAAATAGAAAGAACTGGGACTTACTTATTATATTTTTCTGATACAGCTCAATATTAATATTCTGGCATTCATAAGTTAAATGAAGATTACTATTTGTTTCTTAGTATAATTTTATCTGTTCACCTTAAAATCAGCAGTTCTTTTGAGCTGTTTTTTAAGATCCCAATCTAATTTAAATCTAGTCTTCAAATGGGCTGCAAGTGGTCCTAATCCTACTGATTTCCTTCTTTCATCTACATTCATAGGATCTACTATTGGCCAAACATCAAAAACCTTGGTTTCTGGATAATACTTTACCTGACTACCATATATCTGAAGTTTTCCTTGTTTTGACGCTACCCTATCTTCTAGGTATGCTAAATTTCTAGGGTATACATCCCCTTTTTTCGCTGCTTCCCTCATGACTGGCAGATATTTTACCTGAGTATCTAAATCTGCATGTTGAATTACTAAAAAAAGTGTAGTATTACCCTGTTCGCCAATAATATCAGTTCCTAACCAACCATAAGTATCAATAATATTCATTACTTTGGGTAAAGTAATCATTTGATTTTTTAGAAATATTTTATTCTGTTTTTTGACTTCTTCTGATTCAAGCCCATATTTTTCCCTTAGTCTTCTAGCTTCATCTATAGGATCTTGATCTAAATGATAAATCGTATCTAACACCTTTATAAGATATTGATTATGCCGTTTTTCTTGACCAAATGATAAGGTTATAGTAAAAAAAACTGCTATAACTACTAGGTTTATTTTTTTCATAGTTTATACAATTTCATAAATCATTAGTTTTCAGCAAGGTTTTAGAAAAACCTATCCAGAAAAAAAATTTGAAACTGGTTACTTATTTCTTTTGAGGAACATTCCATTCAATACCTACTTGTTTAGCAAACTTCTGGATAGTTTTGAGTCCTAATTTTCTTCTTCTTTGATTAATGTATTCTGGTTGCTCTACTGTAAAAAAAGTTCCTTTCCCCTTCGAATCATACTTATATTGAGTACCATATATTTGTGGATCATCGGCATTGATCAACATCCTATCTACGAGTCTGGCATAATGCATAGGTTGTGATTCCTTTTTTAGAACAGATTCTTTTAACAAAGGAGAGTATTTTTCTTTTGATTCAACCGAACCATGCTGTAAAACTGCCCATATAGCAGTATTGGCCAACTTCCCTACTTGAGATATTCCTAACCAACCGTATTTTTCAATTATTTTAATCACTTGTATTTCCAGAACCTTATCTTGGGATTCGACAACTTCCCAGAAGTATTCCATTTCATTAGAATTTTCACCTAGTTTCTTTTCTGCCTCTATATAAATTCTTCTAAACGTTTGATCTTTCATAAAAAGGACTTCCAATTCATTTCTTAATGAATCTAATTCTTTCTTTTTTGTCTGCCCAATTTGACTATGAAGCGTATTAGATAAAATTCCTAAAACTGCTAACAAGATCATTTTTTTCATATTTCTGATAACTTCTATTATTTATATTAACTAATAAAACTTGTTTCTATTTACTCTTTCATTTTATACCTTCGGACATCTTTATGTTGCCATAGTAGATTTATAATCTGCCAATTATCATTTATATAAATCAGATGTAAATACTCGACCCAATTATCAGATATAAGTTTGACACTGGCAACATGATTATAAATATCCAGGATAATGACTTTGTTGTTTGGTTTTGGAGGAAATTTAACACCTGACTGATTCCATGATTCGGCAAATTTTACCATTTGTTTATAACTGGTCTCTCTTATTATTTGTTGTTTTTCTTTGGGATCATACCCTAATGTTCTTTTAGCTAAATCCTCATGAAACACACTTTTCATTAGGTCGGGTTTTAATTCCTGTAGAGCGATCAGGTACCCTAATGCTTTTTCTTTAATCTCCAAGGTATCTTTTTTACTAGCAGCAGAAGCCACTTCAACAATCCTATTCGATGGCAAATCCCGGGTATCTATTAAATTGTTATTTTCATCAAAAGTGGATCTTTTATTATTATTTCCGATGTTATCATAATCATTTTTTCCTATTGCAAATCCCCATTGGTTTTTTACTAACTTATCATTTTTATCATGATACGAATACTGAATATGATTTCCTATATCATCATATACATCTTGATATGAAGCCACTCCAACATCATTTTCTTGAATTTCTAATTGTTCATTAAGATTATAATTCCCTTTTGGAGCTCCATCTTTTTGGTATAAAATCCCTGTTATTCCAAAATCAAAGTAAGGTGAGATATTGACATGTCTATTTTTTAGGTTATATCTTTTTTCTATAACCATTTTTCTGTTTTTACTCCATTGATATCTCGCTATTTTCCAATTAGACTCCATTGGGTTATCATCGAGATCATAAAAATTTAATTTGTACTTAAACTTCTTTTTATCAAATGTATATTGCTCTTTATACACCTGTCTATCATTCATCATTCGATCTCCTTTTTTATCGAAAAAAATGCGGACTTCTGAAGTATCTGTATACCTAAAAACTGTTCTGTATGCCCCAATGGTTGACAAAGGATGTCTGCGCTGATCGTGATAGTGATAATTAATAATCTCTTTCAGTTGATTTACTTTGTTATATCTAAATACATAGTGCGATGTTTGTTGGGCTTCTTTAAAATTTATTTCATGAATCCCTCTTAATTCTACATGAGGTGATACATGGTTATATCTTAAATGTCTAAAATACTTTTCTTGTACATTTTGTTGAGCACTAGATTTAGGAAAATGCAATACCGTTAGTGATAGAACTGAAATTATTAAAAGGAGGTTGTTTTGCAATACTTTTTTCATAAATATTTTTTTTAGTATTTCTATATGCTGGTACTTCTTAATTTATTCGATCAATATGCCCTATCTAACCAATGTATTAAATTAAGCAACAGTTGATAGTTTTCACCAGCTTCCACAGAATTCATTCCAACCTTAATCCTTTCTCTACCCGCAATTTGTGCAGTAAACATGGCTGCTTCTCCAAATACGGCTATTCTACCTTTTCCATATTCTAAAACCGCTCCCTGAGATAAATTCTCTGCAGAAATCTTAGGCGTTTTTTCATTAAAAACCCACATAGTATCAGTTATAAATACAGTATATTCCTTTTTTAAATTTAAAATTGAAATAGCTTCTTTAGGTGTTTCAAATCCTTGACCAGTAAAAGTTCTTATGTGATTTACCTGCTCTTTAGCAGTTCTACCATTTGTTATCATGTTATGACTAAGCATTTTATTTTTCCTAGAAAAATCAAAAATGCCTCTAACATCAGGATCCATTACAAAGCTGTCATAAAATTTAAAACCAAACGCTTTTGCCAGATTAGCAGAGGCACCAGCAAAAGGCATATGATCTGCAATCAAAAAAAGAGAGCCTCCGTTTTTGACCCATTCTTTTACATTATGTATCTCATTTGTCGAAAAAGCACTTTCTGTAGGAGCTACAAAAGGCGGCCTGCTGTTCTCTGATAAAGCATTAGAAATCACTAATATCTTAAGGTTTTTTAGCTTATCTTTTTTGAATTCTCCTTCAAAACTAGCTACTCTATATCCATCTTTCGACAATAGTTTTGCAAAGGGTAAAAACCTATTATTCTTCGTGTGAAAATTACGATGACCTTGATCTATATGTATCATAGTACCAGAGTTTTTTGGATACATTTTTGCTGGTATTTCAGGGTTATAAATAGTATCTGGTATTTGTTGAGAAAATATATGATTCATAGCTAAAAGACTAATTATAAGCATGATGTTCCTGTTCATTATTTTTTGATTTTTAACTTTTTAACTGACAAAAGAATCAATTATACCAAATGAATTATTAATGATTTAAACTATATTGGTTGTTTTAATGTTTATTGGGTATTACCTGATGAAACCATATGACTCTTATTAACAGTGATTAATTATGTTCTATGTATCAAGGTAATACAATCATATTCTTGTAGCTAAATATTTTTGCTGAACGACATGATCATATCTCTAAGTTATATGTCATTCTCGACATCCTGTAAAAAGGTAAGTATTTGTATTTGATCGAAGTAATAATGTCGTTTAGAGAAAACTAAGATGTACGCTCATTAGGAAAAGAAAATCATGTCTTGTTTGGATACTAATCTCTTGTTAATTTAGGATTCTAAATGTTTTCCATAGGTGCAATCCTTTACTAATGCTTTTGAATAACTTGTCTTGGCGTTGATATCCATAACTAAGTATTTTTTTTTCTTTATAGAGATAATTGCACATTCTTTTTCCCAATGCACCCTGATATCTTTTTTCTTTAGATTTTTGATATAGCTATATTTATTGGCAAATGTTGCCGGTAATGGCGCGTCTCTTCTTCCTTTTGTAATTTCATACGGATGAATATCAGAAGACAATGGATCGACTACAGCGCATAAAAAACCATCAAAATCAATACTTTCTTTATCTGGATTTAATAAATATGCCCAAACTGCATATGCTTCTTCTTCTATCATTAATATCCTACCTGAGGTAGTATGAGTAGATGTTAAAAATATTCTACTATCATCATGTACTAGATTTTCTTGCTGATTTTTAGAAAACAAAACATTAAATATGGATAATAATTGAGCCATCATTACAACTATTCTTTACAAACTTACACTTAGATATTTAAGGATATATTCTTAATTCTGGTTGATTAAACCCTATAACCTCAAACTTTCATTCATCTTATTCTATTGATCAATTTCTTATTTTACTTATTTTGAAATAGTAATTATCTTACTATATCAA
Organism: Aquimarina algiphila; assembly: GCF_007489275.1. Lineage (GTDB taxonomy): Bacteria > Bacteroidota > Bacteroidia > Flavobacteriales > Flavobacteriaceae > Aquimarina > Aquimarina algiphila. Next base: position 40,931 of record NZ_VLNR01000050.1, read on the forward strand.
AGTATTCTGTAAAACAAATACAATATTGTTTAATAGATAAAACAATACATATTGGCGACCTAAAAATTTATTGAGGGTGTGAGATTGCTAACATAAATAATAATTTTAAAAATTACTTACGGGTTTCCATAAGCACATTAAAAAATCGTATTTCTAATAGTATAGATGAATTAAAGAATACGTTTTGTCAAATAGTATTATTTACTTTTTTTGATCATGGATAGTGTAAACCCTCCTAGTAGTAAAATGACAATCAACATTATAGCCCACAACCATATTTTATTAGTAAATAAAGGTTCTACTCCTGATGATTCTTCATAATTGATGGTCTGAGCTACTCCTGGAGATATAGTTGTTATTCCTTCTGGTAATTTAGTGGTGACATAATTGAGATCATAAAAGGGTTTTTCTACTTTATTATTTCCGTAAACCAAATAATATGCAGCAGAATCGGTGAAACGTGTTACTAGCTCATGTTGGTATCCTTTCACCTTTACTTTGCTAATTTTTAGTGGTTGATTATCATGGTTATCAACTACAATTCTAAGTTTTTGTGCAATAGTACTTTTGTTTACAAAACCATTACTTTCGATTGAGTTGAGTATTCCTCTATTGAGTTCGCGATATCGAAATATCCATTCTCCTTTAGGGTTTTGAATACTATCTGTAACATATCGGATAGATATTGGTCGATAGTAATCAAAAGTATCTTGTACCTCAACATAAATGTAGCTTACAGGTACCTTTTTCTGTAGTTTTACATCTATAATTGTTTGCTTGGTATCCTTTGGATTCTGGATATTAAAATTTGTTATTTCATAATTACGATAGCTTGCTTCTTTCTTTTCATATTTAATAACTTCAGAAGACTGTAAAATTGGTTTTTGGTTACTTTTTACTAATATTCTAAAATATTTATACTGTGCTTTAGGAAATTGTAGCGTAGTAAACTTATAATTAGTAAGCTCATTTTTAATAGAAAGTATACGATAATCTTCAGTAATTGTAAACCATTCTTTACGATCTTGACTTCCTTCGAGTGTAACAAGCCAATCAAAATTAGATTTCTTAAAATTAAGAGTTATCTGATTGATAGATCGTTTTGTAGGAACTTCCATAGTAATATATGACCCTTTATCATTATAGGTTGTGTTTAAAATGGTAAACGGGATTCTCTCTCTTGATACTTTTTCATTTTTTAATCTCAAAATATAAGGAGCTTCTATAGTATCATTTTTAGAAGTAATTCCAAAAACTCTAACGTCTGAAAGATCGGGAGAAACTTTACTAAACACCTCATCAGGTAAAGCTATAGAATGCCAAACATCTTTAACGCCGGTCAATTTACTCTTATAAGAGTAATCTTGCATTTGTGCATATGTAATAGAACATCCTAATAAAATCGTATATATAAAAACCTTAATGTTATTCTTCATCTGATTGTTGTGTATTAATATCGGTCTCATCTGTAATAATGTGTTTGTATTTATTATACAAGAATGAAATTACCAAAAGAAGTATCCCCAAAGACAAGAACACGACAGTCTTTGCAATAGTGCCTAAATGCGAAATATCATAGAAGAATAGTTTTATAAGTGTAATTCCAAAAAGTATGATCGCCAGGACACGTAAATATTTTTTTCTTTTCCAGATTCCTAAAACTATAAGTAGCAAGGCATATACTCCCCATAGAATACTTAATCCTAACTTATATGTTCCTGCATAATTTGCAAGATCGAGCCAGTGAACTAATTCACTACTTACTATCCAAAGTAACGTACCATGTAATATTATCTCAAAAGCAATTTTAAAAGTCCTATCCAGAAATTTTTGACGTACATAGGTATAGAAAGTATATAAAAACACTCCTATAAATAAAAATGACACATATCGTATTCCTTGATAAGACCATAGTCCAACACTAAATTCTGTATCTTTTAACTCGAGATAAGCCATTCTAAATTCGCTTAATACATACAACCCTCTGGTTAAAAAAACAAAGAGCGCAAGCATCATAAATCCAATAGTAATATATCCAAAAATATTATTTTTGATTTTTTTAATATTTACAAAAGATAACAAGACAAGGAAAAACAGGGTATAGTTAATTAGCCATATAGATCCAAAGTTTCTAATATTTGATACTATAGTGTACTCATAAGTATTACTATCTTGTGAAAAAAGTAATTGTTGTGTCTCCAAACGAGCTTGATTCCAATAATTATCTATTTCTATCCAGAATGAAAAATAACTTGTACATATCAATAATAATGCAAGTCCTATGGTAAGCATTGTATATAACCAGGATTGTTTAGGCCAAGGGAAAGAAAGTTTTTCTTTACGATGAGTCCAATAGATAAATCCGAAAGATAAAACACACAATACCGATGTCATTAAATAGATATTAAGACCCGGTGTTAATGCTGTTTCAGACGTAGGTTCATATCTATAGTATCCCATTGACCAATCGTGAATAAGGCTAAAAAAAGTTAATCCCCATAATGGATAGGATAAAATTTCATAAATAGGCACTTTTTTAGTACGCCCTATCCAAAACAATAATGCAGCCTCACCTGCCCATAATAATGTCACCCAATTTCCATCTAATTGTACAGGAAAAGCTATTGTAATAAAAATAAGCACCATTCCTGACACAAAATAAAACAGGTTACGGTCAGCCAACTTTAATCTGTAAATAATAACACTAACTACAAAATGAACTACTGCATTTCCTAAGGTAAAAACTCCAAGTAATTGTTCTCCTGTCTCATGGTCTTTTAACATTGAAAAACCAATGCCATAAAAAACAAATGAATTACTTAATTGTAAAATAACATCGCTAGTCCGAAAGCTTTCTTTTTTTCTCAGTTTATATATGAGGAACATCAGATAAAATGTTATAAAAAAGATAAATAAAAATAATAAACCAAGCGTAAAATGTTCCTCAATATCATATTGTCCGACATACCATGTAAAGAAAATAATCCAGGTAAGGAAAAAGGATGAGAACGATAAAGCTTTCCAGTACTTTTTTATCGCTATAGCTAGTATCCCCGCATTAATTATAGCCATATAACTAAAAAGTATTACCACTCTGCCAGAACCATCACTTAACAAAAATGGAACAGCATACGCTCCTACCAATCCTATATGAGCAATAATCTGTTTATTATAATGTAATGCTGTTACTACGGTAAATGCGGTAAATAGTAACATAAGTACAAACGTAAGTGTTTGCGGAATGAGACCATATAGATTATACGCTAAAAAAGTTATAAAATACATAATAGCCATCGCACCACTCACCAATACAGCACTAAAGTTTTTGTACTTTTTCTTAAGCTTCATACCAACTCCTAAAAGCCCTACTCCCATTAAATATCCCAATACAATTCTGGTTAATGGGCTTATTAGATCATGCTCTATGGAATATTTACCACCTATTGCCACACCAATTATGATAACTATTATACCAATCTTATTGATAAGGTTTTCTCCGATAAATTTTTCCAGATTAGATTTCTTTTTTGGAGTATTGACCTTCGATACTGGGTTTGATAAAGGTTTTGTTGTTGCTTGTACTGCTGCTGCTTCCTTAATGGTATCGACAACAGGGATTTTTTCTTCTTTTACCTCATCGACTACTTCTATGACTTGTGAAACCTCGGGTACAATTTCTGTTTCTACCTCGTTTTGCTGCTCTAAGGATGAAGTTTTTAATTGATAGATCTCATCTTTGAGATTTTGTATTTGTGTTGAGAAATCTTGTTGTCTTTTTAGTAAGATCTCAAGTTTTTCCAGAAGTTGATGTATCTGATCTTGATTGTCTCCCATATTATTGTATTCTCATTTACCAAATACCCCGTTGTCACAAAACAGGCATAGGTTGATTAGTTATTTAGTTACTTTATACCATTGACAATGATAATCACATAAAACTTGTCCTATTGAATCTATATTATCAAAAGTAAAATATCGCATTTAAAAGCTTACAAATATCTATGACATTTCCTATTTATACTACCCGGTTTCCCGTGAAACCTAATAATTAATCTTATATAAAGTATCAAAACAGGTACTATATCATCCTGAAAAGGTATAAAGATTTTCTGAAACAATCGAATTATAGTTTTAAATCCTGATCATTTTCAATTTAAAATATGTGCAATTTTATCTTTTAGAAATTGTTTTTCTGGTTTTGATTGAGTGAGTTGTACTGCTTTTTGATAATGCTCTATAGCTTTGGTATTATTTCCTAAACGTTGTTGAATTTCTCCTAATGTAGCGTGATATACATAATATTTTTTAAGCATTGTATTGTTTTCGACATTTTTGAGAGCAATTAAGGCTTCTTTAGGCCCTTTCAGTTCTAAAATAACTAAGCACTGGTTTAAAAATACAATAGGATCATTTCCTATCTTCAACAAAAGTTTATAATACTCAAGTATTTTATTCCAATCTGTATCTTTATATTCTTTAGCATTACAATGCTCATATGCGATTGCTGCTTCCAAATGATACGTGGTTAATCCTTCTCCAAAAGCAGCTTTATTTAGATATTTCTGTCCCGAATTTATAAATTCTTTATCCCATTTGGATCGATCTTGTTTTGTAATTAAAATCAGTTCTCCTTTTTCTGTAAGCCGACTATTAATTCTAGCAGTATGAAAACACATAAGAGCCATTAAAGCATAAACTTCTGGTAACTGAGTTCTTTTTACAGATAATAATGACTTACAAAGTGACATTGCCTGGCTGATTAAATCTTTACGAATTAGTTGATCGTTATGTGTAGAGTTATATCCTTCATTAAACATCAAATAAATAGCACTTAATACTGTATGTGTTCTTAAAGAGATTTGTTCAGAAGCCGGGATTTTTGGTTTTATTTTATGTTTTCTAAAAAATTCTTTGGTACGATATAAACGCTTTGAAATAGTATCTTCACTTGTTAGAAAAGATTTTGCAACTTCTTTGGTACTAAATCCGCATAATGATTTTAAGATAAAGGTAATTTGATTCTCTTGAGAAATATCAGGATGGCAACATGCGTACATCATTCCCAGGAAATCATCTTTAATATGTTCCTCCTGCCAATAATTATTCATTGTCGTTGTAAGAGTGTATCCTGATGTTAAAAGTTGTTTCTGGGGATCTGAGAAATCAATAACACGACTATGCTTATTACGTCTTATGATATCAATAGCTTTATTTTTTGCAGTACGATATAACCATGCTCTTGGATTATCGGGCATTCCTCTATATTTCCATGTTTCCAAAGCCTTAACTAATGCATCTTGCACTACATCTTCTGCCATTTCGATGTTTTCAGTTCCAAATATTTTAATCAATACAGAAACCATCTTTCCAGACTCTTGTCTAAAAAGATGGTTTAACGTATGATCTATAGAGTTCTTTTTTTTCAAAAAACTATTCTAATGGGCTTATTTCACGAACCTCTACACTACACTTATATTCAAAACTCGGACATTCTTTGGCAATAAGAGCTGCCGATTCTAATGAATCTGCCTTAATAATCAAGTATCCTCCTACTAATTCTTTGCCTTCTGCAAATGGTCGATCAATTACTTTTTCACCTGCTTCTGTAAGTTTTTTTCCTTCATTCATTAGAGGTTGTCCTCCAATCAATTGATTCTTTTCTGCCAACCCTCCCATCCAACTTTGCCAATGTTCCATATGCTTTTGCATTTCTTCTGGAGAATTGGCATTATACTCTTCCTGTCCACCGCGGATAATAAACATAAACTCTTTCATAAGTTCGATTTTAATTGATTACTTCCTTTATTCTAGTTTTCTGGCCAAATTTCACGAACCTCTACTGCTTTATTGTCCCATTCAAATCCAGGACAACCCTTAGCTATTTCAGTAGCTTCATCTAATGAATCGGCTTTTATTCTAAGATATCCACCAACCAATTCTTTGCCTTCTGTTAAAGGACGGTCAATCACTTTTCCATCGTTCATAACGGTATTGCCATAATAATGTAAGCGCTCTCCACTAATAAATTTATCTTGTTGGGCAATCCCTTCGATCCATTGTTGCCAATGTTGCATGTGCTCTTGTTGCTCTTCTGGTGACTTTGTATTCCATACTTCGTCTCCTCCTCTAAAAAGGAACATAAATTCTTTCATGTGATTGTTTTTTTAATTGTTTATTTATTTTTCACACTACTATAACGAATTCACTTTTAATATTTGGACAGTTCAAATTTATTTTTTTAATCCCTTATTTTTATTTTATGGACATTAAGCAATTACATATCCTTTTGATCAAGATTGTCAGTAGCATAAAAGTTATTTGATTGACATGAATTTAATTATTAAAAATAAAGTATTCTCTTTTACATATTATCTTCTATTTTAAGAATAGAATATGTAGTTTAGAATACAAAAAAATACAATATAAAATGTATAAAATATAATTGTGGAAGGACCAGCTCTTAAGGATAAGAGCAAAACCTATGGCTTAAAATTTTATATCAAAAACATAGGTTTTGGCTATATTATTCATTTAGACACACACCTATAAGGGGCTAATTTTCAAACAGGTTATAACAACAATTACTATATATAAGTTCATATGAAACTTATACAAAAAGTATTAAAAAACAAAACTTCAATATATTATTGATTCATCGATTTATTGTATTTCACTCTTTTTTCATTAACAAGAAGAAAAAGGGCAGTCTCGGTAGCTTCGAAATAAATACATTTTTCATTTCCAATACAAACTTCACGGCTTTTTTCATTTACAGACCACTTATTTTCTTTTGTCTGATCTTTTGATTTTTCTGTAACTGTAAAATCAGATTTAAATATAAGAACTGTTTCTGGATTGTCCTCTTGAGTCCATGTCCCTATTAATCCATAACTTTTTTGGATTTCAAGAGTTTCTACAGTATTAACAGTTATATTATCTTGTTTTCCTGAAAAACTTGTAAGAGACATCGTTAATAGAAATACAGCAGAAATTACGGTGATAGATTGGGATCTTTTCATAATTTAAATTTTATTAAGGGTATAAATTTAAGTTTTTTTTTGGTAACCTTAGGTTTTTGGGCATTCTTGTATATCAAAAAAGAATATCAGAACTAATACTATATCTTATATAACAAAGTTTATACCAGTATTCTATTTCTTTGCTCTTATATACTGAAGTCTCATTTTATTTATTGTGAGGGTAAGTATATCTTGTTCTAACACATATTCTATACATACTTCTGAATCACTTGCTAAACTTGCTTTTAAACAGAGTTTTTTTTCTTTTATAGACCAATATCGTTCTAATGGTTCTCCTATAGATTTCTCTATGACAGCACCATTTGAGCGTAGATCAATATAGGTCTCGGGATCACCTTCCATCATCCATTTCCCTACCAATCCATCAGGATCATTACTATTTGGCGTTACATTTTCGCTTTTTAAGGTAGACTCTTGATAACCAGGGATATTTTTAAAACTTGTGAATATTGTTATAGAAAACAAAAGAATGATAAGGGCGTGCTTTGACTGCATAATTTTGGGTATTAAACAAGCCTAAATTTAACACTTTTTTTAATGTTATGCTTTATTTTTTTTGTTAAATACCTTTCTTTTATGATATTAATGTGGTGCAATTCATGTCCTGCTATATGATATCCTAATGCTCTCACGCTAGTTTTATTATTATTAGCGGTACCTATTCGTAATAATGCATCGTCAGAAAAGCCATTAAAGAGTGTTATTGTAGACATTCTAACTGCCTCATACTCCTGCATAATATTCTTTATCGTCCTTGTATAGGTATCAGCATATCGTGTATAGTCCTTCTCCTCAAATCCAGGCAGAGAGGTTTTATCATTTCTAGCAAAAGTAAGTGCCCTATATCCATAAATTCTTTCATCATCTATAATATGAACCAATACTTCTTTTATTGACCATTTATTCTCTGCATATTTATAATTCAATTCTTTTTCTGATAATGAAGCAACAAATTTCTTGATAGTATTAAAATTATCATATAACTGTGTCAAAAGATTTCCATCCTTTTTTATATGATCCATATACATTTCTGCATAAACAGGGTATTCCTTCTTAGAAGGGAATGCTATTATTTTATTTGTATACATAAACTTAATTATTTATTAACCATCAACACCTTATTCTTTTAAGGAATAAATTATTTTAGCATCTACCCAGTAAATATCTTTATTGCTGGTGTAGAAGAAATATTTTCCATCTCTACTTACAAAAGGGCACAATTCATGGCCATTGGTGTTTATTGAAGCTCCCATATTTTTTGATTCTGTCCAAGTACCATCGTTATTTTTAAAACTTATGTATAAATCACCTCGTCCTAGTCCCTCTTTTCGAGTAGCGCAAAAAATAATATAAGATTCATCAGGAGCTATAAATACATCTGCTTCATATGCATTTGTATTTATTGTTTCTGGTAACCTTACGGCTTTCTGAAAATGACCTGATACTCTTTCTGAGGCATAAATATCAAAATTATGATTCTCCTTACCAACTTTATTAGAACTAAAGTACATCGTGCCTGTTTTGGTAAAAGAAATATAATACTCGTTTTTATTAGTATTAATATTTTCTCCGGCATTTATGGGTTTTGACCATCCTGTTTTTTCTTTTTTGGAATACCAAATATCATGGTCTTTCCTCTCTCCAGTTCCATCTAAAGGCATATCTGATATATAATATAATTCATCTTCATTTGGAGATAAAAAAGGATCATTAAAACCATATATATCGTGAGAAATAATAGTTATTGGAGTTGTCCAGGAATCATTATCTAATCTTGAATATCTTATTTCAGAGTTTTCTCCTGTATCCACTCCATAGAAAAATTCAGTGCCATCTTTTGAAAAAACCGAACCAAACTCGTATTCATTTTCTTTAGAAATTATACCAGGAGCAAAAATTTCTGGAGTAGTAGAAGGCGGAGTCTGTTTTAGATATAAATGTGATTTTTGTGCTTCAACTTTACATGTAATACAAAGCATTACTATAATAAAAAATAAATGTCTCATCAATAATATTTTTTTATCCCACCAAAGCCTGCTATCAATTTACCCTGGGAGGTTTTGTTTATAAAATTTGTCAATCTTTTCTCAAATTCTTCAGGACGTTTCCTGGCTGAATCAATATAAGCAATACGAATCCTTCTATAGGATATAGATAATTTTTGATAATTACTCCAAGCTATATTATTTTTTTTGATTTTTTCCATAATATCTGTTGGAAATACAAAATCCTCTTGAAGTATTTTTTTACTAATTTCTTGTATTGAAGGGTGTAACATTTTTTGTTGAGTAAGCCAATATAATCGCTCTCTATTGGGTTGTGAATATATGCTATTGGCTTTTCTTGGTGTAAACCTTTGAGCAGTATGCTCATCATCTACTTTTTTAACAATACTATCTATCCATCCAAAACAGAGGGCTTCTTCAACTGCATCATTATATAGAATGCGTGGTTTTCCTGAAGATTTTTTAGGATATATCAACCAAATCTCATCCGCTTTCCTAAAGTTTTTCTGAAGCCAATTACGCCACTCATTTCTATCCACAAAATATACTTTTTCGAAATTTTTCATTAATCTCTGTATAGTTAATGAATCATTATTAAAACAAGGGGGTTAACAAAAGTACCATATACATCCAGAGGGTAACCAAATTTCATCATAATACTCTTTATTTTTATTTCTCAAATAAATCGTTTGGTTGAACAACATCCACTCTGTATACTTGACCATTCTTAAAGGTAAATATTTCTACAATATCCTGTCCCTCTCCTTCTACATCATCTAGCCATACTTTATCATGCATAATCACCTTATTATCAATCTCTAATAAATATTCTATTTTTGAACTTACTTTTGGATACCTCTTAAAATGTTTGGCTCTATTTTCTTGTAATACTTTCTTCCCTATTATCTTTTGTTTTCCATCCACATAAACTTGTACATCTTCAGCAAAATTATTTACATACTTTTCAGCATTTTTGTCATTAACAGCTTCAATCATTTTTTTTATAACCCTACTTTGTTCACCATCACTTAATTGATTATTTTTTGGAGTACAACCCAAACAAGATATTAGTACCAATACTCCAAAAAAGTTGATATTTTTCATTTTATAAGAAATTTAAATTATTTATAATGTATCACTTTTATCCCCTTTTATATTATTTTGGGGTAGTACTTACTATATGATTCTAATATAAAACAAGAGCGTAATCGGTCTAATTTAGAAAAAGATTTTTGATCATATTCATAAAAAAAACATAATCCTTTGATATGACAAATGTTACAAAGACCCAATGTATGAATTCAAATAAAATGAACAAGAGGTAGGGTATTATTGCTTTACATCGTTTTATAATAAAAATATGCCCATAACTTATCTATAACGTAAATGGTAGAAGAGGGGTATTCTTTAGTCGAATACTCCTTTTTTTATGAGTCCATTTTTACAGCTTCCCATCCAATAATAGCTGTTTTCCTCGTGCTTCCCCAATGATATTGCCCTAAATCTCCTGTAGATTGAATCACTCTATGGCATGGTATCAAAAATGCTATGGGGTTATTACCGATTGCAGTTCCAACAGCTCTGGATGCTTTAGGATTACCTATGTGATTAGCAATCGCTCCATATGTAGTTAATCCACCTTTAGGTATTTTAAGTAGTGTTTCCCAAACTTTTAATTGAAAATCAGTTCCTTTAAGATGCAATTTTATCTGTTTTAATTCTTTCCAGTCTCTCGTAAAAATAAATAAAGCATCCTGTTGACATCTATCTACAATCTGAATAAAGCTTGCTTTAGGAAAACGTTTTTGTAACTCTTCAAAAGCATCTCTATTATCTGCAAATGCCATATGACAAATACCTTTTGAAGTAGATGCTACTAAAATTTTGCCAAACGGACTTTCTGCATAACTATAATTAATGACTAGATTTTCTCCTCCGTTTTTATATTCTCCCGGAGTCATTCCCTCAATTTTTACAAAAAGATCATGAAGTCTCCCTGTGCCAGAAAGCCCTGTTTGATAGGCGACATCAAATAAGGTAACTTGTTGATTTTTTAAAATTTGTTTAGCATATTCAACACTAGTATATTGTAAAAATTTTTTAGGACTTACCCCTACCCATTCTGTAAAAAGTCGTTGAAAGTGGAATGGACTCACATGTACGTTTTCAGCTATTTCATCTAAGTTGGGTTGATCTTTAAAATTTTGTTTGATATACGTTATTGCATCTGCGATACGATTATAATGAATTATCTTTTGCTCATTCATCTCTATCTGCTTTTAAAACAACATAAAATTACTATTCTTATCATTGTTACAAAACCCAGAACTTGCTCATTTATTCTTAAAAACAAAAAAAGCGAATGTATTTTACCAACACATTCGCTTTTTTAAGTCGATAATCAAATACAAAGAGTATTTATCAACTTGATATCTATATTCTTTTAAAGCTTAGGACATCGCTTACAGTTACTTTTTCCTTTCTTTTTATATTTCTTGCAACATTTCTTCTTTTTTCCCCCACATGCTATTTCACAATCTATAGCAGAGCAAGGAGAATATAATGATGGGATACTTGAATTTTGCACTATTTTAATTTTTATTAAATCTAAATAAAGTGCGAAAATAAATAAAAAAAAGACTTCTAAAAAGAAATCTTTAAATTATCTACTGTAACTTATTAACAATCACTTAGCTGTCTCTGGCGCCTGAAAAGTATTAATATCTCTATCAAATAAATAATGCCCTGATTTGTCATCACCGATGATCTTGAGTTTATCCAATAATGTTCTAGCAACTGCTTCTTCTTCTAATTGCTCTGCTACATACCATTGCATAAAATTGTGCACGTTATAATCCTTAAATTGCAAACATTCATATATTACATTATTAATTTTTGCAGTAACAAATTCTTCACTCTCTAAAAATGTTTCAAAAAGCTCCATTAATGATTTAAAATCATCTCTTGGTTGATCAATTGCCGGAATAATAGCATGACCACTTCGTTCATTAATAAATTTAACCAATTTGGTCATATGTACTCGTTCTTCTTCTGATTGCATATAAAAAAAATCTGCTATGCCATTATATCCACGGGTATCTGCCCAACTTGCCATAGAAAGGTATTGTGCAGAGGCTTTAGCCTCATATTTCACTTGATCATTTAGTAATTTTTCTATCTCTGGTATCATTTCTTAATGTTGTTTTTTAACCTAATAACTAAAGTACATAATTTATTACACTTAATAATGCTATAATAGTCCTCAGCACTTATTTAAATTCAGACTATTTAAGGAATCCATAGTACCATGAAGATCATTAGTTTTATCGATAAAAAAATAAAGTTTATACATATACAAACTAGCTCATTAAATACCAATGTTCATTTTTAATTAACAAAAAAGTAAAAAAGAGGGTATTTGATGAAGTTATTTTCTGGTTAAATTATTAAGTGCTTTATGATTATCTTTTTTCCTGTACTTTATATAATATCAAAAGTTCTTGTAATTCAGTTATTTTGCTTTCTATATCTTCAATATTAGTTGTTCCACCTCCTGATTCTTGCTGGTCTTCTAACAACATTTCTGCTTTTGCTTCATCCATACCATTCATGATTACTCCAATAAATAAATTCAAGAAAATCATGGTTCCAATTAAAACAAAAGACACAAAATAACTTATGGAAAGTGAAGATACTCCATGGGAGTTTACACATAAATCCATATTACCATCATATCCATAGTTTTCACAACCAAACATATTTATATACATTATATCTGTCCAATCTTCTAATGTAACTATTCTAAACAATGATAACATAGAGGTCTGTAAATCTTTAAAATGTATAGGGTCATTTTCTGAGAAAAAGAAAACACCAGCAACAGCATATATATAAAATAGGAGTCCTAATAAAATAGAAACATATCCCATAGAGGGAACACTTTTAAGAAGTGCGCTCACCAACATCTGTAGCTTTGGTAGTGCTTTAATAAGTTTTAAAACTCTTAATAAACGAAGTAAACGCAATATTGCTACAGAACTTCCACCAAAAGGAAGAAATGCAGCTGCAACAATAATGAAGTCAAAAATGTTCCAACCATCAGTAAAATACATCCATGGTTTTTTACCTTCGGCTATGATTTTAACCACAATTTCTATAATAAAAACACCTAGAATAATTTTATTTAATATTTCTAAAATTGCCTCATGTTTATTAGAGAAATCTGGATACGTTGCTATACCAACTAGAACCCCTGCAAATAAAATAGCAACAGTAACAGAATTTTGGAACCATTTACTTGCACTTACTTTTTTACATAATTTTACCATATGAATTAAATTTATTACTCTTCAAATAAAATGATCACAAGAGTAATAAAAAAAAGAAGAAAAGAAAACAATAGTTAATAAAATGAATTTTTCAAGTCTTAATAAAACACCATCTAAGCGGCCTTTTCAAAAGCAATGTAATTGATTAGTTTACCTCGTTTATCATGAACAGGAAAACCTTTTATCAAACACATATATGGTGTATTATCTTTTCTGTAATTCAATATAGATACTTCAAATGGAATACCACTATCTATCGCATCTCTAACCTCTGAAGATGTTTTTACACATGTATCGTTTCCTTGAAACATTTTAGGAGAATTGCCAATAACTTCTTCTGGTGAATATCCATTCATTTTTTCTATGTTCTGGGAAGCATAGACAATTTTGAGATTTGTATTTGTAATAACAATTACGGATTGTTCTTCTACAAACTCTTTATAATAATTACGTTCAAATTGCCAGTTTTTGGTAATTTTCTTTAACGTACCGATATCATCTTTAAAAAAACCAAGTGTTGTATGGTCCTCTCCATAAAATTCCCATGATAATAAAGGCAAAGTATAATTAGACATTTTCTTATAATATTCTGCCATCATATGGTCGTATACAGAAAATTCACTCATAACAACTACATTTTTTTCAAAAATATTGAATTAAAACAGGAATGGTAATTGAACAAAAGTTAATTCTTTGATTAAACAAAAGTTAATTTTTGTAGTGTAGAATTGCCATTTCACAAAACTAAGGCACAAAAAAACTATTTCTTATGGATAAGTAATCTTTGGATTGATATTAAAAACAACCTTGTTTAAGGATACTCTATTTATACGTTTATATCTCTATACATAAATGTATAAATAGAGTATAATAACCCGTTGTGCATTTAGAAAAAGTTGCGCAAACTGCTAAAAGGCAGTAAATTGTAGTTACGACACTATAATTCATATGCACAACTTTCAAGCAAATTACGATAAAATACTCAAGGTTTTAAAA
>NZ_VLNR01000051.1 GCF_007489275.1 Aquimarina algiphila
TTTTAAAACCTTGAGTATTTTATCGTAATTTGCTTGAAAGTTGTGCATATGAATTATAGTGTCGTAACTACAATTTACTGCCTTTTAGCAGTTTGCGCAACTTTTTCTAAATGCACAACGGGTTAAATATTCTAATTTTTTATAAATACTTAAAACCTTGTTAATCTAGATTAGCAAGGTTTTTCTTTTTATATTTTTGCCAAAAATCAATCAGAATGAAAAATATACTTGTATTGGGATTGTTAATTTTGTTTTTATCCTCTTGTAAAACAGAAGTCAAAAAAGAAAAATCTTATGATGATAACGTAGAAGTAAGAGATCCAGAATTGGCAAAAGAAAGTGATAGAGAAAAAATTCGTACAACAGCAGAGGCCATTGCTGATGCTAATGGTCTACAAAAATGGAACAAAGTAAAAGAACTAAAATTTACTTTTAACATCGATCGTGATAGTAGCCATTATGCACGTTCATGGAGTTGGAAACCAAAAAATGATATGGTGACTTTAACTTCTGCTCAAGATACCATTACATATAACAGAACTCAGTTAGATAGCACTTCTATAAAGGCAGATCAAGGATTTATAAATGATAAATATTGGTTATTAGCCCCTTATAATTTGGTATGGGATGCTGCTAGCTTTACCTCAAAACACGAAGTAAAAGCAATTGCTCCTATCAGCAACACCGAAATGCAAAAGTTAACCATTGTATATAAAGATAAAGGAGGATATACACCTGGTGATGCCTATGACTTTTATTTTAAAGGAGATTTTATTATTAAAGAATGGGTCTTCAGACAAGGAAATACAGCAGAACCTTCTCTGATTACTTCATGGGAAGATTATCAAAATTTTAATGGAATTAAAATTGCTAAAACTCATAATCGTAAAGATGGAAATTGGAAACTTTACTTTACAGATGTAGCAGTTATTATGGAATAAAGCAACAACATAAAATTTATTAAAACCTCTCAAGTTATGACGTACTTGAGAGGTTTCTTTTATATGAACAATTACTATCTACTTTTTCAAAAACTTAATATTTTGAACTGTTGATGCTCCATAAAACTTTAAGAAATACAAACCTGTTTCATATGAACTCATATCTAGGTTTATACTTAAATCTTTTATAGAAATTGGCTGATCAACAATGGTTTTTCCTTGCATATCAAAAATTCTCATTTGATAATAATCATGTGTGTGTGATAACTTTATTTGCATCGTATTTAATACTGGATTTGGAAATACTAATATTTCACTTTCTAAATTATCACCCCCAAAATTTGTTAATCGAGACGTATTGCAATTACCGACAGTAAAGTTATGCTTGGCAGTTGCGGTATTATTCTCTCCTCCTGTCGGCAAGCTATACGTGTAGTAGAAATAAATCTGTTCTCCTTGATTAGCATTGATTTGAAAAGGAACATTAGGAGTAACTATGTACCCAGGGTATGGCCCAGTTTCTGAAGTACTATAATATAAAATACATACGGTAGATCCCATTCCTGTTATTTCGGGAACAAAAGTAAGCGTTGGGTTTACAGTTTCAACTGAAACTTCATAAGCATAATCGCCATTATCTGCACTACCTGAACAACCAGTTCCTCCTCCTGTTGTGTCTGAAGAAGCTTTAAATTCAGTATAGTTTATATTTAACCCTGCAGCATCAAATACAATTCGCAGTTCGTGTATTCCTGAACTAATTAAAATGTTATTTATCGTTATTGTTTCATAATTCTGCCATCCGTTTGTATTAGGTACAGATATAACTTCCGTAATGGAAACCCCATCTAGTTCTAGATGAAATTTACCATTGCCATTGGGGGAGGCAATACGGAAGTTAACATCATAAACATCTGAAGAAGCTGAAGCATCAATAGTATATGCTAGCCACTCTCCTGATTCGACCCATCCAACATTATACATTCCTGTTGTATCTCCAGTATTCTCTATATCTACATCTTCCTGTCTATAGGCTCCGCCAGTATTTCCTGTACTCGTATCATAATATCCCACACCTGCTCCGCCTTCTTTATAATCTTCTGCTTCTATAACACCGGGTATTGTTACATAAGATCCTGTGTTTTCATTTACACTAATAGATGTAGAACCAGAAACAGAACCACTAGTAGCAATAATGGTATGTATTCCCGTAGTTGATCCTGTATATATACCATTACTATCTATTGATCCTCCTGTAGTAGTCCAAGTAAAACTGGTCTCATAAGTATCTCCATTTTGATCAAATCCCTGCGCATCAAATTGTTCCGTTTGTCCCTGGTTTATTATTACGTTCTGGGGATTAACAACTATAGAAGTCAAAATTGGTGTTTGAGAAGCTATTTCTTTTGTCAATGATCTTAAATTATCTATATAAAAAACGTCTCCACTACTAGTATTAGGTCCAAACAAAAACACAACAGTATCTATCTGTGCATCTGTAACGATTAGATCTGGAGTGCTGGTTAATACGAACTCTAAACTATGCCAGCTATTTTGTTCTTTTACAGCAGCCTGATATACACTATGTCTACCAGCTGGATAGTTTGAAGGATTTGACAAATAGCTGGCTTCTAATTGCCAACTAATAATAGTTCCAACAGGGGCACTTGTATATACATCCATGGCAAACCTCTTTTCTTCAGAAACATATGCGCTTGCATCATTAATAAAATTCGTATCAAAAAATAATACATCATACAATTCAGAAGAATCTCTCTCATAACGACCTGCTTGAGAAGATCCATTAATTGTATTAGCTTCTGGATTCCCTATATTAGCAGTATAAGCACCTGTAGTGGTTGAATTAAGGGCTAGGTTGTCACTACCATTATAATCCTGAATCATCTCAGAGAATTTATAGGAAGGTGGTAATTTGGTTATACCATATCTAAAGTTATCGAAGTAATATGTCTCACTTGTATTCGAACCTGGATCAAAAAGTATCGAGATTTCGTTAATAGAAAAATTAGACGTTCCTGCATCTGGGGCTGAAGAATAACTAAATGCTATTGTATGCCATGTATTTTGTTCTTTAACAACTCCACTAAATTGACTATTTCTCCCTGCAGGAAAATCATTTTCAGAATTTGCCTGGTTTTCTAAGCTTAGAGAAATTTCAGTTCCGGCAGGAGCAGCTGTATACACATCCATAAAGAAAATATGTTCTCCTCTTATAAAAGGACCACTATTCTCAATCGCTGCTGTATTAAAACTTACCACGTCATAGGTTTCTGTCGAACCTCTAACATATTTTGCTGCATTTGTACTATTATTAATGCTATTGCTTCCTGGGTTTGTTACATTTTCTGTATACACTCCATTTTGAAAAAAATTCGTCAATTGATTTATGCCATCATAATTTGCTATAATAACTTCTTCTAACAACACCGCATCAGGTGCATCCATTTTTCTTATGTTATCAATATAAACGGTATGTCCTGTATAGCTATCGGGATCTATTAATAGCACAAGTTGATCTACTTCTAATGCTCCAACACTAGTATCTGGTCTATCAACCAATTCAAATTCTAGCGTTTCCCATTGATTTTTAGTAGTTGTCTTTGCTCTATATCTACTATGTCTCCCAGAGGGCCAATCTCCAGCAGAAAGTGTCCCGTTTTCTATTTGTAACATAAACTCTGTTCCGATTGGGGCATCGCTATACACATCCATCCAAATAGTTTTTTCTTTGGAAGTATATTCTAAAGCATTCCCTATATCTGAAGTAGTCATATATACCCCATCATACTGAGCTCCTGTAGCTCTCACATATTTACCCACGGTTGAAGAATTATTTACTGAATTTGGTTCTGGGTTGGCTACTGATTGGGTTAGTATTCCATCTGTTTTTGAGGTATATGTTAATTTTCGATTTCCCTCGAAATCATCATACACAAATTCTAAAATTTGTTCTGGATTTACAGAGACACTCATTTTATATTCGTTCTCTCCACAATTCGGAACATTTACATTGACTTTGACATCTCCTCCTGTAGTTCCCCAGTTCACCAAAATAGAGTTAGTACCCTGTCCTGAAATAATTGAAGCTCCGTTAGGCACTGACCAATTATATGATGCTCCGTTTGTTGCTGTTATACTATATGTTTTGTTAATTTCACCTTCATAAACTCTATTATCTCCTGTAAGTTGAGTATTAAAAGCTCCAGAATATACACGTACATAATCGACTTCCATCTGTGTAGGGTAATCTGCTGGAATGGGTGGAATATTACCTGTAAAAGGTGTTCCTACTCCTCCTACTGCTACATTTAGAATAATATACCAATCTCCATCTGCAAAAGGCCATGGATCTACTGTATTCGCAGGAGTAACCGTATGATATAACTGATCATCTACATACCATCTTATTTCATTAGGTTCCCACTCTACTGCGTATTCATGAAATCCTGCAGAAAGATCTAAGCCTGCATTATATTCTCTACCATTGTATTGCCATTCTCCATTAGAGTAGTGTACTGTTCCTCCTATGGTCGTAGGATTTTTATGTTCGGCTTCCATAATATCAATCTCGCCAGTAAATGGCCAATTACTTTGCTCGGGAAGCATCCAAAATGCTGGCCATATTCCACCTGCAGAAGGCAACTTAATGCTTGCTTCATACCTTCCATATTTAGAATTAAACTTACCTGAAGTAATTAGTTTTGAAGAAGTATATTGTTTTCCTCCAAAGGCTTCATTTTTTGTAGTAATTACCAAATTACCATTCTGAACAGTTGTATTTTCGGGTCTATACCATTGTTCTTCTGCATTTCCCCAACCACAAAGAGTAGGACATCCATCTCCATTATCAAAACTCCATTTACTAAGATCTACAGAATTACCAGAGAATTCATCACTAAATATAAGCTCTGAGCATTGCGTATATGTTTTACTCGTGAAAAAGATCAGAGTAATTAAGGTTATCATTGTTTTAAAAAAAGTGTTTCTTTTCATAATTGGATTTGTTTGTGTGTATTATTAAGTTTAATTCGTTCAAATTTTGACATGAAAACCTCTTTCTCATATAGAAAAGATATGTTCATGTTTAAGCCTATGATATCATCAATCATAGATATCATAAATTAATTGTATTGAAACCTTTTTTGTTTATCCCCTCAAAAAAGTTGCCCCGTATTTACACTTGTAAAAAGCATATGTCCTTGATGTAACTTAAGCCATATATGACGTTTCATATATTTTTATTAAATCACGATGTAGAGTTATTTTATATTTATTCTCACTTTAGTGTTATTTCCAGATTTTGATATAATCAATCTCAAATTGTTTTGGAAATATTGTATCGTCTACTTCTGGTCCTCCAAAATTTCCACCAATCGCAAGGTTTACTGGTAAATAAAAAGGTTTATTAAAAGGCCATGTTTTGTCATTTTTTATTTCTGGCGAAAATGTATAAACCAGTTTACTATCGATATAAAATTGAATTTCATCTTCTGTCCAAATCGATTTATAAACATGAAAACCTTCTTCTATAGTCTTATGTATTGTTTTTTTAGAATTAATAGTATTACCAAAACTTTCTTTTGTGTGTAATGAGGTATAAATTGTATGAGGTTCTTTACCCACATATTCCATAATATCTATTTCACCACAATTGGGCCATCCTTTTTCATCTATATCAGATCCTAACATCCATATTGCTGGCCATAGACCATGCCCCGTTGGTAATTTGGCCCTTACCTCAATAGTTCCGTATTGAAATTCTATCTTATCTTTGGTAGTTATCCTTCCTGATTGGTATATTTTTTTATCTTTTGTTGCTGTAATAATTAGATTACCATCATGAATTTTTATATTTTCTTGTGTATAAATTTGTCTTTCATTATTTCCCCAACCACAAAGGTTTGGACATCCATCTCCTAATTCATAATTCCAATAGGATTCATCCAATTGTTCCCCATCAAAATTTTCTTCCCAAATAATCGTATCAGAATTTCCACAGGAAATAAAAATTAAGAACAATATATACATGAGTTTTTTCATAAATTCTATCGTATTTCAAAATTAGTTTTAATGGTCTTATCAGAACTTCCTCCAACAAACACTTCGAATTCACCAGGTTCTACAACCCACTGATTGCTATTGTCATAAAATCCTAAATTTGTATTATCCAAAACAAAATTTACTGTTTTGGTTTCTCCGGGTTGTAGAGAAGTTATTTTAAAATCTTTTAATTCTTTTACAGGTCTGGTTATACTGGCAAAAAGATCTCTTATGTACAATTGTATTACTTCTTTACCCTCAATATCTCCTGAATTTGTTATGTCTACAGAAACTTCGATTTTTGGGGCTCCATGTGACGGGTTTACTTCATTTATTTTTAGATTTTCATATTTGAAAGTAGTATAACTTAGTCCATGACCAAAAGCATATAATGGTGTATTCTTCTGATCTGAGTAGTGTGACCAAAATACAATATCCGGATCTGGTTCAGTTGGTCTTCCTGTATTCTTATGATTATAATATATTGGGATTTGTCCAACATTTCTAGGAAAAGACATTGGTAATTTTCCACTTGGATTATAATCCCCATATAAAACTTGGGCGATTGCATTACCGCTTTGTGTTCCTAAATGCCAAGCTTCTACAATAGCAGGGATATGTTTATCTGCCCAAGTAATTGTTAATGGACGACCATTATTTAATACTAAAACGATATTCTTATTTACTTTAAAAACTTCTTCTAAAAGTTCTTGTTGAACACCTGGTAAACCTAACTCTGACCTACTTCTTCCTTCTCCGCTCTGAAATCCAATTTCACCTAAAACCATGACTACAACATCTGCTTGCTGTGCTACTTTTAGCGCTTCCCCAAACTCGCTTTTATCTGTAGTATTTATTTTTGTCTCGGTCACAAATGTTGTTTTTCCCATAGAAACATCAGCTCCTTTGGCATATACCACTGTATTCCCTTTATACTGATGCATTCCTTCTATTACAGATACTGCTGTATTATCATCTGCCGCAATTCTCCAACTTCCTAAAGGGCTATTTTTATCGCTGGCTAATGCTCCAATCAAAGCTATTTTTTGTCCTTCCTTTTTTAGAGGAAGTAATTGTTTATCATTCTTTAGAAGAACAATAGATTTCTTAGCCACATCCAAAACTGCTTCTTGGTTAGATATACTACCAATAACCTTTTTTTCTCTATCTTCATTACAGTATCTGTAAGGATCTTCAAATAACCCTAATTCATATTTTACTCTTAGAATTCTTCTAGCTGCATCACTTATCAACTCCTCTTTAACTTTACCTTCTTTTACCAGATTTGCTAAATGTTCTACATACAGATAAGATTCCATATCCATATCCGATCCCGCATTAGCTGCTATTTCTGTGGCATTTTTTCCATCTTTTGCATATCCATGTGCTATCATCTCTGTAATCGATCCCCAATCAGAAACTATAAATCCATTAAATTTCCAATCGTTTTTTAAGATATCCCGTTGTAGCATTTTATTTCCTGTTGCAGGAACTCCGTTAAGCTCATTAAAGGAATTCATAAATGTTCGTACTCCGGCCTCTTTTGCTGCTCTAAATGGTGGAAAAATAATATTATTCAATGTAGATGTTCCCACATCTACAGTATTATAATCTCTTCCTGATTCTGAGAATCCATATCCTGCAAAGTGTTTTGCGCAAGCAATGATTGTATGTTCTGCAGAAAGGTCTTCTCCTTGAAAGCCTCTTATTCTCGCCTCTGCAATTTTAGAACCCAAAAAAGGATCTTCTCCTGCTCCTTCCATTACACGCCCCCATCTTGCATCTCTAGAGATATCAACCATTGGTGCGAATGTCCAATTTATTCCTGCTGCAGAAGCTTCTTTTGCAGCTATTTCTGCTGATTTCCTAATCGCATCCATATCCCAACTTGCTGATTCTGCAAGTGGAATAGGACTCATTGTTTTATATCCATGAATTACGTCAAAACCAATAATCAAAGGAATTCCTAACCTTGATTCTTCCACGGCAATTTTCTGAACGGCTTTAACATCTTTAACTCCTCTTACATTAAGCATAGAACCGACCCAGCCTTTACGAAGATGTTCATATTTTTTTGCAGCAACTCCTTCTTCTGGTCTTGGTCCAGTGAGATCCCAAAAACCATTATATTGATTCATCTGCCCTATTTTTTCTTCTAAAGTCATGATAGAAAGTAGAGAATCTACTTTACTTTCAATAGTACTATCGATGACATCAGACTGAACATTAGAAGCTAAGATATCTGAACCTACTGTCGTTTGCTTGCAGCTGGTTAGAAACATAAAGGATACAATTCCTATAAAAAAAATAATATGGTCATTTTTCATTTCTGAAGCTAAAATTTTGATCTGATAACAAATTTTATGGGAAGGCTATCTGTGGTAAATAGCCTCCCAATCTTAAAACAATTAAAAAACAAAGTGTACATCAATACATTATTGATATACTCTTACATAATCTATTTCCATAGTTGATGAAGTAAATGCAGGATCTATAGTCCCTCCAAAATTTCCTCCCATGGCAACATTTAGAATTAAAAAGAAGTCCTTATTAAAAGGTAATCCGCTATTATTTGTAAACGTGTGAAAAAGTTGATCATCGACGTAAAACTTAATTTCTGTCGAAGACCATTCTACGCTATACTTGTGAAAAACACTGGAAGCATCACTAATTATCGTATTTTGAGTTATTGCATTTCCTCCAGAATTCCCGGGAAAATGCAGTGATGAAAATACTGTGTTTTGCTGATTCCCAACATGTTCCATAATATCGATCTCACCAGCTGCGGGCCATATATTAGTTTCGAAATCTGCACCTAACATCCATATTGCAGGCCATGTCCCTCCCCCAGAAGGCAATTTTGCACTTACTTCTACTTTACCATAGGTAAACTCAAATAAATCCTGAGATTTAATCCTCGCAGAAGTAAATGCTCCACCTCCCTCTGCTTTGGCAGTAATTTTAAGTACTCCTCCTTCTACAATGACATTACCGGGGTCATTAGTATATGATTGTGATTCATTATTTCCCCAACCATTATCTCCTGTGCCCAAATCATAAGACCAATTTGTAGCACTCGGGGCTCCATCTGTATTGAATTCATCTGACCAAACCAGAGTATCAAAAGGTGGTTCTGTAACATCTCCAGATGTTTCTGGAACAAAAGTATGGTACCATGCTAATTGACCTCCACCAAAATCTGCTGGTACATCCTGGATTCCACGAACTGTTAATTTATCTGAAGAAAGTTCTATGATCTCGTATTCCTCTACTCCTGACCAATAGGACAATGTACTATTTTCTACAGTCATTACTCTTTTTCCCTCATCATTTTCAAAAATCACAAAACTTGAGTTAGTGGCAATCTGATCAGTAATATCCCTGCACTCATCAACAAACTCTGCAGGAGTAGCACTAGGAAAAAACCCAGTGACTTCTGTCCAGTTAATAAACGTTTCATTATTATTCCCTGTGATTAATTCAAACCCATACATATCATTTGCATCATAACTAAATACCAATACGTCATCATACAAACAAGGGTTTAATGCGTTTGGTGATGCACTAAAAAATTCGGGGAAATCATTTGTTGTTGGTCCCACTCCAAAATGTCCGCCGACACCGCTATCCCAAATCCATCGTTTACTGCCATCACCGCCAATCATCTCTAGTGTTTCCTGATCTATAAACAGCCTTACATCCAAATCCAATTCTATCGTTTGTGAGGAAGAAGTTCCACCTGTACCAAAAGCAACCACTGTAATTAAAACAGTATATTGCCCAGATTGTGTAAATCTAAATGTTTGAGATTCGCCCGGCGTTGCTACTATTGGGTCACTATTTTGAGTAAAGAAAATATGGAAATTTAGTGCATTATCAGCTTGAGGAGTAATTGTAACATTACCGGTTTGCCCATCTTCTATTACGGCTTCAATTTGCAAATTAGAAGGAGAAACAATTGCTGTTAATACTGCATCATCATCCTGACAACCCATACATATCAAAAGGGCAATAACTGAGAATATATTTTTAAACTTATTCATACAATACAATTGTTAATTAATCTATCTGTTTTAAATCATCTATATAAAAGACTCCTGAAGTCGTACCTGGCCCATCTACAAAAATTACCATTGTAGCATATTGACCAGTTGGCACAAAAGGTTCTCCTACTCCTTGGCTTCCGTCAATAAAACTTTTTGTAGCATCTGTGGCAAAATCAAAACTTAATTCTTCCCAGCCTGTTCCTCCGTGATTAGCAATTACTTCATTTTGGCGTTCTCCACTAACTCCTCCCTCAAATTTTAGTAGGATCGGAACTGCAACATTTGCCCAAAATTTTATAGTAATCGTCTTATTGGTTCCACCAAAATCCACCGGAGTCTCTAAATTAAAGGCTCCTCCTTCAAAATTTACTCCAGCATTGGTGATTGCCCCTACTTTTGAAGCTTGGCTATTAACTCCAGAGAGGTCAGGGTTATCCAATACTTCATAACTGGCTCCATTAAAAGTTCCAAAATCATAAGTTACCAAACTACTATCAAATGTAATTGGAAGTTCTAGCAATGTTTGTTCACCTCCCGGTTGTTCTATATCATCTATATAAAAAGTCCCTGAAGTCGTACCTGGCCCATCTACAAAAATTACCATTGTAGCATATTGACCAGTTGGCACAAAAGGCTCTCCTACTCCTTGGCTTCCGTCAATAAAACTTTTTGTAGCATCTGTGGCAAAATCAAAACTTAATTCTTCCCAGCCTGTTCCTCCATGGTTAGCTACAACTTCATTTTGACGCTCTCCACTAACTCCTCCTTCAAATTTTAATAAAATCGGAACAGTAACATTTGACCAAAACTTCATAGTAATTGTCTTATTGGTCCCGCTAAAATCTACTGGAGTTCCTAAATTAAAAGATCCTCCCTCAAAATTCACTCCTGCATTAGTGATTGCTCCTACTTTTGATGCTTGGCTATTAACTCCTGAGAGTTCTGGATTATCCAATACTTCGAAACTAGCTCCATTAAAGGTTACAAATTGATAATTAACAGTAGGGCTATCAAATGTAATTGGAAGTACAATAGGATCGTTAGCTATTGGCACTGTAACTACTTGTGTTGACTCAATCGTAGCTATTCCTCCTCCTCTAGCAATTACTCTCACAGTGTAATCTCCAGGAGATTGATAAGTATGTTCTACAGTCTCTCCTGGCATTATTATAGTTGGGGTTTCATCGACCACATCACCAAAATACACATCAAATAAAGTGGCAAAATCTGCGCTAGCTCCAACAGTTATTATAGCTGGGTTTATAACACTTTGATCTATAGTTACAAGAAGATTTTCTGGTGCTCTAAAAGAAACTGTTACTTCCTGTAAAAACTCACTAATAAGACCTGTTGTCCCTACTCCAACAACTTTCACAGTATATGTTCCTTCAGAATATATATGCTCAGCAGTACCTCCTGGAAGTATTATAGTTGGTTCTTCATTTTCGACATCTCCAAAATAAATCTGAAATGACGATACCGACACCCCACTTGGAGTGATGGTCACAAGACCTGTATCATCTTGCGTTACATTAAAATTCGCAGTTACTTCAGTTGGTGGTGCTATTTCCTGAAAAACGATAGGGTCTTCATCCTCATTACATCCACTAAATATAAATGTTGCTACAATTACAAACACTAATGATTTTATAATTTTCATTGTCTTATTTTTTTGTTTAATACCCTGGATTTTGATTCCATCTATTTCCTGCCAATTGAATTTCTATCAATGGTATCGGAAAAACTTCATGTTTTCCTGTAGTAAACCCTTCTATTTCCTGTGCTGCACGACCTGTTCTTACTAAGTCAAAGAAATGATGTCCTTCTCCTACTAATTCTACTCTTCTCTCATTGTAAATTGCATCAGTTAATGCAGCACCTGTAGCAGTAATATCTGCTAACTGAGCTCTTGTTCTTACTCTATTAAGATATATCTGTGCCTGTATATCATCAGGTGTTGATTTTCGATTATGAGCTTCTGCTGCCATTAATAATACATCGGCAAATCGAATTGCTCTGTAGTTATTAGGATTGGTAAGATTAGCATCACCAGTATTTAGATCTCCTTGGCGCGCAATATATTTTCTATTATAATACCCTGTGTGTTCAAAACCTGTAGAAAAAGTGGCTCCTGTAGTTGCTGCCCAGGCATCGATATCTAAAATAGCAACATCTCTACGAATATCTCCAGCTTCAAAAGCATTAAAAACTTCTTCAGTTGGCACATTAAAACTAAAACCAGAGTCAAATACCGTTCCTGAATAGTTTCGTATCCCATTAAAACCTACAGCTACATTCCCTTCGCTACATTGCAGACAATCAAATCCTGCCCCTTCTTCGTCTGTATATTGCACTTCGAAAACAGATTCTATATTGTTTTCTCCTTCTTGTTCGAAAATAGAATTATAATCTACTACTAAATCATATGGTCCTGCTATTACTTGATCTAAAATTACTGCTGCTTCTGTAAATTTATCTTGAAACAAATATACTTTTCCTAATAATGCACGAGCAGCTCCCTGAGTTATACGACCAGCTTCTGCCTGAGTAACAGGTAAGTTATCTGAAGCAAATAAAAGATCTTCCTCTATCAATGCGTATACTTCTGCTTTTGGTGTTCTATCTATATCAAATTGTTCTCCGAATTGAATTCTCTTATCTATTGCTAAAGGAACGTCTCCAAACCATTTTACCAGTTCAAAATAATAATATGCTCTTAGAAAACGAGTCTGGGCAATTACTCCTTCTTTTCCAGAAAAATCAGTTTTATCCTGAAATTCCATAATATAATTTGTTCGGTTAACACCTGCATACATCCAACTCCAGATATCTCTTAACTGTTGATTGACTGGTGTGTGTATCATATCATCAATTTCTTGAATTCCTGGAGAATCTGTTGCACTTTCACCGCCCGCTAATGTGTTATCTGATGCAATCTCTCCTAGCATTACATTTAGATAAGTAGATTGTAATAAATCATATGCTGCTATTAAAGCATCTTGATATTCTTCTTCTGTATTGAAAAAATCTTCTGAGTTTGGGTCTTCAGAATCTACATCAACAAAATCATCACTGCATGAAATCATCAGTCCTAGTACTACAAAAAAGAGTATTGATTTTATATTTTTTTTCATGTTTTAAAATTTAAGATTTACACCTAACAAATATGTTCTTGGTACGGGATAGAACCCTTGATCTATTCCTCCTCCAATAGGTTCTCCTGATGAAGCTGAAGGGTCAAAACCTTTATATTCTGTAAAAGTATACAGGTTATTTATTGATGTATAGATCCTTAATTTATCCACTCCTATTGCATCCATAACTTCATCAGTAAATGTGTATCCGAATTGTATATTTTGGATTCTGAGATATGAACCATCTTCTACATAAAAACTTGAAAATAAAGTATTAGAGTTAGCACCTGTATTCACTCTAGGAAAAGTATTGGTAGTTCCTTCTCCTGTCCATCGATCCAAAAAACCATTCCTTCTATTTGTTAATGGTTGATCACGTTCATAATTTCGAACAATATCATTACCCAAAGAAGCAAATGCATAAGAAGAGAAATCAAAATTCTTATAGTTAAATCCTATATTTATTCCCATTGTTACGTCTGGTATAGGGTCTCCTATATCTGTTCTATCATCAGAATTAATTTGTCCATCTTCATTAACATCTACATACCTTAAATCTCCTGGAGCAGCATTTGGTTGTGTTGCATGAGCATCTACCTCGGCTTGATTTTGAAAAATACCATTGGTCTGTAATCCATAGAAATATCCAATAGGTTTTCCAACCTCCATTCTTGCCGGGAAATCCTGGCCCACCCCAAAAGATCCTCCTGGAATAAATCCATTTTGACTATCAACAAAAATTACTTCGTTTTGTAGTGTGGTAAAATTATAGCTGATATCAAATCTAAAATTATCAGATAGTTTATCATTATAGCTAATTCTAAATTCAAAACCCTGATTTTCTACTATACCTGCATTGATTACCGGAGGTTCTGATCCCGGAGCAGACGCTCCCAGAATACCTGATACCGGAGATACTACCAATAAATCTTCTGTACGTTTTTTAAAATAGTCGAAAGTAATGTCTATTTTATTTTTCCAAAACCGCGTATCGAGGCCAACATCTAATGTCTTTTGTTTTTCCCATTTAATTTCTGGGTTAGAAAGTGCTCCTATAGCTTCTCCAAAAACTAATTCATCATTAATCACATATGTTCCTTCCCCATCAAGAGTAGAAATAAATCTAAAGTCTGCTATCCTATCATTACCGATTATACCATAACTAGCTCTTAATTTCAGGAAATCTAACCAAGTATTATTCTCTAAAAAAGATTCATCAGAGATTACCCATCCCAATGAAGCCGACGGGAAATATCCAAATTTATTCTCTGGACCAAATTTAGTAGAACCATCTCGTCTGATTACAGCTGACAATAGATATTTGCCTTTAAAGTCATATTGTAGTCTAGAAAAATATGATAATAATCTAGCATCAAATGTATCCACTCCATTTACAAAATTATCTACAACATCAGATGCTTGTGAAATATTGGCATTAAAAAAAGAATTATCCGGTATGTCAAAACCTGTCAAACTTGTAAAATTTCCTGTGGTCTTAAACACAGACATTCCTAAAAGTATTTTCATATTATGATCTTCTAAAAATGTCTTGTCGTATGTTATAAAATTATCCCAGGTAAAATCTCTGAAAATATCTTCATCTTCTGTAACACTGCTTCGATCAACGTTAAATACTTTACCCGAGCCATAGAAAACTTCTGGAGAAAATCTTTTTTCTGATACTTCAGAATAGTTAAATTGAAATCTTGACTCTGCTTTAAAATTTTTCAAAAAATTATAGCTTAACCCTATCACACCACTAATTTTGTTTACTCGGGTTGTATTAAAGTTATTTGCTATTTGAGCTACAGGATTAATAACTTCATTCCCTAACCCTTCTGCTAATGTAAAATCTCCATTTCCATCTCTAACCGTTAAATTAGGTGCCATATTTAATGCATTAAATAATACAGAACCTAATGCATTTTCTGACAATGCTTTTCTATTGGTTTTTGTATAGATTGCGGAAGTAGATAATTTAAAATTTTTAAGAAATTCTAAATTATAATTTATCCTTCCTGTAAAACGATTAAAATTGGCCTCGTTTCTGCCAACAATTCCATCTTGTGTTAAATAAGATGTTCCTGCAGAATATGTAGAATTTTCTCCACCTCCTGAGGCATTAAAATTAACATTAGAAATTACTGCTGTTCTAAAAATCTCATCCTGCCAATCTGTTCCTTCACCTAAGTTTGATAAATTCGAAAATGGCGGTGTATTTCCTCCTGCAGCAAATGCTTCATTAACAATAGCTCCATATTCTGTTGCATTAAGTACTGGTATTTTTCTTGTAGTTTCCTGAAAACCGGTATAAGAATCAAATTCAAATTTTAATTCTTGATTTTTTCTTCCGGTTTTTGTTGTAATTAGAATTACTCCATTTGCTGCCCTAACACCATAAATACCAGCTGTAGCATCTTTTAAGACATTAATACTTTCTATATCATTAGGATTGATAACACTCAAATCTTCGATTACATTTCCATCCACTAAGATTAGTGGTCTACTATCTCCATTGGTACTTATTCCACGAATAGCAATTGTAGAATTACTTCCTGGTGCACCAGATTCTGATGTTATATTTACTCCCGCTACTTGACCTTGTAGTGCTTGCTCTACTCTAACTATATTAAGTTCTTCAATTGTTTCTGATCCTATAATAGAAACTGCTCCTGTAATTTCTTTTTTAGTTTGTGTTCCATAACCGATAACGACAACCTGTTCTAATGATTGGCTATCTTCTTCCATTACAATATTAATGACAGCCTCTTGTTTGACAGTTATCTCCTGTACTGAGAATCCGACATAAGAAAATACAATAACACTACCTACTGCAACATTGCTTAAAGAGTAATCTCCATTAAAATCTGTTACTGCTCCATTTGTTGTATTTTTTACAATGACATTAACCCCTGGTAATTCCAATCCATTAGGATCTTTTACTTTTCCCCTAATTTGAATTTCTTGTGCGTGAGTAACCGAAGTTAAAAACACAGCAATTAAGAAATATGCAATTTTCATAAATGTTTTTGTTTGATTTACTCAAATCTAAAGACAAACATTAAGAAAACGTTAATTCGCAACCACAACAAAAAACATACAGAAATCAATAAAGTTTAAAGAATTATGACAAATTTTAAAGAAAACCCTTGTAATAACAGGATATATTAACGATTTAACCTCTAGCAAATCGTTTAAAAAAAACTTAATTTTAATGTAACGCAAACGTTAGAGTATAGGTAATGTTGTGGTGATTTTAAGGAATGTTGTAGTGTTAAATCTCAAGGATGTAATTGACCAAACTCTCTTCATGTTGTAAATGAAGCTTTTTTCTAAGTCTATATCTCTTTATCTCTACACTTCTTACAGAAATATTTAATAATGGTGCTATTTCTTTAGAGGATAAATTAAGTCTTAAATAGGTACAAAATCTTAAATCGTGCGGAGTTAAATCCTTATGTTTAGCTTTGAGTTTCTTTAAAAAATCTTTATCCACATTATTGAAAGCCTCTTCAAAATGCTTCCAATCATCTTTATTATTTAAATTCCGATCTATAATCCTTTCTACATTTTTAAGCCCTCCATTTCCTGTTTCTGATTTCTGGAGTTCTTTTTTAATCGTATTTAAGATTTCATTCTTTTTGATAATACTCATAGTAGATGAAGCAAGTTCGCGGTTCTTACTTTCTATATCCTGAATAAGTTTTTCGTTATTCAACTTCATTATTTCTCCTTCACTCTCTAATTCTTTAAGCTCAAGTTGCTTTTTATTTTCTTCGACTAATTTCTGTTTCTGTTTGGTATAATAATGTTTGTATGCCCTATGCATTAATAACAACATAATTATTAAAAGCAAAGAGTAAATTACAATCGCCGATGTTGAAAAATACCAGGGTCTATCAATAATGAACTTATACTCCGCTACATTTACAGTTAATTCATTACCTGTTTTAGCTCTAACCATGAAAGTATAACTGCCAAATGGTAAATTCTCAAAAATAACACTCGAATTAGTGGTCCAATTATTCCAATCTTCGTAAAATCCGTCTAACTTATATTGGAATTTGGAAATTAAATATTTGTCATACTCTGGAATAGCATAAGCAAAAGAAATTGTATTTAGATTAGATTTAAAAACAGGTTGTTGTTCTAATAAGGATACATCACTAAATTCTTCTCCTTTGTATTTTACAGACACTTTATCTAATAAAATACGATGTTCTTTAAAATTGATTTTAGACAAATCTAAAATCATATACCCATTGGTTGTTCCTAACAAATATTTATCATTGTTGATATGTGTTATATTTTCAAATCCATACATTTCTTTTCGTAAAGATCTTGGAATTGGTATTTCGGTAATTCTTAAATCATCTGAAAACTGACTCTGAGAAATGTAACCAATATTATCTTGAGAAAAACTCCATAAACCCTGTGCATTATCTTTTATAAGTTTACCCGTATTGTCATTTTCACTACCTGAAATCTGGCTTACAATATTTTCTTTCTCAAATGTTTTTATATGTTTATCAAATGTAAAAACGCCTTGCTCATGTGCATATAGAATATCTCCTTTATATTTAATCACATTGGAATTTTTTCCTCTTTCTATTAAAGTATCTTTATTAATATTTAATATTTTGGAGAATTGCTCATCCATTTTTACTCTAAAAAGGCCTTTATATTCATGATTTATCCAAACCTCTTTATCATGTATTTCTACAAATCTGGCTGAATAGTCAAAGCCCTTTATCTTATGCTTAAAACTCCAACTATTATTTTTCTTCTCTAATAAACTGAGACCATTATACATACCTTGTAATAACCAATCCTGATGCCCAGAGATTGTTTTAAAATTCCAGGCTCCTGCCATCGAAGAAATTAATGTAGACGTATTATTATTTATAAGATAAGTTCCTGAGTCATGACCACAAAAAAGAGCATTGTCATATACAAAAAGACACCAAACTTGTCCATTTGTACCTTCAACAAATTTAAATTGTTCATCTGCACCTAATTTTTTATAGAACAATCCCTGATTGGTTCCCAAATAGAGAAAATCTTCAAAAACTACAGAGGTGTATACAGTACCAATCTCTCCTTTATCATCATTAAACCGACGTATTGGAGATTTTATATTTACGCAGTTAATGCCATTATCAAGTCCTAACCATATGTTTTCATCACTATCTTCAAACAATGATAAAACAGTGTTATTACTTAACCCTTTAGTTTGATTTATCTGATGTATTACTTCTCCTGTTGAAGAGAGATAAATAATACCTTTAGATATTGTTCCTAAAACAAAACTTTTATCTTTTAAACGTGTACCGCTATATACTTTTGAATTTTTTAATACCTCATATGCTGGGATATTCCATTTAGATATACTACCATAAGAATATTTATAAAAACCATTAGTACTCGTAAGCATTAGAATTCCGTCTGGAGTATCTGAAATATTAACTACTTTATCATTTCCAGAGATAGAAAAATCTGTTATAAGCTTCGGTTTTCCTTTCTCTATTTTAAAAATCCCTTGAGTCGTATCTTGATAATAAATTACTCCATTAACATTAAATAGATTAAGGATACCGACTTCTGATTCTATAATACTGATCTCCTCATTATCAGAATTATATAAATAAATCCTATTGAGTGATTGAAACAATACCCAATTTTCTTGATTTACTATATTCCAAAATTGTTCATCTTCGATCAAACGTTCTTTAATAGCATCGCTTAAGGAGGTATATTCTAATCCGCCAAAGTTATTTTTTTTCCAATACCCAAAATTCATATAAAAACCTGTATATATGCGATCATTGATCACATTTACAGACCTCATAACAGTTTCATTAGGGGTTGGGTACAAAGTCCAGCTCGAACCATTAAACTCTAACAAACCATTGTTATTACCTACATAAATGTATTTATTATCAGACTGAGAGACAGACCAATTCTGAGTTCCTCCACCATAAGTTTCTGGTAAATATTTTTCTATTGGCGGTAATTCTTGTGCAGATATTAGCGCTGAAAATAAAACTAAAAAGAATAAAAATATATTTTTCTGGTATTCCAAGTTACCTAAAATAGATATAAGTAGATATTACGATTAAGCATACAATCACACCTACTATCTTAGTATATCTCCAGGGAGTAATATCTACCTCCTTAGTATACTCTTGTTTATATGCCTCTTCTCTCGGATACAATTTACCAATTATTAACATTATAATTACATTTAGAATAAAAAGAATAGCCATTACATGAAGGAAGTGTGGAAAATCATCTTTCATTATTGTACTATTCAATATGATAAAAGTTATATAGAGTAGTGCTCCTAATACTATAGCAACGTTAGCTGCTATTGCGGGAACTTTTTTAGTTAAATACCCTACAACAATTATGGAAAGAATAGGAATACTATAACAACCATTTACTTGTTGTAAGTATTCGAAGATACTTCCTGCTTGAGCTAAAAAAGGTGCTACGAACATTGCTAAAACAGCTAGTAGAATTCCGAAGCTTTTTCCTGCTTTTACTATTTGTTTTTCATTAGCTTCTTTATTAAAATATTCTTTATAGATATCTATACCAAATAATGTTACAGAACTATTTAATGCACTATTAAACGAACTTAATATAGCTCCAAACAATACTGCAGCAAAGAAACCTACAAGTGAAAGAGGAAGTACTTTGCTTACTAATTTTGGATAAGCTTCATCTGCTGTAGCTAATTCTCCTTCAAAAAGATGAAAAGCAATAATCCCAGGTAACACAACAATAATTGGTCCTAATATCTTAATGAAAGAGCCCAATAATAAACCTTTTTGTCCCTCTTTAAGATTTTTAGCTCCTAATGCTCTCTGAATAATTGCTTGATTAGTTCCCCAATAAAATAATTGCACAAGCATCATTCCTGTAAATATAGTAGCAAAAGGAACAGAAGCATCTTTATTACCTATAACTTTAAATTTATCTGGATTTGTTGTTATCAAAGTACTAATCCCATCAAATACACTCCCTTCTCCTATCTCGATTAACCCAAAAACAGGAATCATAATACCCCCAACAAGTAGTCCAACCGCATTAATTGTATCAGAGACTGCAACTGCCTTTAATCCTCCAAAGATTGCATAAATCGCACCTATAATACCTATTCCAAATACACAAATCCAAATAGAAGCAGTTTTTGAAACTCCTAATATCGTTGGTACATCAAACATAGTTGTTATCGCAAGTGATCCCGTATATAGCACTACTGGCAAAAATACCACAACATATCCTGTTAAAAATAACCCTGATGTTAGCGCCTTTGTTGTTGTGTTATATCGTTGCTCAAGAAATTGCGGAACAGTGGTAATTCCTCCTTTTAGATATTTTGGCAACAGGAATACCGCTGTTATTACCATTGCGATAGCCGCCAGGGTTTCCCACGCCATTACAAGAATACCTTCTGTAAATGCTTGCCCGTTAAGTCCTACTATTTGTTCTGTCGATAGATTGGTGAGTAATAATGATCCAGCAATTACTGTTGCAGTAAGGCTACGCCCTCCCAGGAAATACCCATCTGATGATGTTTCATCGGTTTTTCTGGTAGCTATGTATGATACAATTGCAACTAACAGTGTAAATCCTACAAACGAAATAATACCCATATCAAAATTTTAGCGATTAGTTAATCGATAAAACTATTGGATATTACTTAAAAACTATTATGAATTAAATCAAAAAACGACGTTGTATAGTTTTTGTATAGGTATTTCGTTTTATTGATCATCTCTATACGATCCTATTCCACATAAATCTAGAAATAATCTAATCATAAAACACACTATCATTGGATTTTGTTTAAGCAACTATAATCTTTTGAATTAGAAAAACTAAACAAATTCTAATAGCAAACCTCTCTCCTTATTCTCTTTTATTTCTGTTTAGAAAAAATGTGATAATCATTGCAATGACGGCTGCCATTAACAATACTATAAAACTAAGCCGTAAGCTTTCTATTTTTGATAAGAATCCCAAAATAGGAGGACTAAGCAAAAAACCTAAATAACCAAAACCTGCTACAAATGAAATCCCTTGTGCAGCTGATATTCCTTTTGCTTTTCCGGCAAGTCTGAATAACTCAGGAACAATTACAGAAAAGCCTAATCCTACAAAACCAAATCCACTAATCGTGACTACTAATTGAGAACTTAAAATAGCGAAAAAGCCAAAGATGCTAATCAAACAACCTCCTATAATTATAGTGAATGATCCAAAACGTTTACTTATTGCATCACCAAAGAATCTTCCCAATGTCATCATTGCTGAAAATGTTACAAAACCAAATCCAGAAATTTTCTCTGAGGTAACGGCCACTACATCTTGAAGATATAATTTGCTCCAATGTTCTATTGCTCCTTCACTACCCATGATCAAAAAAGCAATAATAGTTAATCCAAAAAGCGGTCTTATGGATTTTAAAGAATATGATCGTTTTACTTCTTTATTTTCTTGCTTTCCTGCAATACCAAAAAATGCTCTAGCAGTTAAAAGATTAGTCATAACAACAAAAATTACGGCAAATGACATATGTATAACGGGCACTTCAATATAAGTTATTATAATACTGCCTATTCCCGCACCAATGACACCTCCTAAGCTAAAAAAACCATGTGACGCAGACATAAAATGCACCTCATCTTCTTGTTCTATACACGAAACCAAAGCATTCATTCCGACATCGGTAAGGCAAGCTGATAATCCTACAAAGAAAAGAGAAATACAAAGTAAAATATAATTAGGTACAATAACCGGGACTAAAAATAACATAGAAAAAGTTATAATTGCGAATAGTGTTACTCTACCAACACCTATTTTTTTTATCAATATTGATGATAAAGGGATCATTGTCAAAGTCCCTAAAGCAAAACAAAACAAGGCAATACCTAATTGAGCATCATCAATATTAAGCTTATCTTTTATGCCAGGTATATAAAGCACCCACGTACCTACGATAATGTTTAATGAGGCAAATACCCATGAGGGTCCAAAATATCTCAGTTTTGTAAGAATCAATTGTAGAGAATTCATTTGTTTGAGTTAAATATTGACAAACTCAAAAGTAAACAACGTGCTCATTTTATTTTTAAAACAAAATATTCAAATTATAAAACAAAATATTCCTTATACTAAAATCAAAGAAAATATTATGTTAATTTTGTTACATGAAAGTTTCTTATGAACAAATCTATCTTACCTCATCAAGCTCGGTTAAAATTGAAAGCTATACCCATAAATCGCAATGTGATAGTGTAAGCTGGCATTTACACCCAGAATATGAACTCGTGTTCATAAAAAGTGGAAAAGGAAGTATACAAATAGATTCTCATTTTGAAGAATATTCTGATGGACTACTAGTTTTTTTAGGCCCAAACATCCCTCATATGCCCTTTGGGAATAAACAATTTAAAAGTAATATGGAAGTAGTTATTCAATTTCCAAAAAGTTTTATTGATGAAAAACTAGCGCATTTTCCAGAATTTGATATGGTATTAAAATTGATAGAAAAATCTAACAACGGAATTTTATTTTCTCCAGAAACTCATAAAAAATTATCTCCTCTTTTTTTAAAATTCAATAAGCAAAACGCTACAGCACGACTACTTAATTTCATTACTATCCTACATCTACTTTCTATTTCTTCTGATCAACGAACAGTATTAAAAGAGAAGTTATCCCTTGATATCAATCAGCATACTTTTGAAAGAATTTCAAAAGTATATCAACATATAAATGATCATTATGCAGATGAAATACGCTCTGATGCTTTAGCAAAAGAATTAGGGCTCACTCCCAATTCTTTCTGTAGAATGTTTAAAACTATTACGCAAAGAAATTTTATAGACTTCTTAAATGAGTTTAGAGTAAAAAAAGCTCAGGAATATTTTGAACATCATGACACATCCATATCTGCAGTAATGTACCAATGTGGTTTTAATGACCCATCATATTTTGCAAAACAATTCAAAAAATATTCGGGGATGACACCATCGCAGTATTATAATCAAATATAGAAACACTTAAATTATGAATTCTTTTTATCCAGGATTCCTTGTTTTAATATTTGTCCGAATTCAAACATATCCTCATAAGAGCAATAGAAGGGTGCCGGTGCCAAACGAATTACATTAGGTTCTCGCCAATCTGTGATTACACCATTCTTCATTAAATATTCAAATAATGCTTTCCCTTCACCATGAAGAAAAACAGAAAGTTGTGTTGCACGCTCTTTTTGGGCTGAAGGTGTTATAATTTCGAAAGTACTGTCAACTTCTTTATCTATTTCTTTTAAAATAAACTCCAGATAGGATACAATACGATTACGTTTTTCAATTAATGCATCCATACCTACCTCATCAAATAATTCTAAAGAAGCTAAATATGGAGCTAAAGACAATACCGGAGCATTACTTAATTGCCATGCATCTGCATTTGGCATGGGTTCGAACTCTGGTTTCATAAGAAAACGAGTTTCTTTACTTGTCCCCCACCAACCTTCAAATCGAGGAATATCTTTCTTATTATGAAAACGTTCATGAACAAAGCATCCAGAAGCATTTCCCGGACCACTATTCATATACTTATAACTACACCAAGCTG
Source organism: Aquimarina algiphila (assembly GCF_007489275.1). Taxonomy (GTDB): domain Bacteria; phylum Bacteroidota; class Bacteroidia; order Flavobacteriales; family Flavobacteriaceae; genus Aquimarina; species Aquimarina algiphila. The sequence goes on from NZ_VLNR01000051.1 coordinate 23,836, forward strand.
CAAAATCCACATTCCAGTCATGTAATTCTAACTTTATATTTCCTGCTGCATGAGCAAGATCCCATCCAACAAAAGCTCCGATATCATGACCTGCTTTGGTAATGGTTTTCATATCAAACACCTGGCCTGTATAATAATTCACACCTCCAATCAAAATCAAAGCACATTCCTCTCCTACCGCTTCTATAGTTTTCAGAATATCTTCTGTTCTAAAGTTATGTTCTCCTGCTCTTTTTTTAATCTCTATAATAGCATCATCTGGATCATACCCATGAAATCTCACCTGGCTATTCAGCATATATTGATCACTCGGAAAAGCTTTTTCTTCGCAAATGATTTTATACCGTTTCCCTTTAGGTTGATAAAAAGAAACCATTAATAAATGAAGATTAACAGTTAAGGTATTCATCACTGTAATTTCTGCCTCGTTTGCTCCTACAATTTTACTTAGCGGTTTTGCTAGACGTTCGTGATAATCCCACCATGGTTTTTCAGCATAAAAATGTCCTTCTACTGCCAAATCTGCCCAATCTTTCATAATATCATCCACATACTTTTGGGTATTCTTAGGTTGGAGTCCAAGTGAATTACCAGTAAAGTATATCACTTGCTTGCCGTTAATTTTGGGAAAGAGAAACTGATCTCTATGTTCTCTTAACTTATCTTGTTGATCAAGTTGTAGAGCAAATTCTCGGGTATTTTCGAAATGCATAGTAGCCATTTTGAGTCAAAAATACATATTAGAATTAAGATTGCAGAACAGTACAGTAACATAATATCAAATCTTGGATCGTAGGCCCTATATCAACAGACTTTTTTTTATTTATAAACTATTCAAACCAAAATGAGTCTCATAAGCTTCTCACATCATTATCTACTGATTATCAAATGTCTAAAAAAATTGTATTTAGTAGGGTATAAACCTTGAATGTATAAAATAGGTATAGAAAATATACTTAAAACCTTTTTACATGAAAAAAGAACTTTTAGAAACTAGAAGGAGTAAAACAATTAATGAAAGGAACACAAAACCATCTCTTGACGTAGAATCCCTAAACCGGCATCAAGTTATGGCGATAGAGATGATATCGAGTGTTGTGGTGATGGCCCGGGTCAATGTGGTTCTGATTCTTAATATGTCAACAGGATATCAAGCAGAGACCAATACGTGTGTTTCTAGACTTATATAGTTTTAACGAAGTAAGGGTATTTATGATAACACAAATCCTGCTTTTTCATAAAATATTTCAAAATTATAATACCTTACCACTGCAAAATTCAAGAATACTATAACTTTGCAGTAAAATTCGAATTATGCATTTTATTCCGGAGGATCTTGACACCTATGTTGTAAATCATACACAGAAAGAACCTGAATTGCTACAACAGCTTACTCGAGAAACGTATCAAAAAATACTTCAACCCAGGATGTTAAGTGGGCCTTATCAAGGTAGGGTTTTAAGTATGTTATCAAAACTTATTTATCCTAAAAACATATTAGAAATTGGGACATACACTGGATATTCTGCATTATGTTTAATGGAAGGAATTCAACAGAATGGAGAATTACATACCATTGATATTAATGAAGAATTAGAAGATTTTCAAAGAAAATATTTTGACCTTTCTCCTTACGGAAAACAAATCTATCAATATATTGGTGATGCCACCAAAATTATTCCTGATCTGGATATGAAATTTGATTTGGTCTTTATAGATGCTGATAAACCAAATTATCCTGCTTATTTTGAATTAATCATTGGTAAAATGAATTCTGGAGGTGTTATTCTATCAGATAACGTCCTTTGGAGCGGCAAGGTTGTTGAAAAAGTAAATGAAGATGACCTTTCTACAAAAGCTCTTCTAAAGTATAATGCACTTTTGGTTGAAGATCATAGAATAGAGACCGTATTACTTCCCATACGAGATGGGTTAACAATTAGCAGGGTTTTATAGGTTAAAATATAATATTATTAAAAAAGAAAAGGTTAGAAAGAACATATCTCTCTAACCTTTTCTTTTTATTTTTGATTTCTATTTTTTACTGTACTGCTTTAAGTGCATCAATATTACCATAACCAAATTTACCATTACGGTTAGGATAAAATTCTCCTGCTCTTTTAAGCTTATCTAATACTTGCTCTCTGCTCATATTTGGATTGCGTGCCCATACCAAAGCAGCAATACCTGCAGTCATAGCAGTGGCAACAGAAGAACCTCCAACATATGCTTGTGATCCAGTATTAAAACCAAGTACAGGAACATTTCTATTAGAATCTCCAGCTCTTTGCATCACAATAGTAAAATCAATTTTACTTCCATCATGACAAATATTACAACGGTTATATCCATTATCTTTAATTCCAGTAACCGCTATGGTTTCAGACATACTAGCTGGAAATATAACTCCGTACCAATTAGTGAACGTGGTAGAAGTACCTCCTGCAGCAACAATCATTTTTCCTCTAGAATATGCATAGCGTACAGCATCTTTTACATTTCCAATAGACCAAGGATACCCTACCGACATAGAAATAATTTTAACATCCCCCCTATTTCCTAAATCTTTTAAAGCGTTACTAACTCCTTTACGCTCATGATAATCATTTAAAACGACATCTTCTGTTCCTCTATAAGCTACAAGGTTACAGTTATATGCCACTCCAACCGGCATAAAATCATTATTACGAGGTGATGCAATAGCAGATGCCATTTGAGTACCATGACCACATCTATCATTTGGGCCATCAATATTATTAGACCACCACCAAGGAGAATCGATAAAAGTTCCAAAACGTTGTACACTCCTTCCATTTGAAGCTCCATCGTTAAATCCATTACCTAATAAATTTTGGTTTGCAGAAATTCCAGTATCAATTAGACCTACAGTAATACCAGATCCTGTACTTAAGTTCCATGCTTGTGGAACCTTATGAATATCAAAATTCCAAGGTAATCTTGCATTGGGAGAAATTACTCTATAATCTCCGCTATTAATCGTTTGACCGCTTTGACCGCACCCAGCAGATTTTTGCTGATTAGAAGTTTCTTTTTCTAAATAAAAACCATAACCAATTGGATCTATATACCTAACATCATCCATGGCTTGTAATGCCTCTATAGTTTTTAAACTGGTAATTTTTACTTCAGTCACATTAAGTATATCATCAGCAGACACCACTACATTAGATTGTTTTGCACCTTCTAGAGCTCCAACAACATCATATATCTTGGTTCTTGCACTATTTAATCGTGCGGATTTTTTATTTGAAAAACTTTCTCCCTTATTTCCATATCCTACACTTGCAATATCGCCTCCTAATGCGATTGCACTTAAAAGAACATTTGCAGGTGCATTTTTCCAAACTATATCTCCATTTTGTTTTAATTCACTTTCCATATATGCATTGATTTCTTCTATGGATAGTAATTTTTGAAATTCTTGAGAAGTTGTATTAGAATCTACAATTTCGCTAGGGTCTTCTTTAGAGCAAGAGTATATAAAAATCAGCCCCAATACTAATAATGTAATTTTTTTCATTTTAGAATAAGATTATGAGTTTGTGTGTTAAAAATATACAAATGAAAAATCTGCAAAAATCACAGATAATTATCATTTACGTAATATCATTGCTAATATATTAAATAATCTCTAATTATTTGATAATTAAATTATCATATAGTTAACAAAAAACTCAATATTATGCTTGCATAGGACTAAAAAAATTAACAAACCTATAAGAAAATTCAATGTTTATGGGGGGTTTAAAGTATAGTGCTGAACAATAAGATTTATTCAAAAAAACATTTATTTTTTTGAATAAATACCAGAATATACAAGGAGAATTAGATAAAAAACAGGTTCTTAAGGAATTTTGATCTAAGGTTGACGTTTTATCGGACCTGTAATATCATCGATATCATCTTTTACTTTATCGATTTCTTTTTTAATATCAGTGGTAATAGATGATGTGATGTCTGTATCAAGACCATGCTTTTCTGCACTCTTGGTAATCTCGGTCTTAATATCATTTGTAGCATCTTTAACAACGCGCATTCCCTTACCTAATCCTCTTGCGATTTCGGGGATCTTATCTGCACCAAAGACCATTACTACTATAAATATAATAAAGGCTATTTCGGTTCCGCTAATAAATAAAGGTAATACTGTCATAACAATGCAAATATAGGCAATATTGTGTAAAAAAAAGCCATCTCTGAAGACTTCGGAGATGGCTTTTTTTTCTTTGGTAAAATAACTTATTGTCCTTTTACTTTATTTTTAAATTGTTCGAACTTCCCTAACTTATTCCTCTGAGGCCAGCTATTATTAGAAGTATCAATATCAGCTGTTTCTTGTTGTGGATCAACCACAATTTTAGAAATTTCTTTCTCAGAAGCTATAGCTCGTTTTACTACACTATCATTCTTTCTCCATATCTCTGCTGGGTAGGTAACTGTTTCCTTTGTTCCATCTTCGTATGTATACTCCACTATTAATGGCATAACAAGTCCTCCTGGTTTTTCAAAGGTAACTTCATAGAAAAACTTTGGGTTTTTCATATTCTTGCGCTCTTCAGGAGAGAAATTATCCATTACATATTGTTTTAATGCAACCGGATCTTCAATGATGCCTCCATTCTCTTTGATTCTTTTATAATCACTACTTCCTTCTTCAACCATAACAACAAGATTTGAAGGGTTTGCAAATCTTAAACTTCTGCTGGTTGCGGCAAATTTTTGTGATTCTAATGTAGGCACTTTAGAAACCACAAATTTCTTTACATCTCTTACTCCTATATCGGTATAATCTGTTGTATAAAACCATCCTCTCCAAAACCAATCTAAATCTACTGCCGAAGCATCTTCCATTGTTCTAAAGAAGTCTTCTGGTGTTGGATGTTTAAACATCCATCGTTGAGAATATGTTCTAAATGAATAATCAAAAAGGTCTCTTCCCATTACTGTTTCTCTCAATATATTTAATCCTGTAGCTGGTTTTGCATAAGCATTTGGACCAAACTGATGAATATTATTAGACTGAGACATTATAGGAGAAAGTCGGTTTTGATTTCCACTCATATAAGGTATAATTTTTTGCGCTGGTCCTCTACGAGACGGATATTTTTTGTCTGAACCTAATGCTGCAGGGTACCATTCTCCAAAATCCTGTTCTGCAACATATTGCACAAAAGTATTAAGACCTTCATCCATCCATGTCCATTGACGTTCATCACTATTCACGATCATAGGAAAAAAGTTATGTCCAACTTCATGTATAATAACACTCATCATTCCATATTTTGTGCGGTCACTATAGTTCCCATTTTTATCTGGTCTTCCATAGTTCCAACAAATCATTGGATACTCCATTCCTTGATTCTTTGCATGTACAGAGATAGCTTTATGATATGGGTAATCAAAAGTCATACGACTATATGATTTTAATGTACTGGCAACTACTTTTGTTGACCATTCTTCCCATAAAGGGTTTCCTTCTTTTGGGTACATCGAAACTGCCATAATATCTTTTCCACCAATTTTGACGGCCATTATATCCCATATGAATCGTCTGGAGGTAGCGAACCCAAAATCACGAACGTTTTCTGCTTTTAACTTCCAAGTATTCTTCTTTTCAGAGAATGTTTTTTCTTTTGCTATTGCTTCTTTTTGAGTTACAATAACTACAGGTTTATTATATGACTTCTTTGCTTTTTCATAGCGATTCATCATATCTTTTGTAAAGACCTCTTTTCTATTTACTAACACTCCCGTTCCGTCCAAAATATGGTCTGCAGGAACAGTAATATTCACTTCAAAATCACCAAAAGGCAATGCAAATTCTCCTCTTCCCCAAAATTGGTGATTTTGCCATCCCTCAACATCATTATAAACTGCCATTCTAGGATAAAATTGAGCAATTACATAAGCTCTGTTTCCATCTTCAAATTCTTCATACCCTGATCTACCTCTTCCATTAACATGGTCATTTATATTATACCACCAATCAATTGAAAACACAAATTTACTCCCTGGCGCTAAATGTTCTGGCATTTCTACTCGCATCATAGTACGATTAATCGTATACTTAAGTGGATTGCCGTTTACATCTTTTACAGAGGTAATGTTAAATCCTCCATCAAAAGGTTCTGCAAAATATTGGGTTACAAAACCCTTTTGCGAACTTGCGGGATCAACTCCACCACCATTGATTAATGGTGTTTTAGAGTCTTTTGCACGCATATTCTGATCTAACTGTACCCAAAGAAATTCTAAATGATCAGGAGAATTATTGGTGTACGTAATCGTTTCTTTACCAGAAAGTTTTTTGTTTTTATCATCAAGCTCGATGTCCATTTTATAATCGGCTTGCTGCTGATAATATGCAGAACCAGGAGCTCCTGAAGCAGTTCTGTACATATTTGGAGTAGCAAACTCATCGTACATCTGTTTGAATTTGTTCTCATTAGTATGCCCTAATTCTCGAACATTTTTAGTCTCTTCTTGATTTTGAGCGTATGATACACCCGATATCCAAAAAGTCACTGAAAGGACTAAAAGTATCTTTTTCATTGTAATGATTTTGAGTTAAATGTTAAGATTTGCAAAGTAATTGTTTTTTAAAAGCTTAGTAATTTATTTACTAAACTTTAACATCCCAATCTCCCGTTCTTTCTCAAGAATAAGACTTTTTCTCTTTTTTCCTTTTCTTACATGAACAATATTTTGTTGTTCTTCAAAAAGGTCCATTAAGACTTGATTTGTGATTTCAATCGTATCTAAAGATGTAATATTTTCTATTTCTAAGTAACAAATGATAAGATCATCTTCATATTCTTTCCCTAAAAAAGTAAACGATACTTCTTTTTGGTTTACTACAAAAGTTAATTTCTTATGAAGATATATATCTAAATATTTATCTACTTGAGGATCTTCTTTATCTTTATCCAAAATAACCGATGCGTCATATCTTTCTTTAATAAGATCTTCTATATCATCAATAAAAATCCTTGATATCACTTGTAATGAGCTCTGTTCTTGATTGTATTCTATCTGGGTTACACTAACATAAAATTTATGCACATCTGTAAAAGAAGAAGTCAATGGAACCGATATCATTAATAAAAGAAATACTATGATTTTATTCATTTTTTCTATAAACTTTTAAAATAAGGTGGAATTTATATAAAGAATCTATATAAATGTATTTACATAAATCATTACCCCCTATTCTTATGATCTAAATTTGTAAAACGATAAATGTAATTAATTTTAATGTTTTGAATATAAAAATTATGCCAAACTTAAAATCTTCTAAAACAAGGATCTAATAAAGTGCTTTCTAATCTAATGCAACTCTTTATGTTTTTTGTAAGATTTTGCCTTTTTCTGAAAAAATTCTAATAATGTAAGTCGTTTAGAATTTTCAAGGAGATTATTAAAATAATCATCTTTTGCACAGTAGTATACAAAATCAGTAATCAACTCTTCTGGTAATGCCAATTCCTCTACAAAAAATGTTGTACTAAAGGTAGTTGTGCCTTTTTGCACTATCTGTTGTAAATCTTCTAAGGCTTTAATTTTCTTTAGTTTCTTGAGTGTACCATTTAAATAATTTAAAGGTCTATCCAAAATTCCTGATTTCGCCGTATAGATTCTTCTTTCTGTTTTTGTCGGTTGTGGTTTATCACTAAAAGGAAGTCCCAATATCTGGTTATCAACAAAAGGTTGCAATTCGACAGCGCCTACATCTTTATCAAGATGACCAGAAAGTTCAATATTACTTACTTTTACTTGTTCTAACAACTGCACTACCGGATATAAAACAACAGATATTCTTTGTTCTTTGTCAAGTTGTTCTAAAGTAACAACAATAGATCGAGTTTGGTACTGTACTGATGAAAAAACAATAGAATCTCCTACACTTGCAGGCATCTCAAAAAAACCATTTTCATCATTAGTAGTTCCTATCGCTTTAGTATAATTTACAATATTAATTGCATACCCTTGAATCGAATCGGCTATGATTTTTCCCTTTAAGGTTTCTGACTGACCAAAAATTTGAATTGAAGTAAGTAGTAAAAAAGATAGTATATATTTAACCATATTGTATTATCAAAACAATCTTTTCTTAAGTACATAAGGTAAAGATCAACAATACAAAGACGTTATATTTTCAAGAAAATTACAAAAGATAAAAAATTAGTATGATTATTGTCTCTCACGATATATTTTACTTTGATATACCAAAAATTGTAATAAATCCAGTTCTTTTCCTGACTCAAAATATCTATTGCTTAGCCCATTATCTTCTGCAAAAAAGATAAAATCATTAATTTGATCCATTTCTAGAGCTAAGAAATCTTTAAAAAACTCATCATTGTACATATCTCTGACTTTTACATCAATATCAGAAGGTAATTTTTTCTTTTTGGATTTTTCTTTAGTGTTATAAACCAGTTTAAAAAGATTAACAAAATTTAATCCATTAATCATCCCGTCTTCTAAAAACACTTTATTTTCTAATGTAGATTGCTGATCTTGAGTAAAATCATAGTCAATATCATTAATTCTTGAAGAAGTTTCATCTGCAACCTTCCCTATACCACTTTTAGTAAATCCAATTTTTTTAACATCAACCGATACATTACCCAATAAGTCATATGGTGTTACTACTACTTCTTCAAGTTGGTTTACAGATTCATTAAGAAACACGTTCAATTTCCTATTATCAACTACTCCTTTATCCACTAATATCACAAAATGTTGATATTGCATAGCTACTACTTCAATTCTATCATTAATACCAACATTAATCTTAAATTCTCCGTTTTTAGTACTAATTGTACCTTTATTACTACTACGATTATAAATAACCACACCTTCTACATCATCACCAATAGGTGCACTAATCTTTCCTTCAATCATAACTCGGGAAGTAGTAATTTGTGCTTTCGAAACACTAATAATAAAACAAACAAAAAATATAGACAACTTTATTTTCATAATAGACAAGGTTAATTTATTTATTAAGATACTACATTTTTTTTATCTTCCTCAAAGATTTAAATATAAGAAAACGTTAAACTACCTTTACTAAAAAAAACAATGAGAAACTGTATCATAGCAAGCACTTCCACACTTTACGGAAGCGAACCTTTGGAGTATTTAAAAGAAGCTTTAACTGACTTATACTCAGACACTGAAGAAATACTTTTTATTCCGTATGCCCGTCCAGGCGGAATTTCGCATGATGAATATACTATTGGAGTTAATAACATTTTTAAAAAAATAAATAAAAGAATTGTTAGCATACATATGTTTTCTGATACTAATGAAGCATTAAAAAGTGCTAAAGGAATTTTTACGGGAGGAGGAAATACTTTTTTGTTAGTAGATCAACTCTATAGAAACAACGTAATAAAACCCTTAACAGAAGCTATACAATCAGGGACACCTTATTTAGGAACTAGTGCTGGAAGCAATATTTGTGGACTTACCATGCAAACCACTAATGATATGCCTATAGTTCATCCCCCCAGTCTTAAAACACTTGGAATCTTTCCTTTTAATATAAATGCTCACTATCTTGATCCTGATCCTAACTCTACACATAAAGGAGAAACCAGAGAAACAAGAATCAAAGAATTTCACAACTTGAACCCCCAGCCAGTTGTCGGATTGCGTGAGGGTAGTTGGTTGAGAGTTAAAAATAACGATATCACTTTAGAAGGAAACCTAAAAGCCAGAGTTTTTGAACAGAATAAAACACCATATGAAATAACTTCTGGAAGCTCATTATCAGAATTAAACTAAAATCAGATTGTGGAATATCAACATATACTTAATACCATAGCATCAGAACTTTCCTCAATACAATCAACTGGAAAAGTAGCTTCATATATCCCCGAATTAGCAAAAATAGAGTATGAAAAATTTGGGATGCACCTGTACTGTATCAATTCAGGACATTATAATCTAGGAGATAGTGAAGAACGATTCTCTATCCAAAGTATTTCAAAAGTATTTGCTCTCACAAGAGCAATGTCTTTATTAGATGATGAATTATTTAAGCGAGTTGATGTAGAACCGTCTGGAGATCCCTTTAATTCTCTAATACAATTAGAGTATGAAAACGGAATTCCAAGAAATCCTTTTATCAATGCAGGAGCGCTAGTTATTTCTGATATTTTAATTTCACAATTAAAAGATCCAAAAAAGGATTTTCTTGATTTTATACATAATATAACAGGAAATTCTAATATTGGAATTAATTCAAAAGTTTTTGAATCTGAAAAGAAATATAGTTATCGTAACGCTTCTTTACTTAATCTCATGAAGTCTTTTGGTAATATAAAAAATGATATTGAGATCGTACTCGATTTTTATATTTATCAATGTGCCATAGAAATGTCTTGTAAAGAGTTATCAATTGCGTTTATGATGTACGCCAATGGAGGTAAGCGAATATCTGACGATGAGCAAATACTATCACCCAGAAAAGTAAAACGTATTAATGCTATTATGCAAACTTGTGGTTTTTATGATGAAGCTGGCGAGTTTAGTTTTAGAGTGGGTTTACCAGGCAAGAGTGGTGTTGGTGGAGGAATAGCAGCTGTGCATCCAGGGCAATATGCTGTCACTGTATGGAGTCCTCCTCTCAACCCTAAAGGAAATTCTGAACTGGGCATGTATGCCTTAGAAAGGCTTACAACTTTAACGGGGTTATCAATTTTTTAAAGAGCTAAATTTGTAGTATTTCCTAAAACAAGTAATTTTATACATAATGAACTTCTAAAAACTTACATTTTTGAATATATCCAAAAAAAAGAAAACGCTTTATTTTAGTATTGTAATGATTGTTATCACTACAATAACGTATCTCAATCATTTTAATAATTCTTTTCACTTTGATGATATTCATACTATTACCGAAAATCCTAACATAAGAGACTTAAAAAATATCCCATCATTTTTTAAAGACGGAACCACCATAAGTTCTCTAGCTCAAAATCAAACTTACAGACCTGTAGTAACTACATCTCTAGCCTTTGATTATTGGCTCGGTAACGGATATAATGTGTTTTATTTTCACCTTACTTCATTTATTCTATTCCTTTTACAAGGTATTCTTATCTTTTTATTTGTCCATAGAATACTCAACTTATCACTAGACAACACCTATAATTTCTATGTCGCTTCTGGAATAACATTATGGTATATGATACATCCAGTAATGGCAGAAACCATAAACTACATTATTGCGAGGTCTGATTTACAATCCACTTTTTTTGTAGTACTGGCATTTGTTATTTATCAATACTCTTCTATTGCAAAAAAATATTATTTGTATCTGATTCCTGTAGCTATAGGAGCTTTGGCAAAACCTACAGCTATTATGTTTGCTCCTTTATTTTTAAGTTATGTACTACTTTTTGAAGAAAAAGTAAATTTCTTTACTTTATTTTCTTCAAAATCCTTTAACAAAACTGTTAGAGCAATAGTAAAATCTATCCCATCAATAATTTTCTGTACGCTTTTATATATCTTCCATCATATAATGACTCCAGACACTTTTACTACTGGATCATCAGAAACGTTCAACTATCTTATTACGCAACCGTTCGTAATTTTTCATTACTTCACAAGTATTTTTCTTCCTACAAATCTCAGTGCAGATACAGATTGGAAAGCTTTACAAACAATTTGGTCATACCAATATTTTATAGGTCTGTTATTTTTATCCATAGCGGTATATATTATATGGATTACTTCTAGAAAAGAAAAACATCATCCAATTTGTTTTGGATTATTATGGTTTTTCATTGCACTTGCTCCAACTTCTAGTTTTATTCCACTGGCAGAAGTAATGAATGATCATCGTATGTTTTTTCCTTATATAGGATTAATACTTAGTGTAGGTTGGTCTTGTAATTTACTTCTTCAACATCTTAGTAATAAATATCATTTTCGATCTTCGTATCTCCTTATTCCCCTGCTAGTACTATTGGCTATCTATGCCTTTGGGACTTACTTGAGAAATGAAGTATGGGATAATGATCAAAGTCTATGGAAAGATGTCACTATTAAAAGTCCAAAAAACCCAAGAGGATTAATGAACTATGGGATTATAAAAATGGAAGCAGGAGAGCATGACATTGCCGAAGAATACTTTAAAAAATCTCTAAAAATAGCACCTGATTATCCTTTTTTACACATAAATCTCGGAGTATTAAATAATATAAAAGGAAACAGTTTAATTGCTGAAGAGTATTTTAAAAAAGCCATAGAATATGGAGGTAATTATTATCATTCATGGTTTCATTATGGGAAGTTTTTATGGGAAAAGTCCAGAAATGAGGAGTCTATTGATAAATTATCTAAGTCATTAAAATTATCTCCTTCAAATATAGAAATACGAATGTTACTTATGGAAAACTATCTGAAGTTAGAAGATTGGAAAAATCTAAATACAATAGCCTCAAGTACCCTAGAAATGGATAAAAATAATAAAAGAGTTCAGTACTTTTTATTAGCAAGTGTCGAAAAAAATGGCGTGCTTGATATGGAAGAAAAAGAAATCATAAATAATCCCACACCCGAAAAGTACTTTACTCTTAGTTTTAAATATTACCAAAAAAAGCAATATCTTAAATCCATATCTATTGCCGAAAAAGCCATAGCTTTAAATCCTAATTATGCCGAAGCTTACAATAATATTTGTAGCGCATATAATATTCTGGGGAATTATGACAAAGCCATTGAAGCTTGTAAGAAAGCAATACAATTAGCTCCAAATTACCAACTAGCAAAAAATAATCTTGATGATATTCTTAATCGAAAAAATAAAATTGAGTATCAAATCGAACTTCTAAAAAAAGATAACAGCGAAGCCAATTATTTAAATTTAAGTGTTTTATACTACAATAACGGATTGTTTGAAAGATGTATAAAAGTAGCTGAAGAAGGAATCATACAACATCCTAATTCTGATAAATTATATAATAACATTTGTAGTGGATATAATGCTTTAAAAAAATGGGACAAGGCTATTGAAGCCGGTAAAAAAGGATTAACTCTTAATCCCGACAATCAACTTTTAAAAAATAACTTCGAGGTAGCTTTAAAAAATATACAACAATAACATAGAGTCTCTTACTAACAATAGATAAGAATTTAATAAGCATCAAAATCTAAAGCATTAAATTGTATTTTGGAAAAATCAAACTTCCTACCCTTATCAGTAAGGTCTTTAAAAATTAAATTAAGTGGAGACGGTCTCATTTTTAAAGGAATATCAAAATAAAAAGATTTTTTCCAATGAATTGAATTATCAATACCTATCCATAGTTTAAAAGGCCTTAAATTTAAAGTATTCGTTGAGTTATCAGCAATATTATAGCTTTGATCAAAATCTTTAAGAATTGCCTGTATACCAAAACGATCTGTTGGAGCTAAAATTCTATTATTTTTAATTTTATAATGTAATTCAGGATTAGATATACGCCATTGCACAGTTTCCTCATCCCAAATTCTTTGATAATCTAGATCACAATCCTCTTTTGTACGTATAATTTTACCCCAACCTAGTTTAGCATCAAGCATTCTTATAAGTTGAAAATCCAATTTCTTTAAAAAACCTGGCGTGCTTTGAGCATTAGCAACTCCGATTACAAAACTAAACCCCTTATCAGCTGCTTCTTTATAACTCTCACTTGCAAGCCTGGGAAATAGTCTTTTCCCTCTATGTTCAGGATGCGTTGCTGTATTTAATGATAATAATCCTTTCTCTTCTTTACCAAAAATTTTGGCTTTTATTGGCATCAAGGCATAATGAGCAGCTAATGTGGTTCCTGCATATGCATTATAACCCATCATTTTCCCAACCGGGTTATCAATATATTGCCAAGAAATAAAAGCTTCTGTGTATTTCTTAGCATGAGGAAAAGTAATTCTTAACAGATCTGTAACTTCCTTAATCGATGTCTTGTCCGTTTGAATAGGCAAAAAATTGTAGCTCATCTATTTTCTGTATTATATTTCAAATCCTCTTGATAGTTTTTTAATTGTATTTCTATCACTTTTTGATCCCTATATGCTTCGCTTATATAGAAGTCTATTTTCTTTTCGTTATTAAAATACTAAAATCTTTAATTTTACTTTATTAAAAAAATAGAGATCATTCTCTATTCATCTCCTTATTTTTATTGTTGTAAACGTTCTATATAACTTTTGTACGTGATTATTTTTGAATCATATTGATCCATAATTGTATGGAGTCTTGGAAATACTTTCTTTCGGTTAAAATACATTAATCTATTATAAATCCAATTATCATTAATCTCAGGATGCATAAACTTTTCCTGATCTGTATCAATGTCATACGGATGAAAATAACTAGTCACTGCTCTGTTTTGTTTATAATGAAAATCAAAACTATTTTTAATTAAAAAAAAAGGTAAAAACCTAAAATATATACCTCCAGAAAATGGTACTTTAAAGAATGATCCTTTTCTTAAACTTACCGGTATCTCCCATAAATCATCATTCATTTTTCTTGGATTTTCACCAAATTCTTTCCAACCGTATAAAGGGTTTTTTGCAGGAAGTACCGAACTAGAATATTTAAATCCCAAATCTGTTAAGACATCAAAGACCCATTGTACATCTTTAGTAATAGAGTACGTTGGTGCTCTGTATCCTATTAATTCTGTTGCTCCAGCTTTATATAGATTTTCCATATTTTGCTGTAGATCAATTCTAAACTCTTCTTTACTTTGAATTGTTACGGGAATATGCTTGTTTGAGTGACATGCAATTTCATGTCCTTCGGCAACAATAGTTTTAATAAGATCTGGGTAATATTTTGGAATATCTCCAACAGTAAAAAATGTAGCTTTTGCCTTATAAAAATTTAAAAAGATAAGATATTGTTCTACTAATTTTTCAACACTTGGCTTATATTTTAATCCATCATTAACACGCAAACGAACATCTTCTAAGTCAATACTAAACAAAAAAATATTTTCTTTTTTATCAAACTTCATTATTCGTCAATTATACTCATATTTTTCAAAAAAACAGTTCGACTATTTTTGGTTATATTCAAAGTTAATTTTTTAAATATTTCTGTTTTGAAATAAATTATTGATTTTTTCTAAGAGCAGATAGTTGTTCCGCTATTAGCCCTAAAAGAAAAATTAATAACCCGGTAAGAATTAAAGTACTTGCTCCGATACTAATACCTTTACCCTGAAAGAAAAAGTTAGCTCCCCAAAAAACACCAAATACAAAAAAAAAGGCTGAAATAGGTAAGAAAATCCTTGCTGGATTAAACAAAATAATGATATTAATAATCTCCATAATGGTTTCGAAGGCTGTCCTTATACCAATAGTACTAGTCCCTCCCATTCGTTTCTTAATTTGTATTGGTTCTTCAATAACCAAATGTCGATTACTCACAAAAGTTAAGGTGATAATATCACTAAAAGACATTGTATCCGGAGTAAGTTTTAGATATTTATTGACCAATTCTGTATCATAAATCTTCATTCCCGAGTTGATATCATAAACTGATAATTTCATTAACATTTTTGCTACAAAGCGAATAATTCCTTTACCCACCTTCCTAAATGCAGAAGCTGACATTTGTCCTTTTCTACTCCCAATAACCAAATCCGCATCTGTTTCTAATATTTTTGCAAACAGATTATCCACATCACTTAAATAATGTTGACCATCAGCATCTATGGTTATAACATAATCTGTAATGCATTTTTCAATACCACTTTTAATAGCACCTCCATACCCCTTATTTACTTTATGAGTAATTACTGTAAGTATCGAAGTAGTTGCAGCATGTGTTTTCAAAATTTCACCAGTCTTATCCTTAGAACCATCATTAACTAAAATAAGTGAATACTCATTATTAATACAATGATCAATAACCTCGGGTAAAAATATTTTTAATGATTCTTCTTCATTATAAACGGGCATTACAATGGTTAATGTCTTACTCATCGAGTATATTTTTAAAACAATATAAACATACTAAATTTATCTTTAGTCTTGGTCATAAGAATAAAAAAGACATTTTTTCCCAAAACTTCTTTACCTTGTGCATAGTAAAATTTAAAAAGAATGAATGATCTTATTAATCAGCTAAATCTTAATTTTGACGAAAACTTCTCGATTCTAAATTATGTAATTAATATACTTATCTGTGGAGTATTACTTTTCTTCCTGAAAATTATTTATGTGCGATATGGAACAGCAATATCCAATAGATCTCAATTATCAAAAGTTCTGATTTTAGTTGGCATAACTACTTTTATTATTATTTCAATTGTAAAATCGTCACTAGCTCTTTCTTTAGGCCTGGTAGGCGCGCTCTCTATTATTAGGTTTCGAACGGCCATAAAAGAACCTGAAGAACTAGGCTATTTCTTTATTGCTATTTCAATTGGATTAGGATTAGGAGCTAATCAATTGTTACCTACAGTTATCGGTTTTGGAATACTTATTTTAATTGTAGTTTTACTTAATAAGAATAAATTAGGCAACTCTTTTTCTCAAAACTTACTCATACGTCTACAATGTAAAAATGACGATAAATCCAAAATTACAGATCAAATTAGTACTATAGTTTCTGAACATTCTAATCAAGTTGATCTAAAGAGAATAAAATATGCTAATGAGGAAATCAACTTTAATTTTTCAATAAATATATCCTCAATTGAGAAGATAAAAGCAATACATGATAGCCTATCCAAAATAGACAATAGTATTGATGTTACATTTCTAAGTAATGAAATATAATATAGAGTGTTGACGGGATAAAACTTGTTTTTTTATGAATATCAAAAAGGTTCAAAATAAAAAATCTGATTTAATCATAATGCCAATTGTATTTTTTGCATTATTTATAGCCAGTTTAATATTTCAAAAAAAGAATGCTTTACCTGATAATCAAAAAATCTTACACAATACAGAAATCCCTACTACTACCCTTAACAAAGAAGAAATAGTAGAAATGATCAATAAGAGTATTAACAAAATACACTCCAACCCAGAGTTTTCAATTTATTATAAAGAAAATCAAGGTGTCCCAAAACTATATTATGTATACAAGGACAGTTTAACAAATAGGCAATTAAATGACGCCTTTTTCATACATATTTTCCCAAAAGATGAACAGGCATTATTGAAATTACAGAAGTATAATTACATAAACATTGATTTCTTCGATTTCAATCCAATTAAAATAAAAACAAACACTGAAACTTATTTTGTTTTCAGAGGTGTTTTTTTTCATAAAACATTATCCGAATTTTTAGAGCCTAATAAAGTAAAATTCTTCAACACAGGTAGGTTTTCAAGTAATCAAGGAAGATCCTATCAAGTAAATGGAATCAATTTTGAAAATCTATCCTCTGCGAATATTTCTAACACATTAGAAAAAATAACGATCTCTTTAACTCAAAAGAATTTTGAGAAAATAAAATCAAGACGAAATGAAGCATTAAAAAGTAAAATTTTAATAAAAAAAGAAGATGATTTCGTTTCATCCAAAGTTTCATACAATACTACTAAGAATATAAAATCTAAAGTTAGATTAAAAGGGGATTGGACAGACCATTTGGATGATGAAAAAAAATGGTCTTTCAGAGTAATTCTTGAAGATGACAACACTACTATAAGAGGGATGAGTAAATTCTCTATCCAGCACCCAAAAGTTAGAAATTATGAATGGGAATGGTTATTCCAAAAAGTGATTAAAAATAATGACTTAATTGGATTACGATATGATTTTGTCAATATAGACATAGAAGTTAAAGATAAAGATAATACTCAAACAATTCCTTTAGGAATTATGGCAATTGAAGAATCTTTTGATAAAAGATTAATAGAGAATAACAGGAGAAGAGAAGGTATTATTTTATCTTTTGAGGAATCTTTGCTCTGGGAAGATCGAAAAAAATCGTACGACCTAAAATTGAACGTCAATTCATGGAGCAAAAACTTACAGGAAACACAAAATTTACCTATTAAAGTTTTTGATGAATCAAGAGTACTTTCTGACCCTGTATTATTAAAACAGTTTAATGTTGCCAAAAACCTATT
Organism: Aquimarina algiphila; assembly: GCF_007489275.1. Taxonomy (GTDB): domain Bacteria; phylum Bacteroidota; class Bacteroidia; order Flavobacteriales; family Flavobacteriaceae; genus Aquimarina; species Aquimarina algiphila. Next base: position 41,959 of record NZ_VLNR01000051.1, read on the forward strand.
AGAAGGTCTTAAAAAAGGAAAATTAAAAATCTCAGAAGTATTTGATATTGATAAATTAACAACCTTTGTGGCGTTAATAAATTTATTTGGAGGACAACATGGGTTAATAGATCATAATCTAAGGGTTTATTTTAATCCTGTTACAAATAAACTAGAACCTGTTTGCTTTGACTCTCATCCTGGTTCAAGAATAAATCAGATTACCAACTATCCCTTCTCTCAAGGAGATATGGTTTATACTCAAAAACTGTTAGAAAAGTTTGAAATAATTAGCAATGAAAAATTTATTAAAAATTTTATTAATAAGTTCGATAACGACCTTAATACAATATTTAAAAATTTAAAAACAGAATTAAAAACAACCGTAGATCTTTCAATTCTTGATTATAACAGTAATTTCATTAAAAAACAAATAAACCCTTCTGATGCAATTATTTCTAATTTATTGAATATTGACAAAAAAGAAATACAGGTAGATATTAGCAATCTATCTAATTTTCCTGTTATTATTAATAGTTTAGAACATATTGACGGAAAAAGGTTAAGTTCTTCTTTTTCTTCTGACCTAATCATCTATCCAAATGAGAAGAAGCTCATTACTTTTAATATAAAAGATGCCTTTAATAATGCCTTCGTTTCAAAAAAGAACAAAAAAGGGGGATTTCGCTACCCTAAGGATGTAAAAAAAATGAAAGTAAAATATAAGTTCCCAGGTATTTCATTTTCCAGAAAGAATAATATCATCCCTTTTGCATCAAATCAAAATGAAACACTTGAGATTATTAATACTTATAAAAAATCATTTGTTACCAACTACACTAATTTTGAGTTTATAAAAGTAAAAAACAACATACTTACAATACCTAGAGGGAATTATAAATTAAATAAAACCTTAGTCATTCCAAAAGATCATAAAGTTTTTATCGAAAAAGGAGTCTCTATAGATATGACAAATGGAGCATCCATCATTTCATATTCACCAATCATATGTAGAGGAACAAAGGATTTTCCTATCCAATTTTTTTCATCTAATAATTCTAGTGGAGGAATTTTTATTACAAACACTAAAGAGAAATCAACATTAAACCATTGTCACTTTACAAGCCTTTCTAATCCAACCTCAAAGTTATGGGCGCTATCTGGGGCAATAAATTTTAATGAAACTATTGTCGAAATATCTAACTCAGTTTTCCAAAATAATAGATCAGAAGATGGGTTAAATATTATTAGATCCAAATTTGTAATTGATTCTACAGTTTTTAAAAATACATTATCAGATGCATTTGATGGAGATTTTGTAGAAGGAAAAATTCTAAATAGCTCATTTTTAAACAACGGAAATGATGGTATTGATGTATCAGGCTCAAGTATTTTCTTAAAAGATATAGTAATTAACAATTCTTCCGACAAAGCAATAAGTGCTGGAGAATCAAGTACAATCACAGGAATGAACATCAATGTTTCTGAAGGAGAAATTGGTATTGTAAGTAAAGATTTATCGAGTATTTCATTGCAAAATGTTAACGTATCAAATACAAAATTAGGATTATCATCTTTTCAAAAAAAATCAGAATATGGAACAGGATCAATTGATATTTCAATGTTAACATTAAAGAACAATGAATTAGACTACCTTGTTGAAAACGGTTCTCAGCTTTTAATAGATAAAGCCCCGGTCAAAACGGTATCTAATAAAGTAATAGATCAAATGTATGGTAAAAAATATGGAAAAAGCAGTAAGTGAAAATTTTCATAAACCACTCTTTCACAATCTGAGATATGAAAGAAAATTTATATTTCAAAATATAGACCTAAATGATCTAATACAAACTATTGTTTATACAAACAATTTTTGTTTTGAAGAAATCTACTCAAAAAGAGCTGTCAATAATATATATTTTGATGATAATAATTATACATTCTATAAACAGAACGTTTCTGGAGATGGGATAAGAGAAAAATATAGACTCCGGTGGTACAATAGTACTCCTTCAATAATAAAATCACCAATCATCGAAATAAAAAAGAAAATTGGAGAAGTTGGAGATAAGTTTTCTCTTAAAATGCCTTCTTTTGAAAGTAATATAGAATCATTAAGTATAGATCAGATCAATTCCCAAATCATAGAAGCATTAAAAGAAACAAAAAACGAAGAATTGATTTTTAAGCTTCATAGTCTATTCCCAACACTGTCCAACTCATATGAAAGACGATATTTTCTTTCCTCTTGTGAAAAGTTTAGGATTACTTTGGATTTTAATATGATTTTTTTTAATCCCAATAATTATAATGATTACCATTTGATTGATAATGAGATTATTTTAGAACTCAAATACAATAAGGAATACGATAATGAATCTAGGGCTATAACTCAACAAATTAACTCTCGATTATCTAAAAACTCAAAATACGTAAGAGGTATTGAGATAATTCATTCTTAACTTATGAAAAATAAAAGGTCTTTCGAACCAGTTAAGTCCAAAATATGTCTTTTGACCATCATCTTGTCTTTAGTATGTATTTTTTTTACCATCACATGTGCTGCCCCAAAAAAAGGAATTCTTAATTCCCGATCAAATTACATTTACTTGTCACATACTAGATTACAAACAAATGACAGTATATTTAAGAAAATCTATGATATAAATATGAATCTATACGATATGACATTATTAGGTGGAGACTTGGGAGTTTCAACATTTAAAGATTCAATAATATATCACCTCGATAAAGTCTTTGACTTAAGAAATAAAAATACGTTGTGGAGTATTGGCAATCATGACAATACATCAAATGAAAATTTTAAGAGATTCACAAACAAAAATAAGTTTCATTATTATGTAAAAGATGAAACTACTTTTATAACGATTAATTCTCAAGACAGTTTAAGTTCTATAGTTGGTAAACAAAAAAAAGAGTTTTTTAATATCTTAAATACTTTACGGACCAAAAATGTTGTCATCCTTTCTCATAAATTAATTTTTATGGATCAACACCCTATAATGGACAGTCAAATTAATCAGGTCTGTAATGGCCCTAAAGGAATTTGCGATTACTGTCATAATTCAAATAATTTTCAATCCGAAATATATCCAAAACTATTACAGATCAAAAAATCTGGTAAAAACATCATTTGGATTGGAGGTGATCTGGGAGCAAAAGCTTCAAAATTTGAATATGTAGATAAGAATGGAGTAATTTTCTTAGGGAATAGCTTTTGGTTTATGAATAACAATAACCACCTCCTACTTCTTTCTAATTATAAAAACGAAATCAATTACAAATTTATAGCAATAGATACTTTAATAAAACATCAAAGCTCAAAATACATTAATTCCCTTTTTTCCAATTAATTACTAGATAAGATATATGATAAAAATAAAAAAGCCTCACTTAATAGTGAGGCTTTTGAGCGGGAGACCGGGTTCGAACCGGCGACATTCAGCTTGGAAGGCTGACGCTCTACCAACTGAGCTACTCCCGCTTTTGCGATGGCAAATGTATTAGATTTCTTTGAAAAAAAAAACTAAATACTTTTTTTAAAATAAATAATTCATTTTTTAACAAAAATCAAAGGTTATAACTTAACAAACGTGTGTTTTATCGGTAAAAATTGTTTTTTATCGAAAAAATTGTATATTTGCTTAGTTAATTGAATTTTAATAGTTTATCAAATTATATTTATATTAGAATCCAATTCGTGGATTCTGTAAATATTAAAAAACTATGGTAAACCCATATATAGAATAAGTTATAAGCCTCAAATAAAACCAAAATATGAAGATAAAATTACCCCTGATAATCTTATTTTTATCTTTAGTAACTGCACAAGCGCAGGTTAAGGTTGGAGACAACCCTAACCAAATCGATGCATTTTCTATTTTAGAATTAGAAAGTGCAGATAAAGCATTTGTACTTACCAGAGTTACTACATCGCAAATGAATGCTATTACTCCTTTCAACGGAGCATTAGTATACAACACCACTGATAATTGTATTTTTCAATATAATAATGATAGTTGGAGCAGTCTTTGTTCAGGCAATGATAATCAACAATTATCTTTCAATTCAACAACAAACATATTAACCCTTGAGGACGGCGGATTCGTCGACCTATCTTCTCTGCTATCAGCTGGACCACAGGGACCAACTGGAGCAACTGGAGCACAAGGACCAACAGGAAATACAGGTGCGCAAGGACCGACAGGTGCTACTGGAGCAACCGGAGCGCAAGGACCAACAGGAAATACAGGTGCACAAGGACCAACAGGAAACACAGGTGCGCAAGGGCCGACAGGTGCTACTGGAGCAACTGGTGCACAAGGACCAACAGGTGCCACTGGAGCAACTGGAGCACAAGGACCAACAGGAAATACAGGTGCGCAAGGACCAACTGGTGCTACTGGAGCAACCGGAGCGCAAGGACCAACAGGAAATACAGGTGCGCAAGGGCCGACAGGTGCTACTGGAGCAACTGGTGCACAAGGACCAACAGGTGCCACTGGAGCAACTGGAGCACAAGGACCAACAGGAAATACAGGTGCGCAAGGACCGACAGGTGCTACTGGAGCAACCGGTGCACAGGGACCAACTGGTGCTACTGGAGCAACCGGAGCGCAAGGACCAACAGGAAATACAGGTGCACAAGGACCAAC
>NZ_VLNR01000052.1 GCF_007489275.1 Aquimarina algiphila
TTTTAAAACCTTGAGTATTTTATCGTAATTTGCTTGAAAGTTGTGCATATGAATTATAGTGTCGTAACTACAATTTACTGCCTTTTAGCAGTTTGCGCAACTTTTTCTAAATGCACAACGGGTTATTATAAAAAGCTGTTATCGCAGATACAATAGACTATTTATTCTAATTTACTTAAATGATAAATTAAATTGGATGCATTCTTAAATTTTGCAATCAAATTTAAACCTTTAAAATTATTGTTAAATGAAAGTCGAATATCTAATATGTTAATATCATTTGGACCTACCTTTATTTCTCCATTAACTTTTGAATTGGTATCAAATAAAGTATTGATTTCATAGAATCGACTCCAGGAAGGATCATTTTCAAAGATATCGTCATAATGAAAGACACTTGCATAACTTACAGTAAGGTATTCACGTTCATTATTCCCTAATACTTGGGTATTGTATGTATTATCAGAATTAAAAACAATTTTCACGCCGTAACTTTTATTAATGAATGGATTTTCTACGTAACCTATCCAAGTACCAAGAAGTTTTGTTTTTGCCTCTTCGAGGTTTGACAAAATGATATCTGGGTCATTTGGGTTAAACGACTCATCAATTTTAAAAATACTTGTTGATACAATGCTTTGCCTTTGCCCAGGACTTTTAGCCATCGCTTTTATTACAGAAATACAATCTAGACAATTGATGGGTATAGGGGTAGTGTATAACTTAGATTCGGTATTTGGAGTAGAGCCATCAAGAGTATAATAAATAGGAAAAGGAGAAGTTAATTCAATTGACAAACTATTATTGTGAGTGCCAGATAAATAATTAAATGATGGAGCCCTAACATCTGGATATAGAATTTCAAAAGTTTGCTCAATTATGTTACTTGCTTCTAAATTTTCTGCTATAGCAAATGATTTTATTGTTGTCTTTGTCATATTACCATCTGGATCTCCTTTAATAATTATAGGAGACGTATATAGATTTGAGTTGATAGTGGGGTCTTGTCCATCAAGAGTATAATAAATTTTCGCATTTTCAGTATTACTTTTTATTGTTAACTCGATATCATCAATATAAGGACCTGTATTTTGATGATCTTCATGAGTACCATCAAAAATATATTCAGGGTCAGCCACTTCATGAATTCCTATTATTCCATCGCCATTCTTATCAATGTAGTTTGTAAAAGATGGAATAGTAATTTGTATACCTAAATGATTATATCTGCTTTCCAAGTTAGTTATTATTGAATTTATGTCTAATAACATAGAATTACTTTTAATTTCATTGAGGATAGATTCAGAATCCAAAACACCATCAGTTTCTATATCAGAACTTATTTTTTGAATTAGTTCTGATAACTCTGCTTCAGAATTATCATACTGTAAGATACAAGAAACGGCAAGTAAAATAGAATTGCTTATTTCATTCCCAGAGATATCCATTTCTTCAAAGGAGAGGATAGTATCATCTGAAAAATCTATATAAAAAACTTTTAAAACCTCTTTTTGTGCTTTTATTTTAGAATCACCAAAAGAATAGTTTTCGTTTATAATTAAATGCTTAATTCTTTTTGCAATTAAGGTTGTAAGAATATTTAAATTAAATTTTTGAGAACTATTTACATAACCAATACCTCTTAAGGAAATAGGTGCATTTGATAATTTCCCGGTAACTTCATTAAAATAAAATCCAGTTGTAACAAATTCAGTATAACCTTCTGTAATTTCATTATCTAAACTAAATGATCCAAAATCATTATTCGTTTCTGTAAAATATGTTTTACCATTAGGAATTAGATCTACACTTAATTCCTGAATTCTAACTTCTGCGCCTTGAATAAAAGGCCCTTTTTGTACAAACCCATCAATGTTATGTTTTTGATCAAGTTCATCTTTTTGACATGATATTGTAAAAAGTAGAATAAAAATTTGAAATAGTGTTTTTTTCATGATATAAAACAATTAGTTTATACTTGATAATAATATAATACTAATAGGATGGGGTATTAATTATAGTTAAACAAACAAATTTAAAATTATTATAGTGAAATTGACTAGTTTATTTGATTAAACTGTAATTTTGCCAAAATCTTTGAAAAGACTACTAAATCAAGATGAAACAAATCATACAAGATCTTAAAAACGGAGAAACGATTTTAGAAGAAGTACCAGTGCCTAAGGTTAAATCAGGACATGTGCTTATCAAAACCACCAAATCATTAGTTTCGTTAGGAACCGAGAGGATGTTAGTAGAATTTGGTAAGGCAAATTTTATTCAGAAAGCACGCCAGCAACCAGATAAGGTTAAGATGGTTTTAGACAAAGTAAAGACAGACGGGCTTAAACCTACAATGGATGCAGTTTTTAATAAGTTGAACCAACCATTGCCCTTAGGGTATTGTAACGTTGGTGAAGTTGTTGCTGTAGGTAGAGGAGTTACAGAGTTTAAGGTGGGTGATAGAGTAGCCTCTAATGGTAATCATGTAGAATATGTAAATGTTCCCAAAAACTTAGTAGCTAAAATCCCTGGTAACGTAACAGATGAAGAAGCCGCTTTTACCGTAATAGGTTCTATTGGTTTGCAAGGAATACGATTATTAAATCCAACTTTTGGAGAAACTATGGTTGTGGTGGGTTTAGGACTTATAGGTCTTGTTACTGCAGAATTATTGCTTGCTAATGGATGTAATGTTATTGGGTTTGATTTTGATCCAGAGAAAGTAAAAATTGCAAAAGCAAAAGGCATTATAGCCATAAACCCTGCTGAGGGTACAGATCAGGTAAAATTTGTAGAATCATATACAGAAGGAATCGGTGCAGATGGCGTTATTATTACCGCTTCTAATAAGAGTAATGAAATTATATCCCAGTCTGCCAATATGTGCAGAAAAAGAGGTAGAGTCATATTGGTAGGTGTTATAGGTTTAGATATAAGCAGAGCAGATTTTTATGAGAAAGAAATTTCTTTTCAGGTATCTTGTTCTTATGGACCAGGACGATACGATGAAGAATATGAGCAAAAAGGAAATGACTACCCGATCGGGTATGTACGATGGACAGAGAAAAGAAACTTTGAGGCCATATTAACAGCAATTTCCAAAGGAACATTAGATGTAAAACCATTAATCACAGAGCGAATACCTTTAAAAGAGTATCAAAAGATTTATGGCGATATGAAAAATTCAAGATCGATAGCTTCGATTCTTGAGTATAATAGCACAGAAGAAGCTACTTCTACTGTGACCATAGCTCAAAAATCTTTTGAAGGTAAAAAAGGAGTTATTGGTATCATTGGTGCAGGAAACTTTACAAGCTCTACAATACTTCCTAACCTCAAAAAAATAAATGCTGATGTAAAATATATTGCAAGTTCTGGTGGTTTGTCTTCTACAATAATGGCCAAACGTCATAATATTGCAAATTCTACTTCTGATTATAAAGAAATCTTAGAAGACAATGATGTTGATTTAGTATTGATTACTACACAACACAATATGCATGCTTCAATGGTTTTGGAAAGCCTTAAAGCTTCTAAAAGTGTTTTTGTAGAGAAACCATTAGCGCTTACTAATTCAGAATTAGAAGATATCATTGCAGAATATAATACACAAAATGTAAATGTTTCTGTTGGATTTAATAGACGTTTTGCTCCCTTGGCAAAAAAGATGAAAAAGCTTTTAGGAAACGACAAGACACCAATTAATATCGTTGCTACAATGAATGCTGGTTTTATCCCTGCTGATGTTTGGGTTCATGATATGGAAGTTGGTGGAGGAAGAATCATTGGTGAAGCATGTCATTATATTGATCTCTGTACATACTTTGCAGGTAGCAAAATAACAGCAGTTTGTATGAATGCAATGGGAGCTAATCCAGAAGAAAATACAGATAACGCAAGTATTCTATTAAGATATGAAAATGGAACCAATGCAGTGATCAATTATTTTGCAAATGGAAGTAAAGCCTATTCTAAAGAAAGAGTAGAGATATACTCTCAAGAACGTACTTTGATTATGGATAATTGGAGAAAGTTAAAAGCATTTGGCTTTAAGGGAGGAAGAAATACCTCATCCAAACAAGATAAAGGACATTATAATCAATTTAATGAACTTATCGAACAACAACAAAAGGGAGGGAATCCAATTATTTCTTTTGATGAGATAGTGAATACTACAAGAGCTTCGTTTGCAGCAATCGAATCTCTTAAACAAGGAAAATGGATAGAAATAAAATAAAACTGCTCCTACAGACCGTAAAACACCTTAAATTCAAGCAGATTTATTATCAGTTATATTATTTGATTCGTAATAAGTTTTTTAAAAGAATTTATGTAAAGGAATTAAAAAAAGAAATTCATCCTTTAAATTGGCATGATTCATTTTTATACACCAATAGTTTTATAAAAGAGAATAGGTTTACGTTTCTTAATTTGCCTCACCAGTTTACAGATAAAATAAATTGGAATTATGCCGACTTTGGAAAACTTTGGACCTATAATTTGAATTATTTTGATTTTTTAAATCAAAAAGATTGTTCTGCTGGCGAAGGTTTAAAATTAATTAATGATTATATAGAAAACGAAAGCAATTTAAAGGATGGAAAAGAACCTTACCCTATTTCTCTGAGAGGTATCAATTGGATTAAATTTTTATCCAAAAATAAAATCTCAGAGGTCAAAATTAATCAAACATTATATAATCATTACGAGACTTTAATTCATAACCTAGAATATCATCTGCTCGGAAACCATTTATTAGAAAATGGATATTCCTTATTGTTTGGAGCATATTATTTTAAAGATGAAAGTTTATATAAAAAGGCAAAGCAAATTCTAACTGAAGAGCTTACCGAACAAATCTTAAGTGATGGTGCGCATTTTGAATTATCACCTATGTATCATCAGATTTTATTTCATCGTATACTAGATTGTATTCGTCTTATTCAATTAAATAAATGGCAGGAAGATAACCTACTTTTATTCTTAAAAGGAAAAGCATCACTTATGCGTTCTTGGTTAGAAGAGATTACTTTTTGTAATGGAGTTATCCCAATGGTAAATGATAGTGCATATAGGATTGCTCCAGAATCAGACCAATTATTTCAATTTGCAGAAGAAATAGGATTAGAAAGAAAAAAAGAAAAGCTTAGAGCTTCTGGATATCGAATGTTTAGAAGTAAAAACTATGAATTATTTATAGATGTTGGTAATGTCGGACCAGATTATCAACCTGGTCATGCCCATTCTGATACTTTTAATTTTGAGTTATATGTAAGGAGTAAGCCAATACTTGTAGACCCAGGAATCTCTACTTATGAGAAAAATGATAGAAGATTAAAAGAACGAGGTACTTCATATCATAATACTGTGAAAATAGGAAATCAAGACCAAACAAAAGTTTGGGATGGATTTAGAATAGCGAAGAGAGCAAAAATCATCGAGTTAAAAGAGATAGACAATACAATTGAAGCCGCTCATAATGGATATAAGAATTTGGGGATTATTCATACAAGAAGATTTTCGACTCATGAAACTAACATAATACAGATAGAAGATATAATTTCTAAAAAAGTTGATGAAGAACAAGTAGCATTTTTTCATTTTCATCCTGATGTAAAAGAAATACGTATTTTAAATAACAAAATCGAGTTGATAAATAATGGAATAATCATTCATTTTGAAGGTAATGAGGTTGTTATTAAAGAAGAAGAATATCAATATTGCCTAGGTTTTAATAGTACTAAGAAAGCAAAAAAAATAAAAGTATATTTCAATACTACCTTATCAACCAGAATAGATTTATAAATTAGCAAAATGAAGTTACTTTTTTTAACTGATAACTTCCCTCCCGAAGTTAATGCACCTGCGACCAGAACATACGAGCATTGCAAAGAATGGGTAAAGGATGGTATAGATGTTACCGTGATTACTTGTGCTCCAAATTTTCCAAAAGGAAAGGTGTTTGGGGGATACAAAAATAAATTATTTCAAAAAGAGATTATTGAAGGCATAAAAGTTATTCGTGTATGGACATACATCAGTGCTAATAAAGGGTTTTTAAAAAGAATTCTTGATTATGTAAGTTTTATGATCAGCTCTTTTCTTGTAGGATTATTTATTAAAACAGATCTTATTGTGGCAACATCACCACAGTTTTTTACAGCAATTTCTGGCAGGTGGCTAGCGTTTTGGAAACGAAAGAAATGGATTATGGAGGTTAGAGATTTATGGCCAGAATCAATAAAAGCTGTCGGTGCTATGAAAACAAACCCCGCAATAAAATATTTTGAGTTTCTAGAGAAAAAAATGTACAATAAAGCATATAAAATTGTAGTGGTAACAGATTCGTTTAAAGAAATCTTATGTGAGAAACACAAAATTAATGCATCAAAAATAGAAATAATTAAGAATGGAGTTAATACAACATTATTTTCTCCTGTTGAAAAAGATAAGAAAATATTAAAAAGATTAAAACTTGAAGATAAAATTATAATTGGATATATCGGTACTCATGGTATGGCACACGCCTTGGATTTTATTTTGTATTGTGCAAAAAAGATTAAAGACAAACAAATACATTTTCTTTTCTTGGGAGATGGAGCTAAAAAAGAGGAGTTGTTAAAAATCAAAGATTCATTAAAACTAGATAATGTTACTATGTTACCTTCAGTATCTAAAAAACAAGTTGCAGGCTATATTTCAATTATTGATATAGCTCTTGTAAATCTTAAAAAATCAGATACTTTTAAACATGTCTTACCATCAAAAATATTTGAGTTAAGTGCTATGCATAAACCAATTTTATTAGGAGTTGAGGGAGAAGCAAAAAAATTGGTGGAACAATATAGTATAGGAGAAGCTTTTGAACCGGAAAATGAAAAAGAATTTTTGAATAAAATAGAGGTATTGAAAACAAAAAATACCAATACTCAAAATTTTCAGAAACTAACTACAGACTTTGATAGAAAGAATTTGGCAAAAAAAATGATGATGTTTATTAAGGATTAAATTTTAATATAAAAACTTTCTCTATTTTTACCATATTTTCAAAAGCTATACTTAATTGAATTTTCTAGAAACAGCAATATTAATTTTTATAGGGTCATTCTTGTTGACATATTTAACAATACCCAAAATTATTGGGGTTGTCTCATACAAAAGGTTAATGGATGCTCCTAATAATAGAAGTTCTCATAAAGTACAAACACCAAGTTTAGGAGGAGTAGCGTTTTACTATACATTGATTATAGGTCTATTCTTTATTAGTAGTTGGGACACAAATAGTGAAATTATACATATCATCCCTGGCCTTACAATTTTGTTTATTATTGGTCTTAAAGATGATTTAGTAGTTTTATCCCCTGGTTCAAAACTAATAGCCCAGTTTCTAGCAGTATCTTTTGTTGTAGTAAGTGATAGCTTTACCATACATTCTCTTAATGGATTTTTTAATATAGAAGAAATACCGTATTACATTTATTTTCTTATAGCCGTTTTTATTATGGTTACTATAATAAATTCATATAATCTTATTGATGGGATAGATGGATTAGCTTCGATTGTTGGAATTGTAATTTTGATCATTTATACCACAATTTTTTATCTCACTAAAGAATATTTTTATGCACTGATTACGATAAGTTTAAATGCATGTTTACTCGCATTCTTTGGATATAATGTATCAGCAAATAAAAAGATATTTATGGGAGATACGGGTTCATTAATTATTGGTTTTATTATCAGTATAATGACATTGAAATTTTTAGCTTTAAAGCCTTCTTCCTCAGCTGAGTTACCTTTTTTTCTGGAAAACATTCCATTAATTGCAATAAGTATTCTTATCGTACCACTTTTTGACACGGCCAGAGTTTTTACGATACGAATTGCAAATAAGAAAAGTCCTTTTTCACCTGATCGAAATCATACACATCATGTTCTTATAGATTACTGGGGTCTATCTCATAAACAGGCTAGTTATTTAATAGGTGGTTTTAATTTAATATTTGTAGTATTATTTATTATTTTGGGGAGTACTACCAAGAACTTACTATTATTTATAGTGTTGTTGGTTAGCGTAATAATTTTGAGTTTTATTTTTTTTAGGTTTAATTATAATTTTACCTCTTTAAAGCAAAAAATTTTATTTAAAAGAAAGGTAGATGCTATGAAAGAAAATTTAAAACCAAAAGTAAAAAAGAGTAAAAAAGAGTAAAAAAGATAAATGAGAATATCAGTAATAGGTACCGGATATGTAGGTTTGGTTACAGGAACATGTTTAGCAGAAACTGGTAATGAAGTAGTTTGTGTGGATATAAATGAACAAAAAGTTCAGAAAATGCGAAATGGTGAAGTGCCTATTTATGAACCACACCTTGATGTACTTTTTGATAGAAATATAAAAGCAGGCAGGCTTACTTTTTCGACATCTTTGGAAGAGGGCTTAGAGCATGGAGAAATTATATTTTTAGCATTACCAACTCCTGAAGATGAAGATGGTTCGGCTGATTTATCTTATGTTTTAGGTGTAGCAGATGACATAGGAAAAAGAATTACAGAATATAAAGTTATTGTAGATAAAAGTACAGTACCTGTAGGTACAGCAGAAAAAGTACAGGAAGTTATTGCAAAAAATGCAAAATGCGATTTTGACGTTGTCTCGAATCCAGAGTTTTTAAGAGAAGGGTTTGCGGTAGATGATTTTTTGAAACCAGAAAGAATTGTGGTAGGATCTAGCTCTCAAAGAGCAACAGAACTAATGGAAAAACTGTATAAACCTTTTGTTAGATCAGGTAACCCAATTATCATAATGGATGAGAAGTCTGCAGAACTTACTAAATATGCAGCTAATTCGTTTCTGGCAGCAAAAATTACATTCATGAATGAGATTGCTAATTATTGCGAGAAAGTTGGTGCAGATGTAGATAAAGTAAGAAGAGGAATGGGAACAGATTCAAGGATTGGGAAAAGATTTTTGTTTCCAGGTATCGGATATGGAGGTTCATGTTTTCCAAAAGATGTAAAAGCGCTTCATAAATCAGGAAAAGATGTAGACTACGACTTTCAGATTTTAGATTCAGTAATTAAAGTGAACCAAAAGCAGAAAACAGCATTACTCCCAAAAATAAAAACATATTTTGATAATGATTTGGATGATAAAACTTTTGCTGTCTGGGGTCTGGCTTTTAAACCAGAAACCGATGATATAAGAGAAGCACCAGCATTATATCTTATTGATGAATTATTAAATGCAGGAGCTAAGGTTAAAGCATTTGATCCTGAAGCAATGGATAATGTTAAAAGAAAATATGAGGATAGAATTCAATTTTCAAAAACAATGTATGAAGCACTTGATAATACTGATGCATTGATTATTTGTACAGAATGGAGTATTTTTAGAACTCCTGATTTCAAGAAAATAAAAGATAGCCTAAAAGAGAATGTTATTTTTGATGGTAGGAACTTATATGACATTAGTGATGTCGAAAAAGAAGGAGTTTCTTATTTTTCTATTGGTAGAAAAGATATAATATTATAAAATGCAAAAAGTTTTAATTACAGGAGCAGCGGGTTTTTTAGGTTCTCATCTTTGTGATAGATTTATCAAAGAAGGGTTTCATGTGATTGCCATGGATAACTTGATTACAGGGGATATAAAAAATATAGAACATCTATTTAAATTAAAACAGTTTGAGTTTTATAATCATGATGTTACCAAATTTGTTCATGTACCAGGTGAACTCGATTATATATTACATTTTGCTTCACCAGCAAGTCCGATAGATTATCTTAAAATACCTATTCAGACATTAAAAGTTGGATCTTTAGGCACACACAACCTTTTAGGACTGGCAAAAGAGAAAAACGCGAGAATCTTAATAGCATCGACAAGTGAAGTATATGGAGATCCTCAAGTACACCCTCAAAATGAAGAATATTATGGTAATGTTAATACAATTGGTCCTAGAGGAGTATATGATGAAGCAAAACGCTTTCAGGAATCAATAACAATGGCATACCATACCTATCATGGAGTTGAAACAAGAATAGTGCGTATTTTTAACACCTATGGTCCTAGGATGAGGTTAAATGATGGCCGTGTAGTACCGGCATTTATCGGACAAGCATTAAGAGGAGAAGATTTAACAATATTTGGAGATGGTATGCAAACACGATCTTTTTGTTATGTCGACGATCAAGTAGAAGGGATTTATAAGTTGCTTCTTAGTGACTATGTTTACCCAGTTAATATCGGTAATCCTGATGAGGTCACTATTAAAGAATTTGCCGAAGAAATAGTAAGACTTACAGAAACAGATCAAAAAGTAATCTATAAACCACTACCAGTTGATGATCCGTTGCAACGACAACCGGATATTACTAAGGCTAAAGAAATATTAAACTGGGAACCCAAAATGGGCAGGTCAGAGGGAATGAAACTAACACTTGAATATTTTAAAGGGTTTTCTAAAGAAGAACTTCAGAAAAGCGATCATAAAGATTTTTCGTCTTATTCTTAATAACCAATGCATCACAAAAGAGGGGGATATTCATACTTAATTAGGCCAATACTTATTGTTATAGATCTGATTATTTTATTTATCTCCTCTTACTACCTTTTAAGTAGTATTGTTTCTAATCAATTCTATGTCTTTTTGGGGACAATCTGGCTAGTATCAGCATATTTACTCGATTTTTATGAAGTATATCGATTTACAAAAGCTATTACAATTATTTCGCTTTTGTTTCGCCAGGCAACGGTAATCCTAATACTTATATATGCATATTTAGGAGTTCTAAGGATCAACCTTTTTTCTGGTAAAGAACCACTTTACTTCATTATTATTGTTATTTCTACAGTTGGAATAATTAAAGTAATATCATACTATGCTTTAAAAAGATATCGATCATATTTGGGAGGTAATAATAGAAGGGTTATTATCATAGGTAATAATAAAAGTGCTAATCAACTTAAGGCCATTTTTGAGGAAAAAAAAGACTTGGGTTATCAAGTATTAGGGGTGTTTTCTGATACACTTTCAAAGTCCATAAAAGATAGCTTTGATTTTTTGGAAGAAGAGGAGGTTGACGAGATTTATTGTGCTATTGATGAAATTTCAGACGACATTATGAATGAATACGTGAAGTATGTAGATCAGAATTATTGTGTGTTAAAATTTATCCCAAGTTCACAACGTATTTATTCTAAAAGATTGACAACAGATTATTATGAATATTTACCAGTATTATCAATTCCAGAGATATCATTAAATAGCGCAGTTAATAGGACTATTAAAAGAGGATTTGATATTATTTTCTCTATTTTAATTATCATATTAATTTTATCCTGGATAACTCCATTACTTTTCATATTTATTAAATTAGAATCCAAGGGGCCATTAATTTATAGTCAAAAACGAAATGGAATTAACTATAAGGAGTTTATATGTTATAAGTTTAGATCTATGAGATATAAGAAACATGTCGAGCTTGATCAGGTTAAAAAAGAAGATATTAGGGTAACCCGAATAGGGCGTTTCATGAGAAGAACTAGTATTGATGAACTTCCACAGTTTTTTAATGTTTTACTAGGTGATATGTCTGTAGTTGGTCCTAGACCTCATATGATATCATACACCAAAGATTATGCAAAAAAGATCGATAAGTATAATTTTGTATTTCGCCATGCAGTAAAACCTGGCATAACAGGTTTAGCCCAGATAAAAGGATATAGAGGAGAAGTAAAATACGATGAGGAGATTGTTAATCGTATTAAACATGATATTTTTTATATAGAAAACTGGTCTGTTCTTCTTGATTTAAAAATTATTTTAGATACTATAATTAATATTATAAAAGGCCAAGAAAAAGCATATTAGTATGTTTTGAAGGGTTAATTATAAAAACAGAATAATAAAAAAGCTATAATCTAAAAAAACAGAAGCTTTTTGTATTTTGCTTGTAACAGGAGATACTGTACATTTGATTATGTAAGTACAATACAATTCAAAACCTCAAAAAACGTTAAACACTTCATAATCTATTTATATAACAAGTGCAATTTGGCAAGATACTAACTCAGGCAACCAGTATGTTCTATAAAGAAGACCATTGGGTAGTAATGACCTTTTGGAACAGTCTTTATATTGCTTTTTTTTTAATGCCGTTAGGTATTACACTCCCTACTCCGTTTTTTATAATTTCGATCGTTTTTGGAATTATGATGATATTTAGACCACAAAAGAAATTTGTATTGGATAAATCGGTACTTCTCTTTCCTTTGTATTTTACTATAATGACTCTAAGTTTAATTTATACTGACGACCTGGGCAGTGGATTGAATTTAGTACAGAGATCATTATCCCTACTATTGTTTCCAATTATTTTTTTATTTGTTAAAGAGGATGCTAATACCGTAAAAAGGTTATTTGACTTTTTACTTGTTGGTTTGATTGTATCTTTTTTTATCAATATCTGTATTGCTTCAAATAATTTATATCGATACCTTATTGATATAAAAGAAATTACTGGAGTATTCATGTTTTTAGAAGAGATAGTAAAAAATTGGTCTCAATTTTTTGTAGGGTCTGTTTTTTCCAGATCTGTAAATGCTAATTATGTTTCAATATATATCTTGTTAGTACTTAGCTATTACCTTAAAAATAAATTAAGGTCTCGATTTCAGTTAGTAGTAGTAACATTATTATTTCTTTATCTTTTTTTATTAGCATCTATAGCGGCATATTTAATACTGTTTGTGATGTCTTTATTGTTGATTTTCAATATTGTAGATAAAGAAAAAAAGTATATGATGATCATTGTGTTTATAATGGGTGTCGCATTGTTTTTAGGGAACCCTAGGGTGACTAATTTCTATGAGAGGGTAAAAGATTTTAGTAAAGTGGCAGCTTATGAAACTACAACCTTAGAAAAATCCAGAATATTGGCATGGGACGCTAGTGTTAAGTTAATTAAGGAAGCCCCTATGTTAGGTTATGGAGTAGGAGATGCAAATGATGTTCTAATGAAAAAGTATAAAGAGTTAGGGTATATGCCTAATCATGAAAACAAGTATAATGCCCATAATCAATTTTTGCAAACGTATCTTCAAAGCGGTATTATAGGTTTTAGCGTTTTGCTTATTATTTTTATTGTATTGGGGATGCGCATGAAAAGAAGTCGAAATGAATTTTCTGTCTTTCTGATTGTGTTCGTATCATTATTGTTTGAATCGATGCTGGTTCGGTTTAATGGAATTGTATTCTTTTCTATTGTGATACCGCTACTATTAAAAAAGAGGAGTATTTTAAGTAGCAGGATTATTCGTAATTAGTTCGTATAGACTTGATACCATTATCTTAAGTTTTTATACAAAACAATTAGCAATACAACTACGAATAAACTATTTTTGAGCGCATAAATACAAGCTATATCAAATCATGAATATTTTAGTACTAGGATCAGGAGGTAGAGAGCATACATTTGCTTATAAAATTGTAGAAAGTCCACTTTGTGATACTTTATTTGTAGCTCCTGGTAATGCAGGAACTGCTGCTATTGCAACCAATGTGCCTATTGCAGTAACAGATTTTCCTGCAATCAAAGATTTGGTACTACGAGAAAATATTAAAATGGTTGTTGTAGGACCAGAAGACCCTCTGGTACAAGGGATAAGTGATTTTTTTGTAGAAGATAGTCAACTTAATGATATTGTAGTAATAGGCCCTTCTAAAGAAGGGGCGCAATTAGAAGGCAGCAAAGAATACGCCAAAGAATTTTTATTCAGACATCATATTCCCACAGCAGCTTATCAAAGTTTTACAGCTACAACAGTTAATGAAGGAAAACAGTTTCTGGAAACTCTTAATGCACCATATGTACTAAAAGCAGATGGCTTGGCAGCGGGTAAGGGAGTGTTAATTTTACAAGATATTGAAGAAGCCAAAGCTGAATTAGAAAACATGCTAACCAATAAAAAATTTGGCGCTGCAAGTGAAAAAGTAGTTGTCGAAGAGTTTCTTGATGGCATTGAATTAAGTGTTTTTGTACTTACAGATGGGAAACATTATGTAACGCTACCAACTGCAAAAGATTATAAACGAATAGGAGAGGGAGATACAGGTTTAAATACAGGAGGTATGGGAGCTATTTCACCGGTTCCTTTTGCCGATGAGGTGTTTATGAAAAAGATCGAAGAACAGATTATTAAGCCTACAGTTGATGGCTTGGCAAAAGAAAAAATCGATTACAAAGGCTTTATTTTTATCGGACTAATTAAAGTAGGTGATGATCCAAAAGTAATCGAATATAATGTACGTATGGGAGATCCCGAAACCGAAGCTGTATTGCCAAGAGTCAAGACCGATTTAGTTCAATTGTTTAACCATGTCGGATCTCAATCATTGGATAAAATTAATCTCGAATTGGATAAAAGAAGTGCTACAACCGTAATGACTGTTTCAGGAGGATATCCTGAAGCGTATCAAAAGGGAAAAGAGATTACAGGTATCGATACGATCTCAGAATCTATTGTTTTTCATGCAGGAACAACCTTGAATGATGGTAAGGTTGTTACAAATGGAGGGCGAGTTATCGCAATAACTTCGTTTGACGAAGATTTTAGAGAAGCATTAAAAAAATCCTATCAAAATATTGAGAAACTTCATTTTGAAGATATGTATTATAGGAAAGATCTGGGGTTTGATTTATAATATAGTATCAACATCAAAAAGATTAAAATAAGAAAAGTCCCTATAAATTTTATAGGGACTTTTATATAAATTGATAATCCGATTTATATCTCCAAATATAAATAAAACTTTTCTGATGTTTAATTTAGGAATGAATGTGCTTTAGGATCTCTATTTTCTTCATCATTGTCATTAAATTTCTTCAATTCTTTCATCCAATAAAGAAAAGCCAAAGAACCAATAATCATAAAAACCCAGTTAAGTACATTAGCAGCAGTCCAGCTTTCTAGTTCTAATGCTCTTAATGCATCAAAAGGTGCAAACAATACATCTACAAATAGGGATTCGATAGCTCCAAAAAAATCTTTCATAATGTGTTCTATATTTTCTTTTTTAAAAGTCTAAAGAGTAAACTAAAAACTTTTTATACATTAGTTCTGTAATACATAAAAAACAATTATAATAATTGTTTGATGCAAAAATATAAAAAATAGTAGTGTTATCAAGCTTTTTTAGTAAATCAAAACCCATTAATTACATTGCCGTGGCATTATACATGGGAGTACTCTTTAGTATAGCGCACTATAAAAAGGGATTTGAGGTAGAAAGTACCTATATTTTAAAAGTCATTGCGAGCGTCTTTTTGTATATTTTACCTATGCTGGCACTTAATTTTGTAGCTCAAAAGAATGATTTAACAAATAAAGGAACATTTACCATACTATTGTTTGCTTTTCTTACCACAATACTGCCAAGTTCACTAACAAGTTTTCCGATTTTGTTATCTAATATTTTGATATTATTAGCCGTACAGAATATTCTACACCTAAGAAATGAAAAACATATAAAAGCTAAAATTTTTAATGCCTCTATATGTATCGGTTTAGCATCGCTAGCGTATTTTTGGAGCATTGGATTTATAGCATTGGTTTTTTTGGGAATATTGTATTTTGAACCCAATAACTATAGAAACTGGTTAATACCTGGTATTGGAATTATAATGATCTATGTATTTGCAAATTGTTTTACATTATTCTTTTATGATTCATTCTTTACTTTTACCACATATGTTGATTCTGTTTCATTCTCATTTCGAGAATATTTCACAAAAGAATCACTTTTTTCTGTAGGAGTATTATCTATTTGTATCGTATTCTTTTTCTCTATCTACCTTATTAAATTTGGAAGAAAAACAGCTAATACAAAACCAATATTAAGAGTGGTTATTGCATATTTAATTATTGCTATAGCAATAGCCGTTATTGCACCAGAAAAAGATACTTCAGAGCTATTTTTTTTGGCGACACCACTTGCGTTGATTGGGACTACATATCTTGAGATGAATTATAATCGGTTTGCCAAAGAAGTCAATATTTGGATATTTATATTAATTCCGTTTACCATATTACTGTTTTGATTTTTGAGAACAAATGTACTCGAATGCTATAGTAGAGACATACGTATTAGAAGGATAGAAGACGATATTCAATATTTGAGACTTTATATAATTTTCTACAGTACAGATTGAAATAGAAGATGCTAAATACTATTGCAAAATATAATACCTTTGCATCAGTATATATGAGGTGTATAGTAGATAAAGCGATACATCAAAAATATAAAGGGATAGAACCAATAGAATAGTTACACATTTTAGAAAAATAAAAACGCAGATGTTTACTGATAAAGCAAATTCCATTTTTAAAGAAGTTATAGAAAAATACCACGTGATTGATAGTGTGGATCAAGAATTCTCTAATCCATATGATAGTAAATCACAAGCTATTGAGCATTTGTTATATCGTAAATGCTGGATTGATACCGTGCAATGGCATTATGAAGATATCATACGAGATCCACAAATTGATCCAGTTGCTGCACTTACGTTAAAAAGACAGATTGATGCTTCTAACCAGGATCGTACAGATATGGTAGAGTATATTGATAGTTATTTTTTAGAACAATATAAAAACGTAACCCCAAAAAATAATGCGACTATCAATACCGAAAGCCCAGCTTGGGGAGTAGATAGATTGTCTATTTTGGCGTTAAAAGTATATCATATGCATGTAGAGACCATTCGAGATGGAGCTTCAGAAGAGCATAAAGCTACATGTCAAAATAAATTAAATATACTATTAGAACAGCAAGTAGATTTGTCTACAGCTATCGATACCCTGTTAAATGATATCAAAGAAGGAGATAAATATATGAAAGTATATAAGCAGATGAAGATGTATAATGATGATGAATTAAACCCAGTATTACGTGGAGAAAAGTAATACTGGACAGCCAACTACATCTGAAACGAACGTTCTGGTTATTCGACTTTCGGCAATGGGTGATGTTGCTATGACTGTTCCTGTTCTTCGAACTTTTAGAGCGACTTACCCTGATGTAAAACTCACTGTGCTTACAAGAAAGTTTTTTGAACCCATATTTTCTGATATTGAAAATCTTGAAGTCTATCATGCGGATGTAACAGGAAAACATAAAGGTGTTTTAGGATTAACTCGTTTGGCAAATGAGTTGGGTAAACTAGGGATAAGTAGTGTGGCTGATCTACATAATGTATTACGATCAAACGTATTGAAAACAATATTCTCGTTAAAAGGAATAAAAGTTACACAAATAGATAAAGGTAGAGCTGAGAAAAAAGCATTAACTCGATCACAGAATAAAGTATTTAAACAACTTAAAACAACGCATCAAAGATATGCCGATGTATTTTCGGCTTTAGGGTATCCTATTGACCTTGAAACCCATAAGTTTCCCAAAAAACAACCATTAACAGAAGATATTCTTTCATTGACACAGAATTCTACCAAAAAGTGGTTGGGAATAGCACCGTTTGCTCAATACGAAAGCAAGACGTATCCTTTGGAATTGATGATTAAGGTCATTGAAACCATAGATAATCAAGATAAATTTGAGATTTTTCTCTTTGGCGGAGGAAAACGAGAAGCTGATATCTTAAACAATATTGGAAGCAAATACAAGAATGTGACGAACATAGTAGGTAAATTATCTTTTGAAGATGAGCTAAAATTGATTGGTAATTTAGACGCAATGATATCTATGGACAGTGGTAATGCTCACCTTGCTGCAATGTATGGTATACCAACGATTACTTTGTGGGGAGTAACACATCCTTTTGCTGGTTTTATGCCTTTTGGACAGCCAATAGAACATGCTATCTTACCTAATCTGGCTAAGTATGATCAGATTCCGACATCAATTTATGGAAACAAAGTACCTCCTGGGTATGAAAAAGTAATGCACACAATCCAACCAGAAATAGTGGTGGATGCAGTGAATAAACTATAATCACTTTATAATCTTTACCCTGAGCGAAATCGAAAGGTTATACGTCGTCAAAATCTATCTTTACCAAATTAGAAGTAGGGTGTGCCTGGCAAGCTAGAATTAGCCCTTCTGCTATTTCCCCATCAGTAAGAATACTATTCTTTTCCATTACAGCGTTGCCTTCAATAACCTTGCAAATGCAAGAACTACATACTCCACCTTGACAAGAATAAGGAGCATCAATATCTTCATCTAGGGCTGCATCAAGAATAGTTTTTTTCTGATCCATAACAAAGTTAAACTCCTCATCATCTACGATTACAGTAATATTAGTTTTTCCATCAAGATTAGCATCAATCTCTACTTCTTCGGTGCTACTTGTAAAGAGTTCGAAATGAATTTTATCTTTTTCAATACCATTTTCAGTTAAAATACTGGTTACAGTATTGATCATTTCTTCTGGACCACATAGATAAAAACCAGCAAAAACAGTGTCTTTAAATTTATTTTTAAGAACATAATTTATAGTAGGCTTCTCAATTCTGCCAAAATGAGCATTTTCTTCTTGAGCTCTACTATACACAAATTCAATGAATAGACGTTCAGGATAATTTGACTGTAATTCTAATAATGAAGTTTGAAAAATTGTTTCTTTAGGAGTCTTATTTCCATATACCAACACAAAGCGACTATTTGGTTCTTCCTCGAGTACAGTTTTGATCATACTCATTACTGGAGTAATTCCGCTTCCAGCTGCAAAAGCCGCATACGTATTATTGGCTTCAGCGTTTGTTGTAAGTATAAAATTTCCTTCAGGCGGGTGTACTTCTAATATATCACCAGCTTTTAGTTGATTATTAGCAATAACAGAAAACGTTCCTTCTGGTATTTCTTTAACGGTCACTATTAATGCTCCGCTTTTTGGTGTGCTACAAATAGAATATGCCCTACGTATTTCTTTACCGTTAACATCTGTTTTTATGGTAATGTATTGTCCGGGAATAAATGAATAGGTATTCTTTAAATCAGAAGGGACTTCAAATCCTATAGAAACAGCTTGTGGAGTTTCTCGTGTAATTTGTTGTATTGATAATTTATGAAAATCGGGCATTGCACTTTTTTTTGGCAAAAATAACAAATGCAAGGTGAGTAATCTGCCTATTTTTGTAACAAAATGATGTTTTTGATTACTAAATAATTAAATACATCTTAAATTATGATAACCCACTTCATCACTTTACAATGGAAATCTTTCTGGCGATCAGCTTCAATGAGCTCAGGATTGTTTATGAAACTATTTATGGGGTTTTGGGCTTTATGGTTTATTGTTATGATGGGGTCTGGAGGAGTAGGAGCTTTTTTCCTGATCGAGGAAAAACTTAATCTAGATCCTTTAGTGGTTATAAATGAATTGATGGTGTATTGGATTGTAATGGATCTCATATTTAGATATGCGCTACAAAAAATGCCCGTGATTAATATAAAACCATTATTAATCCTTCCGTTTAACAAAAGAAAAATAGTCTCTTTCGCTTTTGGAAAAACCATATTCTCATTTTTTAATATTATTCATGCCTTCTTTTTTATACCATTCTCTGTGGTATTAGTACAACAGGATTATCCAATTGCTAATGTACTACTTTGGAATATAGGACTGATAGCGTTGATTTATAGTAGTAATTTTCTAAATATTATTCTGAATAAAAAAGACAATCTCATATTTATTATAGGAGGCGTTTTAGCATTATGCATTGGATTATAGTATTTTGGATATTTTGATATTACAAAGTATACAGCGCCGTTTTTTGAAGGATTATATAACATTCCTTTTTTAGTGCTAATTCCTATCAGTCTATTAGTATTCTTGGTAATCATATCTTTTCGATCTTTTGTAAAAGATTTATACCTGGATGCTGGCCTTGCCACAAAGGCAAAAAATGTTGAAACTGAGAATCTGGAATGGTTAAATCGATTTGGTAAAACCGCAACTTTTCTAAAGAATGATATCAAGTTAATCAAGAGAAATAAAAGAGCAAGATCTACCGTGATGGTGAGTGTTTTGTTTCTGTTTTATGGATTATTATTCTTTACAGGGGCTGTCGAAACTTATGAAGGCCCTGTTTGGAGAATTTTTGCAGCAATTTTTGTTACAGGAGGATTTCTATTAAGTTTTGGGCAGTTTGTACCTAGTTGGGATAGTTCATATTATCCCCTAATGATGAGCCAGAATATTCGGTATAAAGAATATTTATCTTCAAAATGGTGGTTGATGGTCATTGCAACTTTGATCTCTACTGTTTTAGCATCTGGATATTTATACTATGGATGGGATGTGTATTTGGCAATTATTGTAGGTGCTATTTATAATATTGGTGTAAACTCTCATGTAGTCCTATGGGCAGGAGCGTATGTAAAAACACCAATTGATTTAACAAGTAATAAGAAGGCATTTGGCGATAAACAAGCTTTTAATGCCAAAACACTATTGTTATCACTTCCAAAAATGGCACTACCAATGATATTATATGCCATTGGCCATTATGCATATAGTCCATATGCTGGGTATGCTGTGGTTGCTGTTGCTGGGGTAGCAGGGTTTGCCTTTAAAAATGCGGTTTTTAGTAAAATTGAAAAAATATATAGAACAGAAAAGTATAAAACGATCTGGGCATACAAACAAAAAAAGTAAGTAAAGGATGATAACAATACATAATCTTACCAAAAGATATACAGGAAATACAGTACTTAATATTGATCACCTAGAGATACACAAGGGAGGTAGTTTTGGCCTGGTTGGTAATAATGGAGCGGGTAAAACAACATTATTTAGTGCCTTATTAGATCTAATTCAGCCTACTTCTGGGTACATTGAAAATAAAGGGATCAAAGTTAACGAGAATGAAGAATGGAAATCCATCACTTCTGCGTTTATTGATGAAACATTTTTAATCGGATATTTAACAGCAGAAGAATACTTTTATTTTATTGGAGAATTGCGAGGACAAAACAAAGCAGATGTGGATGCACTGCTTTCTCAGTTCGAAGATTTCTTTCACGGCGAAATTTTAGGCCAAAAAAAGTATCTTAGAGACCTCTCTAAAGGAAATCAAAAAAAGGCAGGTATAGTTGCAGCCTTAATCGGAAATCCAGAAGTGATTGTTCTCGATGAGCCTTTTGCTAATTTGGATCCAACGACTCAGATACGATTAAAAAAAATTATTAAAGAATTATCGGCAGATCCAGAAATCACAGTTTTAGTGTCTAGTCATGATCTTATGCATGTAACCGAGGTCTGTGATCGAATCGTTGTTTTGGATAAAGGAGAAGTAGTAAAAGATATTGCCAGATCAGAAGAAACACTCAAAGAACTAGAAGAGCATTTCAATAAGTAATACGTTAATTTTCTTCTAAGACTAAATTATATGCAGTGCGAAACCGTTAATTAAGGAAAGTTTTTCCCCAAAGCATTTTTGGAAATATATCCAATGCCGATAAAAGCACTTGCAAAAATTAGAATTACAGTAGCGAGTCCAAATTTTTCCCAGAATTCATCGAGACATACTTTTTTGTTTTTTGGGAAATCATTACTGACATATAATGATATCTCTTCTCCTACCACATATTCGCGAGCAGATGAAGATGTATCTGTCTTTCGTTTATATTTTTTTCCATGTACTTCGAATTCAAAAATTGGAGTATACATAGTAGTCACTTTATTATCAGAACGGCTTTGGTGAGAATCATAAGCTATTATGATCCCATCAACTTTCTTAGCTTCTGATATAAAAAGTAATTTATCTGTTAACTGATATAATCCCAATAATAATAGCGCATATCCTATACCAGATATTATAAGAAAAACAATGGAATTTGTTCTGTTAGATTTTGTTTTTTCACGATCAATAAAAAGGGTTTGAGAAGAAGTTGAATTGTATTGGAAATCACCTTTTTTTTCTACAAGATCTGCTATTTTTTTTGATTCTTTAAGACCTAGTTTATAATTTTCATTTATATATTTAATAGCCTCAATTTTTCTATTAGCATCAAGCAGTCTTTTTATATGCTGAATATCATTTTTTGTCAAAGAAATACTGTCCATGATGCGGTTGAATTAAAAAACTGAATTAAAAAATTAATAGTTTTACAAAAAGGGATAAAAATCATAAAGAAAAAGAATATGGACTACCCTGTTTTCGGTGAAATTTATTTTTTTGGTATGGCTATTTGAGATATACAATGAGTTACTGTTGATTGTTAATAACCTAAGAAAATACAATAAAAATCATTTCTCCTTGGAGAAAAATATGTTAACAACCTGTTTTTTAACGAAAGAAATGTATTTTTACGACGCACATTATATTTTTGTGCACTTTAAACACACTAAAAAGATTTTTTTTTAGTTATCACACTTATAAATTATCTGGTTTGGGAAAAAAAATATCACAAATCACCCTTGTGTTACTTTTGATTATAGTAGGATTTGCCTGTTCTCGTAAAAAGGACAAGTTTGTGAATCGTACATGGCATGATGTTACTACAAAAAATAATACCTTGTATAATGGTCGTTTGGCTTTTGATACAGGTAAAGAAGACATTGTACAATCTTATAAAGATAATTTTTGGGAACTTCTTCCTATAGAAAGAATGATTGTGAGCGAAGATGTTCGTTTACCTAATGAAATACTTAATCAAAACTTTGATAAAGCAGAAGAAAAAGCGGTTAAAGCAATCCAAAAGCACAGTATGCTTATTGATGGAAAGGAACGTAATCCGAAGATTGATGAAGCATTTTTGTTGTTAGGTAAAGCACGCTATTTTGAGCAGCGTTTTGTGCCCGCATTAGAGGCATTTAACTACATCTTGTATAAATACCCTGCAAGTAATACAATTAACCATGCTAAAGTCTGGAGAGCTAAAGCAAATCTTCGTCTCGATAATAATGATAAAGCTATCGAAGATCTCGACAGAATGATAACACAGGAATATATGAAACCTCAGGATTATGCAGATGCTATTGCTATGATAGCTCAGGCATATGTTAACCTTAAACAAAAGGATTCTGCGGTTAGCTATATTTCCAAAGCAGCAGTTCATACCAAGAAAAACGAAGAAAAAGGGAGATACCTTTATATCAAAGGACAATTGCTAAATGAACTTGGGTTTAAAGATAGTGCAAACTATGCTTTTGATCAGGTAATAGAACTCAATCGAAAAGCACCTAGAAAATATATGCTGAATGCATATATGGCTAAAGCTAGAAATTTTAATTACGAAACAGGTAATAGGGAAGAGTTTCTTGAATTACTAACAGACCTCGAAGAGAATCGAGAAAACAGACCTTTTCTAGATAAAATTTATAATCAAAAGGCTGTATACTTTAAAACATTAGATTCTATTGATTTGGCGGTAGCGTATTATAATAAATCATTACGTACAAATTCTGATGACAAATATCTAGAATCTATAAACTATTACACTTTAGGAGATATTAGTTTTGACAATAAAGAATATGCTGCCTCAGGGGCATATTATGATAGTACACTTCAACGAATGGTGGTAGATTCTAAAAGATATAGAGTTTTAAAGAAAAAGCGTGATAATCTGGATGATGTTATCTTGTATGAAGGAATAGCCAAAACAAATGATAGTATTATTACTATCGCAGCGATGTCCCCAGAAGAAAGATTAGCATATTATTCAGAGTATACAGAAAGGATAAAACTAAAAGCTGTTCTGGTAGCAAAAGCAGAAGAAATAGCAAAAATAAAAGAAGGATTACCTGTAGAGCAAAGATTTAATCAACCTGGTACAGGCACAGGAATAGGAAATAAAGCCCAGGGTGCTAAGGGTAAAGAAGGTCCGTTTTATTTTTATAATCAAACCACAGTAGCTTTTGGGAAGACAGCTTTTAAAAGAACATATGGAAATAGAGAATTACTAGATAACTGGAGAGTTTCAAGTATTTCTAATCCAAGTGCAGTTTCTGCTGTAGAGCAAGAGGTTAAAGAAGAGTACTCTATTGACACAGATCCTGCTTTTGATCCTCAAACCTATATAGCACAATTACCAACCGATCCAGTGGTAATTGATAGTCTTAAAACAGAGAGAAACTTTGCGTACTATCAATTAGGTATAATATATAAAGAGAAATTTCAGGAGTATGATTTGTCTACAGATAAGTTAGAAAATTTGCTACAAAGTAATCCCGAAGAGCGCTTAATTATACCTTCAAAATATAACCTGTATAAAATTTATTTATTACAAGGAAATATTACAAAGTCAAATACTTATAAACAGGATATTATTAATAATCATAGCGAATCAAGGTATGCTAAAATTCTTCAAAATCCAGATGCTACTTTAGAAGATGATAAAAATAGCCCAAAATCTATGTATAATAGATTGTACCATGATTTTCAAAAGCAGAAATATGCAGAGGTTATTAAAGAGAGTGATGTATTAATTACAAAATTTGGAGGAGATGACGAATTCTTACCTAAATTTGAGTTATTAAAAGCTCAGGCTGTAGGTCGCTACAGAGGGTTTGAAGCATATAAAGAAGCGCTTAATTATGTGTCTCTTAACTATCCACAAAGTCCAGAAGGTAAAAAGGCGCAGTTAATTTATCAAATTACTATACCTCAGGTACAGAATAGTGAATTTTTAACTGGTTTGGAAGAAGAAAAAAATCATAAATTGATTTATCCTTTTTCAACATTTGGGGATAACCAGGCGCAAGGTTTAAAGGAACATTTAGAAAATATCCTTAAAGAGCTGAGGTACGAAAAAATGAAAGTTTCGTTTGATGTATATAATAAAGATCAACAATTTGTAGTTGTACATACAAGAGGTGATAAGTTAGCAGCAGAAGGTCTTGCAGAACTCCTTTCTTTGGGTAAAACCGAAGATACTCGAGAAGCTGATCTAACCAAATGGAATAGAAAAAAGAAATATTATAAAAAAGTAGATGCTCCATTTTTTATTATAGCATCTCCTAATTATCGAATTCTTCAGATTCATAAAAATCTGGAAGAATATAAACCAATAGAAACCGAACAAGAAGAAACCGAATAATAATTATTTAATCCCCCTGTATATTATGTTTTCAGACAATAAAAAAGGAAGAGACTACGGCAACAGCACAGATTTTTCTCGCAATCAAAATAAAATTTCTGAAGGAACTAAAATCATTGGCGATATTATTTCTGAAGGAGGTTTTAGAATCGAAGGTACTATCGAAGGAACATTCAAAACTACAGGTAAAGTAGTAGTAGGTTCTTCTGGTTTTATTAAAGGAACACTAGAATGTTCTGATGCAGATTTTGAAGGAAAGTTTGCAGGAACTCTTAATGTTTCAAATACTTTATCATTAAAGCCAACGGCACATATTGAAGGAGAAGTTACTGTAGGTAAGTTGGCCGTTGAGCCAGGAGCAAACTTTAATGCATCTTGTTCTATGAAAGGAGCTGTTAAATCTTTAGGAAAAAGTGAGCAAAAAACAGGACAACCACAAGCACAATCAGCAACCCAAGGACAAGGGAAGTCAGCTTAGAAAATATGCTGCTCTTTCTGGAATAGCTTTTCAGATGGGGGGTACTATATTTCTATGTGCTTACGGAGGTAAAAAATTGGACGCCTATTATGAACTAGAAAAACAATGGTTCACGATGGGTCTTGTCCTTTTTGGAGTAACTGCTTCAATATACCTGGTAATTAAACAACTCAATAGAATTAATAAATCTGATCGTTAATTTTTTCTTATTGTACTTTTCATTCGTTCAATACAGTTTATATTAGCAAAAGATTTTATTAAGTATATGAAGAAAAACTTCGTTCGTTTTTTGTTTCTTTTTGTTATAATCATCATCGGTGGTTATTTTACTCATACCAGCATCGTCAATTATTTTTCGCTAGAAAGGAATACTGATATCATTAACTTTTCCTATGTCTTCAATGGTATATTTACATTGATTTTTACCTCTGCAATTATGGTGCTCAGTAAAAAGTTTAAAGACCAACTAGGTTTTATTTTTATGGCAGGAAGTTTAGTAAAGATTGGAGTTTTTTTGCTGATAAGTAATCTAAACAACTTGGATATCAATAAAAATGTGTTTCTGGATTTCTTTATTGCCTATGCAATCTGTTTAGCTCTCGAGGTGTATTGTGTTTCCAAGATTTTGAATACGATTAAATAATTGATTTTCAATGTTTTATTTCTTTTGTAATAATCTCGAACTTATTTACTAAAAATAGTTTAAGAATCTAAACTTAATTATGTACATTTGCACCGAAATTTAGGAACCGAAATTTTACGTGTAATGCAAAACCGTACTGTAGTTAAAATTTTATTGATTTTTACTTTGGCCTTTGCCACCTCAAATCTATTCGCAAAAGAGTCTAAAAAAGAGGGGAACGAAGGAGAAGGAGATTTAAAAACAGAAATCAAAGAATTTATAGATCATCACCTTCAAGACTCACACGATTTCACATTATTTTCTGATAAAGAAGCAAACAAGCATTATGGGTTTCCATTACCTGTTATTTTATGGGATAATGGTTTAAAGCTTTTCTCTTCTTCCAAATTTCATCATGGAGAAACTGTTGCCGAGGTTGATGGCAATTATTATAAGTTATACCATTCAAAGATTTATAAAACAGATGCATCTGGTACAATCAATTATGATGAGGATCACCATGCAACGAATACAAAACCATTAGATTTCTCAATTACAAAAAACGTTGTGAGTATTCTGTTGATTGGTTTACTTATGTTTTTTATGTTTAGCCGTCTGGCTAAATCGTACAAGAAAAATAATGGTATTCCTACAGGAGTTGGGCGTTTTTTAGAACCTCTTGTACTTTTTGTTAGAGATGAGATCGCTATTCCAAATATAGGAGAGAAAAATTATAAAAGATACATGAGCTTTTTGCTTACAGTGTTTTTCTTTATCTGGTTATTAAACCTTTTAGGAATGACGCCATTGGCAGTCAATGTCACTGGAAATATTGCTGTAACATTTGCTTTGGCACTAATCACATTTTTAATCACTAACCTTACTGCTAATAAAAATTACTGGGGTCACATTTTTTGGATGCCGGGAGTACCTACTTTTATGAAAGTAGTTTTAGCACCAATAGAATTGTTGGGAGTTTTTATCAAGCCGTTTTCGTTAATGATTCGTTTGTATGCGAATATGACTGCGGGTCACGTAGTGATCATGAGTATCATCGGTATGATGTTCTTATTTAAAAGTTGGATTGGTAGCCCATTATCATTTGGATTGTCGTTTGCATTATCAATATTAGAATTATTGGTAGCTGCATTACAAGCATATATATTTACGATGTTGTCTGCGCTATACTTTGGTATGGCAACTGAAGAGGCACATCACTAGTTTTGAACGTTTAATTTTTAATTATATAATTATGGAAATTCCAGAAATTGTTGGATCAGGTTTAATCGTAATCGGTGCAGGTCTAGGTATTGGTAAAATTGGTGGATCTGCAATGGAAGCTATCGCACGTCAACCAGAAGCTTCAGGTAAAATTCAAACTGCGATGCTTATTGCTGCCGCTCTTATTGAAGGTATTGGATTTGCAGCTTTATTTGCTTAATCCATTTAGTACAGATGATACAACTGCAACGGTTGGTTGCAGTTGTTCATTTTAAGTTTTTAAAAATTAGACGATAAAAAGATAACATAATTAATTATGGATAAGTTATTAAATGATTTTTCATTCGGTCTGTTTTTCTGGCAGATATTACTTTTTGTAGGTTTACTTTTATTATTGAGAAAATTTGCTTGGAAACCTATATTAGAAGCTGTAAATAATCGTGAAGAGGGTATTAAAAATGCACTGGAATCTGCAGAAGAAGCTAGAAAAGAAATGCAAAACCTTCAAGCAGATAACGAACGTATCTTAAATGAAGCAAGAGCAGAACGTGATGGTATGCTTAAAGAAGCAAGACAGCTTAAAGAAAATATGATCACCGATGCAAAATCAGAAGCACAAGCTGAAGCAGATAAAATCGTAGCACAAGCACAAGCAACTATAGAAAGTGAAAAGAAAGCAGCGATTGCTGATCTTAAGAGCCAGGTAGCTGGACTTTCTGTAGAGATTGCAGAAAAAGTTGTGAGAAAAGAATTAGCTGACAAGGACAAACAATTGGAATTGGTTGAGTCTATGTTAGGAGATGTTACTTTAAACTAATCATACATGAGTAGAGCAGCAATACGTTATGCGAAGGCAGTTTTGAGTTTAGCTCAAGATAAAAAAGCCACTGAAGATGTTCAGAAAGATATGCAAAGTATTATCGCTACTGTTAGCGATAGCGCCGAGCTCAGAATGGTATTGAGTAGTCCTTTGATCAAAAGTGAAGTAAAACTAGCTTCACTACGTGAGATATTTAAAGGCGCTGGGGATATTACACAAAAACTTTTTGATACTTTAGTTCAAAACAAAAGAGTTGATTTATTAGGGGATGTAGCAAAGCAATATATCGTTTTGTTTGACCAATTAAATAATACTCAGGTAGCAAAAGTGACTACGGCTGTTCCTTTGGATAAAGGATTAAAGGCTAAAGTTTTAAGCAAAGTAAAAGAATTGACAGGTAACGAGGCGACAATAGAAAATATAATCGACGAAGCTATTATTGGTGGATTTATTCTAAGAGTTGGTGATTTACAATATAATGCTAGTATAGCAAATAAGCTTACGAATTTAAGAAGAGAATTAAGCAATTAATACATACGTTTTAAAATATAAATTTAATAATAAGAGAATGAGAGTTTGTACTCGTTCTCCTAAACTATTATAAAATGGCAGAAGTGAATCCTGCTGAAGTATCAGCAATATTAAAACAACAATTATCTGGATTTGAAGCATCAGCTTCATTAGAAGAGGTAGGAACAGTATTACAAGTAGGTGATGGTATCGCTCGTGTATACGGATTGTCTAATGCTCAATATGGGGAATTAGTAGAATTCGAATCAGGACTAGAAGGTATTGTACTTAACCTTGAGGAAGATAATGTTGGGGTAGTACTTTTAGGTTCTTCAACAGAAGTTAAAGAAGGGGTAACTGTAAAACGTACTCAGCGTATTGCATCTATCAATGTTGGAGAAGGAATCGTAGGTCGTGTAGTAGACACATTAGGTAATCCTATTGATGGTAAAGGTGCTATCGAAGGTGAAACTTTCGAAATGCCATTAGAGCGTAAAGCTCCTGGTGTAGTTTTTCGTCAACCGGTAAACGAACCACTTCAAACAGGGATCAAGTCTATTGATGCTATGGTACCGATCGGAAGAGGACAACGTGAGTTGGTGATTGGTGACCGTCAAACTGGTAAGACAACAGTTTGTATTGATACTATCCTAAATCAAAAAGAATTTTATGATGCTGGTGAGCCAGTATATTGTATATATGTTGCTATTGGACAGAAAGCGTCTACAGTAGCGCTTATTGCTAAAGTACTAGAGGATAAAGGTGCATTGGCATATACAACTATCGTTGCTGCAAATGCTTCTGATCCTGCTCCTATGCAAGTATATGCTCCATTTGCAGGTGCTGCAATCGGAGAGTATTTCCGTGATACAGGACGTCCAGCTTTGATTATCTATGATGATTTATCTAAGCAGGCCGTAGCATACCGTGAGGTATCTTTGTTATTACGTCGTCCACCAGGTCGTGAGGCATATCCTGGAGATGTATTTTATCTTCACTCAAGATTATTAGAGCGTTCTGCAAAAGTAATTGCAGATGATAATATTGCTAAAGATATGAATGACCTTCCTGATTCTTTAAAAGACAAAGTAAAAGGAGGCGGATCTTTAACGGCATTACCAATTATTGAAACTCAGGCAGGTGATGTATCAGCATATATCCCAACCAATGTAATTTCTATTACAGATGGCCAGATTTTCTTAACATCAGATTTATTTAACTCTGGGGTTCGTCCTGCAATTAATGTAGGTATCTCTGTATCTCGTGTGGGGGGATCTGCTCAGATTAAATCAATGAAAAAAGTTGCAGGTACATTAAAACTGGATCAAGCACAGTTCCGTGAACTAGAAGCATTTGCTAAGTTTGGATCTGACCTTGATGCTGCTACCTTAAATGTAATTGAAAAAGGGAAGCGTAACGTAGAGATTCTTAAGCAAGCTCAAAATGATCCATATACCGTAGAAGATCAAATTGCGATCATCTATGCAGGTTCTAAAAACTTGTTAAGAGACGTACCTGTAAATAAAATAAAAGAATTCGAAAGTGATTTTATAGAGTATCTTAATGCAAAACATAGAGACACCTTAGACACTTTAAAGGCTGGAAAATTGACAGACGAAGTAACAGATGTATTACTTTCTGCTTGTAAAGAGATTTCAGCAAAATACAAAGCATAATTAAACGCTGAATAAAGAATTCTGAATTCATAAGTATAAAAAATGGCGAATTTAAAAGAATTACGTAGTA
This sequence comes from Aquimarina algiphila, assembly GCF_007489275.1. Lineage (GTDB taxonomy): Bacteria > Bacteroidota > Bacteroidia > Flavobacteriales > Flavobacteriaceae > Aquimarina > Aquimarina algiphila. The sequence continues at coordinate 30,468 of NZ_VLNR01000052.1, forward strand.
GAATCACCTCTGTATCATCAACGATGCAAATTACCAGTGCCATGAAAATGGTATCTGCTGCAAAGTTGAATAAAGCACAGATGGCGATTACTGCAATGCGTCCTTATTCTGATAAACTTACTGAGTTGTTGCAGAGTTTAAGCGCTTCTTTAGAAGGAGATAACGCTAGTACATATGCAGAACAACGTGAAGTAAATAAAGTGCTCGTTGTGGCAATTGCTTCTAATCGTGGTTTAGCGGGAGCATTTAACTCTAATATCGTTAAAGGTGTAAGAGAGCTTTATGAGAATGAATATGCTGGTAAGCAAGTAGATTTTGTGACGATTGGTAAAAAAGTTAATGATGTAGTTTCTAAAACGCATACTGTAATTGCAAATAAAAGTGAGGTATATGATGATCTTACTTTTACTAATGTTGCAGCAATTGCTGAAGAATTAATGGAACATTTTACTAATGGTTCTTATGATAGAATCGTAATTGTATACAATAAATTTAGAAATGCTGCTTCTCAAGATGTTACTACAGAACAGTTTTTACCTATTGTGCCTGTAGCTGGTCAGGAAACTGCAAATTTGGATTATATTTTTGAGCCTTCTAAGGAAGAGATTGTAGAACAATTGATACCTAAGTCGCTTAAAACACAATTGTATAAAGCGTTACGTGATTCGTTTGCATCAGAGCATGGTGCGCGTATGACTGCAATGCATAAAGCGACTGATAATGCTACAGAGCTTAGAGATGCACTTAAATTGTCATATAACAAAGCAAGACAAGCTTCTATTACCAATGAAATCCTTGAGATTGTTGGTGGTGCAGAAGCATTGAATAACTAATACTATATTAAGTTTTTAGTATAATAATAAAGCCCACCCTTTTTTGGTGGGCTTTATTATTATACCTGTGACTGTATTTTATGATTTCCTTTTACGCAACCATTTGTATGTATTTAAGACTATTTAAATGAAAAGACTTAATACGTAATCAAAATGGTTAGCATGAAAAAACATAATAAATCAGCAATAATTAACCCTCAGCCGAAGACAACATCTCGATTAAAAAATAAGGTAGTTTTATTGATCATCTTTCAATGTTGTATGGTTTTTCTTCTTTCTTGTTCTAATGATGATGGCAGACCTTTACGTGGATCAATCATTTTAGGAGATGCAGGCATATCTGGTACAGTGTATTGTTCATTGGATTTGGATAAGAGTTCTGTACAAAATATAGATGAAATTAGGATCTATAATGGGAGTGAAGATAATGTGGCTAGTAGCGAAATCACTTGGGGGTTTTCTACGGAAGAAATAAATTTAAATACCGAATTTATTAAAGAAGAAAACTTAATAGATTTTGGAATCGAAATTATTAGTTTATCAGAAGATAGGAGGGTTTTTACTATTAAATATTTACAAGGATTCAATGGGATATTTTTGGGATATAAGGTTGTATCACAGAAAAAGGCTTGGTGCAATACCTCATTTTACCAAGAAAGTGTAATATAAATATCCAATATACCTTGATACCTGAAAAATTTGAAGACTTTATCCTTAAGCTTTACTTTGGGTATTATACTGCCGTTTTTCTATCTTTATCAAATGTTAAAATAATTTTGGCATTAGATTTGTCTTTAAATAAGATAAATAAAGAATACTATGAAAAACTTTGAAACATTATGCATTAAGGTATTGATGCTTTTGGTAGTAGTTACTTTTACACAATGTGCAAGTAGTCAAAAAATAGACATGAAAGCTTCTCTACAAATCAAAGACTCTTATTTTCAAGAAATTCCTTCGGGAATGGCTGATGGCCCCACCACCTTGTTCGTAAGTTTTGAAATTGAAAAAAACAATGAAGTTGAGCTTACTTATGCTTTTTTTAGAGGTAAAAAAATTGAATTGAAGAAGACGAATTCAAATCCAAATATATATGAAGGTAATTACGTGTATCCGGCTAAAATGCAAGACCTGATTATGAGCGGTGATTCTAAAGAAGAGTTTAAAAACCAATTACCAGAAATAGAAAGGAAAATCCCTTTCGAGCTTAAAGCAAATGAATGTATGCTTCAATACATCCAAAACGGAGAAGAAAAACTGTTCAAAATAGAGAACCTCAAACAAATAGTTTTAAAGAACTTTCCTATGTAAATTAGGCGATAAAAAATTGTACTTTTACGACTACAATTAGATTCACCAATTGAGCATATTTCAAAAACTTTTTAAGCAGACTTTTATCTATGGAGTAGCGACAGTGCTTCCTCGTATGTTGTCATTTTTATTAGTTCCATTATATACCGATGTATTGCCGACAAATGAATATGGAAAAGTTTCTATCATATTTTCATACTTCGTTTTATTCAATGTGATACTAGCCTATGGCATGGAGACTGCTTTTTTTCGTTTTTTTAATAAAGAATCAGATAAACAAAAAGTTGTTAGTACTTCGACAATATCTCTCTTAATATCTTCTTTTGGCTTTTTTGCATTAGCGCTGTTATTTAAGGACCAAATTGCGATGTTAACCGGGATAAAAGAAGATTATATTGTCTTAGTTATCTGGATACTCTTGTTAGATGCTTTAGTGATTATTCCTTTTGCTTGGCTAAGAGCAAATGAAAGACCGATGAAATATTCATTTATAAAGATTTTAAATGTATTTATTAATCTTGGATTGAATGTTTTTCTATTGATATATCTAAAAAAACTATCTGATGATTTTTCAAGCTTAAAAAGTATTGTCATTGATAATTATGAGATTAATTATATTTTCATTTCAAATTTGGTGGCAAGTGGATTAACACTTTTGTTATTGGTTCCTTTTTATATCAATCTTAAATACCGTTTTGATAAAGCATTATGGAAAAGGATGATGAAGTATTCACTTCCAATTTTAATAGCTGGAGTTGCATTTTCAATCAATGAAACATTCGATAGAATTATACTTGATTATTTGTTACCAGAAGATACTGCAGAACATGTTGTTGGAGTGTATTCGGCCTGTTATAAACTGGCATTATTTATGACGTTATTTTCAACAGCCTTTAGACTGGGAATAGAACCTTTTTTCTTTAACTATTCTGAAAATAAAAATGCTCCAGAAACGTATGCGAGAATTACAAAATACTTTGTGGCCTTTGGAGCCCTTATCTTATTAGGAGTGGTTATTTTTGTTCACATCTTAAAAGTATTCATTATTAGAGACCAGGCATATTGGGAAGCTGTAAAAATTGTTCCTATAATAGTATTGGCTAATTTATGCCTTGGTATTTATCACAATCTTTCGGTATGGTATAAAATTACGGATCGAACTAAATTTGGCGCCTATATTTCTGTTGTAGGAGCAGGACTTACATTGCTTTTAAATTTTATTTTAATACCAAGGTATAGTTATCTTGGATCGGCAATAGCGACATTAGTTGCTTATGGCTCTATGATGTTATTATCATGGTATTTTGGAAGAAAATATTATCCAATCCCCTATAATTTAAAAAAGATAGGAATGTATCTTACGCTTTCTATCAGTTTTTCGATTCTTTCGTTTTACATTTTTGATAGTAATTATATGATTTCTATTCCATTGTTACTCGTGTTTTTAGTAATTTTGTACGCCTCAGAAAAGAGAGAGTTAAAACAAATTTTAAAAAAATAAACAACTTCTGGTTGAAAGTGTAAAGTACCTATGCAAATAAAAATTATTAACCGATCATCACATGATTTGCCTCATTATGAAACTATCGCTTCTGCAGGGATGGATTTGAGAGCCAATATAACAGAATCTATTACGTTACAACCTTTGGAGAGAACGATTGTAAAAACAGGATTGTTTATCGAGCTACCAGTAGGTTATGAAGCGCAGGTTCGACCTCGTAGCGGATTAGCAGCCAAAAAAGGAATTACTGTACTTAATGCACCAGGAACTATCGATGCTGATTATAGAGGAGAAGTAGGGGTGATTTTAGTAAACCTTTCTAACGAAAATTTTACCATCGAAAATGGAGAACGGGTTGCTCAAATGGTAATAGCCAAACATGAACGTGCAGAATGGCAGGTTGTAGAAGAACTTTCTGAGACATCAAGAGGTGAAGGTGGTTTTGGGAGTACTGGAGTTAAATAATTAAAAACTGTTTATTCTAGACGTTTTTAGTACTGATCTCTCGACTCTGTTCTAGATGACAGAATACAAAATGTATCTAGAATAGGTTTTTGGATTAAAGAAAATAGTTTAGCACATAGGTATATGTTATGTATGCCATAAGACAAAAAATAATAACATTAAAAAAATAATCAAGTGAAAATCATAGTACCCATGGCAGGAAGAGGCTCTAGACTAAGACCTCATACACTTACTGTTCCTAAGCCTTTAATTCCGGTAGCCGGGAAACCAATTGTACACAGATTAGTATCTGATATTGCTAAGGTTTTGGGAGAACCAATTGATGAAATTGCCTTTGTACTTGGTGATCCTGCTTTTTTTGGAGAGGATGTTGTATCGAGTTTAACTAAATTAGCAGAAGAACTGGGGGCAAAAGCATCTATTTACAGACAGGATCAACCTTTAGGAACCGGACATGCAATTATGTGTGCTGCAGCATCCCTCTCAGGCCCTGCAGTAATTGCATATGCAGATACACTAATTAGAGCAGATTTTAATCTCGATAAAGAGGCAGATGCTGTAATTTGGGTTAAACAGGTAGAACAACCTGAAGCATATGGGGTGGTAAAACTTAATGAAAACAAACATATTGTAGAACTGGTAGAAAAACCTCAGGAGTTTGTTTCGGATCAGGCAGTGATCGGAATTTATTATTTTAAAGATGTAGCAGTGCTAAAGAATGAACTGCAATATGTATTGGATAATAACATTATTAATGGTGGTGAATATCAGATTAATGATGGTATCAAAAGAATGATGAGTAATGGTAAAGTTTTTGTAACCGGACAAGTAGATGAGTGGATGGATTGCGGAAATAAAAATGTTACTGTAGAAACCAATACAAGGATGCTTGGGTTTTTACAGAATGATGGAGAGCAATTGGTTAGTGATCAGGTAGAACAGGAAAATTCTACCATTATTAGTCCATGTTATATAGGAGAAGGAGTAACCCTGAAAAATGCAACAATTGGACCGAACGTTTCAATAGGAGATGGATGTGTAATCGAGAATACAGCTATCAAAAATAGTCTGGTTCAAACCAAAACTGTCATAAAAAATGCTAACTTAGACAATGCTATGATAGGAAATAATGCTGTGTATGATGGAAACTTCACTACAGTAAGCATAGGAGACTATTCTATTTTGGAATAATTTGTGATGAAGTAAAAGTACTTCAGTAAATTTTATATGATTAATTATTGGAAACATATTTGTATTTTGAGTATACTCTTTGTATTAGGGCATAATGTTGGTTATACTCAGGATATAGAACCCAAACAAGAGATTAATATTGATGATTTGGGGAATGTTTCAGATGAGTTTCAAGAATCTTTTTTTGAAGCATTAAAGCAAAAAGCAATCACCAACTATGATAAGGCGATTGAAGCTTTAGAGAAATGTATTGCTATTGATCCAGAGCCGAATTACCTGTATTTTGAACTGGGAAAAAATTATTTAGAGTTAAAGTTATACCAAAAGGCAGAAGATAATTTTAAGAAAGTAATAGAGGTAAAACCTAATGACAAATTTGTATTGGAACTATTGTTTCAAGTGTATTTTCAACAACGAAAATACAAAGAATCTACAGGAGTTGTAGAAAAGCTGGTTACTTTTAATTCTATGTTCAAAGAACAATTGGCAAATCTTTATTTTCTTGAAAGACGTTATGATGAAGCTTTGGTTTTAATTGATGAGCTGGATGAAGAATATGGTGTTGATGGGTATAGAAGTAGATTACGAAAACGCATTTCTTCAAAAATAACAAACCCAAATAATCAAATCTCCAGATTAGAAAAGATGATAAAAGACAAGCCTAAGGTAGAACAAAACTATCTTAATCTTATCTATCTTTATAGTCAAAGTGGGGAAAAAGAAAAAGCATTTGAGGTTGCAACTTTATTATTAAAGAAAAAGCCAAAATCAGAATTGGTACATTTGGCATTGTATAAGTTTTATCTAGAAGGAAATAAAACAGAAGAAGCGATTCAATCTATGAAAATTGCACTAAAAAGCAATAAAATAGATATGGATTCTAAATTTAAAGTGGTCAATGATTTTCTTCTCTTCATTGATAAAAATCCACAGTATGCATCTCAATTAACCGATATTATTGCTTTGCTTTCTAATGGTCAGGAGAATGGAAAAGTAGTATTTACAGAACTTGGAAATTATTACTTTAAAAAGGACGATAAAGAACAAGCACTTAATTTTTATGAACGAGGTATAAAAAGTAATGCTAATGATTTTTCGTTATTAAGAAGAATTCTACTTTTACAATTGGATCTAAAACGATATGAAAAAGCAATGAGTGGAAGTGAATTAGCTTTAGAGTTATTCCCTGCACAACCTATTTTCTATTTGGTAAATGGAGTATCTCTTATTCATCTTGAAAAAGCAGAAGAAGCGATCGAAATTCTCACTACAGGTATAGACTATGTAATAGATGATCTTAAAATGGAATCAGACTTTTATCAACAAATTAGTGCAGCATATCAAAAACTTGGAGATGCAACAAAAGCTTCAGAATATCAAGAAAAAGTAAATCAACTTCAGAAAAAATCATAAGAGTTAATGAACAGAATATTTTTTGGTCTATTGTTTTTTTCTTTGATTGCCCTCAATTCTTGTAAAGGTACCAAAAGTGTGACCGAATCAGGTGTAAAAAGATTAAGCGCAGAAAAAATCATTGCAAATCATTATAACCGATCTTTCAATTTTGAAACACTTAATACCAAGGTAAAGGTCAAATATGATGATGGGAAACAATCCTTTAGTCCTATCGCCACGTTACGTCTTGAAAAAGATAAAAGAATATGGGTTAGTGTAAAAATGTTAGGGATCACACTTGCAAAAGCATTAATTACACCAGAAAAAGTAAGTTATTATGAGAAAATCAATAGCACCTACTTCGAAGGAGATTTTAGGTTGTTAAGTGAATGGTTAGGAACAGACTTAGATTTTAAGAAAGTACAACAAATGCTTTTGGGACAAGCATTATTTAACTTAAGGGATGATAAGTATAAATCATCCATTACGAATCAATCCTATCAATTACAACCTAAAACAGAATTAGCTTTATTCGAGCGATTGTTTTTAGTACGACCAGATACTTTTAAAATGGCTCAACAAAAACTTAAACAACCATCAGAAAATAGAGATTTAACAATCTATTATAAAACATATCAAAAGGTAGGAAATCAAGAATTTCCTAAAGAAATTCACATAGAAGCTTTACAAGATAAAGGGAAAACAACAATTGAAATAGAATATAAAACGGTAGATTACAATGCTAAGGTAAGTTTTCCGTTTAAAATACCATCAGGATACAAGCAAGTTACTATTCAATGAGATTTTTAAAAGTCATATTTTTTATTGGTTTATTATTGGTTTGTGGTCCCTTGTTTTCTCAAAGCACCAAGCAACAACAACTAGAAGAAGAACGTCAACGCTTAAGAGAAGAAATTGAGCAAATGAAACAATTGCGGGCTGATAATAAACTTAAAGAGCGCTCTGTTTTGGATGAAGTTGAAACGATCAATTCACAGATTAGTACACGTCAGAATTTGATTAAAATTACAAACCAGCAGGCAAACTTGTTGACACGTGAGATTAATACAAATTTTAAGAAGATAGATGCATATCGCAAAGAGCTTAAGGCTCTTAAAAAAGATTATGCTAAGATGATTACCAAGTCATATAAAAGTAAATCTCATCAAAGTCGAATTATGTTCTTACTTTCTTCTGCAGATTTTGCTCAGGCTTATAAACGACTGCAGTATATGAAGCAGTATAATGAGCACCGAAAAGAACAAGCAGACCGGATTGAAAATAGTACGATAGAGCTTCAGGCGCTTAATACTGATCTTTCAAGACAAAAAAAGGATAAGCAAGGGTTGATTGAAGAAAATAGACAGGCACAACAAGATCTTAAAGAAGAGAAGAAGGAGCAACAAATATTAATGGCTTCAATTAGGAAGAAAGCGGGAACGTATACCAAACAAATTAAGAAAAAACAAGAACAAGCTAGTGCGATTGATAAAGCAATCGAAAAACTGATTAGAGAAGCGATTGCCAGAGCAAATAAGAAAGCGGGTAAAAAGGTAACCAAAAAAGGTTCAGCAACGACCTTTGCTCTGACTGCAGAAGCTAAGATATTGGCTGATAATTTTACATCGAATAAAGGAAAATTGCCTTGGCCAGTTGGAACAGGAAGAATTACTAAGAAATTTGGGCGTCAGCCACATCCTACACTACCGAATATACAAATCAATAGTAGTGGTGTAGAAATAGAAACAAGAACAGGAGAGAAGGCAAGAGCTATTTTTGAAGGAGAGGTAATCGCAATACAAAAACTTAGAGGAGCCAGCCGATTAGTTCAGATACGACATGGTAATTATATCACTACCTATTATAATATAGAAAATATAACAGTTAAAGAGGGTGATAAGGTCGCAACCAAACAATCTATAGGTGCAGTACGTACCAATCCAACTACAGGTAGAGCAATCATGAAATTTTTAATCTACCAAAATGCAAAGCGATTAAACCCGCAAAGTTGGATTTATAAGATGTAATCTATTAAATGGTCAGTATAAAAAAGTTGTCAAAGTTAAGTTTGATGGTTTTTTTGAAATATAAACTTAATTTTTAAAGTTGCATACTTACTGATAAGTAAGTATATTTGGAACTATGTCTGATAAGAGAATTGAGATACTGGATCTAGCTGAAAATTTGATTAGAACCAAAGGGTATAATGCATTTAGCTATAGAGATATATCAGGACCATTACAAATAAAAAATGCTGCTGTACATTACCATTTTCCAAAAAAATCTGATCTGGGAGAAGAAATTATTCAAAGAACAAGAAAGAAATTTCAATTAAAAAATAAAGAATGGAGCCATTATTCACCACAGAGAAGATTAGATAATTTTATAGCTTTATATGAAGAAAATCAATCACTCAATCTGGTTTGTTTAGTTGGAGCTTTGGGATCATCCTATGAATCATTACCAGAGAATATGCAAAATAACCTTTCAGAAATGAGTCGAGAGATTAGGATATGGATGATGGAGTTGCTTAAAGAAGGACTTGCCAAAAAAGAATTTAATTTTGCAGAAAAACCTAATGAAAAAGCAGATCTTATCATAGCATCACTACTTTCTTCTCTTATCCTTGATAAAGTAATTCGGGAGAATATTTTTAAATCAGTAAAAGCCTCCATATTAAAAGGAGTATAATTTTTTTTAACTCATAAAACTTACTTATTAGTAAGTATAATTTATGCAAATATGAACGAAAAAAGAGTAGTAATAACAGGTTTGGGAGCAGTGACTCCTCTAGGAAATTCTGTTGAAGAATTTTGGAATAATGCAATCCTTGGTCAAAGTGGAGCTTCAAAAATTACAAAGTTTGACCCCTCTTTGTTTAAAACTCAGTTTGCCTGCGAAATTAATGACTTTGAGCCACAAAAGTATCTGGAACGAAACGAAATCAGAAAAAGCGATCTATTTACTCAGTATGCACTTTATGCAGCATCAGAAGCATTTGAAGATTCGGGAATTGACATGGATAAGATTTCGCCATTTGACGTAGGTGTCATTTGGGGAACAGGACAAGGGGGGATGAATACTTTTGAAAATGAAGTAAAAGAGTATGCATTAAACAATAAAAATCCTAGGTTTAATCCATTTTTTGTGCCTAAGCTCATTGCTAATATGGCTTCGGGTATGATCTCTATGAAATTTAATCTAATGGGTATTAATTATACTACAGTTTCGGCATGTGCAACATCAAATTCTGCTATAATGGATGCGTATAATTATATAAAATTAGGGAAGGCCAAAATATTTGTCACAGGAGGTTCTGAAGCGCCTATTACAGAAGCTTCTATAGGAGGGTTTAGTTCGATGAAAGCAATGTCAAAAAGGAATGATCATCCAGAAATAGCTTCAAGACCTTTTGATAAAGAGAGAGATGGTTTTGTAATGGGAGAAGGAGCTGGAGCTGTTATTCTAGAAGACTTTGAGCATGCAAAACAAAGAGGAGCAAAGATTTATGCAGAAGTTGTGGGAGCTTCAATGACTGCCGATGCGTATCATATGACCGCTACCCATCCAGATGGTCTTGGAGCTGCAAAAGCAATGGAACTGGCATTACAAGAGGCGCAGATTAATCCGCAAGAAGTTGATTATTTAAATACTCATGCGACTTCGACTCCAGTAGGAGACCTAAGCGAGGTTAAAGCAATTTCCAAAGTATACGGTAGTGCACCTGAAAATCTTGTGTTAAGCGCAACGAAATCGATGACAGGGCACTTACTTGGCGCCGCTGGAGCTATAGAAAGTATATTATGTATTAAAGCTATCACAGATGGAGTTATACCACCAACAATTAATACAGATCATATTTCAGATGAAATTCCTCAAAGCTTAAATATCATAACACAAAAAGCAATATCCAAGAATATTGAAATTGCTATGAACAATACATTTGGTTTTGGAGGGCACAATGCAATAACAGTTTTTAAAAAAATGTAAAAAGATTATGATACAAAGAGCGCCTTTAACTCGGTAGCATCATCAGGTTTCATTTTTCCTGCAAGCACCAAACTTAATTGTTTACGACGTAAAGCAGCATCATATCGTTGTTTTTCTAAAGTTGTTTGCGGGTTAATTGAAGGCACAGCTACCGGGGTTCCGCTTTCGTTTACAGCAACAAAAGTATAAATCGCCTCGTTTGCTTTAGTCTTTTCTCCACTCTGACGATCTTCTACCCAAACATCAATATAAACTTCCATAGAGGAAGTAAAAGCTCTGGAAACTTTGGCTTCAACAGTGACAACACTTCCTAACGGAATTGCCTTGTTAAATGCAACATGATTTACCGAAGCGGTTACCACAACACGTCTAGAATGTCTGCCAGCAGCGATTCCAGCAGCACGATCCATACGTGCTAAAAGCTCTCCCCCAAACAAATTATTAAGTGAGTTGGTCTCTCCAGTTAATACAAAGTCGGTTAGTATTGCAAGAGATTCTGAAGGGGTTCTAGCTTCCATAGGCATTTTAATTTTTGACAAAGATATGAGGTAATACCGTAATGAGAAAATAAGTTATAGGGTATTTAATCCTTAACTTTAAAGTAAATACTTAGAGATAAGAATAGATAGAGAATATACCTATTTGGATAGGCATAAAATGCAGTAAAAAACTAATGTTAGAATAATTTTTAATTTCCCTGAATGAATAACCAGGCTTTTGGGCTTTCCTGATTTTTAATTTTTCTTAATGCTTGTAGTGCTTCAGATCTGTTTTCATAAGTTTCATACACTACTTGGTGTAATCCATACTTGTTAACTCCAATTAAACGAGCATTAAAACCTTGAGCTTTTAAGCTTTCAACTTTTTTATTAGCATTAGATTCAATTCTAAAAGCACCAGCAACAATATGATATTTTCCAGATAATACTTCTATAGATTCATAAGTACTAGCCGTTGTTGTGTTTTGTTCTTCTTTTACGATATTGAGACTAATGGTAGGTAAGGGATTAGATATTTCAAAAGTAGCCTCCTGAATTCTGTTTTCAATCTCTTGATTGGCTTTTTGCCATTCTTGATTATTATAGCTTACTGTATTGTCACTAATTTGTTTTAGACCAAAGAATCCACCAATACCTAATACTATGGCTGCAACGGCTGCATATTGTAAATATGGTCGCTCACGACGTTTTTCTGGAGTGAAGGTAAGAGGAGTGACTTCTTCAATTGCTTCAACTTCTTTTTTATAAACTTCTCTGGCGATTTCAACTTCACGATTGATCTCTGGAGAAGCAAATGAATATAATCCAAAGGCTTCACTTAGATAATTTACTTCCTGAGAAGGTTCGAACTGAAGCGTATTTTCTACAGAAGTAAATAAAGAACCAATTTTATCTAGCTCTATACGCTGACCTTGAGCCATTTTTTCCTTAAGCGATAATACATAACGTTGGATTTTAGCCACAGCATCTGTATAAGAAATGTTTTCTGCAGAAGCGATGTAGTTGGCTAACAGGCCATCATTATTCTGTAATTGACTATTAAAAGAAATCAGTTTTTGAGGAGGGTAAAATGCATTTGTAGATTCGTGAATCGTAGCCGGTTGACGTCTTGTTAAAAACGCACCAAAACCTGGCATGATTACACATTCATATCTATATAATAATTCACTTATGTATTTGGCTGTATTATTCATTGCCCCCTTCTAAATATGCTGTTTCTTCAATGTGATTAGTCATTTCAAAGGTATGAAAAAATGGAGTCCATCGAAACTATAGTTTCTGAATTTATCAACAGTTTGGTTTTTTTTTGTTTCTTGCACTGACTTATAATGCATTACATGATTATTGAAAAACTTCTGGCGTTACTAACGCTTAAAAAGGTAGCAAATTTAGGAGATAACTCTATCAAAAGATTGATACGTGAGGTGGGTTCTGCAGAAGAAGTACTCACTGAAAAAACTAGTAACTTACTTAAGATAGATGGTATTGGTACTGTAAAGATCAAAGACTTACATAATCCACAACATCGCAAAGCAGCAGAAAATGAATTAAAATTTATAGAAGAAAATAATATTAATTACCAAATATATGATCAGGAAGGATACCCAGAGAAGTTAAAACATTGTATTGATGGTCCTGTAGTATTGTTTTCTTCGGGAAATATTAACCTTCAACATAAAAAAATATTAAGTATAGTAGGTACAAGAAAAGTAACAAGTTATGGCGCAAAATTCTGTGAAGAATTAATAGAAACATTGGCTCCTATCAATCCCATTATTGTATCTGGATTTGCCTATGGTGTGGATATTATTGCGCACAAAACTGCTATAAAACATAGGCTTCAAACTGTAGGTTGTTTAGCGCATGGTTTAAATCAAATTTACCCCAAAGCGCACAAGAAATATGTAGCACAACTAGAAGAAAATGGAGGTTTTTTTACTGATTTCTGGAGTACAGATGCTTTTGACCGTAAAAATTTTCTGGGGCGTAATCGTATAATAGCTGGCCTTAGTGAAGCAACAGTAGTGATCGAAAGTGCAGATAAAGGAGGTTCACTCGTCACTGCCGAAATTGCAAGTTCGTATAACCGAGATGTGTTTGCTGTTCCTGGTCGCGTAGATGATGCATTAAGTAAAGGCTGTAATATGTTAATAAAAACACAGCGTGCTCATATGCTAACCAGCGCTGCAGATTTGATTTATATGCTTAATTGGGAACTTGATGAAAAAGAACAGCCTGCTATACAAAAACAACTATTTGTAGAATTAGAACAGGACGAAAAGAAAATTTTTAATTTTCTAAATAAAAATGGAAAAGAAATATTAGATGTTATCGCATTGCAATGTGATTTACCCACTTTTAAAGTAGCTTCTGTATTGCTTAATATGGAATTAAAGGGAGTTATAAAACCATTACCTGGTAAATTATTTGAAGTGGCTTAAGAACATTCTTTTTATTCTATAACTAATCATCAAATCAATCAGATTTAACAAACAAAGACTAAAGATTTTTAAGTGAAAAATTTTATAATAAAATCAGTATCAATACGTATAATCATAATGTTTTTGTTTGTTTCTTGTTCAACTTCTAAAAAGAAAAATTCTATGACAGATTATCAAAATGCTGAAGAAATTAAAGAAAAAATTGAGAGAGGAGATTTGGTAATAGGTATTTTGGATATCAAAATGGTAGATGAAATGATTGATCTATATACTAGGTCAGGAAATTCTGGTAATGCTGAAGGTTGGTACGAGTTAGGTATGATTTATTATAGAGGTATTGGTGTCGATCAAGATGCTGAAAAAGCAGTTTCTTACTTCAAATTGGCTGCAGAATTGGGATATGGTATAGATGCGTGGATTAAATATATTAGAATAGCATATTTCGCTAAGCTTTCTTCTATCCCTGCGGATAGAATTAAGGATTTAGTCGCTGATCTCGAAGATAAAGATACTAGCGGAGAGATTTATTTGCTAAAAGGCTATATGCTAAATCAAGGATACGCATATACCGAAAATTTGGAAGCTTCTTTTTTTGCGCTTCAGCAATCTGTTAAAAAGGGAAATGCAGATGCAATGTTTGAGCTATGTATTTATTATCATTATGGTATGGGAGTAGAGCAGAACTCACAAAAATCAATAGATTGGTGTGTTAAAGCAGCAGAAAATAATAACATTAGAGCAATATATAATCTAGGCACATATTATGCTACAGGATATGAAAGTATCTCTAAAGATATTAATAAGGCAATAGCATATTATACTAAGGCTGCAAATCTAGGCCATGGTAAAGCGGCAGGACAATTGGCAGCAATGTATATTATGGGAGAGGATGTAGATAAAGATGAAGAAAAAGCTAAGATGTTTTATACATTAGCTTTTGAAAATGATTTTGATGTCGATATTTTCTTTGATAGTTTGGGTCTGGAAGAAATTGATATTGAGGATTGAAAATAGTATTTATTGACTCTTCTGAAGGAGTTCTGTAATTTCTAACCATTCCTTTTTATTATACCACGAAATAAATTCTGGTTGTTTAGTTATTTTAAATCTATTCTCCCATTTCCTCCAGATAAGAACTTTTAGAATGTTTTTACAGATTTGTTTAGAACGTTTATTCTCGAAAGGAGCAAGATATAATGATGCCTGATAGAGTTGGTCATTACTAAGTTCTCCGTAAAATGATATTGCACTTGCAATATGTGTATTTGCAGAATCAATATTTTTCTGAGCTATAAATTTTTTAAAGGTTTTAAAATTTTGTTGTGCTTTTTGATGTGAGGTTGCTAAGGCTATTTTAGCTTCTTCTTGACTAGGTCTTTGATATTCGATGCCATGAAAATAGGCATAAACTGGAGATTCCTATGAAATTGACCCGGGTATTCCTGTTTAAATAGAGCATAGCAAAACAGTTCCCAAAAGCGTGTTTATTTCAGTGTTAAAATTACGATTTTTTTCTTTTTCTTCTCATCGACTCTCCT
>NZ_VLNR01000053.1 GCF_007489275.1 Aquimarina algiphila
TGGATAATTCGGTTTGATTTGTGCCACTGATTTCGGAGCTATAGTGCCAGTAATTTCAGTTCAAACTGTGCCACTTTTTACAGTTCGAATTGTGCCAATGTAAATTGAGTCGAGTTAATTTCGGTTCTAATTGTGCCACATTTCGGTATAGCTCAATGGCCACTAAGAGAGATCAAGTAATACCTTATCGCCCAAAAAAGCGATATGGCAAACACACTTGATCCTATGGATTTAAAACAAATTATTACCCTACATTTAGACCGTTCCAGTAATCGGGAGATAGCAGAAACCCTGAGTATTTCTCGTAATACTGTAAACAATTACATTCGCTTATTCAAAGCCAGTGATTATACCTATAAAGAGCTGTTGTCTTTTGATATAGGTAAATTAGAATCGCTTTTTCCTTCTCGTACTACGATAAACAATCCTAGATATGACGAATTGATGCGTTATTTAGAGGACATCAATAAAGCCCGTCATCATCCTGGATTTACTTTTTTATATCATTACCAGCAGTATGCTAGCCAGGCTGATAATCCTTATGGATATACTCAGTTTTTAGAGCATTATCGAAGAAAATATAAAATAGTAAAAGGCTCGATGAAATTGGAGCATCAGGCGGGTAAAGAAATGTTTATTGATTATGCAGGTAAAAAACTTCAAATAGTAGATAAAACAACTGGAGAAGTTATCGATGTGGAAGTTTTTGTAGCGATTCTACCTCATAGTCAGTATACTTATGTAGAAGCTTGCATGAGCCAAAAACGCGAAGATTTGATCAGATGTAGTGAAAATGCGTTGCATTTTTATGGAGGAGTTCCTAAAGCCATTGTATCGGATAATCTAAAATCTGCTGTTACTAGATCCAGTAAATATGAAGCACAAATCAATCGTAGTTTTAAGGATTTTGCCAGGCATTATAATTGTGTCATTAACCCTACCCGAAGCTATTCCCCACAAGATAAAGCATTGGTTGAAAATGCAGTACACCTAGCGTATCAACGTATCTATTACCCACTTGGGGAGATGACTTTTTTCTCACTGGAAGAATTAAACAAAGAGATACGGATGTTATTAGAAAAATATAATAGTCTGCTTTTTAAAAGAAAACAAGCCAGTCGCTTAGAACTCTTTCAATCTGTAGAGAGAGCATACTTAAAACCATTGCCTAACAGCAAGTATGAGTTAAAAGAATACCGAAGGGCCAAAGTTCAAAAAATAGGCTATGTTTACTTTTCTCCGGATAAAACCTACTATAGCGTTCCTTACCGATATATCGGAAAAGAAACTACCATTCACTATACATCTTCTTTAGTAGAAGTATACTACAATCATCAGCGTATTGCCTCTCACTCTCGTAATCCTTCCAAAGGTGCTTATAACACCAACAAAGATCATTTGAGTAGTACTCATAAACACTATAGTGAGTGGAATCCTGAGTATTTTAAAAACAAAGCTGCTAAGTATGGTACTGCTGTAGCAGCTTGTGTGGAGCAAATTATAGCCAAGGTTGATTACCCAGAAATAGGATATAAAAGAGCTATGGGAGTTATACAATTACATAAGTTATACGGAGCTGAACGATTAGATAATGCGTGCAAAAGAGCGTTACAAGCTGATGTTGTAGGATACCGAAGAATCGAAAATATATTAAAGAATAAACTAGATCAAAGCACCTTGTTTATGCAAGAGGAAGAGCAAGAACAATCGCATATCCCAAAACATCAAAATATCCGGGGAGCATCTAATTATCAATAAAAAAATGTATCACTTAAATTTTATAACAATGAATGCAAATCAGACTATCGAAAAACTAAAAGCAATGCGACTCTCAGCCATGGCAGAACTACACTACAATCAACTAAAAGATAATCGAGTAGAAACACATACTGCAGATCAGTATCTGGCATTACTGACCGATCACCAATGGGAAGATCGACAAAACAGAAAAATCGAAAGATTACTTCTACAAGCTAATTTTAAGCAAAGGGCAACTATGGCAGATATTGACTATACACAAAGCCGTAACCTGGACAAGAATATGTTTGAACGCCTAGCAACCTTAGATTTTATATCCAGAAAAGAAAATATCATTATAACAGGAGCTTCTGGGGTAGGTAAAAGCTATCTAGCACAAGCATTAGGACATCAAGGATGTATGATGAAATACAAAACCATATACACCAATACCGCTAGATTACTCAAAAAACTAAAACTTAGTAAAGTAGATGGGACATATCTTAAAGAACTTGCAAAACTCCTAAAAGCCGATATCCTAATCTTTGATGATTTTGGATTACAGAGTTTTGATAATCATGCTAGAGAAGCCATTATGGATATTATCGATGACAGGTATAATAAAAAATCAACAATCATAGTATCGCAAATACCAGTGTCTGCTTGGTATGATATTATTGGAGAAGGAACCATTGCCGATGCCATACTAGACAGAATTGTAAACTCATCACATCGTATTAATCTTGTGGGGGAATCATTAAGAAAAGGAAAAATTAAAAAGGACTAATAACAAAATTTAACTATTATTGCAAGATCTCTCTTAGTGGCACCATTTGACCGAAATAGGTGGCACAGTCACTCCGAAATAGCCACATATTACCAAAAAACAAGTCTTCTGTATAAAATTTTGATAGTGATCTATATCCTAAATTAATAGATTTATCTATAGAGTTTTTTTTCTGATCATAGGATTTAAAAATTTACAAGAGCCTTTAAGTTTTATAGGTTGTCTTATAAACTTTATGTGATAGTGTATAACTGTTTTAAAAACAGGTTTTAAGCCAATGTAGTTGAAGATAAATAAACCATAGGTTTAAAAAATGTATTCTTCTTTATTCATATAAGATTTGCTCTCTTGCGATATTCGGTTGGAGTCACATTTGCATATTTTTTGAATGCCGTATTAAAAGATGATTTAGAATTAAAACCTACTTCATATAAAATTTCTAATATGGTGAGCTGTTTTTTTGAAGGATCTTTTAGAATATTCATAGCATGATGTATGCGATACTCATTTATAAAATCAAAAAAATGCTGGTTAAGATGATGATTAATTAATACAGATAATTCTCTGGAAGGGATATGTATTTGTTCTGCTAAATTTTGAATGGTTAACGTAGGGTTTAGGTAGGGGTGTTTTTCGAGCATATATGTTTTTAGAAGATTAATCTGTTTTTGTATAGACTCATCGATAATTTTATTGATTGTCGAAGATGACTCATTAATAGTAATAAGGTTATTTACAGATTTTAGATTAGAATCAATTCCTCTAAAAATTTTGGGATTATAAAGCCCTTTTAATATAATCCAGCATATAAAACCTAATAAGAGTAGTGTTATAATAATTTTCGTAACATGAAGAGATTGTATATCTGTACTAAAAGCTCTAAATACATTTTTAAAAATCCCAAAACCAAGAACAATACTAATCAATATGTTAAGCTGAAACAACCATTTGTAGATATCGGTGTTTGCTTGAGAGTAATTCTCCAAAAATATCTTTTTGGCTTTATATAATATAATAAATATTGCTATGATATATATTAAAAATTGAATATGAATGGCGGTAATAAAAATTCCTTTTTCATATGTTTCACCTCCCAGATATGATACTATAGTTTGATGATCAATGAGGTTCGGAAAAAAAAGAATGGTTATCAGAACAAATGGGATACTATGTAATAAATGTTTGTATTGTAATTTAAAATCAGCATATAACATAGAAAGAACATATAAAAAAAGAAATGGACTCTGTAAAAAGCTAATATTATCTCTTAATACGTCAATTACAGGATGAGTATCAATATAAAATTCATAGAAAAACACACTTATTTCTGTAGCAATAGCTATTAAAAAACACCCAATAAAAACGTTACTTAATTTATTTGTAGTCTTTACTGTAAATAAAAAGAATGCAAAGAAAAAAGAAATAAAAATAATGATTAAAGTTATGGATGATAAATAGTTCATAGACTTTGAAACCTTAGATTATTTGGTTCTATACATGATTTGTTTTTTTACGATATTCTGTTGGAGTTACATTTGCATATTTTTTGAACGCTGTATTAAAAGATGATTTGGAGTTAAAACCTACTTCGTATAAAATTTCCAGAATAGTAAATTGTTTTTTTGTAGGATTTTGTAAAATATCTTTGGCATGTTGAATGCGATATTCGTTTACAAAATCAAAAAAATGTTGATTAAGATGATGATTAATCAAAATAGAAACTTCTCGTACTGGTAGCTGTAAATCATCTGCCAAATTTTGAATAGTTAACGTAGGATTTAAATACGGTTTTTGGTCAAGCATGTGTGCTCTTAATCTCTGTATTTGCTGTTTGACTTCTTCACCCTCTTTATGTTCAATAGGTATTTCTTCCTTGGCGATAATATTCTCGACGGGCTTTAACTTAGAATCAATTCGTCTAAAAAATTCAGGATGATAAAGTACTTTTAAAATCAACCAACATATAAAACATAATACCAGAAAAGCCATGATGATGCGCACTATATTTACAGTATCAAAATCATCATTGATAAATTTGAATATGGTCTTTCCTGTACTAAAAGCAAATAAAATTATAGAAATGATATTTAATTGAAATAACCATTTATGTTTTGCGGTAGTAGCATTAGAGAAATTCTCAAGCATCACTTTTTTGGATTTTTTCAAAACAATGAAGATGGCAACAATGTAAATTATAACTTGAATATGACCTATTATTATTGAAAATAAAACTTCTGGATTATCAAGATAAGTTTCAAAAAAAGAATTTCGAGCTTCAGTATTTGATAAATAAAATCGCGGCATAAAAACCAAAGTGCTTACCAGAAAAGGAATAGCATGTAATAAGTGTATGCGCTTAATTTTAAAGTCACTATAGATTACTGATAATACAAAAAGGTACTCTAGTGGGCTAGAAAGTAATGGAAGATCCATTCTTAACATTTCTAACACCATTGGCATATCAATAAATATATGGTAAAAAAAAGAGCTAATATCAATGGCAATGATAATAAGAAAAGCAGCAATAAGGCGGTTACTGGTTTTATTTTCTGTTTTTACTGTAAATAAGAAAATAGAAAACAGGGATGATATAAAGACTATCATAAAACTAATAACACTTAGAATGGCATAGTTATCCATTTACAACTTACTTATTTATCTCTGTGATTTTTTGATAGAAAATTTTTCTTGAGATCAAATATACCATAAAGTAGAATAAACCATAATAAATCCAAATCAAAATATAGTAAGATTAGAGTTCTAGTCAGTAATACACCAATATTAATGTATGATTATATCTTTCATGGCTCTATTGAGGCTGCGTAAAGTGATGCCTAAATAATCTGCTAAATCTTGTTTAGAGAGCATTTTGGATTCTTCGGAAGAAAAGGAAATTAATTTTTCTAGATTATATGCAATAGAATGAGATTGCTGCTGTGAAGCTCTTATAGCTGTATCTCGAACTTTATTAGACAATGCTTTTAATAATAATAAATTAAATTCTGGTTGATCCTTTAGTAATGTATAAAAATCCTTTTGATCAATTTGATAAACAATAACTTCTGTCATTGCTTCTGCATTACAAAAACTGATAATGTCGTTTAATACTTCTAATTCTCCTAAAATTTCTCCTTTACTAAAAAATTCCTGAATAAAATCTCTTCCATTATCTTCATTAACATAGCATTTTACAATACCGTGTTTGATAATAAAAATAGAAGAAACATGCTTTTCTTGAGTAATAATTTTTTCCCCTAAAGAATATTTCCTCTCTTTTATTATGGTTTCAGCAATAGGTATGGATAATTTGGAAAAGAAATCCAATAACTCTTTATCACTTCTAATCATTTGTATATACTTACTTCAATCTCTTTTTATTACAAAAATAGATAGGTTTATATGCAATATACTAAAGAAAAAAAAGGTAACAAATTTGATTAGTTAGCCTTGCTATATTCTATATATGATTCGTTGATTATTCAAAAATTTTCACCTTAATTTCTTTATCAACAAGATTTTTGAAAGTGGTTACATCATTCGAATTCCCAAGTTCGTAGTGCATTGGTATCACAAAATTGGGCTTAATGGTATTGACCATTTTTGCAGCTTCTTCAATGTTCATAGTCAAATTATCTCCCCCAACAGGAATCATTGCGATGTTAATGTTCTTTAAGTTTTTCATTTCGGGGATATAATCAGTATCACCGGCATGATAGATACGAATACCATTTTCCAAAGTCAATATAAAACCAACATTCTTTTTGGATTTTGGATGTGCTTTGATCCATAAAAACACATTTTTGGTATTATATGCGGCTATAGATTCACTAGTTATAGTATCTAAAATAATAACGCTTCCTGGTTTAACTTGTTTAACCAAATAATTTTTTTTAGATAGTTTTTTAAAAACGCTTTTAGAACAGATAAGTATTGTTTCTGAAGTTGCTATTTGTTCTATTGTTTTTAAAGAGAAATGATCTGGATGAGAATGAGTAATAAAAATATAATCTGCTTTCTCGGCATTAGTTACTTCTACAGGGTCTATATAAATTATTTTTTCTTTTGTTTTTATTTGAAAACTTGAAGGAAAAAAATCTGAGTTATTTACCTGGATTGCTCCCCAAGTGGTTATTCTGATATCATGCAATATGATGTTTTGAACTTCGGGATTTCTTTTGCTGCTTATTGTTACGTTTACCATTGTGCAACTTTGAATTAATATAGCTAATAAACAAAAGATGTAATAAATTAATTACCTAGATTATAAACTACATCTTATAGATAATATGTTAATTTTAAATTTTTATATTCTATATTTTAAATAATAACATGATCAATAGAACGCCTTAATGATCTTGGGAGCTTAGGGCCATAACCAAAACGAACCAATAGACTTATTTGTCCTTTTTCAATATTTAAATAATTTCCTAATTGTGTTTGTATTTTTGGTACTTCTACAGGTTGATTGATAAATGCATGTTTTAACCCAAATGCAGTTGCTTGTAGTGCAAAACGTTGATAAGATCTGCCTGTATTAATCCAATTTTCTTTGGTGTTGTTTTGAGATGAGAATGCAATTACTCCCGAGGAACTCTTTATGTGATCTATATATTTGTTGTTCTCTTTTTTGATATTATATCCATATGTAAAAAAAGCATTACCAATCCATGTAGGGAGAGTTTGGTTACCTGTAGCAGCAGAAAAAAGGCCATCACGATGTGATATTGCCGAAGATGTATTAAAGCGTAACCACTCTTTTAGCTTTTTTACAAAGGCTTTATCTTTCATTTGAAAAGTGTTAGCTTCAATTACATATTCCAAAATGTTTTTCAAATCCTTTTGATCGGTTGACAAAAATATAGATACATTATTACTTTGTGAAATATTCTCAAGTGTCTTCAATTGTTCAATAGGTACAGGTTTGTTATTGTATAGGGTTCGAGTACATTGTCTGTTGATAATTGCTTGAAATAGAATAGATTTGGATACAGGATAAGGTTCGAAATTAATGAATATTGAATTACTTTTTTTCATATCTATAGATACATGCCCTTTAAGCCCATAAGCTTCAGCAGCTAATAACATATTTTCTGTAGCACAGCCTAAACTTGCAAATAGGTGGTGATTATTTGGATCTACAACAGGACACTCTCTGGTAAAATCTGGTAAGATAGTAATACAATCAGATGTAATTTTAAAACGCCAGGGTTGGGTGTTATGACTATTTGCTGCTAATGTAGCATACCTAACTAACTCTCGCATGATATCTTGTCTATTATCAATTTTATCTCTGGAATGTCTCCAGGTATCTAATACCAGGTGATTATAGGTTTGATCAGAATTCATAGAGTATGTTGTTCTTTCTTTAATAATCTCTTATTGGAGTAG
Organism: Aquimarina algiphila; assembly: GCF_007489275.1. Lineage (GTDB taxonomy): Bacteria > Bacteroidota > Bacteroidia > Flavobacteriales > Flavobacteriaceae > Aquimarina > Aquimarina algiphila. The sequence goes on from NZ_VLNR01000053.1 coordinate 7,913, forward strand.
ATAGCATTAGGTACGTTTTTATTGAAAACTAAAATAAAGCTTAGAACAAACGATTAAAATGATAATTATCATAGAATCAGATATATGTAGATATTGTTAAAATATTTTAGGTTAAAGACTGTAACAGTTTTTTTAAAAAGCTATCTTTAAAAGCACGCTAACTCACAAAAATGAAAAATAAAATAATTTCCCTACTCATTATTATTGTTTTTATAAGTTGTAAAAATGAGAAAGACCCAGTAAAAAGTGAACCCCTTCAAAACAAAGAAGTTGATTCGGTTCAGGTATCAATCGATACTAATGCGGCCTTAGCCTTAAAAGATTCTTCTATTACATCCCTTTCTGTTGCTGTGTATGCAAAAGAAAAAGAGTATACAGCACATTATGGAGAATTAGAAAAAGGAAAAGCAAATCCACCTACCGATCAAACGTTTTATGAAATAGGTTCGGTGACTAAAACATTTACCGGTACTTTGGTCGCACAAGCAGTACTCGATGGTAAATTAAGTTTGGATGATGATATTAGAAAATATTTGAAAGGGGATTATGATAATCTCAAGTATAATGGTAATCCTATTTTGATAAAACATATAATTACTCATACTTCGAGTTTACCAAAAAATAATAAAGGAATTGATGAATTATTCGAGAATAGAGACGATAGTTTAGCTTTTAGAGTACATGAAATAGAGAAGGAGTATACAAAAGAAAAGCTATTTAATCACTTAAAAGAAATTACCTTGGATACACTTCCTGGGGAAAAATATGGATACTCTAATTTGGGAGCTAATCTAATGGGGCATATTTTAGAAACTGCTTATGAAAGAACATATCCAGAGTTGTTAGAGCAATTTATTTTTAAACCTTCAGGAATGACGCAGACCAAGATGCGACTTAATGCTGAAGAAAAAAAACGACTAGCAAGAGGATATAATAAAGGAGTTTTAATGCCAAGTCTTCCTTTACCAGAAACATTATTGGGAGCTGCCGGACATTTAAAATCTACAATGCCTGATTTGATTTCATATATGAAGTTTCAACTAGATTCTACTAAAAAAGTAGTACAAGAGTCTCATAGTAAAATATTAATGCTCGATGAAGATGAGTGGATTGGATATTTTTGGCCAATAGATAAAGACAGTGAAGGGATTTACTATAGTCATCATGGAGGAGCATTCGGAACCAATACATTTTTCTTTGTATATCCTCATTTTGAAATAGGAATTGCGGTGAGCACAAATTCTAGTAGCCCGGGTGCAACCGGCAACATTAGGGGAGTGGTAGAGGGAATACTGGATGATATAAAACCATTTGGTAAAAAATCTATTGGAAGAGCGATTTTTCAAAAATGTTTGGATAATGTCGATGATGGTATAGCGTATTACAAACAATTAAGAAAAGACCAATTAGAAACGTATAATTTTGAGAATGAGTTTGAACTTAATAGTGTGGGATATACATTATTAAATAGAGGAAAAATTGAAGACGCGATCAAGATCTTTGAACTATCGGTTTCTGTATTTCCTTCTGCTTCTAACCCTTATGATAGTTTAGGAGAAGGGTATCTTGAAAATAAGCAATACGATTTAGCACTTCAGAATTATAAAAAATCATTAGCACTAGATCCAACAAATGAAAATGCCCGAGTAATGATCAGTAAGATTGAAAGTATAAAACAATAAACTTTTTGAGCATATTAAAATTTGCTTAGAATGAATTGTAAAAAAGATTAAATGTAAAAGGGCATCTTTTAATGCCCTTTTACATTATTTTAGTTTTAATTGATTCCTTCTACTCGTTTAACCGGACGAACTTCTATGCGCCAGATACCTTCTTCGAATCGAGGGTCTTCCTTTGTGATTTCGATTGCCTCTTCCAGACTTTCTGCCATAAGATGATAATAACCAGAAATAACCTCTTTGGTCTCATTGTAAGGTCCGTCAATAATTTTTCCATTTTTATACGATAACATACGACCTTCCATTTCGAGAGGTTGAGCAGATTTCATTTTACCTTCTTCAGTTAGTCGTTTTATAAAACCACCAACTTTTTCGATATGTTGTTGTAATTGTTCTGGAGAAAGGTTTGCTTTTGGACTCTCCTCACTTCTGATAAATAACATGAATTCTTTCATTGTTCTATTTTTTAGATTATACCCTTACAACAATCGGGTAGATATTATAGGGACATTATTTTTATTTTTTTTCTAGTTGTTGGAGATCTCTTGGATTGTTACATGCTATAATGGCTTGCTGTAAGTGTTTTATCGCATTTTTATTTTTGTTTTCTTGTATATAAAATTCTGCTAATGTAGCATGAAAAAGATGATGATTACTGATATCAGAGTTACGCTCTAATTGTAATAATTCATTAATTGCTGTGGTATTTCCTTTAACCTTTGCCAGAGGGATACTTCTATTGAGGCGCACAAGAGGTGTGTTTTCTAATTCTAGAAGACTATCATAAAGAGAAAGTATTTCTCTCCAGTTTGTAGCTTCAAAATTGGGAGCAATACAATGATGAGCAGAAATAGTTGCCAGAATAAGATAAATAGAGATTGTATCTTCTTTAGTCGTTTGGTTTAAATATTGAATTCCTGTATTTATTAATGAAGTATTCCATTTTTTTCTATCCTGTTTATGCATTTCTATAATAGTACCTGTATCACTTCGGGCTTCAAAACGAGCAGCATTTAGATACATCAATGCTAATAAGGCATACACATCAGATTTGAGCTGAATATGGGTATTATATACAAGAATTTCTGCCAACCTTATGGCCTCCAAACAGAGATCATATCGTATTACTTTATTTTGTTGTGATGGACTATATCCTTCATTAAAAAGAAGGTAAATTGTTTTAAGCACGATATCTATATTTTCTGAAATATTCTTAGGGATTTCAAAGGAAATCTCAGAAGTTCTTAGCTGTTTTCAACCTCTAACTAACCGTTTGTTAATGGTTTCTGTTGTAGTAAAAAAAGCATTGGCTATCTCTTGAATACTAAAACCACAAAGTATTTTTAATATAAATGCAATTTGAGAATTTTCTGAAATATCAGGATGACAACAGACAAACATCATTTTTAGCTGCTCATCTTTAATAAGATCCTCAGAAATTTCAAGTTTTTCTAGTGCGATATGATTTCCCTCTTGTTGTAATAGTGATTCGTATTGAACTTTATACTTTTTTCTTTTTAAAATATTAAGTGTGTGGTTTTTTGCAGTGGTATATAACCATGCTTGAGGATTTTCTGGTATTCCGTGCTGTTGCCAATGATCTACAGCCTTTAATAATGTCTCCTGCACGATATCTTCAGCAGTTTCAACATTGTTAGTTCCAATATATCGAGTAACTACAGAGACTATTTTTCCATATTCATTTCTAAAAAAATGTTCGGTAAGCTCTAAAGTATATTTTTTATCAATTTCATTCATTCAGTATTGTCTATATGGGGAGAGATATCCTATCAGTCATCAATTTTTTTCAATGTTATTTCAATAGCGGTTTCCAAAATTGGTTCCATGATAGCATATCCCTTTGCATTTGGATGTACACCATCATCCCCTAAATCTTTCTGTAAACCATTATATGTATTTACCATAGCACTAAAATAATCTACATAAGTAATGTTATTTTGGTCTGCATATGATTTTATCATTGTATTAAGTTCTATTACTTTTTCTGCTGGTTTTATCTTTTTTTTCCACGGAAAATTATTTGCGGGAAGTACAGAGCATACAATGACCTTGATGTTGTTGGATTTTGCCAACTCTGTCATTGAAATGATATTATCCATAATCATTTGTAGTGTTGAAGGGCCTGTATTGCCAGCAATATCATTTATACCAGCCAGAATTACAACAATTGATGGTTTTAAATGAACAACATCTTGCCTAAAACGTAATACCATTTGAGGAGTAGTTTGCCCACTAATACCTCTATTTATATAAGGTTTATTATTGAAAAATTGTGGCCTTTGTTGTAACCAGAATTCAGTGATAGAATTCCCCATAAATACAACTCGATGTTCTCCGGTAGTAGGCAACTTTAATTCACTATTTTCTTTTTGAAATCGTTTAAGGTTTGCCCAATCCTGAGCTAGCAATGATGTAAACATAAATAGAGTAAATAAAGTGCAACAGGTTATTTTTATGATATTCATAAGTTAGATAGTTATCGTGATGGGTTAAGTGCTGTTATTCATTAGTTTAGCTCTTTAGGATACCTATCTGCAATGAGATTGAGTTCGATGTTATGCTCCAGGTACGATTTTAATCCCGCTAACACCCAGGTAAACCCTCCTGTTGCATCCCTGATTTGACTTATTAATTCGTCTGGAGTACCTTTAAATCCAGTATTCGTAATAGTAACAAATGTTTTAGATGCTCCTAAAGATTTAAATGTCCATTCTACAATAGCTTCGGGATCATCTCCCCATTGGATACGGATTTTTTCATTAGTTATAATGAGAATTGCTAATACTGAAACGGTATGATTAAACATTTCCCAGGTCCAGTCGGTTGTTTTACCTTCTTTAAGTATTCCCGAGCCTTTTGTGAACCAAAATTTAGAAGTAATTTCTGGATCTATGAATGCATCAAAAACATCTGAAATTGGTTTACGAATAAGCATTGCAGCTTCGGCAAAATGATTAGTTTTTACTGACATGTTTTTTTATTTAGCAATTCGACACAAGAATTAGGTAATGTACATATAATGAATGGTTTGATTTACTCTAATTGTTCTGTAAAACCAAATGTATTTATGGTGGCGTATGTGCCAATTAATCCAATTACAGAAGCTATAACATCATTAATGTCAAATACATTATTTCCTCCAAGATTATGCCATTTTAGTTCTTGGGATATTACATATAATGATGCTATGCTAACCGCTATCAAATAGATATAAACATCTTTAATACTATGTGTCTTGTTTAAATAATGTCTTAATCGTAATAATAACGCTGTAATAATAAGTGTTCCAAATATAGCTTCGATAGTATTAGGAATTGAGAGCACAATGACTTTAAAAACCATGTAAAAGTTATTATCTAAGACCCATGGTCTTAGATAGAATTTATTAAGCACAAAGACCAAAAAAGCTATTCCAAACAGATATCTAACATATTTTTTGACTTGCATTTTTTAATACTTAAACTATTGTTCCTTTTTTTCAGAATATAAATATCGCAATCCATTTGTAAAGCCAGGCCCAAAAACGGTTCTATGAGTTTCATTTCTCATCACATCTACTTTTAATTCAAGATTCTTTTGTCTTTTAGAATTAAGAGTAAAAACAAAGTCCATTTGTAGATTTTGAATTCGTGTTTCAAGCATTCCTGAAGCCATATAAAGCTTAGTCGGTTTTAGGTTAAGTTCTGTTTCCTTTGCTTCTTTAATTAATAAATTATCTTTAAACCAAAGGGATGGGCTTAATAATAGATATTTGTTAAATAAATGAGGTTTCTTAAGCATTATGTAGCACCCATAAAGTCCACCATAAGAATGTCCATAAATAGCTCGTTCTTCTTCTTTTACTCTATAGTTTTTTGCGATAAAAGGGAAAAGTTCGGACTCTAAAAAATTAGTAAATTCTGGAGCCCCACCAGTTGGGTCAACATATTGTTTACCACCAATTCTTAAGTTTTTATCTTCGACAGGAGTTAAATCTCTACTTCTTAATTTGTAAAAATCATCGTAGTCTGTACCATAGGCAATACCAACAATCAGGACTTTTGGAATAAGCTTATCTTTTATTAATCTCTGAACAATATAACTTACTCCTCCAAAATTTGTTTCTGCATCCAAAACGTAGAGTACAGGATATTTTTCTGATCCATTTTCATAACCCTTGGGGAATTTAATCTTGATTTTATAGCTCTGTCCGTTATATGTTGATGTTAATTCTTTGACTTTTGTATTTGCTAGAACAACTTCAGAATTATCAACCAAATATTCTAATGTATTAAGCTGATGTTCTATAGAATCTATACGTTTTTTTAGAGCATTATTTTCATTTTTTACAAGGTCAAACTCAGACTGAGGTATTCCACAACTTGTTAGAAATATAACGAATACGATGATTATATGCTTGTTCATTTGTACTACAATATATGTTATGAATTAAAGTTCATTTTCCTTTTTCTCCTTCATTTTTTCGATCATTTTGGAGGCATGAGTGTTTTGAGGGTTTAATTCCAACGATTTTTCATAGTTTTCTATAGCCAGATCAAGTTCGCCAATATTCATACAAGCTTCGGCATAACTATCGTAAACATTAGAACTATCAGGGTAGAGTAGTGTATTGACTTTAAACACATCTTGAGCAAGTTTTAGGTTGTCAGTATTCATTAATCGATATCCTAATCCATTTAAATTGTTTTCTGCAATAACAGGATTATTTGGATTGGCCTGTATTAAGGTTTTATACTCTTTTAATCCATTTTCAAAGTCACCAGAAGCTAGAAATTCTAATGGAAGTTTTTGATCTTCACTTAATCGTTTTAAAGTGGCTTCGATTTTGCCATCGTCAGGATTTAAAAGTAACGCCTGAAACTCACCACTTTCTTTATCCATCTTAAATTGAATCGGTCGTTCATTATCTCTACTTATAAATGTACTGTCAGAAATTTTAAATAATTCAACAGGTTTTTCGCCGATACTTTTTCTAAACAGATGCTGGTTAGAGTAATATACTTCGGTTACTCTGTTTTGATCTATCTGATAACGACCACTAATTTTGGAAAGATTTGTTGTATCTATTTCCATTTTCTTATATGTTGGGACATAGTTATCCCATGCATAGGTATTGGCCACTGATCTAATTAATTCACTAATAAAATCTGGATGATTAGAATTGGTGAGTACAACGACTCCATATCCTTTGTCTTTATGAGCTATTAATTCACTAGAGAACCCTTCGTCCCAGCCACCATGACCAAAGTATATTTCATTTCCTTTTTTTGTAATGAAAATACCTAGGCCTACAAATTTCTCTACAAAAGGGGTAAGCATTTTAGTAGCCATTTCTTGAGATACTACAATTTTACTATTTCCTTTTATGCTTTCTTGGATATTGACTGCAAATTTCGCAAGATCTTCTGCTGTGGTCCATAATCCTGCAGCAGCCATTTCTGGGTAAGTATGTCGTTTACCATTAGTCATTGAACCATCTGGTAAATATCCTGTTGCTGCCATTTGTAATTGTTCTCCTTCTAAAGGCTGATTATAGGTGCTATTATTCATATTTAATGGTTGCAATACCAAATCATTCATTAAGGACGGAAATGATTTACCTTCTACATCCATCATCATTTGTTGCATTATTGTGTATCCTCCACCAGAGTATCGAAAACTTTTTTCCGGGACCTTATCAACAAATATTGGAGCAGAATTAGCAGGGGGCGCTCCATTAAGTACTTGAACAACTGTTGGTACAGGAAGATCAGGACTATATCCTAAAAAACCATGTACAGTAACTCCTCCAGAATGATTTAGAAGGTGTTTGAGTGCTACTTTTTTATCTTTAGTAAATTCGCTATCAGGTAATTTCCAAGATTGTAGATAGATATTTACATCTTCATCCAAATTAATTTTATTTTGTTCGACCATCCTTAATGCACCATATGCCGCTACAGGTTTACTAATTGATCCAGCCTGAAAAAGAGTTTGCGATGTTACAGGTTTTGCATTCTCTTTATCTACAATACCGTAACTTTTTACCCATTCAATCTTATAGTCTTTAATCACAGCAATACTAACACCTGGTACTCCGTAATGTTCCATACGTTCTTCTATAGTCCATGTAGAGTCTCCTTCTATATGAACCGGGTGTCCAAGACCAGTTTCTACCATTTTAATATAGTCTGGAGGAGGAGTAGTTTTGGTTGGAGTAGAACAGGAAATAAAAAAACATGGAGCCCAAAAAAGGAAAAGAATTTTTTTCATGACAGTGTGATTTTGTGTGTGATTTTAGTTTTTGATTTATGAATTGTATGTACTTTTTTGATGAGTATGTTTGACAGTTGATAAAGTTACTAAATAAAAAGTAGCCTTACGTATATATTATCACGAGACATCCCTGTCTATGATGACTGGTTCTTATCAAGATCAAAATTAAAAACAACAATAGGGTCTTTGTCTTCTATACCTCCTACAGCATAATAAGTTTTTCTAGCGGCGACATTAGAGTGTTCTGTAGCTACCCATGCCTCATGGCAATCTAGTTGTTTTGCATATTCACATAAATAAGCTGTAATTTTTCTTCCTATGCCCATATTTTGATATGTTTCTATAACCCCCACTTCATTTATAAATAAAGAAGGATTCTTATCCGGATGAATGTAGTGAAATGCAGATGCCATGGCGATAATTTCTTTCTTATAATATGCGAGTATCAAATGATGTCTAGGGTCGTTTAGAAATTCTTTGGCACGATTTATTTTAATTGGGAGATCAAATAATTGTGTGCCAACATTTTGCATTGCAGGAAGGTCAGATATTGTGGCTACTTTAAAATATAACTGATCGAGCATATTGAATATTTTTAAATTTTTATGACCTAAAATTTAAAAGTTAATAGGTTACAATTTAGGCAAAACTAAAAAAGGATTATGTGAAGGTTTAATTAAAGTTTACAATGATCAATACTATAATGATTTATTGAGAAAGCAGAATCAGGTACGTTTTACACTAGGTTTTTCTAAAACATGAGTTGCCTAATCGAAAAGTATACTTCCCTCATTTGTGATTTCCAAAACCTTATTGGTAAAGTACTTTTAAGTGTAACTAAAAACTAACGACTATGAAAAACTCACTACTTTTTAAGTGTATCACTATAACTGTACTGATGTTACTTTGCTATTCAACAGTGTTCTCACAAGATGGGACATTAACTGGAGTATTAGCAGATAATGAAGGATTGCCCCTTCCAGGGGTTAATATTATGATAAAAGGAACTAATGTAGGTGTTCAAACTGATTTTGATGGTAATTATAGTATCAATTGCAATGTGGGAGATGTCTTAGTATTTAGCTATGTAGGGTTTTCTTCTAAAGAGGTTATAGTAACAGCAGAGCTGTTAGGGCAAATAGAAACTATTGCTATGACCAAAAAAGAAGCTGTATTGCCAATGCAAAGCACTGCATATTCTGATGCTATACAAAAAAAGACTAATACACGCTTTAATGTCCCTAACTTTAATGAAAGCAAGTATACTTTTAATCAAAGGGGATCTTATTTTCAATATAACAGGATTAAAGGGATAGACATTGAAAAAGAAAATAATAAAGTTGACCTTACTTATTTTAGTCCGGATATTTTTTACGAAGTTGGATGGAATTCGACTACCAGTTTACAGTTTGTAAAACAAAACAATTTACCTAATCTGCAACGCACGTTTAGTCAAGGACAGCCCTTTAATGCTGAATCTACTTTTTTTGGACCAGAAAGCGGAGTAGTATTTTCTTATGGACCAAGACTAAACAGTTTACAATTTGATGGGATTGCATATCCATTTGATCAGAATGGGAGATTAATACCTCTATCAGATACCGGGGGTGAAAAAGCTAATGACTATGATAACAGTATATTTAAAACGATTACAAAAACCAGTAATAGTGTTTTTTTTAATATCACTACCGATAAGAATTTTTATGGAGTAACTTATCGGGATAAAAGAAACAAAGATATCTTCAATACAGAACGAAGTCGTTTTCAGGAGATAGAATTAAGACATAACAATCCTAAAAATTCTGATAAAAAAGTAACATGGGATACTTTTATTAAGTATGCCAAAAGAATTGATAATCAACCTAACCTTAATGGATTTTTAAATACTTTATTACTTAATACATGGGCTACCCCAGTCAGTTTTGAAAATCAACAAGGGAGTAGACTTATCACAGATACACAGCGTAGTTTTAGTCCGGAGCATTTTAATAATCCCTTATGGTTATTAAAAAATAATAGGAATAGGTCTGTTAATAGCATGTTTTCTGCAAGTATTCAAAATGGTTTTAAATTAGGAGAAGATACTTCGTTATATACCAATATAAATCATAGTTATGTCTCAAATAAACAAAGTTTTGGATTGATTCCAGGTACAGTTGGGTATAATGATGGATTTAGTAGTGATAAGGCTTTTGATACGAATACTTTTAATGCAGAAACTACCTTTAAACTTAATCAATATCTTGATGAATCAGATATTGATTTTACTTCGAAAGCAAGTTATTCTTATAAAGGATTAAGATATAACTTATCAGAGCGCAGTGGTTTTGATCCTTTTTCTTTCCAAAACCCAACAGATAGCAATATTACAACTCAGAAACTTACTAGAAATACACTTCAATTATTTAATATAATAAGTTATACCATATCAGATTGGGATACAACCATAAAGTTGAGTAATACTTCCTATGTATCATCTATTCAAAATAACAAATGGTTTTTACCAAGTATAGCGTTAGAGACAGATCTCGCTGATCTATTTGATATGAATGGGGTTGGAGAGTTTAAAATTTCCACAAGCGCAGATTTTAGTGTAAAAGATACTCCTCTGTATTATAATAATCAAAGTCACAATAGTTTAAATATAACCCCGCTTCAAAGTCAAGGTTTAATAGCAAATAATGACTTGTTTGTAAGTGATGCTTTACAGCTAGAAGAAAAAATAAGCTATTCTATAACTACTCAGATTAGGACCGATGCTTTTAATAAGCCTATAAATTTTGGACTAACATACTATAACAATAGGATTGATGAAAGTGTATTTCCTGTGTTAGAGGGAGAAGGATTTCAACTTCAGAATATTGCAGATATTAGAACCTATGGTTTCGAAGCAAATTTAGAAGTATTTGTAAATACATATAATGACTTTTCTTATGCTCCCGGACTTGTTTTTTCATTATACAGAAATAAAGTATTAAAAATACAAGGAAATCAGGAGCGTATTCCTATTGCAGGTTTTACAACCATATCAAAAAACCTGATTAAAGGACAACCTGCAGGCGTATTGGTCGGTACCGCCTATCAACGTGATGCGCAGGATAATGTTATTATAGATGATAATGGATTCCCTTTAATAGCTCAAGACTTACAAGTTATTGGTGATCCTACACCAGATTTTGCAATCGGTTTTTCTAATCAATTTAACTGGAAAAGATTTAAGCTCAATTTCTTAATAGATTTTCAAAAAGGAGGAGATGTGTGGAATGGTACTCAGAGTGCCTTGAATTATTTAGGAACCTCTCAGCAATCTGCAGAAGAAAGAGAGATTACAGGTTTTTTGTTTGAAGGAGTAAATCAGCTAGGGCAACCTAATACAATAACTGTGGACTTTGCTAATCCATCCAATACTATTGCAGAGAATCGGTTTGTACGGTATGGGTTTGAAGGTGTCGGAGAAGAGGGAATTGTAGACGGTAGTTACCTCAATCTAAAATCAATTAACCTTTCCTACTCTATAAAAAAAACTGATGATCGAGATTTTATACGTGAGTTTGATATAGGGGTTTATGGAAATAACTTATTCACCTATTCACGATTTAGAGGGGCATCACCGTATAGTAGTTTGTTTGATCATACATCAGGACAAGGTCTTCAGTTTTTTAATACCCCAATTGTGAGTGAAATAGGAATACAAATCAAAATAAAATTATAGCATTATGCGTACATATAAACAAAACATAAAAAAAAGCATCTTGATTTTAATATTAAGCATAGCTTCAATTTCATTTGTTAACCATTCAGATAATCAAGAGCTTATTGAGGATATTTATACTCATGTTGATCGTCCATTTTATTTTCCTGGAGAAACGATCTGGTTTAAATCTTATGTTGTAGATAGTGAACATAAAATTACAACAATAAGTGATGCTATGTATGCCGAACTTATCTCACCTAAAGGGACCGTGGTAAAGCAATTAAAGATCAGAATACATGAAGGATATGCCTATGGTAATTTTGATACAAAACAAGATTGGGTAGGTGGAATATACACCTTAAAAATGTATACTAATTGGATGCGTAATGCTGGCGAAACCTCTTTTTTTACTAAAAAAGTTACGATTCAAAAGGTAATTCAACCCGAATTACTACTTCAACTCAAATTTGAAAAAGAAGGATACGGAAAAGGTTCTAAAGTAATTGCTAATTTTGAAGTCAAAGACCTTAAGAACAATCCGCTATCTCATAAAGAAATTCAATATGAAGTTGCAGTAAAGGGGAAGAAAATTTTATCAGATACTGTCGAAACAGATATAAATGGTAAAACAAAACCAACTTTTAATTTACCTAAGGATTTATCTACGATAGACATTGTTCTTAATGTATTAATTTCTTATAACGGCTCAACAGAATCTATATCACGCAGTATTCCTGTGGTTCTTGACACAATTGATCTTCAATTTTTTCCTGAAAGTGGAAAAATCATTGCTGGAACCAGAAATCAAATAGCATTAAAGGCCTTAAACGAGTTTGGTAAACCCGTTGATGTATCTGGTAATATTATAGATGATACAGGTGCGATTGTAACCAATTTTAGCAGCTATCACGATGGTATGGGAAGTTTTATGATGAATGCTATTCATGAAACTTCATATTATGCACAAATTACAGCACCTTTTATTTCTGAAAAGAAAATACAATTACCCAAAGTATATGAAAATGGCTTACGATTTTCTGCAATCACGGATAGTATACAAACCACATTAACAGTTTTTTCTACATTAAAAAAATCCATGCATCTTGAGGTTGCTAATGCGAATAAAGTGTTATGGAAACAAAATATAAAATCAGATCAGCAAAAAATAATGATTCCTACGGCAGATTTACCTGTGGGAATTACAAGATTTACCTTTTATGATGCTCAGAAGATACCAATAGCAGAACGATTAGTATTTATTAATTCACATAAAAAACTAAAGGTTGAAATTACTACTAATAAAGAACATTATGAAACCAGAGAAAAGGTAGAGGTGCAGCTTAAAACTACTGATGATAAAGGAAATCCTATTCCTGCAAATTTATCCATTGCTGTAGCAGATCATAAGTTACTTTCTTTTGCAGATGATAAACAAGATCATATACTATCTTATTTACTGATGTCTTCAGAGTTAAAAGGAAAAATACATAAACCTGTATTTTATTTTGATCCAGAAGAACCTAAAGCTATTAAAGCTTTGGATTATGTAATGCTAACACATGGTTGGAGAGATTATATAAAACCAAATACTTCGACAGAGGACCCGGCATTATACCTTCCAGAAAAAGAATCGATTCACAGTGGTACTGTTGTTGATACAAAAGGAAATCCTGTAAAAGCACATGTGTTGTTGTTTGATCAACAAGGAAATAAAGTATTAGTATTTGATACTAATAAGAATGGAAAATTCTCTTGTAAGCTAGGAAAAGCAAATACACATATTATGATTGCTTACACCGATGATCATAAGTCATTACGTATTATAGAAGCGACTACAGAAGAAGGCTATGATGCGCAAGCAAGAAATAGATTAGAGGATATCAAAGATAATAGTAGAGTAAAGTCTTTTAGAGGAATGAAATCTCCTGTACAAAAGATTATTAGAAAAAAAGCTAAACCTGCACCAATTGAACTTTCTGAAGATAAGTCACAATTGGACGAAATTGTAATTGTGGGTAATGGAATACAACAAAAAGGAATGATTTCTGGATCTATTAGTACTGTAAAAAACGAAGAACTAGAAAGGCAGGCGGCAGGAAGCTTTGTAGACGCATTACAAGGAAGAGTTGCAGGAGTAAATATAGTGAATGCTGATGGTATTTATGGAAGTAGCTCAAAAATAATGATAAGGGGCACGAGTAGTATATCAGGTAATAATCAACCGTTGTTTGTTATTGACGGAATCCCGGTTGCAAATGATGAAGTAGGTAATCTGGATGCAGATGTTATAGAATCAATTACCATATTAAAAGATATAGCAGCAACATCACTGTATGGAAGTCGAGGAGCTAATGGAGTAATTGTAATTTCATCCAAACATAAAAAATACTTCCATAACTGGGGAAAGAAAAAATTGAATAATGCAAAATTTAATAATTATGCTTACCATTATTTGTATAAAGGTAGGTCATTAACAAATTATACTCCCCGAGTGTTCTATGTCCCTGTATATGATAGTAAGATGTTACCAGAAGAACGTACAGATTTTAGAAAAACGATTTATTGGAACCCAGTTGTGCAAACGAATGATAAAGGAGAAGCAAACCTGTCTTTTTATAATTCTGACGCGATTACATCATTTAATATCATTGCAGAAGGAATAGGGTATAATGGATTAGTGGGAAGAAAAGAAAAGCAATACAGCACTAAGAAACAATTAACTATTGATTTTAAGATTCCTAATTATATGGCACTTCAGGATACTGTAAGGTTGCCTTTGACTATTAAAAATGAATCTTCAGATGTACTAGAGGCAGAGGTCGATCTTCATCTTCCAAAAGGGATACAACAAATATCATCTTTTGATTCAGAAATTAAACTTGAACCTAATGAAGTAAGACAAGTATATGTTCAAGTAGTTCCTCTTTCAGTAAGAGCAAATAACAGAATAGTATGTTCTGTAAAATCAGAAATGTATAGTGATACTGTAAATAAAGAAGTCACTGTAATAAGTCCATATTTTCCAACGGAAGTTTCTGTGTCGGGATCGCAAAACAAGGCATATTCTTTTGATGTAAATTCAATAGTACCCAATAGCCTTACAGCTGATTTCACCATTTACACTGATATTGTAGGAGATGTGATGAATGGGATAGAATCTCTTATTCGTCAACCCCATGGATGCTTTGAACAGACTTCATCTAGTACGTATCCAAATATTATGGTATTAAAATACCTAAAAGAATCAGGTAGAAGTAATCCTGAGATCACTGCTAAGGCAATGAAGTACATTAAAGAAGGATACAAAAGACTGATTAGTTTTGAAACCAAAGAAGGAGGGTTCGAATGGTTTGGTCATACACCACCGCATGAAACTTTAACTGCTTATGGAGTATTAGAGTTTACAGAAATGAAAGAGATCTATCCCAAGGTGAATCAGAAAATGATTGATCGAACCGTAGATTGGCTTATGAGCAGAAGAGATGGTAATGGAGGATTTAGAAAAAGTAAAAAAGGGTATGATAGTTTTGCCAGTTCACCAAAAGAGGTTGCTGATGCCTATATTGTTTATGCGATTAGTGAAGCAGGTATACAAGTGGATATAGAAAAGGAATATCAAACTACTTATGCAAAAGCATTAAAAAGTAATGATACATATCGTATGGCATTATTAGCTGCTGCTAGTTTTAATTTCGGAAAAAATAATAATGGTAATATGCTATTAAATGCAATTACCAAAAATATTGAGGAATACAATTTTAAAGCTTTACCTGTAGAAAATACAATTACACGTTCCTATGGAGACTCAAAATATGTAGAAACAGCAGCTTTTGTTGTTTTAGCAATGCTAAAGGCAGAAAACAGAGATGATATATTGATTACAAAAGGGATTGAATATATTATTAGTAAAAGAAATGGAGGAAGGTTTGGATCTACACAGGCAACATCGATGGCACTCAAAGCATTGATTGGATATACAAGAACACAAAGAAATAAAATAATTGCTAATCATGAATCTGTACATTTAAATCTCAATGGAAATACAATTTCCAAGAAATTAAAAATTAATGAAAAAGGACAAGTCGTTATTGATGGTTTAGAAAGTTATATCAAAGAAGGAAAGCAAGAAATGACGGTTCGGTTTAACAATAAAGATATAACTTTTCCTTATGAAATGAATATACAATGGGATAGCCCTGTACCAGATAGTTCTGATGAATGTAAATTGCAACTAAAAACTACACTGATGAATACGCGATATGAAGTTGGAGATAATGTAAGAATGACAATAGAAGTAAATAATCGATCTACACGCGGAATAGCAATGCCAATGGCAATAGTAGGGATACCATCTGGAACGACACCACAGCCATGGCAACTTAAAGAATTAGTAGAGCGTAAAGAAGTAGCGTATTATGAAATTTTTGAAAACTACCTGATTTTTTATTGGAGAGAGTTTACGGGCTCAGAATCTAAGACAATTCATCTAGATCTAAAAGCTGATATCCCTGGGGTTTATATAGCTCCTGCAAGTTGTACTTATCAATATTATGCCGATGACTACAAACATTGGATTTCTGGAAACACAGTTACCATAGGAGTGAAGCAATAGAAACAACTCAATGTATAAATAAAATGAAGAAGAGTGTAAATAAAAAAACCAGGATTCTCAAAGAGAATCCTGGTAAAACATACCATAGAAAAGTGTGAAAAGATACATGTTTTACATGCAATTTCTACATGTGTTTTGATGCGTAATCATATTTAAAAAAAGCTGGTTAATGATTCTCTTTTAAACCGGGAACCTAAATCTACTCTAACAAGATTCCCGGTAACAAGTAGAAGACAAATTAACATTGTATTTACAGCCCCCCGTAAAATACTTCTACTATGTTGTGTGAACAGTGATAATGTGTTAAGTATTGGTTTTCATTAATTCGTAATTTCATTTATATAAGTGTGCAAATTTTGATATAGCATTCATTAAGCTCTTGGTCTATAGTATAATAGATATCATAATGTATCATTATACTCATAGATATAGCATCTACAAATATTATAGTGCAGATAACTGGTGGTTTTCTTTTATGGATTTTAGATGGTGATTGGTCTTAAGGACAATATTATTTTCGATATGATACATTTGATTTTGCTTCTTTTCGTTAGAAGTAGAACAATCCAAACTTATCATATAGAAAATCATTGGGGTTTTAACTACAGGGTTCATGATGGTTGGTGTTATAAACTTATGTTTACTAATAAAATTTTGTAGCGATCTTCTGATGTAAATTTAGGAAATAACTTCATCTTTGAATTATGGTAAATTCTCATGGTCTTGATGGTAAAACTCTATTATATAGGTGTATAGAACCGTATTTTTATATTTTAATGCCTTTGTTTGTAGTATGTTGAAAGGTATATGTGTGTACGGAAAACCGTAAAAATTACATTTATTTTTTATGAATTAATTAACATTTGTTTAAGTATTGTGTTAATTAAGTGTTAATAAAATGAAGGTTGCTCCAAAAAGCAACAATTATATAAGTTCACTATCCCCAATAAATACGGGTAATGACAAGTAAATTCAATTAAAAATGAATGTTTATCAAGAATATGCAACGTAGTTCTGTAGATATAGGGTTTGGACTATAAAATCGTACCAGTTCGAGTGATAAAACATTTTAAATATTATATCTATGTAGAGGATAGTTTTGATATTCTGGACTAAAAACAGCTTCTCAATAGTTCTGCTGAGTTTGCCCAAGTATAATTTCCTCAATTTTATTACAAAAACACTCGAACTGACGATTTTAAAACAACCTAACCCTTATACCAAACTATGTTTGTTTAAGGATGGAGTAAAGATAATGAAGGAGTTATGTAATATTTCGGGGTCAAAAACCCTATTTCTTACAGGGGAATAACTG
The DNA here is from genome assembly GCF_007489275.1 of Aquimarina algiphila. Taxonomy (GTDB): domain Bacteria; phylum Bacteroidota; class Bacteroidia; order Flavobacteriales; family Flavobacteriaceae; genus Aquimarina; species Aquimarina algiphila. The sequence continues at coordinate 25,489 of NZ_VLNR01000053.1, forward strand.
TGTGTTATACCGTCTCGTGTATGAGCAGTAGCGGATTTAAGCGACTGCATTTCGGATATCAATATACTTTAATTTAATGAAAAACGGTTCGAGTTAGCACTCAAACCGCTATTACTTATACACATTGTTGTGTGTAGTTATTTTTTAATTTCATTTTCTAAATGAACTAATTTCAACTCTTTATGATAATTATCAATTCTTCCATAAGCAGTTCCATCTACTAATAAGATAACTATTAGCATAGCAATCGTTGTTATACTAATTGCACGCCAAGTTGGTGTATTAATAAAAATAATTAACAAGGCTGACACAATGATTATAATCGGAATAACTTTAAAAACGATTGTATTATATTCTTTCAGAGTGGCTTCAGCACGAGTGATTTCTGATTCTATGAATGCTGAAGCATCCTTATTGTAAGCAGTCTCAAATTGTGTAACCCTTGACTTGTTGGTGAAAAATAATCCAAGTCCAATTGTTAAAAGTAGAATACCTGCCACCAAGCTAGGAATTATGTACGCTTTAGCCATTTCCGTTTTTCCTAACTGCCAAAAACCTAAACTAGCTGCCATAAACGCGAGTCCGAAGAGAATGAAAAATGGGGTTGAAAATAATTCGGCTTTTGCCCAATTTATTGCTATTTTTAATACATCCATAGTTTTAATTCATTTTATATTTTTCTCTGAATTCCTTTGGGCTTATACCTTCCTTCTTTTTGAATAATCTTGAAAAATATTGAGGATATTCAAATCCTAACTCATAAGCTACTTCCGAAATATTTTTATTCGGTTTCAATAAAACATTCTTTGCTTCATCAATTAAACGTAAGTGTAAATGTTCGGTGGTAGTTTTACCCGTTTCTTTTTTCAAAGTATCGCTTAAGTAACGTTGTGAAACTGACATTTTATCTGCGATTTGTTCTATACTTGGAATGCCTTTTTCTTGCAATTGCCCAGATTCAAAATGTTCAGTTAAATACTGATTGAATTGTTCTAATAAATCGTTCGTTATTTCTTTTCGGTTAAAAAACTGTCTTTCATAGAATCGGTTGGCATATTTGAATAATGTGCTTAATTGAGAAATAATAATTTCTCTACTAAAGACATCTTGATTATTTTGATATTCAATTTCAATATTTTCTACTATCGATTCTATTTGCTTTTCTTCTTTTGGTGAAAGGTGTAATGCTTCATTTACAGAATATGAAAAGAAACCGTATTTTTTTATTTGTAGAGCTAATTCCGTTCCTTTCAAAAAATCTTCGTGAAAGTTTATTGAAAATCCTTTTCGCTCAAAAACTACACTATTATCCCATTGCAAGACTTGTCTTGGTGCAATGAAAATCAAAGCTCCATTAGTGAAATCATATTTTGTTCGTCCGTAGTTTAAATCTCCCTCTACATATTTTTTAAAACTAATGGTATAGCAATCATTGGTAATTGGTGGCGAACTCTCTCTTGGACAAGGTAAGTAGCCATCGCCTTTTGAGTTGAACACGCTCAACATAGGATGCTCTGGTCGAGGTAGTTCTAAATAATCTAAATACGATGATAATGTTTTAAAATGTTGCATACTACAAATTTAGATATTCCATTTTATACCTGTTTCCTTTTCTGAAAGTTCCCATAGTTTTTTAGCAACTACTTTATCTTTGGCGTGTGGCTCTAATTTATGCTCTCCTACAGGACCTACAGTATTCATTCTTTTTGTTGGTCCATAAAATCCACTTTGGTCAAGGTTTGATTCTGTAGCACACATTAATTGTGGATAAGCACCTTTTTCAGCCGATTGTACTAACGGTGATAATTTCATTAGTTGCCAAACAAATCGAGTCATTAAACTACCACTGGTTTTAATTAATGAAGTTTTGGAAGCGCCTGGATGACAAGCATAAGCCTTCACATCAGATTTTCCTGCTTGTTTTAAGCGGTCTTGCAATTCATAAACACACATGATTTGTGCTAATTTACTTTGGCTATATATGCCATTTGGACTGTAGTTTTTATCCCAATTCAAATCGTCAAATTGTATGGTTTTGATCCCTAAATTATAACCCATACTACCAACGGTTACTATTCTCCCTTTAGATTTTTCTATCAGAGGAAATAATAAAGCTTGAAACGTGAAATTTCCGAAGTGGTTCGTTCCCATCTGACTTTCCCAACCATCTACAGTAAGCTTCTGTTTTGGTACTTGGGCTATTGCAGCATTGCAAATTAGCGCATCGATTTGAGGAACTGTTTTAAGAACCTGTTCAGCTGCTTTTTTTACGGAAGCTTGTACAGCTAAATCCATTTTTAAAGCTAAAACGTCTATGTGGCTACCAACTTCTTGTTTTAAAGTTTTAATGGTGTCTTCTGCTTTCTTTGGGTTTCGATTAAGCATTACCACTTTTGCTCCCTTTGATAGCAATATTTTCGCTGCTGCAAATCCTGTTCCGCTTGTAGTCCCTGTTAGGATATATATTTTGCCTTTCAAATTTTCGATTCTATCAGGTGTCCAACCTTTGTTCCCAAATTGATTTGTTTCCATTTTTGTCTAAGTAATTAGTGTTAAAAACTATAAGACAAAGGTCGGATAGAAGAGTACTTGTTTCCTTATACGGATTTTCGAATGTTGTATACTTTTTGGTTTGAGTGGTAATTACACACAACTGTTGAGTATAGAACATTGATATCCCTAATAGAAATATTACCTATGGATTAATACCTTCAACACATAATAGCATTTAAGTTATTTCACAAACTTTTACTCACTTAACTCTACGCGTTGTGAAACGGCATCCAACCAGATATAACTAAGATCAGCACCAGCACTACCATGACAACTCATACAGCTTCGGTTACTGTGTTGTTCTGTTTTTCCGTTTACGGTGCAGTACGTCGACATAAATGATTCAATAACACTATTACGTAAAAAACGAGGTACCATTGTAAAACAATCATTTTCGACACCATTATCCTTACAATTAAGCTTGCTAACTTGGCCATTTTGTTGCCTGCCATTTAGAGCCCATTGGGTGTCCACTAATATATAGTTGGCAAAAGGAGAATCAATTTTTTTAAGTTCTTCCTGAAATGCCAGGTTCATTTTCTGTGCTGCATTATCAATAGGTACAATACGAGTAAGTTGATTAGGTTGGTTTGTAAATTCTTTTGCCAGGCGATTAAGATCTACATTAGGGCAACCTTTTACAATACTATCTCTACTCAAGAATGGGAGTTGATAGCAGTTATCAGATTCTTTTAACTTAGGATTATAAAAAGTCCCTGTGGGGTTTTGTTGTCCAACATCAGGAACATTATCTTTATGCTCAAAGGTGATCCAGATCCATTGTGGGGCAAAATATGTCTTACGTGCGATATGTAAACCTACCAAGGCCATAGGAGCTCTTCTACAGTATACAGAATCACCTTCGGCTTCATAGATCAATGCATTTCGAACCAGGAATTTCTTTTTTGCAGCTTCAAGATTTTCTGCATCTCTATGATTACAATCAGCTGTTAGACATAATTCTTTCCAAGCAGATTTGATTTCTATCGATCCTTCATTATAGATAGTATCATCCCGAGTGTCAGGAAAATTTACTTTGTTAACATCTCCTTTTGGCCCACTGGGTGTGAGATTAAGGCTTGCTGCACGACCATTACCGATGATATATTCGAATTCTGTACGATTAAATAGGACCTCGTAACGTACTCGGCTGCTATCTTGATCTACCAAGTATCCAAAAGAACCCGCAAAAGCTTGTCCGGTTTCATTAAGGACATCCCTGGTTTTGGATTGCATTGTAATCACAAAATCATGATCTTCATTCTCACAATCTTTTCCTTTGGGAGCAGGGGGAATCTGATTCCAAGGTTGGTTGGTTGGATTCCATGTAATATCTCCAGGTTGAAATACTTCGAATGTAGGCTTATAAGTTTCCCAAACCATTGCATCATTTTTATTTGCTGTAAAAGGGAGTTGAGTATCGGGTTCGCCTCGTTGTGGTTTTTTGGTATCAGGGTTGACACCTTTATTAGGCCAGTTTAAAGCAATAAAGGATTTCCAGGCATAACTATCAAACATTAATTGTGCTATTTCTGGCCCCAAGAATTTAAATACTTTTGTGGGGTCTGCAGGAACATCCTTGGGTAAGGTAGATGTGATTTGAGTATCCATAATATACTGCTCAATTTCATTAGAGAACTGTCCCATATCTTTTGGTTCTTCTGCAGTAAGTAAGGCTGCTTCTTTTGGAGGCTGAGGTCTAAAACGATCACAATACGGAGTAGTACTAAACTCTGCAAAAGGATTACGAATATCATCTAGTGACCTTACATAATCAGTATTAAACCCCGGAGCATGACAATTCACACAGAACGCACTTACATGAGCCTGTATATCCTTTGATTTATCACTAATTTTACCATCCTCTATATCTTTTTGAAAGAAGAAACCATAAAACCAATCCCCTCCATAACAATCAACACCGTTGTAAGAAGCTAAATTTGCTGTTGCACAATAGTTATACTTTGGATCTGGCTTGTATAATACGGTAATGGCAGCTAACGTACTATGATCAGAACTAATAATTCGATTGCTAATGGTATCAGAACGATAATTTTGTTTTACAATGAATGATCCGGGAGGAAACTCCAAAGGTTGAGTGATCGTAGAATCAACTGCCTGTGTTAAAAATTCATGTGCTATATTATTTACATAGGTTCTTACCCAACGTCCATGCACTGGTAAACCTAACCTTTTTAGGGTATTAGAATCATGCGATATTTCTGTACCAGGAAATAAATGCCAGGAGGAGTTTTCGGGATAATTTTCCTTTTTTAAAAACTTCATTACAGCAGATAAATCAGGAAGAACGTCTCTGTCGTTAATAGGAGTGTAGTTGTCTTTTTTACAAGAAGAATATAAAATGAATATCGAGATGGTAAGAACCATCATTAGTATAGTTTTGGCAGGTTTCATAAGTAAGAGTATTAGTGTGTATGGTTATCAACATATCAGTTTAGAGTAAAAAAAATCCCCACTAAATCATGAGTGTCTAGAAAGTACATGTATAACAAACGGTTAAATTGAGCAGAGTCGATAATCAAGAATAATTTTTCTCGACTTTGCTCGAGATAACAGAAACATTAACTTTCAGACAGTTTCATTTTTTAGTGGGGGGAATACTACTAATTTAGTATTTTCTTATCATAATCTCAAATAATAAATGAAGTATGATCTTATAAAGATACGTAATATTTTAGGATAAATTCAATACTAAAAATGTATTTTCGCTTCCTTATAAATGATTGTTATTTGGCCACAACTTCTCAAAATATATTTCTAACCAAGAAGGAAAAACTTAGATGTATTCAATGCGGTAAACGCATTCCTGTTGGCAAATCATTTGTTGCAGAAAGTGAAAAACATAAAGGAACTTGTTTTAGTTGTTCTCCGTTTGGCGGATATGTATTGTTACCACCCGGAGATGCCGCAATGACTCGTAGATCTAAAAAACATTCTACTTTATGCGCAGTAGTATGGGCATGGAATCAACGTCGTAAACGTTATGAACGGCAAGGGCAACTGGTAGAAGAAATTGCTATAGAGAAAGCAAAAATAGAATGCCAGAATGATCAGAATATTCGTGCAGAAAAAAACAGAAAAGCTGCTATTGTTAGAGAACAACAAGATCGAGAGTATATTATCAAGTTTGCCATTGCTATTAGAAGACGGTACCCTAATTGTCCTGTGAAACGAGAATTTGAAATAGCAAAACACGCATGTCAAAAATATAGCGGTAGGGTAGGACGTACTGCAAATGCTAAGGAATTTGATGTTAAAATGATTGACCTGGCAGTAGAAGCACATATACGACATACCGAAACTAATTATGATGACCAGTTTGGTCAAGGAAAACGTAAAAAGGAAATCCGAACAGATATACGATCAGATATTGACCAGATTCTAAGACGTTGGAAACGTACCTTCTGAAAATGGAGTATAATAATAAAATTAAAAAGAGGCTGTCTAAAAAGTCAATTCTTTTTGTCAAACTGAGCTTGTCGAAGTTTTTAATATTTTGATTTTCAATATGTCTTCGACAGGTTCATACTGACAATTTTGAGTTTTTATACTTTTTAGACAGCCTCTTTTTTTTATATCTATTTATAATGAGAGTTCTTATCTATATACAGTATATTCTATTACACAAGAATTATTCTCTCTATCATTGCATGTCCAAAATATGATATCTGCACTAATAAAGGCTGCTCCGGCAGAACTGGTTAATTGATCTACATGCGCTTGTAAATCATCTTGATAATGGTCTAGATTAATGTCACTATCACCATCAACATAATAGATCATGCTTTTGTAATGTGTAGAAACAGCTCCTGTTGGCGGCCATATACGAGGGTATGAAGTACATTCTTTTACATAACGCTCGAACTCAGATGCAGCATTGTCACTACATCCTTCATCCCCATGAAGTGTGCAATTAGCCTTAGCTTGCGTAGGAACTAATTTACTTAATTCCTCTTTTGTAGCCTGACGATATTCTACAGTACCCACTAATTCCAAATACGGGTTAGTTTTTACAACTTCTGGTTCCTCTGTATCAGTTTCACAAGAGGTAAGCAATACTAAGAATACGAATAAACCGGATAAGATTTTTGAGTGTAATTTCATTTTATATTATTTATTGGTTAATACTGCTACTAAATAACTAATTATCTGTCTGATAATCTTAGGTTTATGTTTTAAGAATATGTAAAGAAACTAATTCGTTTTATGGGGAAATTTCACCTATTTATAATAATAAGTTAATGAGTAGATAATATATTCTGATTACTACACTAAAATATTGATTTTTAGTGTGTAAGATGACATGGTGTTTTGTAGTAGATAATCAACTTTTTTAAAGAGTAAGTATTTTTTTACTATTAATAAAACATCCAGAAGGTAACAAAATGCTTTTTTAAGACACTCTATATATAGTAGCAGTAGTCATACTATTATGAGCGTATTAATTCTTAAAATAATTAGCAAATGTCAAGAGAAAATTATAGTATAAAGTTAACGACTTTAGAAGCATTATCTTTAGAAGAAGTAAAAGCACCAACTATTCCGGTTGATATTGCCTTACAAGAGGCAGAAAACTTATTTGTGTGGGCATATGAAGATAAAATTATTTTGGAGAGTAAAGGACTAGATTGGGATACATATTTTGAAGACTTGCCCGTTCGTATAGGTGCATGTCGATATGCACAAGCAGTTTGGATGAAAGAACGTTATACCAAGAAAGAAATTCTAAAAAGATGGAGAACAGAATCTTCTAAGGCATATGAATTTAAAAATGAGGTATTAGCTGATTTATATTTTAAGTTTAGAAAAGATGCTGAGGTATTGGGCCGACTAGATAAGATTACACAGGCAGAAGGTGATGATGATATCATCCAGGATCTAATGGATATTAGTGTGTTGGGTAAGTCAAATGCACCAGAATTGGAAAAGAAGAGATATGATCTTAGAAAATTTAATATTGCAGAGCAGAAGTCTGATCATCTGGCAGAATTACTTTTTAAAGCTAATGACGATACTTTAGATGATGTTAAAGCCAAAGATTTACGAGATCGAGCATTTACACATCTTAAAGAAGCTATAGATGAAATACGTGATACCGGTAAATATGCGTTTAGAAAGGATCCCGAACGTTATATTGGATACGTGCAAATACGCATACAAGAAAAGAAAATAATGCCTCACTATAACTAAATTGATGTATTTACTAATGTTAAAGTGTTGATTTGTAATACATATTCTATATAAAAACTTAGAACCCCCTGCCACAACGCCAGTAAGCATAAAATGCTATTATACTAACTGTCAGTACCCATTCACTGAGTATACGTAAAATGCAAAATATAAAACGTAATCCTTTGATGAGTAAGCGTTATCATCACAATAAAAAAGTGTTTTTAAGTAATACGACAGCCTGTCATTATAGTATTTTATCATATCAAAAATAAATTAAGTAAAAACAAATGCTTAGTTATTAGGTAATTATAATTTAAAATTAACACAAGATTAATAGTAAAAATGTTAAAAAGATGAAGAATCGGTATTGAAATTGATTTTATGTAAGCTCAAACAAGTGTTGAATTTAAAACAAAAAAGTATGAGTAATGTAGTAAACAACCGATTATCGGTTACCGTAGATCCACAAGTGATTACAGAAGTAAAAAGTAAATAGACGAAATCAGTACGCTATTGCCTTTTTTAACAGGTTTGACCAAAGATGAACGTAGAAACCTACCAAAGATTAATAGAAGTAATAAGGTATTTGTAGAAGATGCACTAGACAGTATGCGACAGAACGGAGATATCTTGCCAAATTTTATTAAACTAGGAGAAATAGAAAAAGATTATTCATTATATAATGATCTTAAGGTACTGGCTTTAGAGTTAGCAGAGTTATCAGAAAAAGTAAATGATACCAGAATACTTGCCGGATCAGAAGCGTATAGTACTTCATTACTAGCGTATAAGATGTTTGGTGTTGCTGCTAATAGTGGAGTACCAGGAGCAGAAGCTTTACATAGCAGATTAAAAGAACGTTTCTCTTCTAATGGAAGTAGTACTGCAGAAGAAAGCGAGAAAGAGGATGAAAACCAGAATCCCGATAATGAAACGGATTCATTTGGCGGCAATAGCACTGCAGAATCGGACTTCGACTCCGCTCAGTCCTCGTAAACAATTGCACCCTGAGCGAAGCCGAAGGGTGAAGTAGACGGGCTTCGACTACGCTCAGCCCTCGTAAACAATTGCACCCTGAGCGAAGTCGAAGGGTGAGGTTACTCGAAGGGTCGAATTCAGAGCCCCTGGAAATATATTAATCAAACACCCCCAATAGTTGGATACAACTATTGGGGGTGTTTTTATGGTCAATTGAAAAGGGGATATTACTACCTGTTTCATATCAAATACATAAAAATTAATTCGCTACTTAATTAAAAAAATACTTGCCACTGGGTATGGTTTTGCACAATGCAGTTGTTTATTTTTCACACTTTATAAATAACTCTAAATAATAAATCATGAAGAAAATTACGTTGAGTATCTTTTTAATGCTGTTGTATTCCTCATTAGTGAATTCTCAAATTAATGATAAAAGTAATAACCTTGTATCTCCAGGAGCTTTTAATAAACTTGTATTTCAGGATCTTAACTTTTTGGTTCTGGGAGATAACACACCACAACAAGGTCTGTTATTTGAGCTTAAAGAGGAAAAGTCATTAATCAAGGCTAGTGGGTATTTAAAGAGTTTTAATTTCGGTTTTTTTACGGTAGATGGAGATTTTTCTGTGGATAATGGAGTTTATTTTTTTGACGAAAATGATGGAAGCAAAAAATCTAAATTCACGGTCAATTTCTATTCAGGAATAGGAAAATCAAGTAGGAAGTATAATGGTTCAAAAGATGTTGCTATTCAAAGGGCTTTTATTAAGAAGAATCTTTTTTTACAAGATTCTCTAACTAAATATTTCTATAGATATAAGGATTTACGTGAAGAAATGCTAGCACATAATTTGCCCGTCGATACTTCATTGAGTTATGATAAAATGAAAGAAAAACTAATAAAAGTATATGAAATTGATGTAGATGATCCAAAATATTCTATACATAGGGAAAGTACTGATATGTCAGTTTATACTGTAAAAGAGAGGGGTAGTGATAGAAATTTAGTAGTAAAAAATCCTAAAAAAGATACAATAGAAATAGATCAAACTTTAACCGATGGAATAAATGTGCTTAAATTAATTCAAGATTATGAAAAAGCAACCACAAAATTGGATAGTGTTATTAGCATAGCACAGAAAAAAGAGATTGAAATCACTAATAAGTCATGGAATTCTAAATTAATACCATTTTTTGGAGTTTCAGCATTTTATCAAAGGGAAAGTACCACATTATATGAGCCTTCTGATGGTGGAAGTTTTGATGACTTTTTCAATGATATTACAGGAGATCTTTATGGTATATCTGGATCATTTAATGTTGTTAAACAATGGAAAAATCAAAGTTATTTTGTAGCCAGAGGATTAACTTCGTTTTCGAGAAGTTCTAATATAGATGAATTTACACAACAGACAATCACTTTGAATACTCCTACGGGAGATATTATTGACGGTAATCCTGTTACTATAGCTAGTAGCAAAAAGGGATATGTAGGGGATAGTAGTTATACATATGGTTTTAAACAAAGTTATAGTGCTGAATTCTATTTAGCTTGGAAGAATTTAGGGGCTTTTGTAAATGTTGGATATGATAATATGATGTTTTCTGAAGAGTCAGGAGTTAGCGACCTTGAGAGTTATCCTGGTAGATTAGGTTTATTATTGAACTTAAAATCAAAAGACGAAGAAAAGAATATTTTAACGTTACAATTGTTTATGGATAGGCAAGATCTTAACAAATCACCTAACGGAGATGATAAAGATTTGCGGTTCGGTTTTAAAGTTGGGTTGCCAATAAATATTAGTAAAAAATTGTAATAAAAGAGAGAGCTCTTTGTATACTCGATCAAGAGAGAGTCATCAATTATAGTATTACCAAAAGAAGACCCACAAACAGTTTTGGTTTGTGGGTTTTTGGTTTTACAGTAAGGGAAATATTACTATCTTCACCACAACGTTTACTCACCCCACCCCAAATTAGATTATACTACAGTAAGAATTATGTCAGAAGACCAAAAGAAACAACATCTAGAACAGCAACTCTGGAAAATAGCGAATGAGCTTAGAGGAAAGATGGATGCTGATGATTTTAGAGATTATATATTAGGATTTATCTTCTATAAATACCTAAGTCGTAAAATGGAATTGTATGCCAATGAGATTTTACAACCTGATGGACTGGAATATGGATCTATTGAAGATCATAAAGAAGCAGAATCTTATCTCGAAGCTATCAAAGATGAAGCTATTGATGCACTTGGGTATTTTTTAAAACCCTCAGAATTATTTAGTGAACTAGCCAGACGCGGAAATACTGAAGGCAAAGGAGCTTTTATTCTGGGAGATCTACAAAAAGTACTCAGAAATATCGAACAAAGTACCATGGGTAGCGAAAGCGAAGAAGACTTTGGTAATCTGTTTGAAGATCTGGATCTTACCAGTAGTAAACTAGGGAAATCTGAAGAAGCTAAAAATGAACTCATTGTAAAAGTACTGACGCATCTTGAAGAAATTAGTTTTGAACTAGAAGATACTCAGAATGATTTGTTAGGAGATGCTTATGAATATCTGATCGGTAAGTTTGCCTCTGGTGCTGGTAAAACAGCTGGGGAATTCTATACGCCACAACAAGTATCTAAAATACTAGCAAAGCTCGTAGTAGCAGATAAAACAAAAATAAAAAGTGTGTATGACCCTACTTGTGGATCAGGGTCTTTATTGTTACGAGTAGCAAAAGAAGTAAAAGAAGTAGGAGGGTTTTATGGGCAAGAGAGTAATCCTACCACCTATAACTTGTGCCGTATGAATATGATCATGCACAATGTACATTATAAACGATTTGATATCTATAATGAAGATACCTTAACCAATCCTTCTCCAAAACATATTGATCAAAAGTTTGAAGCGATTGTAGCAAATCCACCCTTTTCTGCCAAGTGGAGTGCCAGCCCATTATTTATGAGTGATGATCGTTTTTCGTCCTATGGTAAACTAGCGCCAAAAACCAAGGCAGATTTTGCCTTTGTACAGCATATGATCCACCAGTTAGATGATAATGGCACCATGGCCTGTGTATTGCCACACGGAGTATTATTTAGAGGAGCAGCGGAAGGCCATATACGAAAGTATTTGATTGAAGATCGTAATTATCTGGATGCAGTAATAGGATTACCAGCCAATATATTTTATGGTACCTCGATCCCCACCTGTATTTTGGTATTAAAAAAGAAACGAAAACAAAGTGACAAGGTACTATTTATAGATAGCAGCCAACATTTTGAAAAAGTAAAAACACAAAACATCTTACGAGAAGAAGATATTGATAAAATTATAAATACGTATAAGCAGTATAACAACGGTGCAGAAGGAGAAGCCGAAGTGGACAAATACAGCTATATCGCTACTCGTAATGAAATACAAGAAAACGATTACAACCTAAACATCCCACGCTATGTAGATACTTTTGAAGAAGAAGAAGCTATAGATCTAACTCTTGTATCCCAAGAACTACGCCAGGTGGCAGAGGCTCTCGAAGCCACCGACAAAGAAATTGCCGGCTATTGCAAAGAATTAGGAATCGAAACTCCTTTTTAATATATGGAAGTAGCTGTGATACAAAAAAAAGAAACAAAGTTGGTTCCTAAATTAAGGTTTCCTGAATTTAATGAGGGGTGGATTTCAAATTTACTTGGTAATGTTACAAACTATACAAAAGGTTTTGCTTTTAAATCTGATGATTATAAAAGTGAAGGAGTCAGAATAGTTAGAGTATCAGATTTAGGAGTTAACTCTATTAAGAAGGATATAGATAAAGTTTTTGTTGATACTGTATTTTCTAAAAGTCATGGAAAATATCTTTTACATAAAAATAATATCATAATAACCACTGTTGGATCAAAACCAGAGATGATTGAATCGGCAGTGGGGAGGGGTATTTTCATTTATGAAAATAATCAGGGGTTATTAAATCAGAATATGTTGAAGTTTGAAAACATAGACTCTTTTGATAACGGCTTTCTTCAGGGGATTATTAATTCAAAAAGATATCAGTATTTTATTAAAGGCATTGCTAGAGGAAATGCTAACCAATCAAACATAACAGTAAAAGATCTTTTAAATTTTAAGCTAAATATCCCATCCCTCCCTGAACAACAAAAAATAGCATCATTTTTAAGTACAGTAGACACCAAGATCCAACAATTACAACGTAAAAAAGAACTGCTAGAGCAATACAAAAAAGGAGCGATGCAGCAGATTTTCTCCCAGAAGATACGATTTAAACCTGCCCTGAGCGAAGTCGAAGGGAGGGAAGATGATAGGAGTGATTATCAGGATTGGGAGGAGAAACAATTAGGTGATGTATTGACGTTTATTTCTACAAATTCGTTTTCTCGCAATGATCTTAATTATGAAGAAGGAGAGGTTTATAATATTCATTATGGAGATATACATACCAAATTCAAGTCAAATTTTCATTTAAGTAGTGAAGAGGTTCCTTTTATAAATTCTAATATTTCTTTAAGTAAAATATCTGATGAGAAACTATGCATATTAGGAGATGTCGTTATAGCTGATGCCTCAGAGGATTATAATGATATAGGGAAAGCTATTGAAATTATAAATACGAATAATCAAAAAATTGTAGCCGGATTACATACATTCTTAGGTAGAGATTTTGAAAATTCCACAATAGTTGGGTTTAAATGTTATTTATTCCAAACGGATTATATAAGAAAACAAATTATGAGAATAGCTCAAGGGATTTCAGTTCTTGGTATTTCTAAAAAGAATTTATCAAAAATTTCATTTGAATTACCTTGTAAGGAAGAACAACAAAAAATAGCGGATTTTCTATCTGCTATCGATAATAAAATAGATAAGACTGTAGAACAAATAGAAAGTACGCAACAATTTAAAAAAGGACTCCTACAACAAATGTTTGTATAACTAATACATCGTAAAGCCTATAACCAACAATATGACTACCCAATCAGAAGCGATCTTAGAAAACAACCTCATCAAACAGCTTGCAAGGCAAGGGTATGAGCAGGTGTTGATCAAAGATGAGGATAGCTTGTTGTCTAATCTAAAAAAACAACTAGAAAAGGTAAATAATACCACCTTCTCTGATAAAGAGTTTGATACCATCCTTAATCACTTAGCAAAAGGGACCATTTTTGAAAAGTCAAAAACCCTACGAAGTCGTTTTCAACTAACTCGGGATGATGGAGAATCTCTGTATATTCGTTTTTTCTTTGTAGAGGATAACTCCAAAAATCGATACCAGGTATCCAACCAAATCGCTCAAGAAGGCACCTATAAAAACCGCTATGATGTAACGATTCTGATCAATGGGTTTCCTGTTATACAGATAGAACTCAAAAAGAGAGGCATAGAGCTTAAAGAAGCCTTCAAACAGATATGTCGTTATAAACGACAGAGTTTTTGGGTGAATAAGGGATTGTTTCAATACGTGCAGCTATTTGTGATAAGTAATGGAGGGAATACAAAGTATTATGCCAATAATCCATTAGCAGCTTTAACCTATAAGCAAACTTTTTTCTGGGCAGATGTAAACAATAAAAACATAACAGAATTAGTAGATTTTGCACATTCGTTTTTGGATACTGCACATCTGGGCAAAATGATTGGGCAATACATAGTGCATAATGAAACCTATAAGATATTGATGGCTTTGCGCCCATATCAGTTTTATGCGACCGAAGCAATGATCCATCAGGTACAAACATCAACAGATAATGGCTATATATGGCATACGACTGGTTCTGGTAAAACGTTGACTTCTTTTAAAGCAAGTCAGATCATTATGGATCTTCCAGAGGTACACAAAGTGGTGTTTGTAGTAGATCGTAAAGATCTGGATTACCAAACGATGAAGGAGTTTAACAGCTTTAAAAAAGATAGTGTAGATGTCACCAATAATACGCAGTCTTTGGTCGATCAATTTGTAGATCCTAATAGTCCACTGATTTTAACCACGATCCAAAAATTAAACAACGCAATTTCTTCCAATAGGTACACATCAAAAATGACGAACCTAAGAAATAAGCGCATTGTTTTCATCTTTGATGAGTGCCACCGCAGCCAGTTTGGGACTACGCATCAAACCATTACTGATTTCTTTGGCAACAGTCAGCTTTTTGGGTTTACAGGGACTCCCATATTTGTAGACAATGCACAAAAAAATGATCTGGGAAAAAGAACGACCAAAGATCTTTTTGACAAATGTTTGCATAAATATGTAATCACCGATGCCATACGAGATCAGAATGTACTGCGATTTGGTATTGAATATATCGGTCGCTATAAACAAAAAGGAAATACGCTGATCGATATCGATGTAGAAGATATCGATACACGAGAAGTGCTGGACTCCCCTAAACGAATAGAGAAGATAGTAGATTATATTATACAATATCATAACACCAAAACGACTAACAGGGAGTTTTCTGCTATGCTTGCAGTAAGTAGTATTGATACCTTGATTACCTATTACGAGCTATTTAAAAAGAAAAAGGAGGAAGGATTACATAATTTACGTATCGCTACTATTTACAGTTATGGTGCTAATGAAACGGATTTAGAAGCTATAGGAGCATTACCAGATGAACAATTATCTCAGGCTGCAGAACCCGCACTTGTATATAAAACTAGCCATAGCAGAGAAAAATTAGATGAGTTCATTGCAGATTATAACCAGATGTATAGGACTAGTTTTTCTACAAAGGATGGTAAACAGTTCGAGAATTACTTTAAGGATATTAGCAAACGTCTCAAAGAACGCGAAAAGGAAAACTTTAAGGATAAAGATCGATTGGATATTGTCATTATAGTAAATATGATGCTTACCGGTTTTGATGCTAAAAAGGTGAACACCCTCTATGTGGATAAGAATCTACGGTATCACGGATTGATACAGGCATACTCTCGCACCAATCGTATCTTAAACGAGAAAAAGTCTCAAGGAAATATTGTATGCTTTAGAAATCTTAAAGAAGCTACCGATGAAGCTATTTTATTGTTTTCTAATAAAGAAGCCAAAGAAGAAATCATACTACCAGATTATGATAAAATTGTTAATGATTTTAATGAAGCTGTCATTGAGTTATTAAAGATTGCACCTACCTACAAAATGGTAGATAATTTGGTTAACGAGGATGACCAATTATCATTTGTGCAGGCTTTTCGTAAACTAATGCGTCTTAAGAATGTATTAGAATCTTTTGTCGAATTCAGTTGGGAAGATCTGGCGATGACAAAGCAAACATTTTACAATTATTTGGGCAAATATTTGGATTTAAGAGATCAGGTACGAGGAGATCACGAAATGCAAAAAACATCCATACTAGAGGATGTAGATTTTGAACTAGAATTAGTGCATCGGGATATTATTAATGTAGCCTATATTTTAAAGCTAATTGCAAAAATAAAAGAAGAGAAAAATGCTCAGGCCGCAGCCAAGCAAAAGAAAAATATTATGGACCTCCTTACAGCAGAGGTCACACTACGCAGTAAACGCGAACTTATAGAAAAGTTCATATCACAACAATTACCCCTAATAGATCATATCGATCGTATCGAAGACGAATTTCAGAAATTCTGGAATCAAGAAAAAGTACTTGCTCTAGGCAAATTATGCGAAGAAGAAAATCTGGATCAATTGCAGTTCCAGGCATTGATCAATGCATATGTTTATAGCGGTAAAGAACCGATACGTGAAGAAGTGTTCAAATGCCTGGATAACAGGCCCAGCGTTCTTAAAGCCCGAGAAATCGGTGAACGCATCATTAACAAAATGAAAAACTACATACAGACCTTTATAGAAGGGATGGTGGGGTAGTTAGTAAACTATAACATATGAGATTAGCGGCGGTTTTTATGGAAGACCAAGATCTTGAAAAAGGTGGTAAAACAATTAATTTTGGTGGATTCTACAGATATGATATAATAGTTAAAGACGGTAAGACCAAGATTAAATCAGAAGAAACTAAAAATTTTATTGAAGATTTTTTTGATGATGAAGGATTCATCACCAATATCTCAGCTATTGTTGGAACCAACGGTTGTGGGAAAACTACATTGATATACGACTTAATAGCTACCCTGCAAGGTAAAGGCTCTGGTTTTACAATTTGGGAAGATAAGGAAGCAAAAGTCTATTTGAAAAATTACAGTTTTAATCTTCCCATTTATTTGAATGGAATAAATTCTATAGACAAGTATACCATAAATACAGATACAATTTATTATTCACCTTATTTGGATAATAAAAAACCGGCATTTGGTATTGATATAAGTGCGGATAGATATTTAGCAGAAGATTTAGCTTATATGGGAAATATGCTGGTGGGTGGTAATGATATTGATGTTTCAGATCAACTAAAAAGAAAAAATCAAGAGCGATTTATAAAATTTCAAAAGTCTAAATATGCAGACGGTATTCGCGAAAGATATGGGCTACTAAGCGATAAATTCTTTAGGGTAAACTTTACTAATCATAAGATTAGAACTATAATAAATTCGACAACAGTTAGCAACATATTTGAAATAGAATTTAACAATACTCCTGAGAACTTTAGACCTTTTTTGAATGAATTATACAATCTAATAAAAAAAGAATATCAAGATTTTGATAGATATGTTAACTCAGAAGAAGATAGATATGAACTGAATAAAAGACAAATGAAAAATCTAATCTTAGAAGGAGCTTTTTGTTTGTTGATTAATTTAATGGAGGTTAATAATACATATTTAGAAGAAGGTTTTTTTAAAAATGATAATAAGCTAAATGTTTTATCAGAAACTTCAGATTTAGATGCTTATCAAAAGCTTCAATATTGGTTAAAAAATTACTATTATTCTAAAGGTACAGGAAAGAATCTACCAGATCAGGAAATTCTCAACTTGTTATCATTTTTATTCAATTATATAGATGGGCCTGAATTGTCAATGGATCTTTCTGTAATAGGTTGGGATACAAAATCATTATATTTTCAAGAAGGTTCATTAAATCGATTATTAAGACTAAATCAGGATTTATTGAATGCACTTCCTAAGTATTATAGACAAGAAAAAGATTCTGGATTATACATCGATCTTAGTCGTTTACAGCAGTTTGTGAATTTTGAGTTTTCAAATAGGTCTTTAAGTTCAGGTGAAACAGCAATGCTAAATTTATTTAGTAGAATATTTGATTTTTTTGATCGTAAAATTTTAAATACCCCAGTTATTCCAAAAGCAGAATATTATCTTTTGTTTTTAGATGAAGCAGATCTGGGCTATCACCCTAAATGGAAAATTACTTACATATCATCTATTATTCAATTTTGTAAATCTTTTTTTAAAGAACTAGAGGCAAAAGTGCAAGTAATTATAAGCACACATGATCCTTTAAGCTTGAGTGATATACCCAATTATAATATAACATATTTACATAAATCAGATAATGAGGAAAGAACAATATTGTCATTTACCGATCCAAAAAGACCGTCACTGTCTTTTGGAGCTAATATAACTGACTTATTGGAGGATTCTTTTTTTTTGGCGGAACATCCTATCGGTAATTTTGCTAAAAACAAAATTAATAAGATAATTAACTGGATTAATTGGCATAAAGACAACAAAAGAAATTATAAGGAACAAGAACTTGAAAATATAAAGCAGATTATTTCACTAATCGAAGAACCTGTTTTACGAAATAAACTAGTTGAAATGATTAGTGAAATTGAAGTGGATGATGATTTTATTGAAGAAATGATTAAAAAGGAAACTTCTTACCTACGAAATTTATTGAAAAAGAACTCATGATTTATTTAGATCCATATTCTCCACATATTTTAAAAGCTAAAAAAGTTCATCAAGAAAAATCTTTTACCTTGATTAAAAAAAGGGTTAATAAACTATCAACATGTGAACTGAAAGGTTTTTTAGATGATTTAAGAATAAACAAAATATTGACTGATCTACCTATTAATTTAGAAAAACATCATATGGATTTATTTGAAGCTTTACCTGATTACTCTATAGAAGATTGGAATAGGTATGTGCTATTAAAACAAATCAAAAATAAAGATAGAACTCAAGGACAAAAAGAGATTGTCAATAAATATAATAATTTAACAATCATAGTAGGTAAAATATTTAAGTATAAAGGAGGTTTTGACAGGAAGAGAAGTACTTATTCTGCTTATGATTTAGCTCAAGCCTTATGCGTTCAAACGTGCACTTATTGTAATAGGTTATATACCAAAACAGTTAAGAATCCAAATAAAACCATAAGACCCGAATTTGATCATTGGTTTCCAAAAGAAAATTATCCAATTCTTGCGTTATCTTTTTACAACCTAATTCCTTCTTGTCATGTATGCAATAGTAGTGTTAAAGGAACAACAATAATGAATCTTGATGATTTTTTGCATCCTTATGTCGACGATAATATAGACTATAAATTCAGCTACTGGATAAAAAAATATGGCAGATATAATTTTTCTATCAAAAGAATTAAAGATTCTAAGGAGGATAATACAATTAAGGCATTTAAATTAGAAGAAATATACAAAACTCATAGGGATGAAATCCATGATTTAGTTAGAATTAAAAAACTATATTCTATAAGTTATCTTTTAAAATTAAAGAAAATGCTTAATAAAACTGGTCAAAAAACTTCAATTGAAGAGCTTTATAGATTAGCGTTTGGAGTTCATTATAATGAATCTAATTTTCATAAGAGACCGCTAAGTAAGATGAAAAAAGATATCATAGAAGAATTAAAAATGAAATTAGATGAATAAATCTAAAACACAATGATTATTCCCTTTATATGATAGCAAACAATATACCTAACTACAGCAATTTACTAAAGAGAGTTAAAGGTCTGATAGCATATCAAGATCAGTTGGCCAAAGCAAAAGGAGAAACCTTTAATGTGTTTGATATTCTGGGGTTACAAACAAATGAAGTGCGTACGCATTCTGCTTTTATTGCAGAATTATTAAATCCTGCAGGTTCACATATGATGGAAACCGTATTTCTGGATAGTTTTTTAAAAAGGTTAAATCACCAAGCGAATTTTGATACCAAAAGTGCTACAGCTATTGTCGAATATTATATAGGTCCAATCAATAAAGATCAAACAATAGGGGGTAGGATTGATATTTTATTAAGGGATGGTACAAACCAAACTATTTCTATAGAAAACAAGATTGATGCAGGTGATCAGGATAAGCAGATAGTTCGTTACTATAATTATAAGTCTGATAGAAATACTGTAATATATCTAACCAAATTTGGAGATGAGCCTTCTGAAAAAAGTAAAGGAAATTTGGTAAAAGGTAAGCATTATATAACTATAAGTTATCAAAATGATATATTAGATTGGTTAGAGGATTGTCAGGCACTGGCATATGATCAACCTATTGTAAGAGAGAGTATCAAACAATACAAAATACTAATCCAAAAAATCACCCATACTTTGAACAACGAAGAGGACAAGGAATTAAATGCATTGGTCATGCAGCATTTAGAAGAAGCTTCTTATATTTCAACCAAATATCATAAAGTTACCAATGATTTAAAACAAAAGTTTAGAAAAGCTCTGCTAGAAGAGCTACAATCCAAAATTATAGACGGAGATACCGATCTAAAAGGATTTACATTAGAGTCCAAAAAAGATATTACCCAGGTACATGCTGCTATATGGTTAGAACATGATGATTCTAAAGTATCTAAAAAATGGTTTGGTATAGAAAGCTTTAGCGGTAAAGGCAATGGAAATGGAGTTTTGTATGTTGGATTATTTGCAGGGCAAGGTGCTAACCTTTCTGAATCAGATAAAGAATTTGATAGATTAAACATATACTGGCCTCATCATCGAAAGCTTAGTTTTGAGAATCAAACTATTTATTTATCAAATGATTCCATTCTTAAAAAAATGATAAAGGAAGATCTCCTAAAAAAGATGGTAGATGGTTGTACAACACAGATTATCGATTTTATAAAAGAAAACAGAAGGTGTATTGAAGCATAATAATGAACCGTAATAGTAAATGAAAGAAATAAAACAACTATTAGAAATAACAAAATCCTTAAAAGATCAATATAATGGTAAACTTGATTTTTCATTAGATGGTAGATTGGTAGGAGATATTGGAGAGGCCCTGGTCTCGGAAAGATTTGGTATAGAACTTCATGGCAAAAACAATCATACCTATGATGGAGTTCATGTGTCATCAGGTAGAAAAGTGCAGATAAAAGCCAGTATGAAATATAACTTTAGTTATCCTTTTGGTAAAGATTTAGAGCATTACATTGCAGTGCATATAGAATCTGATGGAGAATTAGAAATTATATATAATGGTCCTGGTACGCTAATTCACGATTTTTTAAAATCTAAAAATAGAAAACCATATAAGAAAATATGGTATACCATTTCTAAAAATCAACTTATTGAGCTTGATGAGAAAGTTAAACATTCGGATCGCATTCCTGATTTAAAACTGTTAACTGGAAAAAATAGTAAATAAATTATGCCATCCAACCAAACCCTAACCATACTAATCATTCTGGGAGTTCTTATGACGCTTATCGGATTGTTTTTGTCTTCATTCACTATGGTAGAAAATAGTGATTTTTTGTTGCGTATAGGTCTCTGGCTGATAGAAGTGCCTGGCATGTTTTTATTATTGTCTAATGGTACATTTCTTAAAACAAAGTATTCACGTATAGTAATGGGATTATTTGCATTTATGTTTATAGGTGGAGCTTTTATGATTATGCACTGGCCCTATGGAAATTCTTTATTAGTGGTTGGGTGTATTGGTATAGTCATATCTTATTTGGTGCATTTCCTTAAAAAACCAATTAAAAAACGATTAGACTACATAAAACTAGCGTGGGTATCTGTATTGTATATTGGTGCTATATTAAGGTTGTATCATTTAATTACTACAGAATATAGAATCCTTACTACAGTATTGATGATTTTGGCATTGATGGATTATATGTTACCCAAAATAAAGAATAAAACATTGTTTGATTAACTATGAAAGGAAACCTAGAATCATATATAGTAACTATAAGTATAATGTTAGTTATATTATACCCGTTGTGCATTTAGAAAAAGTTGCGCAAACTGCTAAAAGGCAGTAAATTGTAGTTACGACACTATAATTCATATGCACAACTTTCAAGCAAATTACGATAAAATACTCAAGGTTTTAAAAGG
>NZ_VLNR01000054.1 GCF_007489275.1 Aquimarina algiphila
AAGTGACGCAAACGTTTAATGCAGCACAACCATCACTTACAATTACAGGTTCTGGCTTTACAGGATTAGATGGAGAGTATTGGGCGACAGAAGATTCGGGTAATTTTGTGTTAGTTTCCAAAACAGGAGGGTTTACTATTTATTTCAGTACAACTGCTATAGCTCCTGATTGTGGAGGTGTTAGCACTACTTCTTTGCAGGATAAATCTAATATTGTAGTAAGCCCTAACCCAGCATCAAGTCATATTAACGTATCTATCGATAATAACATCGAAGCTAAAAGCAGAAATAATGTAATAGATGTTAGAATCGCAATATTTGATTTGGTTGGTAATGTGGTTAAAGTTAAAAACATACAAAATAGACAACAGCAATTAGAAGCAAAGATATCTGTTGAAGAATTAACTTCTGGACTATATATATTAGAAACTTTTGATAGAGTATCAAAAAGAAAATATCAAAGTAAGATATTGATTAATAGATAGTTTTTTTGAAGTCGACTTTTTAAGGATTATCTTAAAGAAGTGTTTAATCTATTTTATAATAAAGAGAGAGGTGAAAAACCTCTCTCTTATATTTTACCCAAATTAGACAACATGATAAAAAGCAGGATTATCAGATGATTAAGCTTATATGACGAGTTAAATAAATGTTAAAATAAAACAATAAAAGAGAACTCCTGATCCCCTGATGGAGTGATAATAGAATTTATTATTTAATCCGAAAATCAAATAATAATCCAGATATAACGAATTCTATTTTTTAAAAGTCAGATGGTAATTTATACAATACATAATCAAGTATTATTAGTATGTTTAATTCCTACAGTTTTGTTGTTTTTTACTTGTTAAATTATGTTAATACCGATTTCATCACATACTACGCAAAGGACTAAATAATTAAGAATAACGTTTATAAATATTAACTCAAAAACCAAACACAAAACCATTTTAATCATGAAACTTACAAAACTCAATTTTTTAATTGTATTTTTCCTTTTTGGGCTAGTAACAAAGGCTCAAACCCCCGAAGGAGAATTAAAAAGATGGCATAAGGTCAGTCTGACTTTTAACGGCCCCAATACCTCTGAGACCGCAAACCCAAATCCTTTTTCAGATTTTAGGTTAGAAGTAACATTTACACATCAAACCAGTAATAGAAGTTATACGGTACCCGGGTATTTTGCAGCTTGTGGTAATGCAGAAAACAATAGCTGTTCTTCAGGTAATAAATGGAGAGTACATTTTGCTCCTGAACAAACAGGAACTTGGAATTGGTCAGCATCATTTAAATCTGGAGCCAACGTCGCCATAAATGGTGGTGGATCAGGTGCTGGATTTATGGATGGAGCGAGCGGTTCTTTTAATGTAACAGAGTCTGATAAATCAGGAAGAGATCACAGAGCAAAAGATAAAGGAAGATTACAATATGTAGGAGAACATTACCTTAGATACTCGGGTACAAACCCTGCAAGTCCCAACGGACCTTGGTTTGTGAAAGCAGGAGCTGATTCTCCAGAAAATGCACTTAACTATGTAGATTTTGATGCTACACCAAGTTATAACAATAACCTTAATAAAATTGGTAATAAAACATGGCAGCCTCATCAAAAAGATTATGTAGCTGCAGATGCAAGTTCGTATACATGGAGTAATGATAAAGGAACAGAGATTTTGGGTATGATTAATTACCTTTCTTCTCAAGGAGCAAATGTAGTCTCTTTCTTAACTTGGAATACAAGTGGAGATGGAGGAGCTGTTTTTCCTCATGTTTTAAAAGTTTCTGAGCAAGAATATGGTAATACAGGAAGAGCACAACAGTGGAATAAAGTACATCATGATCGTTTTGATGTGTCCAAATTGGCCCAATGGGAAAAAATGATGGAGTATGCAGATAAAAAAGGTATATATCTTCATTTTAAAACCATGGAAACAGAAAATGATAATAAAATGGATGGCGATAATTTTGGTAGAGAAAGAAAATTATACTACCGAGAGTTAATTGCTAGGTTTAGTCATCATTTAGCACTTAATTGGAATCTTACAGAAGAGACTACTCTTAAGGATAATGTAGCAAAGGCTACAGCATCATACATTAAGGATGTAGATCCATATGATCATAATATTGTAATTCATACGTATCCTAACCAACAAGATCAAAGATATAACCCT
Source organism: Aquimarina algiphila (assembly GCF_007489275.1). Lineage (GTDB taxonomy): Bacteria > Bacteroidota > Bacteroidia > Flavobacteriales > Flavobacteriaceae > Aquimarina > Aquimarina algiphila. The sequence goes on from NZ_VLNR01000054.1 coordinate 2,172, forward strand.
TTACTAGGTAATAGCTCTGTCTTAACTGGTGCTTCTATTCAAACAGATAAGAATAAAGTACATAACGATGTTAAACGATGGTTAGAAAAATCTCGTAATGCAGGTAGAAAATGGGTTGTAGCTAACGATGAACAAGGTCCGGCTTCAACTGGAATTAGAGTTTCTGATAAAGAGGTAAGACACAAAGTCTTGTGGGGTACACTTATGGCCGGAGGAACTGGTGTAGAATACTATAGTGGTTATACAAATAATGATGGTGATATAAACGGAAACGATCATCGTAAAAGAGGAAATAAATATAAAGAAGGAGGATACGCTCTTAACTTTTTTAATAAGTACCTGCAGAAGGATATGGTAAAAATGACCTCTTCAGATGGTGTAACAGGAGATGGAAACGATTATGTTCTTGCAAACGCAGGAAAAATATATGCTGTTTACAGACCAAATGGTGGGTCTACAGGATTAAGCTTACCCGCAGGAAATAATAAATATGATGTACAGTGGTATAACCCACGTAGTGGAGGTAACCTAACTGCTAAAACAACCTTAGGAAGTAATTTGGTTGCTCCTGATAATAATGACTGGGTAGCACTAATTACTAGTAAAGATGGAAATGGAAACGGTGGTGGAGGCACTTGTGACAACACAAAAACAACTACATCGTCTCAGGATGCTTATTTACAAGGAAGCACTAGATTTAATACTGCAGATCTTAGAGTAGAAAGTGGAAATAGAGTTTCTTATATTAAATTTACGGCACCTTCAACTACAGAAAAAGTTACCGGAGTAAAATTAGAACTTACCGTATCTACAGATAATGGTAATGGACTAATAGAAATTTTTAAAGGGAGTTCTAATAACTGGACAGAAGGTAACCTTTCTAACAGTAATAAACCGGCTGAAGGAACTAAAATAGGATCTCTTAATACTACATATAGTGTAGGTCAATCTTACCAATGGGATTTATCAGGAATCGCTCCTGGTGAAACTGTTTCTTTGATTGTAAAACAAACTGGTGGTAACGATGTATCTTTTTATTCTAAAGAAGGAGCAACAGCGCCAAAACTTATTTTCGAACTTGATTGCGAAGATGCAGGTGGAAGCGGAAATTGTGGAACGGTTGCTATGAAGTCAATTTCAGATTTTCCAACACTATCAGTAACTGGTTTTTCTCCTGCATATAAAGACAATGTAAGAAATGCAGTAGCAATAGATGCTTCACAATATAAAGATAAGTTCGCTGCTGCAGAATCAACTTTTGATGGTGAAACAGGTAAATATGATATCAAATTAACAACGCTTACAGAGATTGATGGAGAATCTACCTATAGAATTTCTGTAGATGGTGTAAGAGTAGGGGAATTTAAAAATCCTACCACTACAACAGATTATGCTGAATCAGGAACTACTTTTAAAGATATTGAAGTTAAAAAAGGAGCGAAAATTAGAGTAGAATTTAATTCGCATACTAATGGTAATATTCCTGAAGGAAACGGTACAGCGTTTTCTCGTGGTAGATGGACAGCACTCGATTTCATTTGCCAGGGGGGCGGAGGTACTGACGGAGGTGGAGATACCGACGGAGGAGAAGGTTGTGTTGCTTTAGAGAAAAACGGAGTAGTAGCTGTAGAAGCAGAACATTTTGCAAGCCAGGAAAAAACAGGTAAAAGAAAATGGTATGTTCTTGAAGGTAGTACAACAGGAACTCCAACCCCAGATCCTGATCCAAATCATGCTAGTGGAGCTAGTAGTGGTGGATACTTAGAAATTTTACCTGATACAAGAGTTACACATGGTGATCCATTAATTGCTGGTGAAAACTTTAGCAATGTGGCTGGTCAACTTACCATTGTAAATTACAAAGTGAAGTTTACAAGTGCTGGTAGATATTTTGTTTGGGTTCGTGCTCATTCTACTGGTACAGAAGATAACGGAGTACACGTTGGTCTTAATGGTACATGGCCTGCATCAGGAAATAGAATGCAGTGGTGTAATGGTAAAAATCAATGGACTTGGGAAAGTAAACAACGTACAGCAGCAAATCACTGTGGCGAAGAACGTAAAATCTATTTGGATATTCCATCTGCCGGAGTGCATACAATCTCATTTTCTTTAAGAGAAGACGGATTTGAAATGGATAAGTTTGTATTGTCTAAAACTTATACAAAACCTACAGGTAATGGCCCAGCAGAAGTTTTGGTAGATTGTAACACCGGATCAGAAAATGCTAAGCCACAAGTAGGGATGACATCTCCAGCGAGCGGAACAACTTTTGGTAAAGAAGAAACCATTACACTTAGCGCAAATGCATCTGATAGTGATGGTACAGTAGCTAAGGTTGAGTTTTATATAGGAACGAACAAGGTTGGTGAAGATACAACAGCTCCTTATGAGATTACAACAACAATTCCTAATATAGGATCTTACAACGTCACCGCAAAAGCAACAGATGATAAAGGAGCTTCAACTACTTCGGCGAGTGTTATTATCGAAATAGAGGATAATACGATGCCTCCGGCAAGTACTGTTGATATTCCAGGAAATTTTGAAGCAGAAAGTTTTAGCGCGAAGTCAGGAGGTGTAAAAATAGAAAACACTCCTGGAACGACAGGTAAAAATTTAGGGTTTATTAAAAATAACGATTATGTAGAGTATAATGCAAATGTGCAATCTAGTGGAGAATATACTGTAGATATTTTTGCATCAAGTGCTGGTGTTGGTGGAACAATAGATATTGTAGAAGCAGGAACAGTGGTTGGTTCTGTAGATATACCGGTTAATAGTCAATGGCATGATTACAAAAAGTATTCTGTAAATGTTTTACTTTCTACAGGAGAAAAAACCATAAGATTGACATTTAAAGGAGGATCTGGATATTTATTTAATATAGATAAAGTCATGACCACCAAAATAGCAGCGCCTGTAGAGCAAACGATTACGTTATCACCAATTCATGATGCGTATTTACAAGGAACAACAAGATATAACAATGGATTGGTTAGAATAGAACAAAATAAGAGAACAGGATATTTGATGTTTGACCTTTCATCTATTAACGGTGCTATAACTAAGGCAGAATTAAAATTTAAAGTAAATTCTGATTCGGGTAATGGTAATCTTAATATACATAAAGGAAGTTCTAATACCTGGACAGAGGCGAATTTATCCAATACTAATAAGCCATCTGCAGGAGTTGTATTAGGGAATCTAAACTCTACTTATGGATTAGGTAATGTAAAAACAATACCTCTTAATGAAGGGGCAATATCTGGAGATGCATTATCATTAGTGCTTAATGTAACTTCAGGAAATGATTTTGCATTTGCATCAAAAGAGAATGCATCTAATACTCCTCCACAATTGGTAATTACCTATGAAGGAGCAAAACTGCAAAGTTTAGCTAGCAAAAAGAAAAATGGAATTAGTGTTTTTCCAAACCCTGTAATAGATATAGTTAATATATCTGGAGTATCTAATGGATCTAAGATTACAATTTTTAATTCAATCGGACTATTACAGAAAGAGATACAACTAAAAGAGGGTCAAAACTCAATAAATATTAATGATTTACCTTCTGGATATTATATTTTAAATGTAATGAATGCTAACAAAGTTATTTCGAGAACCAAAGTTCTTAAACAATAATAAAAAAGAGTTAGTTACTAAAAAGGGGAGCTATTTAGCTCCCCTTTTTTTATGGTTTTTTTTGAGTAAATAATCCTCGGGGTAAACCCACAGGGCATTCGTATGGAACTGAATTTTAATTTCGAGGCAAGCCTCGGGGTATTATACCCTTTGGCGGTGCCAATAAAATAGAAAAGATTAGAATAAATATTTGTTAAAGAAGCAACCCTTTGTTTTTTCAATTGTCCATGGATGTATAAAAACTACCAAAAGGTTCAATTATCAATTTGTAGAAAAAAATTGAATCTCATCAATTAAAACAGTGTAAAAACAAATGAACATGCTTCGAAATTCCAAATTTAAAAATCAAAGAACAAGGACCTACATCCTCATGATGTGTTGCCTTACGATGCTTTTGGCAAATACAACAGTTGTGAATGCTCAAGAGAGTTACAGTTTAAGTGGTACAATTAAGGATATTAATAATGGAGAAACACTTTTTGGTGCCTCTGTTTTTTTTAAAGGAACCTCAATTGGTGTAATTACCAATGAATATGGTTTTTACTCGATTACAGCTCCAAAAGGAAACTATACATTGGTTGTTTCTTATGTTGGATATACAGATATGAGTAAAGAAATTATACTGGATAAAAATCAAAAAGTAAATTTTGAGGTTACAGAATCTTCTACGCAATTAGATGAGGTTATCATCAAAAGTGAAGAATCAGAGCGTGTAAGCCTCAGAAAACCAGAAATGAGTGTCTCCAAACTTAATATTAAGACGGTAAAACAAATGCCTGTGGTATTAGGAGAAGTTGATATTGTAAAATCTATTCAGATGCTTCCCGGAGTGACTAATAATGGGGAAGGATCTAGTGGATTTCATGTAAGAGGCGGTGCGGCAGATCAAAATTTGGTATTACTTGATGAGGCTATAATTTATAATACTTCTCATTTATTAGGGTTCTTTTCGATTTTTAATGCAGATGCAATTAAAGATATTAAATTATATAAAGGAGGGATTCCTGCTCGTTTTGGAGGTAGAACCTCTTCTGTTTTGGATGTTCGTCAAAAAGATGGAAACAACAAGAACTTTGCTCTTACTGGCGGAATAGGAGTAATTTCTAGTCGAATTGCTGCCGAAGGCCCGATGTTTAATGACAAAGGTTCTTTTCTTGTAGCAGGTAGAGGTTCGTATTTAGATTTAATCTTAAAAGCAGCTGGAGAGAAAAATACAGTAGGGTTTTATGATGTAAATCTTAAAACCAATTATAGTATAAGCGAAAACAATAAACTATACCTGTCTGGATATTATGGTAGAGATACCTTCAAATTTGGAAATAATTTCAAAACCAGCTACGGAAACGTTTCGGGAAACTTAAGATGGAATCATATTTTTAATGATAAATTATTTTCAAACTTATCCCTTATTTATAGTAAGTATGATTATGATTTAGATATTGCTATAGAACAATTCGAATGGATTTCTTCGATTAATAATTATAATGCAAAGTATGACCTTAAGTACTACGCAAGTGATAAATTTAAATTAGATTTTGGAGTAAGTGGTATCTATTACGACTTTGATCCGGGACAAGTAGAACCAACATCTGAAAGTTCGTCAGTGAATCCGTTAACATTAGATCAGAAAAGAGCTGTTGAGAGTGGAGTATATGTAAATGCAGAACACAAAATCAGTGATAAACTCTCTGTACAATATGGTGTTAGATATAGTGCTTTTAGTAGATTAGGAGGGCAAGCACTGGTAGACTATGCAAATAATCAACCTGTTGTATATAATACCGCTTTAGGAATATATGAAAGAGGGACCGAAATAGGAGAAACTGATTTTAAGAAAAGCGAAAGCATCAAAAGCTTTGGTAATTTTGAACCTAGAGCCTCTTTGGCATATCAATTAAATGAGTACTCCTCTGTAAAAATGGGCTACTCTAGGGTTGCTCAATACATTCATTTGCTATCGAATACAACTGCGATTACTCCTTTGGATGTATGGACTCCTAGTGGAAAATATATAAAACCTCAATTATCAGATCAATATGCATTAGGGTATTTTAGAAATTTTAAAGATAAAATGTATTCTTTGGAGGTAGAAGCATATTATAAAACTACAGATAATAGAATCGATTATATAGATGGCTCTGATTTGATAGGAAATAATACTATTGAAACCGAAATTTTGAATGGAGAATCCAGAGCTTACGGATTAGAGTTACTATTTCGTAAAAACGAAGGTAACTTCACAGGATGGCTTGCATATACAGTATCAAAATCAGAGCAACGAACGCTTGGAGATAATGCTGGTGGACCTGGTATCAATAATGGAGATTGGTATAATACTGCATTTGATAGAACACATGATGTTTCACTTACCGGATCATATAAGTTAAATGATAAGTGGACTTTTGGAACCAATCTGGTTTTTCAAACCGGAAGACCAGTTACCTACCCTAATGGTCAATTCGAATATGAAGGATTATCTATAGCTACTTATGCTGATCGAAATTCTGATCGCTTACCAGCATATCATAGACTAGATATTTCTGCAACATATAGACCGAATAGAAAACCCAATAAAAGATGGAAAGGAGAATGGGTCTTTGGGATTTATAATGTATACAATCAGAAAAATGCAGCTTCAATCTCTTTTGGTCAAAATGTTGAAACAGGAGCAAATGAAGCAACAAGAACAGCGATTTTTGGGATAGTACCTTCGATAACGTATAACTTTAAATTTTAATGTGATGAAATACAGGTATTATACAAACCAAAATAAGTATTTGCAGATTGTATTTAAGACTAAAAAAACGATAAAAGATAAACAGATGAAAGCATATTTAACAATCATAATAGCATTGTTTGCTATCGTCTTTACATCCTGTGAAGATGTAATAGATGTAGACGTACAGACAGCACCCACCAGACTCACTATCGAAGCTTCATTGGATTGGGAAAAGGGAACTGCAGGAAATAATCAAACTATAAAATTAAGTACCTCCACTCCATTTTTTGATACAAACTCAGATACTGGTGTTACCGGTGCTTCTGTAAAAGTCACTAATGATACAAATGGGGCCGAGTTTATTTTTGCAGATCAAAATAATGGAGAGTATACCACTACAGATTTTGTGCCTATACTTAATCAATCCTATACTTTAGAAGTCGTGTATAATGGTGAAAACTACACCGCTACAGAAACACTGATGCCAGTAGTAGATATCAAAGAGGTTACTCAGTCCACAGAAAATGGTTTTGATGATGAGATTCTGGAAGTGAATATATTTTTTGATGACCCCGCTGATGAGGATAATTTTTATCTTTTTAGATTCAAAGAAGAAGGAGATCTTTTAGCAGAGTTCGAAGATTTTGATGATGAATTTACAAATGGAAGAGAAATTAGTTGGTATTATGAAAAGGAAGAAGATGAGGATACCAATACCGAAGAATTTACTTCAGGAGATGTTGTAGATATTGATTTATATGGTATTTCTGAAGCATACTATAACTACATAACTATACTCATAGAACAATCAGAAGGAGTAGGTCTTTTTAGTGCAACTCCTGTTGCTTTAAAAGGAAATTGTATTAATCTGGATAACCGGGAGAACTATGCTAATGGGTATTTTAGAGTAACGCAAGTAGTAAGAACCAGATATACTTTTGAGTAGTTAAGGCTAATAATAGTTTTATAAGATGGAAAATGCCCCAAAAAACTTGGGGCATTTTTATATCTATTAACAAATTCTACTGTATTTAATTATTTAGTAAACTTTTGTATCGCTTCATCGACATCAAGTTCTGCCAAAGATTCAATAATCATATCAGGCGTAAAAGCATAATTTACAAGATCCTTCTTTTTAGAAACTCCGGATAGTGTTAATATAGTATTATACCCCATTTGTATTGATCCTAAGATATCAGTATCCATAGTATCTCCAATCACAATAGTTTCATCGGTAGTTAACCCTAATTTTTTTCTTGCAGCTCTCATCATTACAGGGCTTGGTTTTCCAACACTAAATGCTTGTTTACCAGTAGCTTCTTCTATCATAGATACGATAGACTTAATTCCCAGGTTGGACCATCCTTTTTTCTTTGGAGATGGATCTAGATTTGTAGCAATGAGCCTAGCGCCGGATAAAATCATGTCTACAGCATTATTAGCCATTTCCAAAGTGAAATTACGACCTTCTCCAACAACTACATAATCCGGATCTGAAGTTACCAGAGAATATCCGTTTTCATGCAGACTTGTAATTAACCCGCCTTCACCCAAAATATAAGCAGTACCATTAGGTTTCATAAAACTCAAAAACCAAGCAGTGGCCATAGCACTGGTATACACATTTTCTTCTTTAATCGAGATTCCCATACCCAGTAGTTTATTTACCGCGTCTATCGGTGATCGTTGACTATTGTTTGTCATAAATAGAAACGGTATTTCTCTATCCTGTAATGTTTTGATAAAGACATCTGCTCCTTTTATAAGTTCGTTTCCATTATAAATGACACCATCCATGTCAATTAAAAATCCCTTCTTCATTCTTTTTCTGAGGTTAAGTTGTATTACAATTCGGACGTAAAGTTAGGGATAAGCAATAGAACTTAAAAATCAATAGTATAGTAAGTTTTTGAATTAAAAGATAAGATAGGTGCTTATTACAAGTACGGTAATCGCAGCACCGGTTATAAAAGCATATTTCCATGGAGTAACATCCACGTCTTCTGTTATTTTCTGTACATAATCTGTTTCTCTAGGGTATAGTTTTCCAATGATGAGCATGATACCAATATTTAAGACAAATAAGATAGCCATCACATGTAAAAAGTGAGGGTATGCTTCTGCTTCTATGAGGCTTAAAGCCGACTCGTCTGTAATGCCATTGACAGCTGCATTTGCTAATGCATTTTTGACCAGTATAGGTTTAATTGCGAATTGACTAATTAGATATAATGCAGAACCTGACAATACTCCTATTTTTGCCGCAATCGGAGGGACACGTTTCGTAAAGAAACCTATTACGATAACCGTTAAAATAGGAATACTATAAAAGCCGCTAAATTCTTGGATTCTTGCAAATAATCCATCTGGAGCGTCAAGGATAAATGGGGCGAGTAGCATTCCAAAAACACCTACGATAACTCCAAAAATCTTCCCGGCTTTTACAGCCTGAAGCTCATTGGCATTCTTCTTAAAATATTGTTTGTAAAGATCAAAACCAAAAAGAGTAGCGCTACTATTTAATACACTGTTAAATGAACTTAAAACAGCTCCAAAAAGTACAGCAGCAAAGAACCCTACAAAAGCTGGAGGCAATACTTTACGCACTAATGAAGGATATGCTTCATCAGGGTTTGCTAAATTACCATCAAACAGATGCCAGGCAATAATACCTGGAAGAACTACAATGATTGGGATTAAAAACTTAATCAATGCGGCCAAAATCATCCCTTTTTGTCCTTCTTTAAGAGTTCTTGCGCCAAAAACACGTTGTAAAATAGCTTGATTGGTTCCCCAATAAAACATTTGTACAAGCATCATTCCCGTAAAAATTGTTCCAAAAGGAATTGATGCAGTGGGGCCTCCTTGTACTTCAAATTTATCAGGATTATTTTCCCAGAGCGCATTAATACCATCGATTACAGAGCCATCTCCAACCATCATTAATCCAAAAAAAGGAATTAATAACCCTCCTGTGAGTAATCCTATTGCGTTAACCAAATCTGATACGGCAACGGCTTTTAATCCTCCAAAGATGGCATATACCATTCCTATTAAACCTATAGTCCACACACAAATCCATATGGTAGCACGTTGCGAAATTCCCATTAAACTTGGCAAGTCGAACATTGTACTAAACGCTAAAGAACCAGAGTATAATACAGAAGGTAACAATACCAAAGCATACCCACTTAAAAATAGTGCAGTAAGAATAGCTTTGGTCTGATGGTCAAATCGTTTTTCTACATATTCTGGGATAGTGGTAATTCCTCCTTTCATATAACTTGGTAGTAACCATACTGCAGTGATGATCATGGCAATAGCAGCCAAAGTTTCCCAGGCCATTACAAGAATACCTTCTGAAAAAGCTTGGCCATTAAGTCCTACTATTTGCTCTGCAGAAAGATTAGTCAGAAGTAAGGAACCAGCTATGGTGATAGCACCTAAGCTTCGACCACCTAAATAGTAACCATCAGCAGATTTTTCATCAGTTCCTTTAGTTTTCCACCAGGCGTATACTGCTACAGCCAGAGTAAATGCGATAAATGAAAGTATTCCCATGAAATAGTATATGTTAAAAGTTAAACTAAAGAAAGATGCTTACTATATTTTTTAAAAGATACAATTATTTGTCAAATGTATCCTGGAGATATCAGTATGGTTAAACTAAATCTCATTGTTTTTTTCTAATCTTACTAATCCACAAACAGGAACTTTTATTTGTACAACTCCTATAAGAATCATTAAATTATATTCTTTTATTTTTTGCCCTAAACAGTCATATATGATACAATGATAGGATCCAAAATTTTTAGTACTACTTAAAACAATGTTAGGAGTAGTTTGTCCATTGATAATATCAATTCGATTCGATTTTTCTTCAAAATCTATAACATAATTATCAAACAACCCGATAATCGTTAGTTCTTCAGTACTAGATGTAAGTATTGGATAATTAGCCAATGGTTTTTGAGGCGTAAAAACTCCGTTTAAAAGTGTATCTGCATTTGCTTTCCAATACTGAGTATAAAAACGAATCATTGATAATTCATCTTCTGTCGCCTCTTTTAAAAGCACAGAAAGTTGAGGGACACCAAAAAGTGTATTCACTACTTGTAAGGCTTTAATCTCTGTGGGTTCATCATGATGATATGTAAACATATCGCTATGCACTGCAGTTTTTCCACATAACATTTTGATATCTGTAATACGAACTCGGTTCATTGCAGAGTCTCCCGGGCAGTCAAATGCTCTAAACATGTTACCGTATTTACGCATAGCTGGTCCAGTATATTTTTGTCTAAACTCTATAACTACTTCTGGTTTTATAGCATGTAATGACGCCATAATATCTGTCATTAAACGATCTACTGCCAGGTTAACCGATGAATAATCTCTCCCATTTTCTTTGGTTAAAACGGTGGTGGGATATACTTTAAATTCATCTATAAAATCGAGTTTAAAGCCATCAATATTCCAATCATTAAGTGCACTGGTGTATAAATGAATAAGATGCTCTCTTACTTCTGGATATCTAGGATCAAATACAGGAGCCCATCGGTGTTCTTCGGTAAGAAATTTACCTTTAAATTTTTGATACGCTTTGGATTTTTTACCACAAAAAGGGACAGAATACCATAGCGCGATTTTCATTCCTGTTTTATGAATGTTGGCAACAAAATCTGACATTTCAGGAATTCTTTCAGGCTGCCAGTCTCCAGTAAAATCATAACCCCTGTTTTCATCAATGGTTTGCCAGCCATCATCCAGAATTATTAATTCATACCCTAATTCAGATGCAATTTTACATTCTTCTATTAATATTTGAGTGTCTAATTTTTGATGAAATTGATACCATGTAGAATATACTGGTACTTTTGCAAGGTTAGGGGTTTTGATAGGTTTTAAATTTTCAAAAGTACTCCACCAATGCCCAACATTCATCAGTGATTCAGAAAAATGTTGTTCTTGTGTGTCAATTCGTAATTGCGCCTGATAGTTTTTTATTTTATGATGCCTTTCTGTGAAAAATGAAATGTGACAATAGATAAAATTATCTTCTTCTCTATACAAAGCATTGAGTTCTGTTGTATGTATGGCGTCAGAACAAGCAAAAGTATGTACATTGGTATCCTTATGGCTAAAAAGAGAAATAATAGGAGAATCAACAGAGATTCTAGATTCCATATGATCCAGTTCCCAGTCATCCATAATTCTTTTTGCAAAATCTGTGGTGGGTTTCCAGACTCCTTTAATATTAATGGCAGGGATTTTCCATCGTAAAGTAATAGGATGGGGCTCAAAATCTGAATCTGCAGAAAAATTAATAGTATATATAGAAACTCCATCATTTTCAGAATTTAAAGCAATTGATACTTTAAAAGCTTCAGTTTCTCCAGTTACCTCTATATTGTGAGTAATTACGTCATTCATTAAGTAAAATTTTGTTCATTATATTTTAGCAACCTTATCGATTTGCTAAAACACCATTTTCTTCATTTTTAATTTTAAAAACTCTAATGCTATCATTATTTTGTGTAGCAATCACAAGTGGAATTTTATTCTTATTCTTAATAGAAATGATATGATTAGACTGTTTGGGAACCAGGAATCCACTTTCCTGATTTTTGATAGGGATAAAACCATTTTTTGACCCTTGAAGGTACATCCCGATCATGGCATCATGCCTTCCATAATTGGCTTCTGCAGAATAATTATTTCCTACAATCAATACATCTTTAAACCCATCGGTGTTAAAATCATCAACAAGAAAATCATTGATTGGAGACCTTTGGCAAATAGTAGGTAAATGATGAACAACAAAAGTGTTATTTCCAATATTTTCTGCATAGATTGATTCAAAAATATCGGCGCTCAGTGTCTGTTCTTCAAGATTCGTGATGTCTAATAATTCCTGAAAAGAAGCCTGTGCAAACTCATCATAAGTACCATATTTCTTTTTGAGAAGTACGAGTTGCTTCATAATATCATCTCGAGTATGGATGGGTTTTAAAGAAATTCCTGACGTAGTTTTGAAATACTGAGCAAGGATGGGATCAATACTTCCATTACCATCAAAATCGTCTTTATAGACGTAAACAGGTTGATCAAAAACTGGTTTAATAAACCCATTAAGCCCTTGGTTACCTGCTAGAATATCCATATCTCCGTCATTATCAAAATCGGCAGATGTTATGGTATTCCACCAACCTGACATTTTAATAATTTTGCCATCGGGAGTTTGCCATTGTATGGGAATTTTTTCTGCTTTATCTTTTTTTATGTTATACACTGTTATAGGCATCCAATGACCGACTACAATGAGTTCTTTTGCGGTGTTATCTGTAATATCTGACCATATAGCATCGGTTACAATTCCCTGATGAGAAAAGGAGATGTTTTTATCAATTGATAGTGTACCACTATTATTCTTTAAGATATAACTAGGTGTAGATTCTGGATATCTCCCGGGAAGTACACCTCCTCCTACAAAAATATCAGGATATCCATCGTTGTCAAAATCATTGGCTACTACACAAGATGTGTTGGTGTTAATTTGTGGAAGAATTTGATCTTCTGAGACAGTATAGTTTCCTTCTCCATTATTATAATATATGCGATCTTGTAATAAATTTGTATCAACACCAGCATCGGTACCTCCACTACCAATGTATATGTCGTCATCACCATCATTATCGATATCTAAAAATAAAGCTGCAGTATCTTCATATTTAGATTCGAATTCCTGAACAGGGAGATATATCCCCTCATTATTTTCGGCAAAAAGTTGTCCAGGCTTACTTTTGCTGCCGCCAATAAAAATTTCATCTCCAGTTTTATTGTCAATATCTGCGGTAATTATACAAGGGCCATTTGCATTAAACTGATGAGGTAGTAAAGATTGATACACATAGTCGTTTAAAATGTTTTCCTGATGTGTATAGGTGAGTATTTGTTTTTCTTTTTCAAATAATTTTTTAGGTTCTTTTGTTTTAGTTTCTTTTTCAGCTGAATGTTGGGTCATTGTTATCACCTGGTTAGTTTTGATATTTCTTTTTAAGGAAACGGTTCCGTTAGGCCAAATGACCTTTAGGGAGTCGATATGATCCGATGTAAAACCAAAATGTATAATAGGTTCTACAGAAGACAAGTATCCTTTTACAACAGATTGGTACTGAATTTGACTTTTTTCTTTTTCCCAAACAATGACTTTTGCTCCAATTGCTTTTTTGTTTTTTGGAGTTCCCTCTAGTTGCACACGCAGGTAGTTTTGTTCCTTTTCTGAAGTATGATTTTCCAGAATAAATGCAGGGCTATTGATATTATTGATAATTAAATCCAGATCACCATCTTTATCTAGATCAGCATAGGACGCGCCATTTGAAAAAGAGTTTTTTTCTTTAAACCATTGTGAAGATACATCCTGAAACTGAGTATTCCCTTTATTCTGATACATCACATTAGGGAGGTGTATCCCTGGGAGTTGATCGACAAAACTTTTGAATTTTTCTTTTCGGGTTTCTGGTGTTCCAAAAATATTATTTTGACCAGAGTAATTTACAAAATCAAGATCTGTAATATCTTTTACATATCCATTGGTAATGTAAAGGTCTTTTTCTCCATCATTGTTATAATCTGCAGCAAGTGGAGTCCAACTCCAATCAGTACTTGCAATGCCAGCGGCATATCCAATTTCTGATGCAGGTAAGACTTCTCCATCAATCAGACCATTGTGAATCTGCAATGTATTATGTATATATTGAGGAGTATATTTATTTCGTTGTGAGAGTAAATATTTATCATAATTGCTAAGCCCCAGCATTTTTTTTTGCCTTTCATAATCATTGGGCAACATATCTACAACCATAATGTCGGGTAACTGATCATTATTCATATCTGTTACATCTACTCCCATGGCATTATAGGTCTGTTTGGATACAATTTGATCATTCATTTCGTCAAAACCTAAGTGAACTCCGTTTGAATCCAAGCCTCTATTTATATACATCAGATCATTTGTAATAAAATCATTACTTACATAAATATCAGGTAGATTATCATTATTGAGATCGTTTATGGCGATGCCCAAACCAAAACCTTTATGGGTAATTCCTAAGCTGTCAGATACATTGGTGAAATATATTTGTTGGTCACTTTTTCTGGTTTTGTTTTCTAATAAATAATCTGCTAAATGATTTGGGAAGTATTTTTTTGGTAAAGGGATATTTCTATCTCTTGTAGTATTTCCATTATGAACAATGTAAGCGTCAAGATCTCCATCCAAATCGTAGTCAAAGAATACAGTTTGTTGACTATAGTTTCCGTCGTCTAATCCGTAAATTGCCGCTTTTTCTGTAAAGGTTGGAACACCAGATTCATTGATTCCATTATTTATAAATAATTGATTTTTGCAGTCATTCTGACAATCAGGTCCACCTACATTTAGGTATATATCGTCAAACCCGTCTACATTTATATCGACAATACTTACACCAGTGATCCAGGTATTAGTTTTGAAATTTGATATAATCGAGATGTCTTTAAATTTCATTTTACCTAGATTAAGATAAATTTTACTTGAAACTTGATTTCCTGTGAAAACAATATCTGGCAATCCATCATTATTGAAATCTCCAATTCCAACTCCGCCACCGTTGTAGCAATACTGAAAATCGATAACATTGATTTCATTATTTTCTATTATCGTATTTTCAAAATGTATATTAGAAATAGAGGCTGGAACAAAAGTAAATAGATGCTTTTCTTTGCTCTGATTTTTACAATTAGATAATAGTATGATGACTATGATATGATAGAATATTTTTTTCAAAAATATTGAGGTTAACATGTTTTAATAACCAAGCAAATCGGTGAGATTTGCTTGGTGACTAAAACAAAATACAATTACAAACAAACAATCAAAATAATGCTATATGTTTATATTTTAGTATCCAGGATTTGGTTTTAAATTTGGATTTGCTTGCAATTCTGTTAACGGAATCCATAAATATTCATCTTGCCCTGTGGTGAATACAGCTGCGGGTCCTGCCAGAGATTTTGGATGACGTCCTCCTGCAATAGTAGAACCTGGTCCCAATACATCATCAGCGAGCTCCCAACGTACCAGATCAAAGAAACGATGCCCTTCACCTGTTAATTCCATAATACGTTCATCGATTATAGCTTGTTCAACTTCTGCCTTACTTAGGGTAAGTGCCAAAGGAGCAATTTGAGCCCTTTCTCTAACCTGGTTGATATAAGGAATAGCTTCTGCGGTAGCCATATTTTCATTAAGAGCTTCGGCTAACATTAATAATACATCAGAATACCGTATAATTCTCCAATTGGTTCCTAAGGTATGCCCAAAACCAGGAATTTCTGCGCTAGACAAGTTTTCATCTAAACCTGCATATTTTCTAGAAAATAGTGCTGGAACGCCAAGATTTTCTGCGATTTCAATGCTTGGAGCAAAGTCTTCTGTAAATGGAGCTCCTCCATATCCGGTTGCTCCTGGGTAATCAAAAGCAATAGTTCTATTTCTTCTTATAACATCTCCATTATCTTCAAAAACTTGAAGAATATGTGGATTTATTACATGTCCTTGATCTAAACTTACATGTGGAGGAGAATAATCAATATGCCAGTTGGATTGAGATCCTGTAAGTGGTGAATCTGCTCCCCAAACAAAATTATCTTGTCCTACATATTGAAGTTCATACACAGATTCTGAATTATTTTCCATAGAAGGATCAGATGAAAAGTTATCTCCATAATTTTCAGAAGGTAGTAAAGAATAGCCTAATGTAGTTACTTCTGTAAAGTCTGTAATTGCATTTACCCAATCTTCCATGTATAAATAGGTTTTTCCTCGTAATGCAAGAGCTGATCCTCTGGTGGGACGTCCTATATCTTCTGCTCCCCAAGATTGTGGAAGTCTATTTATCGCTTCAGTAAGGTCTGCAATAATTGCTTCATGATACATTTCTGCCGTTGCATTAGAAGGAAAGAATTCTTCTGGGTTTTGAGGGTCAGGTGTTTGCATAACAAGTGGTGCCGTTCCAAAAAGATTTAACAAATACCAATTGCAAAATGCACGTTGAAAATGTGCTTGTCCTAAAATTTGATTTTGAACTTCTCCGGATAGCACACCATTTTCTGCATCTTCTTCTATAATTCTATTGGCCCTGGATATAGATTGGTATAATTGAGGATATAAGTCTACTGCCCACCTTGAAATACCTGGCTGTCCTTCTAATGTAGACATGGTCGTATTTTGTTGAAATGGGATTACATTATATGCGTCTGAACGTAGCATTGCGCCTGTATGGATAACTCGCCCCCAAAATAATACTGCAGTTATTGAATGGTACATTCCATTTACTGCAAGTTTAAAGTCATTTTCTGTTTGAAAAAATGCTGGTTCTGCTACGTTATTTGGATTTGAAATGTTAAGGTCTTCTTCATTACAGCTATAATAAATTACTACAAAAAGTAATAACATTATAAAAGGGAATAATTTTTTAATAGTTTTCATATTGTATTCTTTTTTGTTTTTAAAATGACATTTGTATCCCAATTACAAAGGTACGAGGTCTTGGTTGTGCTCTTACATCTAGCCCCCTGTCAAAAACAGAATCAGCATTAGTTAATGGCGTAAAACCAAAGAAACCGCGATTAGTTCCTAATCCACTATTGTTAGATCCTATTTCGGGGTCATATCCAGAATAATTTGTAATAGTAAATACATTCTGAATATTTGCAAATACTCTAGCATTAGAGATCCATTCTTTTCCTATGAAATCATTAAAACTATATCCTATTTCGAGTGTCTTAAGACGGAAAAAAGAACCGTCTTCTACAAAGAAATCTGATGGGAGTTGATTCCCAGCTGTATCTTGAGTAGTTACACGAGGAAGATTTGTATTTGGGTTTGCAGGAGTATAGGCATCTCTTACAATTCCAAGTTTGTTATCGTCTAAGAAGAAATATCCAAAGAATTTGGTAACATTATAAATTTCGTTTCCTTGAACTCCATTAAAGAAGGCTCCAAGATCCCAGTTTTTATAATTTGCAGAAAAGTTAATGCCATATGTGAAATCTGGTGTTGGATCACCTAAAGAGGTCTGGTCTTCATCATTTATGATGCCATCGTTATTAATATCAACCCTTCTGAAATCACCTGGTTGCAGTAAAGCTCTTCTATCAGGGTCATTAGCTAAGAAAGGATCATTATCTATTTCTGCCTGGCTATTATAAATGCCATCGGTCTCGAAACCAAAGAAAAATCCTAAAGGTTGCCCAACTTCAAAACGATTTGCTCTTAATCCTTCTTCATTATACGAGGGGCCTACAATTGGATTTGGAGAGTCTGTTAACTCGTTTTGGATGGCAGAAAGATTAACACCTACATTGAATGTGAAATCACCACCTTTGTCATACCTATAGGAGGCTTCAAATTCAAAACCTTTATTATTAATAGATGAAGCGTTTTGAAATACTGGATTTACAGATCCATTAGAATCTGGAATAGCAACGGCCTGAATCACGTCCTCATTATCTCTATTAAAATAGTCAAAACTTAATTTTAAGTCATTATTTAATAATGAAGTATCTAATCCAAAATTGATAGTTTTTGATGTCTCAAAACTTAATGTAGGATCGACTAAACTTGTAATTGCAAATCCTGGGATTTGTCCTGAAGAACCACCAAATGTGGTAGGAGAATTAGGTTCTACCACAGATTGGTTTGAAAAAGGATCTACGTTTTGAGATCCTAATTCTCCATATCCAGCTCTTAGTTTGAGTGAATTAAAGAGTCCATCTTTATTAAAGAAATTTTCATCACTAATAACCCATCCGGCAGAGAAAGAAGGGAATGTACCTGTATTAAATCCATCTGCAAAAAGAGAGGTCTTATCACGTCGTACTATGGCAGTGAATAAATATTTTTGTTTGTAATTGTAGTTTACACGTCCAAAAAATGAGAAAAGTTTATTATCAAAACGTCCTCCGCCAGAATTTATAATATTATCGGCAAACTGAGCTATATTGGTAATATTATTACTAGGGAGTCCTTCTGCATAAATAGCAAGTGTGTTTGTGGTAATATCTTGACGGGCACCACCTATAAGAAGATCAAAATTATGTTCTCCAATACCTTTTTTATAGTTAAGAGTAGGTTCGACATTTGTAGCATAACGTTCTCCCCTTACCTCTGTAAGATCGTTGAGTGGGTTAGCATTAGTCTCACTATCTATATTACTTTGAAAAAATGTGGGTTGAAAGGTATTTCTATAAAAACTGGTATATTCGGTTCCTACATTAAGCTTTGCAGTAAGTCCTTCGATAATTTCATATGAAAAATTTAAATTACCTAGAAAATTACGTTCTGTATTTTGATCATTTACTAATTGTGCGTTAGCAAATTTATTTGTCCCTCCAATTCCAAAAATTGGATCATTAATAGCCTCAAATCCACCTTCATTTTCAGGAGCAAAAGGACGAATAATAGGTACGGTACCTCCTTGGTTACCAAAAGCATTATTACGAGTAAATCTGTTTTCAGAAAATCCAAAAGATTCTTGAATTTTAAACTTTCCAATTTTAAATTCACTATTTAAACGTACATTTTTACGATTAAATTCTTCACTTATTAATAATCCTTCTTCATCATAATAGTTAGCACTAAAAAAATACTTTGAGTTTTCGCCACCACCAGATATATTAAATCCAAAATCTTGAATTGTACCCGAGTTTATGCTTAAATCTTGAAAATCTGTGTCGATTCCTGGATTAGGAATATTTCCTTCAAGCCCATCATTAACTCTACGTTGATTAAGAAATGCGATATATTCGGAGCCGTTAAGTAAATCAAGTGTTTTGGCTTGCGTATTAATTCCACTTCGTATATCAATATTTACTGTAGGAGAAGAGTCTTGTTTACCTCGATTGGTAGTAACAATAATAACTCCATTTGCAGCACGAGAACCATATATGGCTGCAGATGTCGCATCTTTTAATACTTGCAGATTTACAATATCTTTTGGATTTAAATAATTGATATTATCAGAAATGGCACCGTCAACAACATATAGAGGAAAGGAATTTGTCAAAGAGCTTACTCCACGTACAAAAACGTTTGCAGGACTACCAGGAGCACCCCCGGCAGTTTCTACCTGAACTCCTGCAAGTTTTCCTTGTAAGGCCGAGGTTGGATTTGCTGTAACAACTTGATTGATATCTTCTGATTTAATTTGAGATATAGCACCAGTAAGATCTCTCTTAGATTGTGTACCATATCCTACAACAACGATTTCATCAAGAGCAGCAGCATCTTCTTGTAATGTTACGTCAATAACAGATTGTCCGTTTACAGGAACTTCTTGAGTGATAAAACCTAGATAGCTAAAGGTTAATGTAGCATCTTCGGCTACATTGGATAAGGTGTATTTACCATCAAAATCTGTCGTAGTTCCATTTTGTGTTCCCTTTACTATGATGTTTACTCCAGGGAGAGGCCCCTGAGCCTCTGTTACTGTACCAGAAACTGTTTGTTGTGCAGAGACTGAAATAACAAGCCCAAATAAAAACATCATAATACTAGTGAATGTTTTTTGATTCATATGATTTGTGTTTATTGATAAAGTTTTGATTTCTTTTTTATTAAAAGCCAAGAAAGTGTAATTGTTTAATATGCTATGATACACTATGCTACTATGCAAATATAAAATTTTTTTTCACATAATTATAATTTGATGTTAATAAAACCAAGAATACTACATTTAAAATGTTAAAATTATATGATTTTTAAACAATTGGTTTTGAAAACTATTAGGGGTTTTGCAAGAATCCCTTTGTTTTTCTCGAATTCAGAAGCGAAAAAGTAATGTTTTGAAGAAAATGAGGAAAAAGTATAAATATTCTTTATAATGAGTTACGTTGTCTTAGGTAAGTAGGTATAATTTCTTGTATAGGGTTTCTTTCTTTGACAAAAATAGCAGCTTTTTTGGCCATGATTTCAAAATCTGTTGAGATTGTTGTTATTCCTCCAAAGGCAATTTCTTTTACAATATTATCATCATGTGCCAGGATCCCGATATCAGAGCCTATTCTATATTCCATTTTTCGAGCATCTTTTAGTACTTGCCAGAGGTATGTATCACTAATAGAAAAGAATACGGTACCTTTTTTTACGATATTGGATTCATAACTTTCTACTACTTTACCCTTAATATTATACTCCTTAATAAAACGTTTAAACGCATATAAAATATCGGGTGGTAAATCGGTATTTTCTTTAAAGAAAAGTACAAACTTGTCATACTTTTTAATTACAGGAGCAAGTTCTACTAGTTTATTATATGTAACCTCTTCAAATTCCTGTGCAATATATGAATACTCTTTTGGCATTTTTAGGTAACGGTCAATAAGCACTAATCTATCTGAAGGAATTTTTTTTAGAAGAGGAATTACTTCTTTATTTTGTATTGGAGCTATAACATACATTCCATATTTACGCGAAATGTTATCCATTATGGTTTTAAAAAGAGTAAGATTAGTATGGTGGAAAAAGATATCGATATGGTATTTTTTCCCAAGTTCTTTTCTAAAAGTATTATAAAACTCTTCTTGAAAACTGTGAAATGCAAATAGAATCAGTGCTACCTTTAAAGTAACTTTGGTCTCTTGACTTATAATATAATATCCTTTGAGATTTTTGGATTCTACTAACCCTCTTTCCTTTAATTCGGTATATGCTTTTACAAATGTTTTTCGAGCATAACCTATTTCAGCTACCATTTCGTTTATAGAAGGGAGTTTGTCGCCTACTTTAAGAACTCCAGAATCTATGGCCTCGATTATTCCGAGAACAATCTGTTCATGTTTAGAAACAGTATGTATATCCTGTAAGTCGTAAATCTTCTCTAATAACGGCAGCATATTATTTTATATGTTTTAAAATAGGTATAATTTTAAATTAAATTTCAAAATTATACCCTGATTCTTGTAATTCCCTATATCTTTTATAATCAAACTTGTATAGATAAGCCCCTTTTTTAGAAGTAGTTCTATCTTTTTCATCTAATTTGATAATTACGTCAAAAGAAAGGATTTTTTTTCTAAAATTACGGGTATCAAACTTTCTTCTATAAATAGCTTCATAAAGGGTTTGTAATTTAGGGATTGTAAATTTCTTTGGCAATAGCTCAAAACCAATGGGCTTATATCTGGCAACTTCCTCAATTCTTTTTAACGCATCAATACTCATTTGATTGTGATCCAGAATTAAATTTGGGATATTATCGATCTCATACCATCTTGCTCCTTTCTCCTCTACAATCTTTTTAATGGCATTGTCGATACGAATTAAAGCATATTGAGCGACAGAAATACATCTGTACCCAGGATCTCGGTCTACAGACCCATAAGTTTTTAATTCTTTCATGTAGACATTTTCCAAGCCGGTAAAGTCTTTGAGAATTCTAATGGCGGCATCAGAAACACTTTCTCCAATTTTTACAAAACTTCCGATTAGAGATAATGAATCTTTAAATGGGTCAATACGACGATCAAAAACGAGAAGTTTTAATTTTTGATTATCAAATCCGAAAATAATGCAATCAACTGCTACATAGAACTTGTCTTTTTCGTTATATATATCCATATCAAAGCCTTGAGTTTTTAAAAAGATTTTACTTTTAACACAAAGTAAGCAAAAAAATATAGTTCTATAATAATAAATGTAAAAAGTACATTTATTATATTTGCTTCCTTAAAAGTAAATATTGGCATATATTACCAAAAGACTAAAGTATATAAGAAATGGAAAATGATCATGAAGGATTTATATCCAATTTTAAAGCAGAGCTGGTAATTTTATCACCTGGTAGGATTAATTTCATTGGTGAACACACTGATTATAACAATGGATTCGTTTTACCTACAGCAATTGATAAAAAAATTATTTTTTCATTTAGAAAAAATAATACAGATTCTCAGTGTAATGTATATAGTCAAACGTATAAGAAGAAAATCCAGTTTGACCTAAATACATTGAAACCTAGTAATGAGGAATGGGAGAATTATATTCTAGGAGTAATGAATGAACTCAGTAAACTTACGGATAAGATAAGAGGCTTTGATTGTATTGTTAAAAGTGAGTTACCTATAGGTGCAGGAATTAGCTCTTCTGCAGCACTAGAATGTGGACTGGCTTATGGACTTAATGAACTTTTTGATCTAGAATTGCCTAAAATAAAATTAGTAGAGTTATCTCAAAGAGCAGAACATAATTATGTAGGAACAAAATGCGGGATTATGGATCAGTTTGCTTCTGTCATGAGTGAAGATCATAAAGTAATCCTCTTGGATTGTAAAACTCAGGAATATAGGTTAATTGATGGTAATTTTGATCCATATAAAATTTTATTACTGAATACCAATGTTTCTCACAATCTTGCAGAAAGTGAATATAATACCAGAAGAGCAGAATGTGAAGAAGCTGTGGCAATGATTTCAGAATCACATAGTAATGTAAAATCTCTTAGAGATGTTACAAAAAGTATGTTGGATGAATTTAAAGAGAAACTATCTCCGCTGCATTATGAAAGAGCGTCTTATGTGATTGAAGAAAATGATAGGGTACTTCAAGCTTCAGAATCATTGGAAAAAGGAGATTTACAACGATTTGGAAAACTTATGTATGCCTCTCATAATGGGTTGCAACATCAGTATGAAGTAAGTTGTAAAGAACTGGATTTTCTAGTTGATTTTTCTAAAGACAAGACAGAAATTGTCGGATCCAGAATGATGGGTGGTGGTTTTGGAGGATGTACAATAAACCTAATTCATAAGGATTATATAAATGAATATGTTGATTTAGTAACAAAAGCCTATAAAGAGCAGTTTGATATCGAACTAACCTCTTTTATAACTGTTCCAAGTCAAGGAACTTCAATACAAGAATAATGATGCAAGATTTTAACGATAACCCACACAGACGATTTAATATACTGACAGGAGAATGGATTTTGGTTTCTCCGCATAGAACCAAAAGACCTTGGCAAGGAAAAAATGAAGAACCAGCAAAGTTTTCTCAAGTCTCTTATGATGAGAACTGTTATTTATGTCCAGGAAATACAAGAGCAAGCGGAGATGTAAATCCTGAATATACTGCGCCTTTTTCTTTTACTAATGATTTTGCAGCGTTATTACAAGACGTCCCTGAAGAACAATTTGATGATGGATTATTAAAAGCAGAATCTGAAAGTGGTATTTGTAAAGTGGTTTGTTTTTCGCCAAACCATGCACTTACCTTACCAATTATGAAAGTTGAAGAGATTGCGCAAGTAATTGCACTTTGGCAGGAGGAGTTTATTGGGCTTGGAAAACGTAGTGATATTAACTATGTTCAAATATTTGAGAATAAAGGAGCCGTGATGGGCTGCAGTAATCCACATCCACATGGCCAAATATGGGCACAAAGATCAATTCCTGAAGAGATTATCAAAAAAACTCAACAACAAGAACACTATTGGAAAGATCATAAAAAATCTCTTTTAGGAGCGTATCTAGAACAAGAACTTGAGTTAAAAGAAAGAATTCTGGTAGAAAATGAACATTTTGTAGCTTTGGTTCCGTATTGGGCGATTTGGCCATATGAGACGATGATTATTCCGCGTAGAAAAGTAGAAACCATTGATCAGTTAACAGATGAAGAAGTGCGTGATTTTGCAGATATAATTAAAATATTGACCATTAAATATGATAATATTTTTAAAACATCATTTCCTTATTCGGCAGGAATTCACCAGGCACCTACAGATGGATTAAATCATGAAGAATGGCATATGCATATGTCCTTCTATCCACCATTATTGCGCTCATCTACGGTAAAGAAATTTATGGTTGGATATGAATTGTTTGCAAATCCACAGCGAGATATTACTGCAGAACAAGCAGCATTGACAATCAGATCACAAAGTAATGAACATTATACTAATTCGATATAAATAGGTAGTAAGATTTTTGAAATTTCGTGGTTTGAATTAGATAACAAGAAAGCTAAAGTTCTAAGCACTACTATTCAAAACTTTTATAGGGATCTTATTTTTGAAAAACCTAGATGTAATCTTTTTTCGCCAAAATATAAATAAGAGAAATTAATGTTTTGGCTTCAAATCTTTTTTTAAGAGCATTTATTCTATGTTCTATGGATCTTAAGCTATAAGGTTCAATATGATTCTTTTTAAGATAATTAGAAACATCGACTTGTGTTAACCCTATTTTTAGCTTGTCGAGTATAAGTTTTTCATACTCGTCAAGTGTTTCATTGTCGTTCATCATTGACATTTTAAATACTTCGGCTAAAATCAGAAATAAATAGGAATACTATTTATGGTTTTCCGTAATGGGGATAAATATTTATATGAAAAGAATTAAAAATCATTGATACTTCAAAAAAGGAGAATGCTGTGTCATCATTGAAATTTTTTACAATAAAAGTAAAGCGATTTTTTATCTACTGGTTTTCAGGTATATTTTACAATTTTCGATGTAATATAGGTCTTAATTAATATCTTGGTAGAAGCAAAATACAAATTTGTTGCATCAGCACATGAAACCGATACTACACTTTTCCATTTTACTTTTGTTTTTGTCTTTTTTTTATATAGGATCAGGGCAAATATTAGATGTTAATGAGCTCAAGCAAAAATTAGAAGACGCTAAAGCAGATACGATTAGAATAAAACTAATGTGCAATCTGGCCAGAGCAAATGAAGGTGTAGATTCTTTGAGTGTTTTTCAATATGGCTATGAAGCATTGAGATTAAGTAAAAAGCTACGCTATTCATATGGTACGGCTCTTTCCTATAAGACTATTGCCGATGGCTATTTAAGTTATTTTGATATAGAAAATTCAAAGAATTACTATTTTAATGCTCAAGAAGAAGTAGAACATCTTTTGAAAAAAGATTCTACAAAAGTGTACCTTCAATTATGGGCAAAGATCAATTTTAATCTTGGGGTTTTATATGGATATCAAGGAGATAATGAACAAGAGATTGCGTATGTAGAAAAGACTATTCCTATTGCCAGACAAATAAAAGACACTTTATTTTTAGCCATTGCAAATACTAATTTAGGGATAAAGTATATGAATTTTGCACAATTTAATAAAGCATATACATATTTTGAAAAAAGCGGACCTCAATATGAGGCACTTAATAATCCCGACGATATTATATTTGATCGCCTTAGTTTTTCTCTATGCCTATATGAGATGGATTCTCTTTCGACTATGAAAACAACATTAGATAAGGTGAAGTTTTACTTAGATAAAGTTCCTAAGTCAATTTATAACTATAAATATTATTCACATTTAGGGCTTTATTTAAGTGGAGTAAAAAGGTATGAAGAAGCAATAGAAATGTATGATAAATCATATGAATTATTACAAAACAATAAAATAAGATCTGAGTATGCTTCACTATTTATAAAATATGCTGAAACATACGAACAACTGGGAAATCTTAAAATGAGCAAAAAGTATATGATGGATTTTTTGCAAGAGTCATTAAAATCAGGCAATGATGTAAGTCGTGCCAAAGCATATTATAGATTAGCTAGGTACGAATCAAAAATCAAAAACTATAAAAAAGCTCATCATTATCTCAATCAATATATCCATCTTTTAGATAGCTTAGATATTCAGGAAACATCAAACAGGATTCAACAATTAGAGTTTCAATATCAATCAGAAAAAAAAGAAAAAGAGATTCTGGCATTAACCAATGAAAAAAACATAGTCGCTTTTAATTTAGAAAAAAAGCGATCAGAAGGATATTTAATGATTATAGCAATTATTACTTTGGTTTTTGTGTTGTTGGTAGGATATCAAATATATAGGGATAAATCAAGAGAAAGCCGTTTGGCTGATAGAAAACATGCAGAAGAAATGGTAGCACTAAAACATGAGCAGCAGGCGAAGATTTTTTCTGCTATGATAGAGGGTCAGGAAAGAGAACGAAAACGATTGGCGATTGATCTTCATGATGGTTTGGGAGGAAGATTATCTGCAATTAGTTTGAAGTTGTCTAAATTGGATAAAGACAATCTCAAAACGTATCCGAAACAAGAATTAAGTAATGTACAAAATGATATTCGGGAATCGTTATCAGAGTTACGAGGTATTGCCAGAAACTTGATGCCAGAGACACTTATTAAATATGGTTTAGAAGCTGCACTAAGAGACTATTGCACTAATATGAATAGTAATGAAAGTCAAGTCACACTTCAGTTTTATGGAGATGATAAGAAAATTGCAATTCATAATCAAGTTACCATGTACAGGATAGTCCAGGAATTGATTAATAATGCTATCAAACATGCTAAGGCTTCAGAGGTTTTGGTTCAATACATCCACGAAAATGAGAAAATAGATATCATTGTAGAGGATAATGGAGTTGGTTTTAATGCATCTTCTATTAAAGATAAAAAAGGTATGGGATTAGATAACCTAAAAACAAGAGTTGATTATTTAGAAGGTTTTTTTGAAATACAATCAAAAATAGATGAAGGGACCACAGTTACAGTGCAAATCAATGCGTAGTATGAAAAAAGAATCAATAAGAACAGTAATAGTTGATGACCATCAGATGGTTATTGAAGGTCTTAAAACATTATTAAACGGATATGAGAGTATTGAGATTACTTCTTTTTTTACTACAGGGAAAGCCGTTTTGGAGTTTCTAAACAATCAACCCGTAGATATTGTTTTATTAGACGTAAACTTACCAGATATAAATGGTGTTGAGATTTGTAAAATTATTCATGAAAAGTATCCAGAGACAAAAACTCTAGGGT
This sequence comes from Aquimarina algiphila, assembly GCF_007489275.1. GTDB lineage: Bacteria > Bacteroidota > Bacteroidia > Flavobacteriales > Flavobacteriaceae > Aquimarina > Aquimarina algiphila. The sequence goes on from NZ_VLNR01000054.1 coordinate 29,401, forward strand.
TAAGTACTTATAATGAGCCTAGTATTATCAATCAAATGATAAAAAATGGAGTTAAAGGATATCTGTTAAAAAATGCAACTGCAGATGAATTGGTTCATGCTATTACTCAGATCCATAATGGAAACTTTTATTTTGGAAGTGAAATTCAGAATATTTTGGCTTCTTCTATTACTGATGATAAGGATGCGCCACCAAAACTAACCCGACGCGAAAAGCATGTCTTAACTCTAATAGCGAATGGTAAAACTACGAATCAAATCGCTGAGGAATTATTTATTAGTCCATTGACTGTAGAAACTCATAGAAGGAATCTAATTAGAAAAATGGAAGTTACCAATGCGGCTGCTTTGGTTAAAATTGCAATTGACAAGAACCTGATTTAAGCAACTCAATACATATCAAAATTAATAATCCCAACACAAGCTATTATTCCAGTTTTTATGAAAAAAATGAAACAATTAATTAGTACTGCGATAACCTTGATTACTATTATTACCTATGGTCAGAAAAATGATAAAGTCGATTTAAAGTGGAAGTTGGATGAAAACGAAACTTTAATTTATAAAATTATAGAAAGTAAAATTGACACTTCTACTACTGGTTCTAAAGTTGATGATTTGATTAACGTGCTGAAAAATGATGAAGTAACTCAGGTCAAAAAAACACAACTCTTATTACAAGAAGTAAGCGATTCTATGCAAAAGATTATTAAGAGAACAGAACTCACTCATGTTAGTCCAAATGTAATTGACATAGTAATAAGTCAGAAAAAAAAGACAAGATCAATATCTATACAAGAAAATAAAGAGAATGTAAATCGACAAATTTTGGTAAGAGGATCGGTATACGAAGATGGAAGTATTCATAGTTTTTGGTTAGATAATTTTTTAAAAAATAAAATAGCACTCTTTTTTGAACTACCAACCAAGTCCGTGGGTGTTGGAGATACTTGGAAGATAGATGTTAATACAATGAATATACACCGAAGATTTAAATGTGATTCTGCATATAAAACGAATAAAGTACGGCTAGTTGATTTAAAAAAAACAAATAAGGATACTATAGCGATTATAAAATATGAGATAGAAGAATACTTTAAAGGATCAAATACATACAATTCTAGTACCAAAGAAGAAAAAATGATGAAGTTTGGATATTATGCAACTGCAGAATTTTCTATACATAACGGAAGATGGATTTCTTACAATGCGATAATGGAAGCTGAAGAACGTAACAGAAGAGAAAACATGAAATTTGTTTTGACTTATCGTTTAATAAAAGAATGATTATTCTTTATTTCCTGAAATACTTTTCTTTTGAACCTTGTTTAAAACCTTTTTAGATCATAGTTATACCCGAAAACCAGTAGAAAAAAATACAATGTTTAGGGTATTTTTTTATGTAAAATGATCCCCTAATTTTGATTCTAAATTAACTGATTAATAAATAGTTACTAAGTGAGGTGACATTTGTTAATAGCTTAAAATTTTGATTTTGGAAACAATACAGTGGATTCCCTTGTTTTTAAGTCTTGTACTATTTTCATGTACTGATAATGACAATTCACCTGATAAAGAAATAGAACAGGCATTAAATCCAAAAGTTGAAGGTAAAATTTTTATAGGAAACAAGGTGAACGGCGGATGGATATTAGATTTAGATACCGGGCACTATAGTAAGATTCCAAATACGGATTGGGATGAGAATCCTAATTACCCAGGACTTGCAAGTTTTAGTGCAGCAGCATTATACTATGGAAACGGGGAGTTCGTAGAAACGATTGAGAATTGTGTGGTAGAATTTGGTAATGATAAAGATTGTATTGTTTTTCACAATAATGATGGAAACATAAACGGAAGTTTTCAAATTTCAGACATTGCTTTAAGTACAGCTAGACTTTCGCCAGATGGTACTTCTGTGGCTATAACAGTAGAAAATGAAGGTAATCCCTTTAAAATATTACATGTATATAATCGCTCTGGAGAGTTAATGAGAGTATTCGATAAAAGAAAAATTAACAGTGATGATTTTTCATGGACAACAAGCAATCAAATTGTTTATATATCAGGACAGTCAATTTATGTTTCAAATTCAGATGTGCCAATAATCACTTTTAGAGATGAAGGTATAATTCCGGGAGAACCTTCTATTAGTCCTGATGGAACCCAAGTTGTTTTTACTTTGGGAGAAGATACTAGTCAAGGAGTAGAAGGAACTATCTGGTTAATTAATATTGATGGTACTGGGCTTCGACAATTGACCACAAAAGAAATGGATCTTCCTGTAACTCCATCTCACAAATCAGCGATATGGTCTCCAGATGGGCAATGGGTGTTTGTGGTCGATGGTACATCGATTGAAGGAAATGCTTATGTTGTTCCCGCAGATGCCCAAAAAGTTGAGTTAACTCAAAAAAGAAATACACTAGCAGTTCCTGTGCTATCATATTTTCGAGAAACTTTTGAATTTCAGGATAATGATCCTATCTCTTTAAGTAGTCAATTTGGAGTGAATTATGGAGAGATTTATTGGTTGCCATAAGCTAAAATGCATTTTACACTTCATTAGGATTTGAACAAAATTATAGCTTGAAATAATTTATCTCGCTTTAAAAATTCACATAAATCATTTTAAATTAAATACTAAAAACAAACGATTAATTATGAAAACTTTTTTTATTTCTGCCATCATTTTATTAAGTGCTTTTTCTGTTCACGCACAGAAAGATGTAGTATTTGGTATAAAAGCAGGGCTTAACTTTTCAAAATTTGGCAAAGATGTAGATGCTGATGGACGTACTAGTCTTTTTATTGGGGGATTGGCTGATATTACATTAGACAATGAACAATTTCATATTCAACCTGAAATACTATATTCTTCAGAAGGATCAGAAGATCTTGAAGCCAATTTTATAAGAGTATTAGGAGTTGGGAAATATTACCCTATGGATGAGTTAAGTCTAGAAGCAGGGCCTCAATTTGGCTTCTTGATCTCTGGTGATGAAGCAGTAGAAGATAATGCCAAATCATTCGATTTTGGATTGACTTTTGGAGTTGGATATGAATTAAGCGATATAGGTCTTTTGTTCAATCTTAGATACAATGTTGGTATTGCAAATCTTGGAGAAAATGACGTAGATACTAATATGTCTAGTTTTCAACTAGGAGTAGGATATAAATTTTATTAAGTTTTTAGATATTAAGTAATTTTTTTATCCAGAGTGGCTTTTTAAAATCCTGCTCTGGATTTTTTCAATAAATAAAATTTGAGACAAATGAAAATGGCAGGTTTTGGTCCACGATTGATCGCAATATTATTAGATGCATTTTTGATAAGTATCATCATAATCTTTATAGGTTCTGCAGTGCTTAAACTTTTTTTGGGCAATGTAGAAACCTTGTTAAGCAAACTTAATGGGGATGAACTATTAATGGGGGTATTGTTCTATTGTATTGGAATACCAGTACTAACAATATTGTATCAATCCTTGTTTGAATCTTCTAATTTTCAGGGAACTCCAGGTAAAGTGATTTCTAATATCAAAGTTGTGAATTACAATGGCGATAAAGCCTCATTTTGGTTTTGTATACTACGTAACGCTTCCAGGGTATTATCTTCTTTCTTCATGATTGGATATTTGATGGTATTTTTTACCAAAGAACAACAGACACTTCATGACATTATATCAAAAACTTATGTGGTGAAAAGGTAAAAGAGACTACCTGTTTTTTTGTTTTATAAATCATTAGAGAAAAAAACTTCCTTTAATTTATAAGGATTATTTATCGATTTGGATTATTTTATAACCGTTACTATATTTGTAGCCTATATTGATACCACAATAGATGCTATTACTCACCTGTAGAATTACTTTACATTATATATGTCTAGTAAAATAAGGACAAAGTTTTAAATACTATTCAATAAGTAATTCTGAATATCAGTTAATTTTTGTTGAAGTTTTGACAAAATAGATAAGCATTATGTAACTTTAATAAAAAGTAATTCTGATAAGAGCTATAGAATTAAAGTGATATCAATTGAAATATTCGATGGCGAATTGTATATTACCGATTTTAAAAATATAAGATAAAAGAATGGAACTAATCGAAAAAGCTTTGGAGTTTGAAAGTAGAACGATGAGTAATATGACTACAAGTGATAGAGTTGAAGCTTCTAGAGAGGCTAAAGCTCTTATTTTAAGTATTAATCAGGTCTATAAAGAAACTAAAGATCCTGAACTTATGGATATTATGAAGCGACTTACCGCTAAAAAACAAAAAATAGAAAAAAGATTAAAAGGACTTCCTCCTGAGACAATTTAAATATTGATATATGTTTAGATTATTTAAAAATAATCTGAAGTAGAAGTTTTGCAAAAGAAATATGAGAAGTTAATGAGTCAATGATATGAATTATCTAGCATTAAATTATGCAGAAAGTGATAAAAAATATACAATGACCGAAGAAATTCTCAAGAAAATAGAAGAACTTCAGAGAAAATAGTTTCTAAAGGAAAATATATAATATAGGGAATGAACATAAGGTATTTTCTTGGATCAATACTAATCATTCCCCTTTTACCATTGATGTATATTCAAGGTAAATCAATAAGATCAAAAGTACCCACCCTACCAGAGGCTAAAGGAAATCAAGGTATAAGTTTTGGGACCTCTGAAAAAAGACTTCGGGTACTTGCCATTGGAGAAAGTACAATCGCTGGAGTTGGTGTTAAAACCCATCAAGAAGGTTTTACGGGTTCGTTTGCAAATGAACTCGCATTAAAATTAGAATCCAATATCCACTGGAAAGTATATGCAAAAAGTGGGTATACTGCAGAAAAAGTAACAGAACGAATTATTCCCAAAATTAATGAAATTGACACAGATATTATAGTCATTGGACTTGGAGGAAATGATGCATTTACTCTAAATAGTCCAAAAAAATGGAGGAGTCAAATACAAGAATTAATTTATCAATTACGATTAAAATTTAAAAATGCAATAATTATTTTTGCAAATATGCCTCCTATAAAGGAATTTCCTGCATTTACACCTCTCATAAAAGCAACAATTGGAAACTTAGTTGAAATATTGGGTGATGAGTTAGACGACATAGTCAATGATCAGGAAAATGTATACTATTATTCCCGAAAAATAACTTTGAATAATTGGACCAAAAGGCTAAATATAAAAGCAAAACCTTCAGAATTTTTTAGTGATGGAGTTCATCCCTCCAAGCTTACTTATCAAACCTGGGCCAAGGATATGGTAAACTTCATATTAGGAGAAAAAGAAATTAAAAGTAGTATAAAACATAAGCTGAGCTAACAATATTTTAATATTTCTTTTTATATCTATTGAATCGCTATAATTAGTTGAGATAAATCCTAAGTTTTAATAATCTTCTGTACATCAATTAGATACCTCGTATTTAGAGGGGTTCATGTATTTTTAAAAAACACTTATTGTTAAACTATAATGAATTAACATATTTTTGTTTAAGTATTTTGTAAATTTGTTAAACAATTTTAGAAAATGAAAAAAACACAACTTCCAACAAAAATTTGTAAAGTATGTAAGTTGTCATTTAGTTGGAGGAAAAAATGGGAACGTGTTTGGGATGATGTTCAATATTGTAGTGAACGATGTCGAAGAAATAAAAATAAGTAGATGAGCAGTACAGGTTTAGTTTGGTTTAGAAATGATTTAAGAATTAATGATAATAGTTCTTTACTTAAAGCCGTGACTGATAACGAAAATGTAATTGCAATATTTTTTTTTGATCCAAGGCATTTCGAATTAGGAACTTATGGATTTAAAAAAACAGAAAAGTATAGAGCTCTTTTCTTATTAGAAACGATAGCCGTTTTAAAAGAAAATTTAAAAAAACTTAATATTTCTTTGTTTGTATATCGTCAGTATCCAGAAGATGTTATTCCTCAATTTTTAGAAGGACAGAATATAAAAAAAATCTATCTTCAGAAAGAATGGACCTACGAAGAATCTAAGATCCTCAATACGGTAAAAAAAAGCACACAACGTTATGATTTAGAATGGGTAGAAACCTATGATCAGTTTCTTTTTCATCCAGAAGATATACCTTTTACTACAAATAGCGTTCCCCAGGTATTCACAGATTTTAGGAAGAAATGTGAGAGATACACTTCGGTTAGATCCACAACTACGGTGTCTCCGTTATCTATGAACAACAAAGTCAAAAATGAGACTAATATTCCTTCTCTTTCAGATTTAGGATTTGAGAATTTTGAAATAGATTCCAGAACGGCATTTCCTTTTAAGGGAGGAGAAGATCAGGCGTTAGATCGTGTTGATGAGTATTTTTGGAAGACCCAACAACTCTCTCGTTACAAGAAGACCCGTAATGGACTATTAGGAAAAGAGTATAGCTCCAAACTTTCAGCCTGGTTAGCAAATGGAAGTATTTCTCCTAGAATAATATATCACGAAGTTAAAAAATATGAAAAACAAATTACCAAAAATGATTCTACCTATTGGTTGATTTTCGAATTAATTTGGCGAGACTTTTTTAAATATATCTCTCTAAAACATGGTAACAACATATTTAAGATGGGAGGCATTCTTTGCAAAGATTATCAATGGAAAAATAATAAAGAATCTATCGATAACTGGATCCATGGAAAAACTTTGGAACCTTTCGTAAATGCTAATATGATAGAACTTAAGAATACAGGATGGATGAGTAACCGAGGTAGACAAAATGTGGCATCTTTTTTTTCAAAAGAACAAGAATTGGATTGGAGAATTGGAGCATCATATTTTGAGTCTCTTTTGATAGACTACGATGTACATAGTAATTATGGAAATTGGTTATATGTCTCAGGTGTTGGAAATGATCCGAGAGACAGAAAATTTAATATAAAAACACAGGCAGAACGATACGATGGTCAGCAAAATTATCAAAACCAATGGCTTCAAACTACTTTATTTTAATATATGATATTAAGACTATTACTTGGTGATCAACTTAATCAAAAACACTCGTGGTATACTGATGGAACTGAGGATGTTTGTTATTTTATGGCAGAAATGCGTCAAGAAACTGATTATACAAAGCATCATATACAAAAAATAGTAGCTTTTTTTAAAAGTATGCAGAATTTTGCGGATTGGTTGCAAAATCAAAAGTATCAAATCACATATTATAAATTAGATGATCCTGAAAATCAACAAGACTTAATACTAAATCTAAAAAAGATCATCAAAGAAAAAAACATTACCAAATTTGAATATCAGTTACCAGATGAATATCGATTAGATAAACAATTAGCAGAGTTTTGTAGCACATTATCCATAGAATTTGAGGCATTTGATACTGAGCACTTTTTGACAACTAGAACAGATCTTGCCATATTTTTTAAGGGGAAAAAACAATATACCATGGAGTATTTCTATCGCAATATGCGAAAGCAATATGACATTATGATGATCACAAAAAAAGACCCAGAAGGAGGTAAATGGAATTTTGACCAAAGTAATCGCAAAAAATGGAAAGGTGATCCTCCTATTCCAATAGAAGAAACCATAAAAAATGATATTAACGGGATAGTTGATTATATCAAAAAATGTGAGGTTAAAACTATAGGGAATATTGATGTAAGACACTTTAATTGGCCTACATCGCGACAAGAAAGTTTATCGATCTTAACCTATTTTTGTGAACACTTATTGATTCATTTTGGAGATTATCAAGATGCAATGCATTCTGATGAGAAATACCTTTTCCATAGTAGATTATCTTTTGCGATGAATAGCAAAATGCTACATCCTTTGGAAGTAATAGAAACCGTAATTCAATATTGGAGAGCACATCAAGAGGATATTCAGATTTCTCAAGTAGAAGGTTTTGTTCGTCAGATTTTGGGTTGGAGAGAATATATGAGAGGAATATACTGGATGAAAATGCCAGAATATCAAAATATAAATGTCTTAGAAAATCAAAACTCACTCCCTGATTTTTACTGGACAGGAAAAACCAAAATGAATTGCCTTCATCATGCGATACAACAGAGTCTAGATCATGCATATGCGCATCATATTCAAAGACTTATGGTTACAGGTAATTATGCATTACTTACACAAACACATCCAGATGAAGTTGATCAATGGTATCTGGGAATATATATCGATGCTATCGAATGGGTAGAGATCACCAATACGAGAGGAATGAGTCAGTTTGCTGACGGAGGAATTGTCGCGACCAAACCTTATGTATCTAGTGGTAGTTATATTAATAAGATGAGTAATTATTGTAAAGGATGTCATTATAAAGTTGCCAAAAAAACAGAAGATGATGCATGCCCGTTTAATGCTTTATATTGGAATTTCTTAGATGATAAACAAGAGTATTTTAAGAATAATCAGAGGATGAGTATGATGCTTAATTTATTGCATAAAATGGATAAAAAAAAGCTTGAGGCACTTAAAGAAAGAGCTAACCATATTATTAACGCACCCAATGAATATTAATAAACAAGAACATATCAATGTCGTTTGGTTTAAACGAGATCTTAGATTACAGGATAATGAAGCTATTAATAATGCTATTTTGGCGGATAAACCTATTTTATTGCTTTATGTTTTTGAAAATTCGCTTAAAGAAGATAATCATTATAGTGAGCGGCATTGGAACTTTATTAAACAATCTTTACAGGATCTCAACAAACAACTTTTGCCTTTTAAGACTAAAGTGTTAACGGTATCATCAGAAATACTTAAAACTTTTGGAACATTACAGCAGTTCTGGAAGATTGACACTGTTTTTTCACATCAGGAGACAGGAATTAAAATAACATACGACAGGGATAAAAATTTTAGAACTTTTTGTAAAAACAATCTAATTACCTGGATAGAAAATGGAAATAATGGAATTTTTCGGGGATTAAAAAATAGAAAAACATGGCAAGAGGACTGTGAACAGTACATGCAACAATCACAATTTGAGTTACACTTAGATAACACAAATTTTATTCCGCTTGAAACACTTCATGAAATTGAAAAAGTTTTTGTTCTGGAAAATCTAGATACTCCAAAAAATAAAAGTTTTCAAAAAGGAGGGACTTCAAATGCTATGAAATATTTACAGTCTTTCTTTTATAATGGAAGATATAAAAATTACAGTTTTGATATTTCCAAACCAGAACTTGCACGTAAAAGCTGTAGTCGATTATCCCCCTATCTGGCGTGGGGTAATCTTTCTATTCGGCAAGTATGGCAATATGCAATGCAATTTAGGCAAATATCAGATCATAAAAAACAAGTTGATGCCTTTGCATCAAGATTACATTGGCAAGTTCATTTTGTTCAAAAATTTGAAATGGAAGACGTTATGGAGTTCGAAAGTATTAATAAAGGATACCGAAGACTTAAAAAGAACCTTTCAAAATCATATCAAATTGCATGGAAGGAAGGAAAAACAGGATATCCAATTATAGATGCATGTATGCGCTGCTTGAAGGAGACAGGATACATTAATTTTAGAATGCGTGCTATGGTAGTGTCTTTTTTTACTCATAATCTTTGGCAGCCATGGCAGGCAGCAAGTGCACATTTATCGAGCATGTTTTTGGATTTTGAACCCGGAATTCATTTTCCACAATTGCAAATGCAAGCAGGGGAGACAGGAATTAATATACTTAGAATCTATAACCCTATCAAAAATAGCAAAGAGCATGATCCAGAGGGTATATTTATCAAAAAATGGGTATCAGAACTACAAAACGTTCCTGTAGAGTTTATCCATGAACCTTATAAAATGACAGTATTGGATCAGAAGTTTAACGATATTACAATTGGAGAGGATTACCCTCTGCCTATTGTAGATATTCATAGCACTCGTAAAAAAGCAAGCGATACACTTTGGAGTATGAAAGATGATGCTCTGGTAAAAAAAGAAAGTCAGCGTATTCTAAAAAAACATACACAACCTGATAGAAATAAACTTGATTAATATGAAGAAAAATTTATCCGTTAGAGATATTGACCGAATTATTGAAATGGCATGGGAGGACAGAACCCCATTCGAAGCTATTTTGATGCAGTTTAATTTAAAAGAACAAGATGTTATTGATTTGATGCGAAGAGAGATGAAGTTTTCGAGTTTTAAAATGTGGCGAAAACGAGTACAAGGAAGAAAGACAAAACATGTAAAGAAGCGTATTTTTGAAGAAGGAAGATTTAAATGTACAAGACAACGGCAAATAACACATAATAAAATCTCGAAACGTTAAGAGATTGAATTAATCAATTTGAAATGATCTTTATTACTAAAGAAAAATTGATTATTTTAAAAATAAATATTACATAAACACATATGAAAAAGAAAAAACCTGATCATGTAGTGTATAACGAAGAAGAAGAACGTTATGACGCAGCCCTAAAACCTTATGCTACTGATACAGGAGCTCCTGTAATTACAACTACAGATACAGTTGCCTGGAAAAATGCAAATATTTATAAAGTTAATAAGCAGGTTAAAGCACAATATGATGAGCTAAAAGCACAGTATGATGAGTTAATTGCCAAATTTGAATACAATAATTTGGTTTATGGAGCTAAGTTTAATTTTGAACCTGTGGTAGGAGAAGTATATCATTTATATAAAAACCATAAAGAAGAATCCTTTTTGTCTATTATCGCCCCAGAGGAATGTAGTTTTGAACATTTAGGAAGTTTCCGGCTTAATGCTGATAAAATGTGGGAAAGTATATAGATCTAAGATCCTCTAGATAAATATTGATGGACATTATAAAAAATTATATCATTTTCAAGATGTTTTCAACCATTTTATGGCTAATTTCAAATTGCTTTGAATTAACGGGTTAGTGTATACAGCTTACATATACAAAGTAGTTTTAATATATGTGTCACTGTAAAGTTGTTTTGTTCTTATGCACAAATCATTCTTTTTTATAACTATCAAATAGGATTATTAAAGTGGAGAAGATGGGACTCGAACCCACGACCTCTTGACTGCCAGTCAATTTTTATAATAACCATAATGAATTAATATTCAATATGTTAGATTAAAAATACAATTTTCTTCGTAAGGTTTTCGTAAGATTTTAAGACGTTTTTTAATTAAAACACTTAAAACTTTAAACCATGAAATTTTTAAAATTACTATTCATTACCTTAATTATTATCTCCTGCTCTGCTCAACAAGAAGAAGAAATTGATCCATTATTAGAAGAAATTAACCTATCAGAATGTAATTATAATTTTGTAAAAGATACACAAATTGTAAAATCAGATTTAAAATTCTTATCCTCTACCCAAATTTTTGATGATAATGGGAAACAAGGTGTAGTAAGTATATATTTTGAATTAGAATTTAATGAAGAAAATTATAAGATAAACTTCCATACCGAGTCAAATATCTTTGATAATTATTTAGGATTTCGAGACGCTGATATTTCTAATCACGAGGTAGTGATTAGCTTTTATTTTGAAGGTGTTGAAAAAACAATTATAGGTATTGCCAACAAAGTTGATCTTATTGAAAGCAAAAATCTAATTAAACCAGATTCTTTTATGGGATATACTTTTAGTATAGAAAATGTTGGCTATGATTTACTAGATAGTTTAAGGGATAAAAAACTAATTAAATTCTCTATTCACGAAGATATGTATGGTATTTATTCATCATACCGTAAGGATATATCTAAAGAAATCAAATGTATAACCTATGCGATAGAAAATTGAAAATTTGTTTTTGGTTCGTTTTTGGTGTAAATTTGGTTCGGTTAGATTTTTTTATACGAACTTAAATTTTATTATTATGCCTAGGCAAAGTATTTCGTTTACCAAACCAAATGATGACTGGTTAAAACAACAAATAAAGAGTGAAGAATATACGAGTAAAAGCGAACTTATAAATAGTTTAATACGCAAAGCGAGAGAACATGAAAAAGAAATTGAATTTATAAGAGCCAAACTCATTAGATCTGAAGAAAGTGTTTTACAACAAGGTTTTACGAATAAAAACCCTGATGAAATTTTAAAAGGCTTTAAAGCAAAAAAAATAATTTGAACACAGAATATACATTATCTCCTGATGCAGAAGCCGATTTATATAGAATATGGTTATTTGGTGTTAGCAAGTTTGGGGAAGCACAAGCAGACAAATATTTTTTTAATTTTTTTAATCATTTTGATAGAATTGCTAATAACCCATATCAATTTAGATCTGTAGACCACATTAGAAAAGGATATCGGGTTTGTATTTGTGGTGTTGATGCTATTTATTATAAAGTCAACAAAAATACAGTAGAAATAATGGCTATTATTGGGAGCCAGGATATTAATGATATTTTATAAGAATGAAGATCCAACAAGAATTACACCTAGAAGAAGATATAGTAAGAACTCTAGAAAAGGAAGCAAAGAAACAAAACCTTAGTTTAAAAAACTATTTAGAAAATTTGGCTGTACAACAAGCTGGACGATTAGAAGTCCTATCAAAAGAATATACCTATATGATGGATAACTTACTTGATCGGTTTGATAAAAACGAAATCGAATTCTCATCAATAAATGAAGCATTAAATCGAAATGGAATATCAGGTTCAAGTAGCTAAATAGACGAGAGACTTGATTAAATTTCTAAAATAAATTTACTTTTTTTTACAAGTATTTAACACTTAGTTGTGATTTTATTTCTAAATTTGAGTAATCCTACCTAATTTTAAGATATTGAGGTTTACTTATAAATTGCAATATCCTATATGCTGAAATATTGCGGGTTTCCGTAACAAAGCAGAACAAATTTTCGATCAAATTTTGCGGTTTTTCCGCAGACGAGAAGAGCCATTTAATAACTATTTTTGTTAAAATTATATTAATCACCGACACAATATGTAAAGACACTACTAGAAGAGGTACATCTACTAATTAAGTTCATCGCTTTATTTTAATCTAAGTATTCAGGTTATTTTTGTAATAACCCATAAAATATTTAATTAAAATGAAAAAATTAGTATTAGTATCAATAGTAGTGTTAGGATCATTATTTGTCAGTTGTGAAAAATCAAGCATAAATGAAGAAATTACAGAGTTTGAATTACAGGAAACAGACAAAGGAGACATTGTACGCCCAGGAGACGATCCGGGTTCACTCCATGAGGTCGAACTTTATAAAGTGGATAAAGGTGACATTATTAGGCCAGGAGATAGACCAAACTAATATTTCAAGGAAACTATTGGCTTCATTTTTAGTAGTCTTGTCTGGATCAATTATTTTTGCAGACAAGATTACTACTTTTGGAATAACTGAGAATAATGGCTACAGAAATGTGGAAACTTTTGTATGGTTGATAACTCAAAGTTTATCTCCAATTATTCTGTGCTTAGCAGCAATGCTTAAACCTTTCAAGATCTTTTATTCTATTCCACTTTATATTTATTTCATACAACTTTATTGGGTTTTTGATTATGATACAAAAGTTGATGACCCATTACTTCATTTTTACGCCGTTTCATTCAGTCTTGGTGTATTCTTTTTTATTTCTATTACCATTTATTTAATAAAACAAATAGCTTCTTCTAATCGCATATTATTATTAAACATTCGAAAATTAACACGTCATATTGGTGTTACGGTAAGAAATAAATATATAAAAGAAGAAGATAAAAAAGACTATACAATTGACACAGTCAAAGTTATAGATTCGTTGGATTTAGATTAATGAAATGAGGCAATAGTTATCATTTCTCCCCTAGAAAAAGATTGATATGAAACAAAAAGAAGCACTAGAGAGTCTTTACAAAAAAAATAAGTTTATTGATGAAGATGTTAAAGAAATCATTATTAGCGATGTGGTGTCTGAGATTGAAAAAAGGGAAGAAGAACTGTCTAAGAAAATAATACAATTAAAAGATTTAGGTATTACTCAAGAGACTATAAAAAATATTATCTTAAGTAAGTATAATTCTGGAATTTGGTTTAAATATACTTAGATGTTAGATTAAATAGACTACTTTCCTTTTAGAACTTTACTAAATATCTCATCAATATCCATATTTAAAGTCTTAGTTAATTCTAAATAGAAACGACTTTTAAAAGAATCAACTTGCATTAATTCATTCCAATTACTTACGCTTTCAGTCGCTAATTTTTCTATTTTTCTTTTGTCAAGTGATATGCTATCATTATCTCCTGAGTTTTCCAAATCGAAAAAATCTGTTAAAACTTTTTCATCTGAAGGCCTTAAGGATTTTCTATTTACAGCCATTCTAATAGCTGCTTGATCCATTTGTATGGGCTCTCCTATTTCTTTGTAACTAAGCTTGTTGATGCTTTTGAAAAGAAGAAGTTTCTTGTAAAAATCCATGTTTTTAAGGTTTGTTTTTTTTCTTTTTAGAACATTTTTTGTTCTAAATCGAAAAATTGTTCTATATTTGTTTCGTAATCACGAACAAACAATGCAAATATATACAAAGTTGTACAAATGAAGATACAGGATACTTTAAAACGGGCTTATGATGAACTTCCACGAGAATTTAAAACCAGACCATCACAGATTTGTGAGGTTAGCCCCGCTTATTTTAATAGAATCGTAAAAGGCGAACCAAAAGGTAAAGATATTTATGTAGAGGCATTAGATGCGGTTATCCAAACAGGAGAAGAGTTTAAGGAGTGGGCAATGGATAAAGCAGATAGGATTATTAACTGTAAGTCAAATGCAGAGTAGTATGAAAAAGAAAAAAACAATAAATAGGGATACAGAGGTAAGAATGGGTGAGATAGAAGATTTTTTTATACAAAAAGGCTTAATTATAACAAAAGAACAAAACACAATTGATATTGCTTTACAAAAAGCATTGTTACGTAAAAGAGCTCTTACTATACCACAATTAAAAAAATCTAATGTGTTTCCTAGAGTAAAAACTTATCAAACTTTTAGAAACTGGTGTTCTAGTGGTAAATGGAAAGAAGGTGTTGATTGGTACCGAGATAAAAAAGGAAAGATAATGATACTGACTTCCAGTATTAAAGAATTAGCAGGTATAGAATAACCTCAGAAAGCAAATAAACTTTTAAAACTCAAAAATATGATTTTCACAATTACAATAATGACATTAATACTAATAGGCCTTATGATTTTGGTCTATCAAAAAGAACAATATCATAAAAACGTAAAATTCTAATTATGGAAACAATAGAAGATTTACAATCGCAATTAAACAGGGCAAAAGCCCAA
>NZ_VLNR01000055.1 GCF_007489275.1 Aquimarina algiphila
GAAGAAATTATGCGAAATCTTTTGAGGTATTTAAAAATAGAATCTTATCAAAGATCACAGCAATGACCATTATTCAATATATCAATAGGTTTGAATTCAACAGAAATATAAACAACCTAAAAATTAATATTAACTAAATGCACAACGGGTTATAAATATCATCTGTATTAGAAATAGAGATATTTACTTTATAATTCTTTTCTCCAGGTTCATCATTAGAATAACTAATAGAAACTTTAGAGTTTGATGATGATTGAGCATTTCCTATTGAAATTGCCAATATCAAGCTTGCAAAATAAATAAGTGTTTTCATACTGTTCGTTTTTTGATTAATGATTGATTTAAATTTTTGATTCTTTTGATGTAATCGTTTTCAGTTCCTTCCCCATCTGTTTAAATTTTTTAAGAAATTTATCAGAAATCAGCTCTTTATCCACACTAATTCTTAATCGATTATTTTTGAGTGTTACTTCATAAACTTCTTCATTTTCAATTTCTTTTTTCCATAAATACGTTTCATCCCTGAATATCATATTTTCCTCACCTAATTGATCAATTAAGTACGATTTTACTTCATCTGTCATATCTTTCATAAATCGGACTTTAATTCTATAGCTATTATCCATATCTATGATAGCAAAAGATCTATAATAACTTTTCTTTTCTGTATCACCATCATAACTAATGGATACCTTTGTTGTAGATTTTGACGAATTACTGGTAGTTTGTGCATTAGCTGATACTAAACTTAAAATCAAGCTTACTATCCATAAGATTATTGTTTTCATACTATTCGATTTTAATCCCAAATATTTGGGGAAGATTGATAAATATTTATTGAAGACTGATGAGGTCTTTATTTTTTATTTTCCTTTTGATATTTTCTAATCTGAATCCATATTTGTTGAATTGACTCTGATGCTTCTATATTACCATCTATATCAGTATTTGTAAAAATAATCCCTCCTGCTCTATCTTGTTTTTTAAAATACATAAGGGTAAATATTCCAGGATCAGATCCATTATGCCCAATTGTACCACTTGGTTTACTCTCCCACAAAAGCCCTTGATTATCTTTGAGCTCCTTAGTGTTGTATTGTTTTTTTGTGAGTTTCGGGGTCATCATTTTTTCATATGAATTCTTTTTGAGAATAGAAGATTCTTCACCATAATATCCTTTCATCATGGTATTTAGATATTTTGACAAATCTATAATACTTGTTCTAAACCCTCCATCTGGGTAAGTAATCAGACTATACTCAGGTACTTTGTTTCCACTTTGATAATAAGTCTTCGCATGTTTACTCTTATCAATAGCTGTGTATGACCAACCCGATGCGCTCATCTCTATTGGATTTAGAATATACTCTTGAGTAAACTTAACAAAAGGAATACCTGTTGCTTCTTCAATTATATAAGCTAATAAAGCTGATCCACTATTAGAATACTCATATCGTTCACCTGGTCTATTTTTTAAAAAGTTCTTTTTTGAATACCATAATCCATCTTTTGTTAAATGATTAATCAAAAAATCCTTGAGAGCATATCTTTTATTCTTTGCAATGACCTTCAATTCTTTATACTCATTTTTTTCGAATTTCTCTGGGGTAATCTCATTCAAGTTTTCAAAAATGTAACTTTTATTATAGTTCTCTGTGTCCAAAATACTTGATGTATGTGTTGCCAAATGTTTTACTGTTATTGGCACATCTGGATATTTTGGATTATTGACTGCAAATGGTAAAATTTCATTTATAGGCATATCCAATGTTAGTTTCTCCAATTCAATGGCTTTCATTAATGCTACTCCTATAAAAGTTTTTGATACTGAACCTATGTTTTGAACTGTTTCGATAGTATACGGTTCTTTTGTTTCCTTATTTGCATATCCATACCCTTTTTGAAACGTTATCCCACTTGGCGTGACCAAAGCAACTGCGAAACCAGGCAAATGTCCTTTTTCATAGATCGAATTCAACGTTTTATCAAGCGCATCTATTGATCCTTGTGAGAAACCCATATAGGCAAAAAGAAATACTAATAAACTTATAATACCTTTCATACTGTTCATTTTTTGATTGATGATTAAATTACATTAAATGTGAGTCCTACTCCGCGTACGCTTTCTATATTTATATTATTATCTTCTTTGAAGTATTTGCGTAATCTACTAATAAACACATCCATACTTCTGCCAGAGAAAAAATCATCATTACCCCAAACATCTTTAAGCACATCTTCTCTTTTTATCATTCTATTTCTATGCTCCCATAAATATTGAATTAGGGTCGTTTCTTTTTCAGTTAATCGTTGTGATGTTGCACCAAGTTTTAGCTGATGATTTATAATATCAAATTCATAATTTCCAATACATACAACATCTTCCTTTATCTGTGTTACTTTTCTTGTTCGTTTCAAAATGTTTTGAAGTTTTAAAACAAGAATATCTGCTTCAAACGGTTTAACGATATAGTCATCTGCTCCTAATTTTAATCCTCGTATTTTATCTTCTTTCATTTTTTTTGCGGTAAGAAATACGAACGGAGTTTCTGGATCGATATCAATAACTTGTTCTGCTAATGTAAATCCATCAATTTTGGGCATCATCACATCAAAAACACAGATATCAAATTTTCCTTCTTTAAATATTGCTAAAGCCTCTTTTCCATCTTTCGCCCAGGTTACCGTATAACTATGTATTTCTAAATACTGTTTTAGAATACTTCCAAAATCAAAATCATCTTCTGCTAGTAATATATGTTTCATAAGTATTAGATTGTTGGTATGGTTATTATAAACTTGGTTCCTTCATCGGTTTTACTTTCGATATCAATTTTACCCTGATGTGCTTTAATGATCTGATTTGTATAGAATAGACCTAAACCTAATCCTTTCACATCATGAACATTACCTGTAGCAACCCTATAAAACTTCTCAAAAACTTTGGTATATTCTTTTTCGGGAATTCCAATACCATTATCCTGGATTGAAATCTCATAAGAGTTATTCTTAAGCTCTGTGCGCATTGTAATTTTCACTTTTTCTTTTCCATATTTAACCGCATTCTCCAAAATATTAAATACAGCTGTTGTAAATAAAAACCTATCTATATTTAGAAACACATCCCTATATTCGATTTTGGCGTTGATTTCTACTTCTTTATTACCGACTGATAATTTAAAATCTTCCAGGATTTCATTAAAATATTTGTTATCTAAAAAATTCTCTTTTTTCAAAATAATATCTTCTGATCCCAGGGTATTAGTCATAACCTGATCAATTAATTTCTGCAATCTGGTATTTTGACGATCAAGAATATCCAAAGCATTAGCAAATATTTGCGGAGAATTTTGAGTTTCTTTATTTCTTAAACTTTTAGAAGCGATCCCAAGAGTGGCTAGTGGTGTTTTAAGTTCGTGTGTAATATTATTAATAAAGTCATTACGTACATCTGCGATTTTCTTTTGCTGGATAACTGTTTTTATAGAATAAAAAAGTAATGCTACCACAAACAAAAACAATAATATAGAGATCAAAAATAAACTTGACATCTGCCCTAATACTATTCTTTTCCATCCAATAATGTTTATAGTATCTTCTGTTCGAATTTCGACATCTAATTTGGTTTGTAAAACCTCTTCTTTACTGTCATCTTCATAATCATGTTCTGTAAACCATCTTGCTTTACTAATAACAGTACCTTCTTCGTCAGGAAAATCTTCTCCAAATAGAAAATAATTATCCCCATCTTCTGCAGAAAAGATAGTATCCAATACATTATCATCATGAATTACTATACTTTTTATAGTTTTCTTATACTTTAATTCATAACTCAAATTAACCTTCTTCATTTCCTGATTATAATATTCTTTAAAAAGATCATTTAAAGAATCCGTAAAAGGCTTAAAATGTTTTATCGTTTCATTTTTTAGTAAGTTATTCTTTTTATACTCGGTTAAGTTTTTTGTTAATTCGTTATACCATAGCTCAGAAATAGAATCCATCTCCTTGGTATTATCAAAACTCGAAACTGATTTCTTAGTTTCTTTTATAAAGACATCCTTTTTTAACTGATAGGTATTAAAAATCAAATATCCCTGGATTCCAGAAAGAGCCAATAATGCCAGAATAGATGTTACAATTAATATGTTTATTTTTTGTTTTACCATGATATCTTCTTAAACCCAGATATTTTTAAATTAAACTCAATAAAAATGTATTACGATTGTTCTGCTTTTTGATTGATTGATGTTATCAAAATTAAGACAAAGCCTACCTGTAGCCATGTAATTGGAGCTCATTAACCCTCCATTAACGTTAACAAAAACTATTATCCCCATAATACTAGCTCTTAAAGCTCCTATGTTAATAGTATAAAAATTAGAAAATCATATCGTATAATTATTACATTTGCGGACTAATTAACCAATCATTTCTATGCTATCCTATCTAAAGCTGATAAAATTTAACAATCTACTCATCATTGCACTTGCTCAATTATGCATAAAATATGGGCTTTTTGAACCTTTTAATATTGCGATTACTTTAAATGGGTTCGGGATTGCTTTACTTGTTATTGCCACCATTAGTATAGCGGCAGCAGGTAACATTATTATAGAAATATATGATCAAGAGGATTCAAAAGTAAAAAACCTATTGTACGGATCAATATCAGAAAAATCTGCCAATAGATTATTTATCATTTTTAATGTTATCGGAGTTCTTATCGGCTTCTATTTATCAAACCTTATCGGAAGATCTGGATTTGCTGCATTATTTATTATAATTTCGGGTATATTTTATATTTATGCTTCTTATCTAAAAGAGATTTTTGTACTAAAAAATATAATTCCTGCTTTATTGGCTGCATTAAGTTTAATAGCTGTTGGTATCTTTGACCTTCTTCCTGCTATAACAGAGAAAAACAAAGAATCCCAAACTGTAATTTTTTCAATCATCCTAGATTATTCAATATTTGCTTTTATACTTGTATTGCTAAGAGAAATTATCAAAGATTCTTTACATATCGATAGAGATCATAAAATAGGAATTAAAACACTTCCAATAGTTTTAGGAAAAAACAGAACTACAAAACTAGTTGGCTTATTAACCCTACTTCCGATTATTGCTGTTGTTTATTACATATACACCTATCTCTTTTCTAATAGCAAAGCTGTAATTTTTGTACTCATTACAATTATTGCTCCATTGTTATATTTCATGATTAAGAGTTTTAGTGCAGAATCTGATAAACAATTGAAACAATTACAACTGATTTTAAAAATTGTTTTGATCACAGCAGCCTTCACTCTATTAGTTTATCAATTTGTTTTAAAATAAATCATGCTAAAAGATATTTTAAAAAATAAAAATGTAATTCTTGCCTCCGGATCTCCCAGAAGACAAAAATTTTTCAAAGATTTGGATTTTAATTTCACCATTCAATTAAAAGAAATTGAAGAAATATATCCTGATCATCTTAAGGCTGAAGAAATTTCTGATTACTTAGCAGAACTCAAAGCAAATGCTTTTACAGATCTAAAACCTAATGATATTCTTATTACAAGTGATACTATTGTTTGGCATAATAACAAAGCACTGGGGAAACCAAAAAATCTTAAGGAAGCAATTACAATAATCACTTCACTTTCTGACGATACTCATGACGTTATAACTTCTGTATGCTTTAAAACTGTTCATCAAACAAAAGTAATGCACAATACAACTAAAGTTACTTTTAAAAAGCTTACTACAGAAGAAATTGAGTATTATGTAAATAAACATCGCCCCTTAGACAAAGCCGGCGCGTATGGTATACAAGAATGGATAGGGCTCATAGGAATATCCAAAATAGAAGGTAGTTATTTTAATGTTATGGGACTTCCTACTCATCTTGTGTATGAAATGTTAACTACACTTGCCAAATCCTAAGTTTGTTGTACTTTGTTGTTCAAAAAAGTAAAATACACCGTCATGAAAAAGTCGATATTCATATTCTCAATCCTGGGCGTATTAGTCATCATAGCTTGCAGTAATATTAAAACAGATACAATTTCTAAAGTTGTAGACGATACTACCTTAGAAAACACAAAACCTGTTAAACAATTATCAGAAGAATTTAAAAAATACTGGTATGCCGGAGAGGCAGAAATAACTTCATATCAATTAGAACAAGCCCGCTATGGGGAAATGAGAAAAGGTACTGCTGTACTTATTTATGTTACAGAAGATTTCTTACCCAAAGAACAAGTAAAAGCTGACAATCAAAGTACTAGTAATATACCGGTATTAAAGCTTAATGCTACTAAGAAATTTAACACTGGTATCTACCCATACTCCATTATGCAAAGTACATTTTTTCCAGTATCAGATGACAAACATGCTATAAAAATCTCCAGTTCTATGCAAGAATGGTGCGGTCATGTATATGCACAATTGAATAATAGAAAACAATTTGAAATTATGTCTCATTCTTATTTTCAGAATGAAGCTGATCAGGAATACAAATTAGATAAAGCCATTTTAGAAAACGAACTTTGGGCCAAAATTAGAATTAATCCAGAAGGTTTACCTCAGGGAGATATTCAAATTATCCCTTCTTTTGAATTCACAAGACTAAAACACAAAGAAATTAAAGCATATAGCGCCAAAGTCTCCTTAAGTAAGAGTGGAGCTACCAATACCTATACAATCGAATATCCAGAACTTAATAGAAGCATTAGTATTGTTTTTAATGCATCTTTTCCTTATGATATTGAAAGCTGGACAGAAACTTTTAAAAGTGGGTTTGGGGCTAATGCAAAAGAACTTACTACAAAAGCAAGCAGAATTAAAAGTATAAAATCACCCTACTGGGGCAAAAACAGCAATAAAGACGAAGTTTTAAGAGAAGAACTAGGTCTATAGTACAAAACTTAATCACTACCTATAATGATAAAATTATCAGAATCTGAAATAAAAGAAAGATTAAACGAAATTGATGGATGGGAATATCATGATAACGCCATCCATACTACATTTGAATTTAATGATTTTAAAGACGCATTTTCGGTAATGACCCGTATTGCTTTTGAAGCTGAAGCACAACAACATCATCCTGACTGGTCAAATGTTTATAATAAACTACAAATAAGTTTATCTACACATGATGCCGGAGGGATTACTGAAAATGATTTCAAACTCGCAAAAACTATTGACAATATAATAGAAGCTGAATAAATATCAACTTCTGTATAACAATGTAACCTTTTTAGTAAAAAAATAGTATTAATTTTAAACTCATATCAAACAAACATTTGTCAAAAACTTGGTTTCTACTTATGTTTGTAATTAGATTTTAAAACTAGCATATGGGAAGAGCTTTTGAATTCAGAAAAGCACGTAAGATGAAACGTTGGTCAGCAATGGCAAAAGCGTTTACTCGAATTGGTAAAGATATTGTAATGGCTGTAAAAGAAGGTGGTCCAGATCCAGCTTCTAACTCCAGACTTAGAGCAGTAATTCAGAATGCCAAGTCTGTAAATATGCCCAAGGACAATATCGAAAGAGCAATTAAAAAAGCCTCTGATAAAGACCAAGGAGATTATAAAGAAGTGCTTTTTGAAGGATATGCTCCGCACGGGATCGCTATTTTAGTTGAAACAGCTACGGATAATAATAATAGAACCGTTGCCAACATAAGATCATATTTTAATAAATGTGAAGGGAATCTCGGCACATCGGGGTCTGTTGAGTTTATGTTTGATCATACTTGTAATTTTAGAATCAATGGAGAAGGTATTGATCCAGAAGAACTAGAATTAGAATTTATTGATTTTGGTGCCGAAGAAGTGTTTCAGGATGATGATGGAATACTAATCTACGCTCCTTTTGGCAGCTTTGGTGCTATTCAAAAAGAATTAGAAAGTCGAGAAATTGAAATTTTATCCTCTGGATTTGAACGTATCCCACAGGTAACTAAGAAAATCACGCCAGAACAGGCTGCAGATGTAGAAAAACTTCTTGAAAAAATTGAAGAAGATGACGATGTACAAAATGTATATCATACTATGGAGGAGCTTGTTAACGAATAACGTATAATTATATATACGTTAAATATTATTAAAAGGGACTAAAGTATAACAAAATATACTTAAAAAATACAAATAAAAAGAGTTTAGTGGTACTAAACTCTTTTTTTGTTATGTTTTGTAAGGTAACACGACTATAATTAAAACGTATACTATGAAGCAATTATTTGTCCTTATTCTGCTTTCTTTTTCATATTTCACCTATAGTCAACATATGGATAACACCAAACTGCAGGAAATCATTGAAAAAAACGCAGATACTCTTGGTGGAGTTTCTGGTAACTGGAAATTTTTATATAAGGAAACCCCAATGCTTTGCGTAACCGATGCTACAAATAATCGAATGAGAATCATATCTCCTATTACTGAATCCAAAAACCTGGATAAAGATCTTTTATTAGATAGTATGACAGCAAATTTTCATTCTGCTCTTGATGTAAAATATGCAATCTCTAATGGTATTTTATGGTCGGTTTATATTCATCCTTTAAAAGAACTTACACCAGAACAAGCAGAAAATGCAATCTCTCAAGTATACTATGCTGCAAAAACATTTGGCACTACCTTCTCAAGTACTGCTCTTATTTTTGGAGGTGGAAGTGCTAAAGAAAAAAAAGAAGAACCTATAAAAGAACAAAAGACTCATAAGTTTTAATCAACATCAAAACTATATTTAGGAACCTTTCCTTTAACCCCTTTAAAAAACTGATACATATTCTTAAAATCCTCATCAATATTACTACCTGGGTAATATGGATCAGAGATTACACATTGCTTTCTCCCAAAATCAAAAGCGACCATAATAATAGGAACTTTTGCAGCTTTCGCTATATGATAGAATCCTGTTTTCCACTCTTTAACTTTCTTTCTTGTTCCTTCTGGCGCAATAGTCAAACGTAATTCCTCTTTTTTCTTGAATATCTCTGCAATAGCTTCAACTTTATTCTGTCCAGGAGTCCTATCCAGAGAAATTCCTCCAACCTTTCTAAGATACCAACCAATTGGCCATTTAAAAAGTTCTTTTTTACCCAAAAAACTTATCTTAATACCTGCTAATTGTCGTATCAAAAGACCTATATAGAAATCATGCCAGCTAGTATGCGGTACAACTATAACGATACATTTTTTTATAGTATCAGCACTGAAGTCGCCAATATACTTCCAACCCATAATTTTATAATATATGAAAGAAGAAAGACGTCGCATGAGAAGAAAAAGTTAAGAATAATTACAAAGAACGATAAATTTCTTTCAACTTATCTGCATTTATCTTAGATTTCCAATCACACCCTAAAGCATTTTCCCATAGTGGTTCCAAACTTAATGCAACTTTGGTCATAACATTTAATTGTTCTTCTGTTACATCTGCACAAATCCCTTGAGGTAATTTAATATCGTGAAACTCCTTCATCTGTTTAAATACAGCTACTCCTTTTGGGTAATATTCTTCTAATTTATCAAACACAATACAGTTACCAATCCCATGTTTTGTACCTAACACATATGCTAAACCATAACTCATAGCGTGAGCAACACCTACTTGAGAATAAGCAATACTCATACCCCCGTGCCATGAAGCCATCATTAATTTTGCATCTATATCCTCTTTGGTCAAATTATTTTCCAGAAAAATCTCCTTACACAAGTCCAAAGCTTTTTCTCCATAACTTTGACTAAATGCATTTAGATAGGTCCCATCTAAAGATTCAACACAATGAATATAGCAATCCATTCCCGTATAAAACCACTGATCTTTAGGAACTCCATTAATTAAAGTTGGATCTAATATTACCTGATCAAATGGAGTGAAATCAGAATTAATTCCAAGTTTACGTTCTGGCCCTGTTAACACTGTAGTTCGCGAAACTTCTGCTCCTGTTCCAGAAATTGTAGGAATACCTACATGATATACCGCTTTATTTTTAACCAAATCCCATCCTTGATAATCAGCGGCACTTCCAGGGTTTGAAAGCATAATCGCTACTGCCTTAGAAAGATCCAAAATAGACCCTCCTCCTATTCCAATTATTCCACTCGGAATATATTGATAATTATCTTTGATTTTGGAAACTATCATATCTACTTGAGAAGTTTTAGGTTCTTCTGCAGTAGATATATATATTATCTCATCAGTATATAATAATGGTATTCTTTCTTCTATGAAAGAAGGATTATTTTCAAAAACACTATCAATCAAATAGATAAAAGGTGCAACTCCATTTCGTTCTGGTGATATAATTTCCTGAATTTGATTAAAACATCCTTCTCCAAATACTACTTTTGGTACCATTGGAAAATTTCTATGATTAGAAGTTATCACTTTGGTGGCCGTTACAGGTTTAGGATTCAATAGATTCTCTTTATTTATTATTTTTTTAGCTCTTTCTAGATCTTCTGGAGTATCAATTTCAACACCTTCATGTTGTGTTTCTACCATCTTAATATTTTTCCCATATTCTAAATACCTAATACATTCAATTTTTTCTGAAGCTTCTAATGAACGCATAGACAAATGATAAAAATCCAAGATTGCTTGTTTTCTAAACGCATAAACCCCTTTATGCTTGTGATACGTATGGTTTATTTCTCTATCTCTTGGATATGGAATAGGTGCACGAGAAAAGTATAAAGCATAGTTATTTTCATCTACAATAACCTTAACACTATTTGGATTCATAATATCATCCCAATCTTCCATTGGGGTCATAAGACTTGCCAAATCAATTTTATCTGAATCTTCTTCATAAAATACGCTTAGTACTTTTTCTAAGCTTTCACGATCAGTAAAAGGTTCATCTCCCTGAACATTAACAACAATATCAACATCCATATTTTCAACGGCTTCAGCTATTCTATCGCTTCCACAAGTATGTTCTTTTTTACTCATAATAGCTACACCACCATGAGATATAATTTCATCATAGATAATATCACTATCTGTGACTACATATACCGAATCAAAAAGTCCAGAATTAATAGTGGCTTCATAAGTTCTCCTGATGACACTTTTACCTCCAAGATCCTGCATTAATTTGCCAGGAAAACGCGTGGCAGCATATCTCGCAGGTATCATTGCGATAGTTTTTAGAGTATTTTTGTTCAAAATTTGTGCTTTTCTGTAATTGCAAAAATAACTTTTTTAAATCAATTTTCTAGAACACCTTTCCATTTAGTTTCTTAAAAATATCTTAAAGCCCAGTATATAAAACACTTAAGAACTCTAATTCTTAACAAAAAAATCTTCTTTAAAACCAATCAAATATAATTTCTTTTTAGCTCTAGTAACTGCGGTGTATAACCACCGTAAATAATCTTTGGTAATCCCATCAGGGAGATATGGTTGTTCTATAAAAACTGTATCCCATTGCCCTCCTTGAGATTTATGACAAGTAATAGCATAAGAGAACTTAACTTGTAATCCATTAAAATATCTATTATTCTTTACACCAATAAATTTTTTGTATTTTGATTTTTCATTTTCAAAATCCCCCATAACTTCTTGATATAACCTATTCGATTCTTCATAAGACAAAGAAGGGGTTTCAGATGTAAGCGTATCTAATATGAGTACAGTTTCAAACGGTTTCTGATTTGGATAATCAACCATATCAACATTAACAATTGCAAATCTAAATCCATAAAGCTCTTTAATAGAGAAAATCTCTAGCACTCTAATGATATCTCCGTTTGCTATAAATCCTGCTTCACTTTTATTATCCAACCAAAAATAATTATTTTTAACCACCATCAAATAATCCCCCGGAGACAATTCTTCTTCTTGAAAAAGTATTCTGGATCGAATCTGTTGGTTATAAATATTGGCTCTTTTATTAGATCGCAATATAATTACTGATTCTTCATGGCCAGAACTGGCATACGCATCATTTAGAGCTTCCATAATTTCATGACCATCAAAAAATCGAACTATATCAGGATATCCATCTATTTGAAATTGAAAATAGTCATAAAACTCATCATTAAGAGATTCTCTTAAACGCGTAGCATTCATCAAAATACCACTATTTTCTGCTTGCCGTACTACTTCGTCTAATTCTATTTGAGTAACATCCTTATTAAACCCCATAGATAAGTTATTAGCATCTAATGCAGGACTTACCTCTAACTTAACAGGTGGTAATTGTGCCGTATCTCCGATAAAAAGTATTTTACAATTATACCCAGAATATACATACATCATCAAATCATCAAGCAAAGATCCGTTTTCAAACAATTTACTATCACTTGGTGTATCTGGAATCATTGAAGCCTCGTCCACAATAAAAATAGTATTGCGGCTTTTATTTTGTTTAAGTTGAAAAGCTAATCCTCCGCTTTTATTTTTTTTTGGATAATAAATATTTCTGTGTATAGTCTGGGCGTGTTTTCCTGAATAATTACTAATGACTTTAGCTGCACGACCAGTGGGAGCCAATAAAACTGCATTCAATTTAGCTTTCCATAAATTTTTAACCAATGCTCCGATTAATGTAGTTTTCCCTGTACCAGCATAACCTTTTAAAAGAAAAAGTGAATCTTTTGATCCAGAAAGCACAAAATAAGATAGTCGCTGCAACACAATATCCTGTTTTAGTGTAGGTTCAAAAGGAAATTCTTCTTTTAACAATTCATAAAACTCATTTTCCTTCATTAAAATTATCTATACTATTAGTCAAACCTTTAATTAATAAATCAAAGATAGGGATGATTTTTTGGCAATAAACTTTTACGATTGAAAAAAAATTGTAGATTTGCGTATACACTAATGTTTAAAGCTAAATCATAAAATGAAAATTGTTGTTCAATTAGTTCTGTGGGTAGTTATAGGATTTTTAGGATACTTGGTATTCAATTCTGTTAATGGTCCTGTAAAGTTCAATAAAATAAAAGAAGTACGATATGCCAAGGCTGTTGAAAATTTAAGAGATATCCGTAAAGCGCAACTAGCGTATAGATCGGTAACTGGAAGATTTACAAAAGACCCGGTTAAATTAATTTCATTTATTGACACTGCCAAGTTTACATTAACTCAAAGAAGAGATTCCAGTTTTATAAGATTTAATAAAATACTTAAAATTGATGAACCAAGAGATACTGTAGTTATCGATACTCTAGGATACGCTTCTGTAAAGGATTCTTTATTTAAGACAGGAAGCCATAAAAACATGATGAAGGTACCGATTGAAGGAGTAGAAGCTAATTATGAACTAGATGCTGGGTATATTAATAAAAACGACCTTAGAATTCCTGTGTTTGAAGCAAAGGTTGCTAAAGATGTTTTATTGCATGATCTTGATAAAGATCTTTTATTTCAAGAAAAGGAAGTACAGTCGGTTGATGGAGTAAATGGAGCATTCCTTTCTGTAGGATCAATGACTGAAGTAATGACTTCTGGTAACTGGCCTAGAACTTATGGTGCAAACGATCAGTGATACTATTGATAATACATCAAAAAAATTGTCCATTCAGGTAAGCTTGAATGGACTTTCTTTTTGTACTGTAGACACTAATAACCAAGTAACAGCAATTGAGCAAGAGAATTTTGGTATACGATTAACACCAGAACAAGTCCTGGATAAAATCAAATACACTTTTGATCGTAATGAAAATCTAAAAGAATCGTT
This sequence comes from Aquimarina algiphila, assembly GCF_007489275.1. Taxonomy (GTDB): domain Bacteria; phylum Bacteroidota; class Bacteroidia; order Flavobacteriales; family Flavobacteriaceae; genus Aquimarina; species Aquimarina algiphila. The sequence continues at coordinate 13,691 of NZ_VLNR01000055.1, forward strand.
TACTACGATAGAGGTAATTCATCAAAATGACTTATATACTATTGTACCAAAACCATTATTTAACGAGGCTCTATTAAAAGATTACTTAAAATTTAATGTCAAGGTTCTTGATAATGATTTTATTACATACGACGAACTCGATCAACATGATTTAGTTACCGTATACATACCATACACTAATATAAATAATTTTTTCTTCGATACTTTTGGCTCATTTACATATAAACACACAAATACTATACTTATAAACACATTACTTACAAAAGAAAAAAACAGTGAATCTATTACCGTTTTTGTAAACATGAACAGTATTGTGTTTGATCTAATTGTAATCAACAAAGGGCATTTAATATTAAGCAATACATTTAATTACGAAACCAAAGAAGATTTTTTATATTATTTAATGTACACTACAGAACAATTAAATCTCAATCCAGAAGAGTTTAAATTGGTATTTCTTGGTGATATCACCAAGAATAGTGATTTTCATAATATCGCGTATAAGTATATTCGTAATGTTGGTTTTGGAAATCGATCTCAAGAATCAAAGTTTGCTTCAAATATTATGCGAGTTGAGCCTCATCAACATTTTGTATTACTAAGTCATTTTTAATTATGAGAATTATTTCAGGAAAATATAAAGGCAAAAGACTCACTGCTCCTAAAAAATTACCCGTTCGACCCACTACAGATATGGCTAAAGAAGGGCTATTTAACATCTTAAGAAATCATTATAATTTTTCTCAGGTCTCAGTTTTAGATCTTTTTGCCGGAACAGGAAATATTAGTTATGAATTTATATCCAGAGGAACAGAAAACATAACCGCAGTGGACTCTCATTATGCTTGTTTAGGCTACATAAAAAGTATTGCTAAGGAACTTGATTCTAATATTGAAACTGTAAAAAGTGATGTTTATAGTTACTTAGAAAAAGTAAAACAAAGCGTGGATATTATATTTGCTGATCCCCCATATGATTTTACTACCGATCAATTTACTAAAATTGCAGCACTAGTCTTCGAAAACAATCTACTAAACGAAAATGGTATCTTAATTATTGAACATTCTAAACATACCTCTCTAGAAGAATCTCCATACTTCGGCAATTCAAGAAAATATGGCGGATCTATTTTTAGTTTTTTCGAAAAATAACAAATACAATTATATAAGACACTCTTGCCCCATTACTGATGCTCGAATTGATAATTCATCGATATTTGTGAGGTTACTTAATGAATTGATTTGATGAGAAGCGTTATCAATTATTTCTTCATAAAAAACAAGGACTTTTTTATCAAAACCAGGAGTTTCTTCTGCAGTGATTTTGAATATATTCATCTGATAAATAAAAGTATTTAAAATATGATGACTTGATGAAAGCATTGCCTTATAAATATTAAGTTTTGCATTTTCCATTTTTATTTCTTTACTTTTTCGAGCAGTATCAATAAAAAGAAATATAAAAAATACAACTATGGGGATTATTATTTCGTCAAATTCAAATTGCTCTAAACTTGCTAATAAAGCAACAAATTTTTCAAACAAATCTAATTCTAAAATAATACATCCAATATAAATAAACATAGATACTACAAATCCAATGAATGTTAACTTATAATTATTCATGATTTTAAAGATTAGGGTAAAACCAATGGCTTAAAAAAGGAGGTAAAAATATAGTTTAACTATATATAAAATTTAGATTAGGTATTATTCATTACCGAAGTTCGAATAGAAAACTCATCGATAGTGGTCAAATTACTAAGAGAATTAATTTGATGCGAAGTATTACTCACTATATCTTCATAATACGCTAATGTTTGTGCGTCAAAACCTGGAGTATCTTCTGCAGTAAGCTTAAAAATATCCATCTGATAAATAAAATTATTCAAGATGTGATGACTGGATTTAAGCATAGCCTTATAGATATTTACTTTAGTATTTTCTACTAAAGTTTCTTTATTGCGTCTAATCATATCCAAATAAATAAACACAAAAAATATGATCAGCGGAATTATCATCTTATCAAATTCATATTGCTCCAAACTTTTCAAAAGAGTAACGAATTTTTCAAACAAATCTAGTTCTAAAACAATAGATGTTACATAAATAAAAACAGAAAACACCAATCCTATAAGCGTTAGTTTATACTTGTTCATTGGTTTCTAAGTTAGGGGTTAGGAAGTGACAATTTGAGAGGTTTACTAGGTTTACGATTCAACAATTAACAAGAAAAAATTGTATTTACGTTGAGAGTTAGGTCGATTAAATATAACTAAAAAAAGACTCGACTCTAAAAATTACAAGTATTTTAACATTAATATAATACTGAAAAAACAGAAAAAAGTAAAGTGAAAGATATCAACTAAGCAACTTCTTTTCCTCGTGAAGCTTCAAAAACCTCAAACCATTCTTCATCAGTAATCTTAATATCTAGAGCATGTACAGCAGACTCTATCCTATTAATTTTTGTAGAACCAATTACAGGAAGAATACCAGAAGGATGTTTAAGTACCCATGATATTAAAATTTGATCAGGCTTTACATTGTACTTCCTAGACAATCTATCCACTATTTTATTTATTCTCATTATTTGGTCTTCGGGAGTTTTAGAAAAAAACTTACCTCCCGCTAATACAGAATAAGCCATAGGTCTGATTCTCTTATACATACACTCATCAAGAGTACCATCCAAAAAAGGATCGAGATGTAATGGAGAAACCTCTATCTGATTAGTTACTAATGGTACAAACTGATTTAACATTGCAAACTGCTCTTTTGTAAAATTAGAAACTCCAAAATGTAACACTTTACCATCTTCTTTAAGAGTATTAAAAGCATCTACTATCTCAAACGGATCCATCAGAGGGCTTGGTCTGTGAATTAAAAGAAGATCAATATAATCTGTTCTTAGATTTATTAATGATTTCTCTACAGAATCAATAATATATTCTTTTCTTGTATTATACGATTTAATGGTATTATCAGGACGATTAGGAGTAACCAGTTTTATTCCGCATTTTGTGATTAACTGCATTCTACTGCGAAGCGATGAATTACTTTTAAGGACGCTACCAAATAATTCTTCTGTTGTATAATGTCCGTAAATATCAGCATGATCAAAGGTAGAAACACCAATTGATAAACAGTCTTCTACTAGTTTACAAACCTCTTCTTTATTTAAATTAGCTCCCCATTCTCCCCAATTCATGCATCCTGCAACTATTCGAGAAAACACAGGGCCTTCTTCAGAAATCTTAACACTCATCTTTTTTACTTTTGAAAATCCTAATTCGTTTATACACCCTCTAATCAATAATCTATAGCCTCATAGATAATCCTTTGTATCTCTGAACGAATATCGTTTGATATCAACTTTCTATTTGCTGCATTGGGATATGTCCTATTACTTAAAAAAACATATATTATTTCTTCTTCGGGATCAGCCCATGTAAATGTTCCGGTAAAGCCACTATGTCCAAAACTAGACATAGATATACATCCACAAGTAGGTCCAACATCTCCCAACTGTGGTTTATCAAAGCCCACACCTCTACGTACATTCTTATGACAATAATGACAGGTATTAAATTCTTCCAAGGTTTGTTCTCCAAAATATTGCTTACCTCCATAATACCCTTTATTAAGATACATCTGCATTATTTTTGTAACATCATTAGCGTTTGTGAATAACCCGGCATGCCCTCCTACACCACCAAGCATTGCTGCTCCCTGATCATGAACATACCCATGGACAACTTCTCCCCTAAAAATCCTATCATTTTCTGTAGGTACAATTTTTTTCTTTTTAAACTTTGTTAATGGCAAGTACGTAGTATTACTAGCTCCCAAAGGCTTATAAAAATGCTGTTGAGTTAGTTTATTCAGTGAATTTCCATAATGACTTTCTATATATTCCTGTAATAGATAAAATGGTAAATCACTATACTTATACCTTAATCTATCCCTAAGCTCACTATCTCTAATCTTTAGAATCAAAGAATCCTTCATATCGCTACGAAAATATAGGTTATTAGTCACCTGTATATTAAACTCTTTAGATCGAGTAGTTCTATAGTATTTTTTATCAGGTTTCTTAGTAACAGAATCCATCGTATGCACATAAAATGGTATCCATGCTTTTAATTTAGCATAATGAGAAAGCATAGATCTAATTGTGATATGCTCCTTATTAGAATCTTTAAAAGCAGGAAGCAATTTTCCTACTTTTGAATCTAAAGAAATTATTCCTTTATCTTTTAATTCTATTGTAAGAGGCAGAGTCGCTAATATCTTTGTAAGTGATGCTACATCATAAACATCTGACCCTTTTACTTTCCTAAATTTATCATAGGTATGGTATCCATAATTTTTATTAAATATCACCTTACCTTTTCTTGCAACAACAAGTTGTACACCTGGTGTCATTTTTTCTTGTAGCGCAAAATCAACTATAGAATCTATTCTGGCAAGTTTATAAGAGTTCATCCCAACGCTCTCTGGCAGCCCATATGATAATCTCTTTAACAATCTTGTTTCAAGTCCTGTGCCCACAGGAAAATCAGGACCTATACCTACCGGTAGTTTTCCTTTAGCTTCTAATGCCCCAAACAGTAATTGTGCTGCTTTTTCTTGAGCTACAGTACTATTTTGATACGCCATCAATACACCTTCTAAATTTGTTGTTGTTAACATATCTAACATAGCATAAGGCCTTGCAAACACATTAAGAACAGTTGTATTAAGTCGAGCAATCTCATACAACCACACTAATTCTTTATCTTTAAATTTATAGGCTGCCCAGGGAGATGCATTAGACTTGTGAAAACCAACAATTACATAGTTGTAATTACTTAATTGATCTATCATTTCTCCTAATTGATTTGCTTTTACCCAATCAACTTTTGCATATTTTTGTAATTCTTCATAAAATGGTTCTCCAGAATCATCACCCAAAGACACATATGCTATTTTCTTTAAATCTAGATTTTTTATAGGCAGTGTAGCTCTTTCATTCTTAAGTATCGTTAATGAATTTTCAACTAACTCATGATGAAGTGTTTTGTTCTTCACACTATTTAATTCTTCATGCAAAAAACCCAAACTTACCGGTGTATACGAATTTAAGCCAGCTTTATATTTAGCTAACAAAATCTTTCTAACAGAATATGATAATCGTTCTTCTGTTATTGCTCCAGCGTAATATGCGGAAACTATTTTTTGTGACGCTAACGGAACATCTTCTGACATCAATAAGACATCGTTTCCAGCTAAAAAAGCTGCCAAATCAATTTCTCCAGGACTTTTAAAATCAGAAGCTCCTTTCATATTAAGAGCATCTGTAAAAATTAAACCTTCAAATTTTAAACTATCTTTTAACAATGTTGAAACAACTTTCTTTGAGATTGAAGAAGGATAATTATACCTAGACTCTAAACTGGGAATATTAAGATGTGCTACCATTGCACCCGACAACCCTTCTTTAATAAGTTGTTTATATGGATACAACTCAATGCTATCAATTCTCTTAGCATCAAAACTAATTGTAGGTAATGTTTTATGTGAATCTGTATCGGTATCACCATGACCCGGAAAATGTTTTGCATTTGCCATGATGCCTTCTCGTTGCATACCTTTCATAAACGCTAAAGCTTTCTGAGCAACTATTTCTTTATTTTCACCAAAAGAGCGATTACCGATTATTGGATTTTTTGGATTAGTATTAATATCTACTACAGGAGCAAAATTCATATGAATCCCTAGTCGTTTACAATGTCTTCCTATCTGTCTTCCGGTTTCTTCAATAAGATCATCATCCTGAATTGCGCCAAGTGTCATATTCCAGGGAAAAGCTTGAGTAGAATCCAATCGCATTCCTAAACCCCATTCTGCATCAATTCCAATCAACAAAGGAACCTTAGATATATCTTGATATTTATTGTTAAGTCTGGCCTGTCGTCCAGGGCCGCCTTTAGAAAAGATAACTCCTCCTATAGTATACTCCTCTATAAGCTGTTTTATCTTATCTGTTTCTTTTTTAGAATCAGAAGAAGACACGTTAACCATAAACAATTGTCCAACTTTCTCTTTAAGGGTCATCCTATTATAAATACTATCCACCCATCGTTTCTGAGTCTCATAGTCTTCTACTAGCAAAGGATTTTCTAATTGAGGATAAACACTAAAAGTGGCAAGAAAAATTATGAAAGGAATAAACTTTTTAACAATATGCCGCACAAAAATTTTAATTTAAAAAACGATTATGCCAACTATCTTTTGCAGGTACTTCCCAATTGGTACGATATTCGGCAATATTAGTAACCAGATTATTAAAAACGATAGTATTTGGTGATACTGATCTATTTTTAGCCATTTTCTTAAAATCAGTAAGAGATTTATATGCAACAAATTCTCCTTGTTTAAAAGAGACGTTCATTTTATCCATTAAATCTACATCATAAGCACGTTCTAATTCTAAAATAAAATGAACCGATGCATCAATAGAACACCCTGTAGCAGCGTTCATCCCTTGATCTAACCCAATAGTTATGAAACGTTTATATTTGATTTCATAACCCGATTTTAGATCAGCACCATGCGCTGTCCATTGTGTTAGAAATTCTTTTAATTTTTTCTCGACTTCTTTTTGTTCTTCCTGAGTGAATGACCGATTTGCTTGATAAATCCATACTCTAGATGTCTCGGGAAGGTCATTAAATTCTACCAACATTAGCTATTTTTTACTAAAGTAATAAAAACTATTACTATATACTGTTATAAAAAAGAGTTAATATGAAAAACATATTAACTCTAAGAAAATTGTGTACTAAAGAAAAAATTATAAATCCTGAGCGTTAGCAATAAGCTCTGCTACATCTAACACTTCTATACTTTCTTCTTTCTCTTTATTTTTTACTCCATCTGTCATCATTGTATTACAAAATGGACATCCGGCAGCAATAATATCAGGTTTTGTTTCTAAAGCATCCTCTGTTCGCTCGATATTTACGTCTTTATTCCCTGGTTCTGGCTCTTTAAACATCTGGGCACCACCAGCACCACAACATAATCCATTCTTCTTACAGCGCTTCATTTCTATTAATTCAACCTCAAGTTTTCTAAGTAAATCTCTTGGCGCTTCATATACATTATTTGCCCTACCCAGATAGCAAGGATCATGAAATGTAATTCGCTTACCTTTAAACTTACCTCCTTCTACTTTTAGTCTACCTTCATCTAACAAGGATTTAAGAAATTGCGTATGATGCATTACTTCATACTCTCCTCCTAGTGCTGGATATTCATTTTTCAATGTATTAAAACAATGAGGACAGGCTGTCACTACTTTTTTAATTTCATAAGCATTCATTACTTCAATATTAGTAACTGCTTGCATTTGAAATAAAAATTCATTCCCAGCTCTTTTTGCTGGATCTCCTGTACAACTCTCCTCGGTACCTAATACAGCAAAGTCAACATTTGCATTATGAAGTAGTTTCACAAAAGCTTTAGTTATCTTTTTGGCTCTATCATCAAAACTACCAGCACAACCGACCCAAAATAGAACTTCTGGTTGTTTACCCTCTGCCATATATTCTGCCATCGTAGGCACCTTAATTGTTTCACTCATATTATAATTTTTAAAGTTCAAAGGTTCTTTCTTTTAAAAAAGTAAAACCAAAAAACTCATATTTTAATCGTGTTTTCCATCGTCAAAAACTTCGATAGTCACTACTCTTTCTACCAACTCGGTAAATTTACCGGTATATCTTGTAGCTTTTACTAAGTGATTATCGATCCAGTGATAATTACCCCCTCTTGGTTTACCCATTAAAAGGCTATGATATTTAAATCCATGGGTTTTTAACCATGTTTCTGTTACTTCTCTATGATCTTCGGTTCTTGAAGTAAAAAAACAAATAATATGTCCTTCATCAAACCACTTGTTTAACGTAACTAACGCATCAGGAAATGGTTCACATGTAACCATTCGTTCTGGTTCTTCATTAGGTACATCTTCGGTAATAGTTCCATCGATATCAATAAGATAATTCTTAATACCTTCTGGTAAGACAGGACTTATATGTTCCCCTTCTTCTACTTTGTCATGCAATAATTTCTCTACTTCTTCCTTCTTCATAATTTCTATTAATCTATGGTTTAATCGGTTAAAAAAATGGTTAAAAATTTAATTTACTATTATTTTAATTATTCGTCACTCCAATTGAGTCTATCCATCTGGTTAAATGGCCATGGAGCTCCGTTATTTTCTATATTAGACATCATATTATTCAAATCAGATGGGGCAGCACTCTCTTCCATTACTAAGTAACGTCTCATATCAATAATAATTGACAATGGACTTATACTTACAGGACAAGCTTCTACACATGCATTACAGCTTGTACATGCCCATAACTCTTCTGGAGTGATATAATCATTTAGCAATTGTTTACCATCATCTACAAAACTTCCATTCTTATCTATATTATCTCCTACTTCCTTTAGACGGTCTCTGGTATCCATCATGATTTTTCGTGGAGATAATTTTTTACCTGTTTGATTTGCTGGGCATTCACTAGTACAACGACCACATTCTGTACAGGTATATGCATTAAGTAATTGTGCCCAATTAAGATCTACAACATCTGAAGCACCAAACTTTTCTGGTTCTCCTTCGGTTTGATCATCTGCAGGAGCCGCAAAAGGATCAGCGCTAGGATCCATCATTAATTTCACTTCGTTAGTAACTGCTTCTAGGTTATCTAACTCTCCTTTAGGTTTCAAATCTCCATAATATGTATTAGGAAATGCTAGTAAAATATGCAGGTGCTTTGAAAAATATAAATAATTCAGAAATACTAATATTCCCAAAATATGCAGCCACCACGCTCCTCTTTCAATACCAATTAATGAAGCTTCTGACATCCCATTAAAAAGTGGTGATATATATTGACTAATAGGATATGCCCCAGCTTTTATATAATGTTCGGCTCCCAAAGCCTGTAATTGAAGATCTGATGCATTCATTACCAAAAACAGAGTCATCAGAACCATCTCGAAATACAAAATTAGATTTCCGTCATTCTTAGGCCATCCTTTCATTTCTGGATTCCAAAATCGTTTTATTTTGATAACATTTCGGCGTACCCAAAATATTACAACCCCAATAAAAACAAGAAATGCCAGAATCTCAAAAGAAGCTATTAAGAAATCATACAATCCTCCCAGAAAGGCAAAGATTCTATGTGTCCCAAAAAGACCATCAATAATAATCTCTAAAACCTCTATATTAATTATAATAAACCCTAAATACACCACAATGTGCAATATCCCGGAAATAGGACGTCGTACCATTTTGGACTGTCCAAGCGCAATCATTGCCATATTTTTAAATCGTTCGCTCTTATTATCTGATCGGTCCACATCTTTCCCGAGTCTTATATTACGAATGACTTTACGAATATTTTTTGTAAAATATCCTACGCCTGCAATCAAGATAAGTGCAAATAGAATATTAGGTATATAGTGCATCATTTTTAATGTATTGAGTCTGTTGGTGTTTCGTATGGGGTATTTTTCTTTCCAAAAACTGAAATGTGAACATATCGTTTTGGATTTAATCGTAAATCCTGTAACAACAATTCTAACTGTTTACTTGTTTTTTCAAGATTACTATACAATTTGTCGTCTTTCAACAATTTACCTGCAGTTCCTTTACCTGCATTTAAATCTTTAGAAATCTTTTCAAAATTAGCTAATACAGCTTCTAACTCTCTTCCCAATTTAGCGACATTAATTTGAGCTAAAGAATCTGACACTTTATTAAGATTAGTGGACATTTTATCCAAATTAGATAATGTATTATTTAATTTACCTTCATTACCTGATAAAATAGTATTTAACGAACCTGAAGCGCTTTTAAAATTTTTAACCGTTATACTTAAATCTTTAAAAATCGAATTTAGATTATTTTTATTGTCTACATTAAGAATCCCATTAACAGAAGTAAGAAGAGTATCTGCATCTGTTATAGCAGCTTCAAGTTTTTCTTGCAATGGAGCAAGTTTATCATTCACTAATTCGAGTAAACCTGATTCTATTTTACCTGGTAGTGTATCTTTATCTTTTGCATCTAACCCTTGCTCATAAACCGGAATAATAGCCAGAGATTTCCCTCCGATTAATCCTCCACCATATACTTTAGCCAGGCTATTCTTAGAAAAAGTAAAATCACTATCCACATTAAACTCTACAACAAGATTACCTTTTGCATCTGCAAATTTAATAGATACAACTTGTCCAACTACCAATCCATTTATAGTTACGGGTGAAGATGGTATTAATCCTTCTACATTTTCATATACGGCATAAAACGTTCTGTCATCTTCCAGGAGATTTTTTCCTTTCAGGAAACTATAACCAAAAATTAAAAGTGCTATAGCACAAATCGCTAATATTCCTGTTTTGACTTCTCGAGTAAATTTCAAAATAGATTATATTTTAGGACACAAATTTAGGATAAAAAATGTATTAATATTGATAATTCTTTAATGAATTATCAGTATTTATTTAGATTAATTCGAAGATGTGTTAGCTTTTAGTGCTTCTGTCAAAGGAATCAATTCACTATTACGAAAGGCAACAATAAAACTAGAATCGAATCCTTTACCTACAGCTATATCCTTTAATTCTTGTATTAAAGTATAATTAGAAGTACTTCCAAAATAATATTTGTATAAATCTCCAGCTTTAATTTTTGATAGTTGATCTAAGCCATTAAAATTAAAAGGTTGTAATTCTATTTCACTTGATCCAGCAGCAATTTGTACTTTGAATGTGATATCTTCAAACACACGATCTCCTTCCATTTTTGCGGTAGTATTAGTCACTTCAGGAGTTTCAGGCTCTGATACTTTATAAATTGCATCAAGGCTTTCTTTATAATCTACAATAGAAGTTATTATAGATTTTGCCATTTCGGTTTGCCCTTTTTTAGAATTAAGATATTTTCCTTCACTATTATTGGTAAGAAAACCAAGTTCTATAAGAACACTAGGCATATATGTTTGATGTAGTACTACAAAACCAGCTTGTTTTACCCCTCTACTTTTTCTACTTAATGTTTTTTTGAACCTATTTTGCACAAAACTAGCTAAAGTCAGGCTCTGATCCAGATACTCTTCCTGCATTAGTGTTAATCCTATAATTGATTCTGGAGAATTGGGATCAAAACCATCATAATTAGCTTCATAATTATCTTCTAAAAGAATAACTGAGTTTTCATTTTTGGCTACATTAAAATTCTCATCATTTGCATGCAAACCAAGCACAAAAGTCTCAGTTCCATACGCTTGAGAGCGGTGAGAATTACAATGCACAGACACAAATAAATCTGCACCAGCTTTATTTGCTATACTTCCCCGTTCATGTAACTCTATAAAATCATCTGTTTTACGTGTATATACAACTTTGAACCTATCATCTTTTTCTAAAGTTGCTCCAACAGCCAAAACAACCTTTAAAGCAATTTCTTTTTCTTTATATCCGTTTCCTCTGTTACCTGGGTCATGTCCTCCATGTCCAGCATCCAGAACCACTATAAATTTGTCATTTTCTTGAGAAATTATAGTAGCATTAAATGCAGATACTATAAAAATTAATAAAAAAACACTGTGTATTATACTTCGTTTCATCAATTACAAATAATTTTACTACTAATTTTGAAACATTCCCATTATGTTTCAGTATTTAATATAACAAGTTAAAAATCTAAAGATTGTGTCTAATAAAATAAACTTATATCTTCTATGTTTATATAACTTAGAAGACATGCTTTTGACATAATTTTTTATTTTTTTATGAATTACAATCTAAGCATAAAAAATATATGTAATTTTGGCACTTCAAAAACTAAGCCATAGTTATACAAAAATAGGATTTAAACCATTGCAAACAAAGGTACGTCATATACTTTATTCACTAAGTTTTTCACTGTTTTGTATTTGTCAAACTGCTGCACAAGAAACAAACAAGACTAAAGAGGTACCTATTCCTGTAAAGGAAGATACCTTAAGAAAGACAGGGGAGAATATTAAAATTACTCCAGAAGAATTACTTGGTGAGAAAGCTCAGGATACTGTTAAAAACGATTCTCTTAATCAGGAACCACAACTTTTAACTGATAAAGTTGTCTACAAATCAACTGATTATATGCAATTGAGTCGAAAGGAGAACAAGATGTATCTTTATAACGAAGCAGAAGTTCTTTATGGGGACATGCAAATTAACGCTGGATTTATTGTTGTTGATAATAACAAAAATGAGGTTTATGCATACGGAATCAAAGATTCTTTAGGAGAATATACTCAAACTCCTATTTTTAAACAAGCGCAAAATGTTGTAGAACCAGATTCTATTAGGTTTAATTTTGATACTGAAAAAGCGCTTATATATAATTCAAAGACAGAACAAAATGGGTTTAAGATCAAAAATGAGATCTCAAAACGAGAAAATGACTCTGTAATTTATATGAAAAATGTAAAATTTACTACTTCTGAGAACATTGAAGACCCAGAGTATTATTTTTACGCTCGTAGAATCAAATTTGTACCAAAGAAGAAAATTGTAACCGGACTAGTCAATATGTTTATTGCAGATGTTCCTACTCCTTTGGGATTACCTTTTGGATATTTTCCTTTAACTGAAGATAGAACTTCAGGATTTATTATTCCGAGTCCCGGAGAAGAGAATAATCGTGGGTATTTTCTTCAGAACGGGGGATATTATTTTGCATTAAGTGATTATGCAGATCTTACCTTACTTGGTGATTATTATACCAATGGCAGCTATACTTTTGCTGTAGAGTCTTCTTATGCATTACGGTATAAGTTTAGAGGTAACTTAAGATTTAGGTATGAAAATAACCTTACCAGCGAACGAGGATTTCCTGATTTTGCAAAAACCACTACTTATAATATTCAATGGTCTCATAGTCGAGATGCAAAAGCGAATCCCAGTTCGAGATTTACAGCTAATGTGAATTTTGGTAGTAGTGACTTTTTCCAACAGTCCACAAATCAATTAAACACTGGTAATTTCCTGAATAATCAATTGAGTTCAAACGTTTCTTATTCAAAAACTTTTCAAGGTGATCCGCAAGTTAATTTTACTGTTGCTGCAACTCATAATTCTAATACAAACACAGGTGTAGTTAATCTATCATTACCAAATGTTAATGGTAGTATATCTAGAGTATTTCCTTTTGCTCCAAAGGTTGGTGTAAAAAAAGGTATTATACATAACATTAATGCACAATATACTTTTACCGGTCAAAACACTGTTCAAACTACAGATGATGACCTATTTACTGCAGCTATGTTTAAAAGAGCTAGAGCAGGAATGCGTCATACGATTCCTATAAGCACTAACTTTAAGTTATTCAAATATTTAAGTGCCAGTGCAGGTACACAATTTCAAGAAAGTTGGGTTTTTGAAACGATAAAGCAAGATTTTGATCAGGAAGCAAACAATGGTGCAGGAGGAGTAGTGCGAGACACCATTAAAGGTTTTGATTCTTTTCGTACTTATAATTTTTCTACAAGTATAGGAACAACCATCTATGGAACCTTCAACTTTAAAAAAGGAAAGAAAATCGAAGCGATTCGACATACAATGAGACCATCGATTAGTTATAGTATTAATCCTGCATTTGATGGTTCTTATGTACGTTTTGAGAACCCTGAACCAGATGATCCTGACACCGAAATTGATGAATCGGCATTTGAATATTCTAGATTTGAAGGAGGATTTTTCTCACCCCCAAGTAATGTGTTTTCTAGCAGTATTGGTTTCACTTTAAGTAATAATCTCGAGATGAAGGTTAAAAGTAAGGATAGTACAGCTACAGAGTCTAAAAAAATTACTTTATTGAATAACCTTAACTTAAGTACTGCCTATAATATTGCTGGAGATTCTTTAAAACTTAGTCCATTATCTATCACAGGTAATATTCCTATTATTCAAAACAAGTTAGATATCAATTTTAATGCTCAACTCGACCCTTATGCATTAGATAATAATAATCGTAAGATTGATGTATGGAATATAGATAATGGTGGGAGTCTTTTTCGTTTAACCAGAGCTAGTGCTAATTTTGGATACTCCTTTACCAGTAAAGATTTTGAAAAAGGACAAGTAAACGAAGACCCTCTTGAGAATCAAAACTTCAGGAATGGAGGAAGACCTGATGACCTCTTTGGAGGGGTTACAGATTTTGGAGAAGCAAGGTCTTTTGATAGAGATAAAAGTAACAGAGATACAAATAAAGACGTAAAGGACTATAACTATAAAATCCCCTGGAACCTACGTTTATCTTACAATGTGAACTATAGTAATAGTGCCCGACAGAATGAAATTTCGTCTCATTCTATTATGTTCTCAGGAGATATAGAACTTGCACCACGATGGTCTGTAGGTGCATCGTCTGGATATGATCTCAAAAATCCAGGGTTTACTTTTACCAATTTAAGATTTCAGAGGGATTTAGAAAGTTGGGTAATGAATTTTAATTGGATTCCTTTTAGTGAAAGAACATCTTGGAACTTCTTTATTGGAATTAAATCATCAGTATTAAGTGATATTAAATGGGATAAAAGAAGAGAGCCAGACAGGCAACTATAGATTTAAGAAATTTAAATTTATTAAGTTCTACATTTATCTCATGACATAGAATAGAAATAAATAGTATTAAAATTCCCTTCTCATGAAAAAAATAATAACTACATCAAAAGCACCAGCTCCAATAGGCCCTTATAATCAAGCTATTTTAACTGGTAACACATTATATACATCTGGCCAGATTGCTATTAATCCCGAAACAGGAGAATTGGTATTAGATGATATCAAAACAGAAGCAGAGCAGGTAATGCAGAATCTAAAAGCTATATTAGATGAAGTAAACATGACTTTTGAAAATGTGATAAAAACCACAATTTTCTTAAATGATATGAATAATTTTGCTGAAGTAAATGCAGTATACGGAAGTTATTTTAATGAAGATACTGCTCCAGCAAGAGAAACCGTAGCTGTTGCCGCTTTGCCTAAATTTGTCAATGTAGAGATTTCTGTAATTGCAGTACAATAGTTATATTTTTATATATCCATACTAAAAAAAACCAGAGTATAGCTATACTCTGGTTTTTTTAGTTTCTGAAAAGTAATAAAATTTAAATATTGCTTTCTATGAAAGTATTATTGAACAATTAATTATAAAATAACAAGTGTTATTATCCTACAAATGGGTTTAGTTCATTTGATTTCTGATCTGTAGTATAAAATCCAAATTTAAAACCAACCACCTCTGCATATATAAAACTTTGGACCGAGATATCATATGTTATTGGAGCATTTAATTCCTTCATAATATTAATCAGACGATACAATTTAGTCTTTGAAATCCCAAGTTTGGTTGCCAGATCATCAGGTGTCCCCGTAGCTTGCAAACGTATAAGTTGATCCATACGTTGTATAAGTTCTATTTGTTTAATGATAATATTCATAATAAATCCTACATATTAAAAGGATGAGATATTCTTATGTTCATTTTTTAGTGCAAGTATGGAAATGATTTACGTTTTTGATATCCTTTTATATCTTTCAAATGTAATAGTCTGAGTAAGGTAAATACAAGGGAAGTAAGTCGTATTTTATCAAATACGACTTACATAAAACAGAATAACTCTCTGATTATCAAAAAACAAAACAAACCTGTTTAAAAACATCTTTTATGACGGTATAAACCCAAAAAAGAGAGGAGAATTTAGCTCTCCTCTCTTTAACCAGCTTCATTTATTACTATCGATCAAGTGATATTAAAACAACTAATCCTGATCTAAGAATGATTTTTTATTTTCTTTTTGAATAATATTATTTGCTTATAACCAATATACAATAAGAGAAATAATTTACTTATTTCTAAAACAACATATATGATATGTTCTGTATTTGAAGGTGATTTCCCTCCATTAATCACTATTTCTGCATACGCATCAAGAATCGGTAATAAATAAAAAGATTGAATTATTATAATTATAAAAAGTACCAGCAATCCCAAAAATAGTTTTGAGTCTAACTTCTTAATCCTAACGATTTGTAACGCAAAAAACAAACTGAAAAAAATTTCGACTTTATTAAGTGCTCCAAAAACTATTTTTCCAATATCTACCCCAATGGCAGTAGTAACAGAGGGAGCTTGAAATTTTAAGGGTGCCTCCATAAAGCTGATTGCTAATAAAAAGCCAACCCAAATAAATGTCAAAACAAAACTATGGTCATATATCTTTTTCATCTATTAATGATTTTTGAATTAGTTATCCCTAGGAAGCATACATTTTAGAGTTTCTTTAATAGTAAACCAACAAAAATACCCTATTCCTACAGAAAAAATTATATCGCCTATAATACGTAACCATTTTATTACCTGAAATGATGGTGAATATAACAACTCAGAACTTCTTGCATACCAATATCCTTCTTTAATTGAAGCCAATGTCTGCAAAATACCTTGTGGCAAAAGACTAAATACTACCATAGCAAGTAGGCCTATATTTAATGACCAAAATGAAATTTTTAAGACTTTATCATTCCATTTTGTCTTAGATATCATTCGCAAAGCAAAAAGTATTAATCCCATTCCTAACATCCCGTATACACCAAATAAGGCAGTATGTGCATGTACTGCAGTAGTATTTAGTCCTTGAATATAATACAATGCAATAGGAGGGTTTATCAGAAAACCAAATACTCCTGCTCCTAACATATTCCAGAATGAAACAGCGAGGAAAAAATATATTGGCCATTTATATTCTTTTACCCATTCTTTTACTTTTAACAAGTTCCAATTTTCCCAAATTTCATAACCAATCAAAGTAAGAGGTACAACTTCTAATGCACTAAATGTTGCTCCCAATGCAATTGCATGTACAGGAGTTCCTGAAAAATATAAATGATGTAATGTTCCAATAATACCACCCGAAAGAAATATAATCGCGGATAAAACAGTTACTCTACCTGCGGTTTTTTCTTTTATCAATTTCATCTTTGTAAACAAAAATGCTATAACTACTGTAGCGAAAACTTCAAAAAAACCTTCTACCCATAAATGAACCAACCACCATCTCCAATAATTTATCACAGATAAAGATGAATTTTCTCCATACATTAAACCTGAAAAGAAAAATGCACCAATAGCGATTACTGATATCAAAAACAAAATTAGCAAGTTACGTGTGTTGTCTCTACGTCGTATCCCTACAAGTATGTGTCTACCTACTAAAAACACCCAAAGTACCAGACCTACAGCTAACAATATTTGCCAAAACCTACCTAAATCCATGTATTCATACCCTTGATGACCAAAGAAAAAATTGGTAGTTAATTCTAAATATTGTTTAACTCCAAGCCACTCTCCTACCATAGACCCTAATACCACGATAAGAATTGCAATAAATAAAAAGTTTATTCCAAATTTCTGGAACTTTAACTCTTTATTACTAACTAATGGAGCTATAAATAATCCCGTTGATAACCATGCCGCAGCTATCCAAAAAATTGCCAGCTGTGTATGCCAGGTTCTACTTATTGTATATGGAAGGTATTGAGATAGTTCGAATCCAAAAAATGCTTGACCTTCTACGCTATAATGAACAGTTATAATGCCAAGAACTACCTGTAGCACAATCAGAAAACTAATCACAAGAAAATATTTTAAGGTAGCCTTTTGAGATGGAAACAACTTTATTTTGGCTAAAGGGTTTATATCAGGAATTTGATCATCATTCTCCTCATTATGACTACTACGAATATGATACCAAACCATAATCGATATAAATAGTAAGAGTAAAACAATTGAAAACCCGGACCATATCTGAGCATCCATGGTGATCGTATTATCAATTAAGGGTTCATGTGGCCAATTAGAAGTATATGTAATATTATCTCCTATTCTATTTGTAGATGCAGCCCATGAAGCCCAAAACAAAAATGCATTAAGATCATCCAACTTAGATTCATCTGTCAACATTTCTTTTGGTATCGCATATTCTTCATGCCCATTTGAAAAAATATCTTTATAATGAGCCGAATTTGAAAGAATAGCTTCTTTTCTATCCAACGTGATCGTGATATTATTCGTTATAGAGTCATATGTATTTGTTTTAATCTGACTTATCAATCTTCCTTTTAATAGCCCTTTATCTTCCAAAGAAAGATTATCATAATATTTTCCGTAAGGAATAGACCATTTATCTAAAAGAAATACAGCTTCTTTGTGAATCCAATCTGCCGACCAATCGGGAGCAACATAACTACCATGTCCCCAAATAGAACCAACTTCCATCCCTCCTATAGATTCCCAAACATTCTGTCCTCTTTGTATATTTTTTTTCGTAAACAAAACCTCATCTGTACCTTCTATCATTACTTTTTCTGGTATTGGAGGTTTTTCTTGATATATCTTAACTCCCACCCAAAGTAATGCTGCAAAAGAGAGCACTACAATTGTGATAAATCCTATCCATATTTTTTTCATTATTCTAGTTTTTGTTTTTATAAATTTTAGAAACAAAACTACTATCGGTAACTGCTTTGATTTTATGATTCAAATCATGTTGAATAAATGTGTGAAACAATTAATCCCTTCCGATTATTTCTATCTGTATTTTATGAATATACTTATCTAAAGGAATTTGACAAGCCAATCTGTTATCTGGGTAATACTCCAATTGATCTTTTAATATTTTTTGCTCTAATTCATTAGAAAACTGAACAGAATTCATTGATGACTTGATTCGTATATGACAAGTGCCACATAAGCCTTTACCTTTGCAATCACCAATATCATCAAATAACTCATTGACTAATAACTCTAATAGAGATGGATATTCAGATCTTCTAAAATTTAAAATATGACTATCCCCAATAGAATCTACCACTGATATAAAATACATACTACCATATTTAACAGCATGCAAACTACAACACTAAGTATATTTTGATTTATGATTCAACTCATAAAACAAAAAGAACAATGTTTATACTTTTGAATTGGATAAATAAAATATATAGATATGCATTTGACTTCATTACTTAAAGACGTAACCTACGGAGAGAAAAAACCTATACTTACAAAATTAATAGAAAACGACGCTACCAAAGAAATTAGAATTGTTTTCAAAAAAGGGCAAGAAATGAAAGAGCATAAAACTAAATTTCCCATAACCGTAGAGGTTTTTGAAGGCGAAATAGGTTTTGGTGCCAATAATATTACTTATGTACTTAAAAGGGGTGATATTATATCTCTTGATCCCAACGTAAGTCACAATCTTATAGCTGCAGAAAATAGTATTATTAGGCTATCTCTTTCTATGAAGGACACGGTTGAAAGAGTGCAAAAAGTAAATTTATAAAATCTAAAGGCCTTTTAAAAGTAATTCTGCAGTAGCTGGATTGGTAGCAAGGGGAACATCATAAACGTCACAAAGTCTCATTAACATAAAAATATCAGGTTCATGTGGGTGTTTTGCAAGAGGATCTCTAAAAAAGATAACCATATCCACTTTCTTCTCTGCTACTCCTGCAGCTATTTGAGCATCTCCTCCTAATGGACCTGATAACAATGCTTCTACATCGAATCCCGCTCTTTTAGCTTTTTCTCCTGTAGTTCCTGTAGAGATCAGTTTTATGTTCTTAGAATGGAGAATCTCTTGATGTTCATTTAGAAATTGAACCATTTCTGCTTTTTTCCCATCATGAGCAATTATAGCTATAGTCATATGTGTTTTTTAATATGTAACTTCTCTTTATAAGTTTTACAGTAGATTCCTAGGTAGAAAGAATATCTGAAATACGAAGTAATTCTTTGTTAATTTCATGAACTTCTTTTAGACCTTTATCAAAACTCGATGCTACAATCTGGTTATTTAATATTCCAACCATTACATTTTTCTCTCCATCCAAAAGCAGCTCCACAGCTTTTACACAAAGTCTGCTGGCTAAAGTTCTATCAAAACATGTAGGAGATCCTCCTCGTTGCATATGTCCTAAAACTGTAACCTTCACTTCATAGTCTTGTAAGTTTTCGGTTACATAATCTGCTAATTCATATACATTTTTACCTATTTTATCTCCTTCACTAACCACAACAATACTAGAAGATTTCCCAGAACGCTTACTACGTTTCAATGATTCTAATAATCGATCAAGACCTAAATCTTCCTCTGGAATTAAAATCTCTTCTGCCCCGGCTCCTACTCCTGTATTTAAGGCAATAAATCCTGCATCTCTTCCCATTACTTCAATAAAAAAAAGCCTATCATGAGAACTTGCAGTATCTCTAATTTTATCTATAGCTCCTATTACGGTATTTAACGCCGTATCATAACCGATAGTAAAATTTGTTCCTGCAATATCATTATCAATCGTACCGGGCACACCTATAACAGGAATATCAAATTCTTTGCTAAAAATCTCTCCTCCTTTAAAAGTACCGTCGCCACCAATTAAAACCATAGCATCCACTCCTGCTTCCTTAAGATGATTAGCGGCCTTTTGTCTACCTTCTGGAGTTCTAAACTCCTTGGATCTTGCAGATTTAAGTATAGTACCTCCTCTACTAATAATATTACGCACACTTCGTGCATTCATTATACAATAGTCCCCCTCGATCATACCTTGATACCCTCTATAAAATCCTATACATTTTACATTATAATATGCACATGCCCTAGCTACAGCACGTATTGCAGCATTCATTCCCGGAGCATCTCCTCCAGAGGTCATTACACCAATTGTTCTAATCTCTTTGGCCATTTATATCGTTGTTTAGTTGGTCATTGATGTTTTAAACATGCAAAATAATAATATCTATGCAATAGAATCATTACTCTTGATTATTTATTCTTTTCTGTAAAGTTAATAAAATTGGGAGTTTCAATTTTAACTGTATCCTTAGGTTTAATTATAGAATCTGTAGCTTTTTTGTTTTTAAAAATCTTTTTCCAAAGTTCATTAAAATTATCAAAATCTACAGAATAAGACAATCCAACTCCTTGTTCATACACTTGATTTCCTGCTCCTATGAATTGAATATCATTTTCTCTATTAAAAATCTTTCCTCGTAAAGACCCATCTTCATTAAACAAATATTCTATCTCTACATCTCCAACAACATTGGACTCATTCACTCCTCCTATCGGTACACCTACACGTCCATTAATTAAAATTCTATTACTTATTTGTGTAGAAAGTGTTAAACCAAATTGATCTGCATTTTCCTGATCTAATGTACGAACACCTTGCACATAATTTAAACCAACTTGAAATTTATCATCCTCATCAGAAAAAATCCCATTAAAAAGACTAGATGCACGTTCTGCCACCAAACCTCCTGTAATAGCATTGGCATCAATAGTACCATTATAAAATTGTCCAGATGAAACTAATGATAGTGCTTGTAATTCCTTATTAGACTGGTCACTTAATTTATAATCTAATTCACTTTTTATCACAGAACTTAGGTTAGGAAATTCTATGTTAAAATTAACATTAGGTTGAGTCAATTCTCCCTGAAGGTCAACCACAACCTCTACTGGTGTTTTACGATTTATAGAAGAGTTTTCTAGTAATATAGCTGGATTTGCTTCTGTTTTATATACAGCGCTAAGGTCTAAAACTGCTCTTGTAGGACTACCATCCCAGTTAATAGTACCTCCATCACGAACTGTAAATAATTTTTCTACAAATGCTCCATATCTAAAATTATATGTCCCTTGATACGCAACAAAATCACCCCACATATTAAACTTTCCATTAGTATTAATTTCGATAAGTAATGTTCCTGCTCCTCTTCCTTTTAATGAACTCCCTGTTTCTTTATCGACAACTATCTCTACCTCTGCTTTATCATTAACATCCAATTCAAAATTAAGTTCTAATCCTTTAACATCATCTAATACAATTTCTTTTCCTTCTAATCTGGCTCTTTTCTCTTCTGGGCTTAAAAAATGAATATAGGTATTATCACCTATTGATTCTGAATCGTTTAACGGTATTTTAAAAACGGTCCCTTCTTCTGTAGTAGCATTAACATCAATAACTAATTCAGTAGTAGCTCCTTTAATAGTAGCTTCACCACTAATGAAGCCCGTTCCATAATACAAAGATTCTTCATCTTCTTCTGTATCCAGGACAAGTAATCTTTCATTTGCCAATAACTCTAAACCAAGCATCCATTTTGAAAAGCGGCGATGTTCTATATATCCTCCAAGAATTCCTTTTGTTTTATATTTTGTATCTGTAATATTAACGGCATCGAAGTTAAACCGTTGTTTTTCTAACATAACTCTTGAGCCATTATCTAAATCAAGATCTACATTTAGATATGGTATGGTAAGTCCCGCCTCTTCCAAATATAGCATACCATCAATAGAAGGGTTTTTATAATTTCCAGAAACTTTGGTATTACCTGATACAAACCCTCTTATATTTGATAAGGCTACACCTCCTAAAGCACTAAATTCTGAAATATCAAATTGATCCAATTCAAGATCGACATCTATAAATGGATTGGTTTTTGAAACATTGATTCCTCCTAAAGCGGATAATGTTTTTAGATTTTCATTATTTATTAATCTTGTATTGATATTATATTCTGTAAGGTCATCGTTTCCTGCTACATTAAGTCTAAGCTCACCCAATGGTGTTTCATTTATCCCTAAATCTTTAACAGTAATGGTTGTGCTGGGAAAATAATTACCATTTTCTTGTAGAACAGATAAATTCCCGTCTACTCTACCAGAAAAACTTAAGCTATCAATTCTAGGTGTTATTTTATTGAGGTCTACATTCTCGAAAGTTGCTTTTAAATCTTTATAATCTTTGCCTTTTGTAATTCCATTAATCTTAATTTCTTCATCTTCATAATTCAATACAATAGATCGTATATCTATATTTTTAAAATCGTTATCAAAAATAATTTTATTGTTGCTTTTGCTTTTTTTCTTATTTGCATACCAAGTAAACCCTTTATAAGTGAAATCAGATTTCCTAAACCCTAATACCGAGTTATTATCCTCATTAATAGTATGATAAAACTCTAAATTAAAATTATCTTTATTATTCTTCCCTCCTTTAAATTCTGAGTGCATAAATAAAGTATCTTTCAGCGTTACATTAATCAAACTAAACTCAGAAACATCATAATATTTGGAGTCAATACTATCTATAGCAATGTATGTATTGAATAAAGGGTTTTTATTATCTACCTGAATATCGACATCCTCCATATAGTTATCAAAGGCTCTTATCGATGGGGATTTAAACGTAAGTTTAAAATCAGATTCATTACTCTCTACTTTTCCTTTGATAATTGTATTGGGAGCAAACTGAATCTCTGGAAAAAAGACATCAACTATCTTATTATACACCTTAAAATTGAATTCCATGAATTCATCATCAGTAATTTCTGTAGCCTCAAAATTGGTATATAAACTTCCAATAGAATTTCTAAACAGATCATAAACATTTTCAAATCTAAAAACTCCTTTTACAGTTCCTTCGACTATATCCGGACTATTAATTTTAATGGTACGAACATTTTTATCATCAAAACTCGATGTAATATCAAAATCTTCAAAATAGTAACTAGCATCCTCATTTGTATATAAAGTTTTTTCGAAAGAAATAGTTCCAAAAGCATCGTTAATACCTGTTCCTTTCATATTCATATATACATCTCCATTAAAAATGGAAGTGCTATCTCGGGTAAATAAATTTAATTTATTAAGATCCACATGATCTACATAAGCTTTAAAATCATAGTTATGTATCTCTTCTGATAAATCAGCTACTCCATTAAAACTAAATCTGATATTAGGATCATTTGCATTGAGGTTACCATCAAATACATGTTCTCTAAGATTTCCTATAGCTTTCAAACCTGTATAAGTGTATCCATTAATTTCCAGCATACTAATATCTCCTTCAATTTTAGTGTTTAAGCTCTCTAAAGTAAAACCACTTCCATCTACATGAATATCAAAAGCAGATGTTCCTACAGATTTAACACCTAATAATTGCCCAACATTAAAATTATTTGAAATTACATTTCCGTTATATGTAGCATTTTTTAAGTCATCCAGTTTTTCGAGTAAAACAAAAGCATTAATCTTTCCTAATTGCGAATATAGATCCATATCTACATCCAAAACTTTTTTAGTCACTATCGCATTACCTGTTGCTTTTACACTACCAAATTGATACAATTGTCTTGGTAATGAATTTCCTAGAACACGAGGTAATAAATTAACCAGATCATAATAATTGCTTGTTAAATCTTCAAAGTCTCCATTTAACTCAAACTTTGATGCATCACCAACGGCATTCTGAATTCTCATATCTCCTTTAACTATGGATCTATCTAATCCAGAAATATCAGCATGAATCACTCTAAAATCATTTAGCACTCCTCTTACAGATGTATTTTTTAATCTAAACATCTGATTTCTTCCAAACTCTTTATAGAAAGGAATAAGGTCATTTGTAGAAACTTTTGCTTTATCAAAATTTGCATTGATATTTACTTTATTTTCAAAATCATCTAAACCACCAACATCATAAGAAAATAAAATCTCTCCTTCTATCTTAGAATCATTCGTCTCTATAACAAGTTCTTGAAAATGCATTTCTTCTGGCTTAATAGAGAAACATGTCTGTAACTTAGAAATATGCAAACCTCTCTCATCGTTAAATGACAGTGCGTCTATATTTACATACACATCAGGTCCATCAACAATCAAACTCTCTGCATCGAGAACAATATCATAGTAATTAATAACATTAGGTTTTTTTAAATTTTCATTGGTAAATTTATATTTTCCTTGAGTTAAGTATATATTTTCTGTCGTTAAGACAAACCTTTCTTTGGAAGAAGTTTTCTTTTTGGTATTAAACTTTCTCACAAATATCATAAGGTTATCACTACTTTCTCCTTTATAAATTTTCATATTAAAGATCAAATCTTCAATTTCAACTTTCCCTAATTTTGGTTTACCTTTTGTAATTTCCCCAATATTAAGAATAGAAGTTTTAATACTATTAGCATACAAAAGTGTATCCTGGTGATGATCTTTTATTAAAATTTCCTGAAGGTTTACAGCACCTGCATAAGTTAATCCAATTCGATTAATAACAATATCTACACCGTATTTTTCATTCAAATTATTCGTTACCTTTTTACCCACAAAAGTTTGAACAGCAGGAATAGAAAATAGGACCACTAAAAATGCAAATAGCGATAAAAGGACAAGAAATGTCCTCAATAATATTTTCCTAAATTTCCTGATACGTTTTATTGTTTTAACTTTGTTGACAATATTAACAATTTCTATGCCCTTTTCCTCATAATGGAACCACAAAAAATATACATTCTCGGTATTGAATCCTCTTGCGATGATACCTCTGCAGCTATATTATGCAACGGAAAAGTTTTATCTAATGTTGTTGCTTCACAAAAAATACATGAACAATATGGTGGTGTAGTACCCGAATTGGCTTCGAGAGCACATCAGCAAAACATTGTTCCTGTAATTGACCAAGCGATTAAGCAAGCTAACATTGACAAAAAAAACCTAAACGCAATTGCCTTTACACGTGGCCCCGGATTAATGGGATCATTGCTTGTAGGAACCTCTTTTGCCAAATCTATGGCTTTAGCTTTAGACATACCGTTAATTGATGTTAACCATATGCAAGCTCATATCCTTGCTCATTTTATTGAAGAAGATGACTTTGACAAACCAGAATTTCCGTTTTTGGCGATGACCATAAGTGGAGGTCATACACAGATTGTTAAAGTTAATGATTATTTTGACATGGAAATTATCGGTGAGACCATAGATGATGCCGTTGGAGAAGCTTTTGACAAAAGTGCAAAAATATTTGGGCTCCCTTATCCCGGTGGCCCATTAATTGATAAGTATGCGCAACTAGGAAATCCTAAAGCCTTTCCTTTTCCTAAACCCAAAGTTGGAGATCTTAATTTTAGCTTTAGTGGCCTTAAAACTTCTGTCCTTTATTTTGTTCAGAAAATGGTTAAAGAAAATCCAAATTTTATTTCCGAAAATCTTAATGATATCTGCGCTTCTCTTCAATACACAATTATCAATATTCTTGTTGATAAGTTGAAAAAAGCTTCGAAGCAAACTGGTATCAAAAGGATCGCAATTGGAGGTGGTGTATCTGCTAATTCTGGCATTAGAAAAGCTTTAAAAGATGGAGAACATAAATACGGATGGAAAACATTTGTGCCAAAATTTGAATATACTACGGATAATGCTGCAATGATCGCTATTGTTGGTCATTTAAAATACCTGAATAAAGATTTTGCTGATATGGATGTAGTCGCTAAAGCCCGAATAAAATTCTAATGCAATTATTTTATAATAATACGTTAACTGAATCTAGTACTGAGATAAAATTCTCTCGAGAAGAAAGCAAGCATATTGCCAAAGTACTTAGAAAAAAAGAAGGAGATTATCTGCATATTACTAATGGTTTTGGGTATTTGTTTCATGCTCAAATAACATTTTCTAACCCTTCTCAATGCATTGCTAACATTAATTCTTTTGAAAAACAGGAGAATAGAAAATACAAGTTACACATGGTTGTAGCTCCTACTAAGATGAATGACCGATACGAATGGTTTCTTGAAAAAGCTACAGAAATTGGTGTTGATGAAATTACTCCTATTATCTGTGATCATAGCGAAAGGAAAATTATTAAAACAGAGCGTTTCGAACGTATTTTGTTAAGTGCTATGAAGCAATCTTTACAACTATATTTACCTAAACTAAACCCTGTAATTCCATTTTCCAATTTTGTACATGAGAAAAAAAATGGTCAATTACTAATTGCGCATTGCGAAGAAACCAAAAAACAATCCTTAAAAGATATTCTTCAACTTCAATCAAATACCACTATCCTTATCGGTCCCGAAGGAGATTTTTCTCCTAAGGAAATTGAAATGGCATTAACATCTGGATACACTCCGGTTACGCTAGGTGAAACAAGGTTAAGAACAGAGACTGCTGCAATTATAGCTACTCATAGTGTCGCCTTTTTAAATTCTTAATCAAAAAGAAAATTGAGCTACTTCAATATTGAAGTCATCAAAGTAGCCCAACATCCATTATTATCAATACAGTCAAAATTTATTTTTTCAAAAATCTTTTTAGATGAATCTCTCCTGTTTCTGTTCGTAATTTAATGATATACATTCCTGGTTTTAATACTTCTGTAGAGACTATTATTTTTCCCTTCTCATTTACGTTTATATTTTGAATAATCTCTTTACCTTGAAGGTCAAATATACTTGCCTGGTTTATAACCAACCCTTTATCCACGCTCATTGTTAAAATATTATTTACAGGATTAGGAAACAAAATTGGAATATTTGATTTTGTACCCAATGTTTTTTCCTCTTCGTTCTTGGACCCAAAAGGATTTTTGCAACGATCTTCTTTATATTCTGTTCTAATGGCTTCGGGATCTATTTTTTTGTAATCATCAACAAAAATTTGCTGTGCACTTCGTGTAATACAAGGCTCATGTTTAACTTCTTTAAGATCTATTTCTCGCTCGCAAGAGGTTCCTGTTTTTCCTGTATCTGTTGTTTCAACCAAATAAATTTCAGTTCCTCCTGCTCCGAGAGATGTAGTATATCCAGTAAATGCAAAACCTTTATCAAAATCATCAGTTACCATCTCCATCCCTGTTTCTTGTTTTGTATCTCCATATTGACGCGCCCATAGCAAATTACCTCCTCCATCTGTCTGAAACATCATTGCTTTACGAGACGAAGTAACTTGTTGACCTACTACAGTATATAATTGATTTCCACTTGTGCTTGTTGTTATTTCCAGACCATATCCTGATTCTGTTCTTTCTGTACCATAGGTTTTCATTCCTAAAAAGTTACCTCCATTATCCAGAAATAGCAAAAATGCATCTTGAGAATTATTCAATCCAAAGCTAGTTGTATAGCCTGTTAACACATAATTTCCATTTTTATCTTCTTTTACACAATTAGCTGCATTTCTATATGCTCTTGTTGGGTCTAATTCATCAGGATAACCAATAATCCTACTCCATTCTATAGTAAGGTTAGGTCTTAGTTTAATAACAAAAATATCCGTAGGAGCATTAGAAATAGATGTTATAACCCCGCAACGATAATCTGTTGTAGAACCAGCAATGATATATCCTCCATCTTTTGTTTGCTCAATCCACATACCCCGTTGATCTCCTCTACCTCCAATCACAGTTGCTCTAAGTAGGTTTCCAAAACTATCTGTGAGGGCAACATATACATTTGCCCCAGGAAAAGCTTGAGTATAGCTCCTTGTTTCTCCAACCATTATATACCCCGGTTGCCCAGTAACAGCTCTGACGTTCTGTACACAGCGGGCAATATCAAACTCTTTACCTCCATAAACAGCAGAAAAGATTGGGCTACCATTAGTATCCACCCCCATAAGGAATGCATCTCCTGCTCCAAATCCAAAACTTCGTGTTACCCCTGCGGCAACGTATGAAACCGGATTATTTGGACTAAAAAAAGTTGATTGTCTTACAGAATTAAAGTATTCATAATCTTTACCTCCATAAATACGAGACCAGATTTGATTACCATCAAGATCGGTCTTAACTAAAGTGGCTTCTAGGCTCCCTAGGAAGTTCTTAGAAGTGTAACCTCCAACTAAATACCCCTTTTCAACTTCTTGAAGCTGATCTAGAGACATCCCTATTTCTGTTTTTTCTGTTCCAAAACTGTGTTGGAATTGTGAAAAGCCCAAGTTTACCAAGAAACACAAGGCAATACTACATGCTAATTTTTTCATAATGATTTATACTTAAATGGTTAATAAATAATAAGAATAGAGATCATGTTCTCCATCTTTTATATCTACTCTAAAGTAACTGAAAATACAGCAAACAACAAGGGGTAAAAACCTCATAATTAATAAGTTAAAAACCCTTTCGCAATTCAAAAAATTATTTTTTGTTACAGAAAAACCTTTAAATAATCTTTATGAAAACAATAAATTTTCCTTTAAAGAAAAAGAAAAATTAAACTGCATAAATTCTTAAACATCAGTTAATCCTAAAATCAATATCTTTAGCAGCAAATGAGAGTCATTATAATACAAATGTTTAGGAAAATCTTCTTTATTGGCATACTCTGTTATAGTTGTTCATCTAATAATAACAATGAGTCTGAAATAAATACAGATAATGATCCTACGCCTACTCCTCCGGTAAGTGAACAAAATACGATAAGTGCTTTGGAGTTTATCGATGAATTTGTTATTCCAAACCAGGAAATAGATGGTATACCTATTGGTGGATTTTCTGGTATTGATTATCAAAACGGAAAATGGTATATCATATGTGATACGTCTACTCCACCTATACGTTATTATGAAGCAGACATAGCGTATAACAAAGATGCCTTTACCTCTGTTAGTATTAGTACTATGATAGAAATAAAAGACAATGCTGGAGTTCCTTTAACACAAGGTATTGTTGATCCAGAATCCATACGTTTTGATTCAAAAACTAATACTATTGTATATAGTAGTGAAGGTTCGATTACAAATGGTGTAGACCCTGCTGTATTAGAAATAAGTCCAGAAGGCAATCAAATTAAAAGTTTCACGCTACCTAATAATTTTAAGGCTAATACTTTAGATGATTCTTCTGGACCAAGACATAATGGTGTGCTAGAAGGACTTTCATTAAGTTTTGATTCTACAGGGTATTGGGTTTCTTTTGAGTTACCTCTCATTGAAGATGGACCAGAACCTACTACAACAGATACAGACTCTCCTGTACGTATTACATTCATAAATAAGACATCTGGTATAGCCGAACGACAATTTGCATATGAGTTGGACCCTGTAACAAGAGCTGCTGCACTTGGAACCACATTTGAAGTTAATGGGTTGGTCGAAATCATTGAATATGACGAAAACAAGTTTTTAGCGCTCGAACGTTCGTTTTCATCAGGGTATATTGATGGAGGAAATACAGTAAAAATTTATCAGGTAGATGCAACTAATGCAACAAACACATTAGCTACAGAAACTTTAAAAGGAGATATGTATACTAAAGCCACGAAAACATTGCTTTTTAATTTTGAAACCATTCGAAACCAATTAACAAATAACACAGTGGACAACTTAGAAGGGTTTACTTTTGGTCCCAAATTAGAAGATGGAAGCAGAACAGTTGTGGTTATATCTGATAATAATTTTAATTCATTTATTCCACAGCTTAATCAAGTAATTGTTTTTAAAGTTGTGCCCTAACATTCTGATTATTATCTAAGGGAAGTAATTTTTGAAAAAGAAATAGGTTAACTTTTTTTTCAAAACACCATATTATATGTTACTTAACCCGTTGTGCATTTAGTTAATATTAATTTTTAGGTTGTTTATATTTCTGTTGAATTCAAACCTATTGATATATTGAATAATGGTCATTGCTGTGATCTTTGATAAGATTCTATTTTTAAATCCCT
>NZ_VLNR01000056.1 GCF_007489275.1 Aquimarina algiphila
GAGAGTCGATGAGAAGAAAAAGAAAAAAATCGTAATTTTAACACTGAAATAAACACGCTTTTGGGAACTGTTTTGCTATGCTCTATTTAAACAGGAATACCCGGGTCAATTTCATAGGAATCTCCAATTATGGTGAGTAAACACAATAAGGCTGTACATGCACTGGGGGCTAATGAGGAAAAACCAACTACTCCAATACTGGTCACAACTGGCGCGGATGATGGTACAGGGAGAAGAAGGTTTGTACTTAAAGATGTTGCAACTCATAAAAAACAATATGATGATCTGAAATTACCATTAATGGGACGTACCCTGGTATTATCCTCTGAGCATTACAATGATTTACTTTTTGAGTGTTTAGATGCAAAAAAAACTACGGATCATTTAAGTTACGATGAAGCAGGGATGTTAAAACAACGCTTGTTTGGTTTTGAGACGTATCTGTATATCGATTGCCCGTATTACACTCTTTCTACCCTTAAAAAGAAAAGTTTTGGGGCTGTTATCGAAGCTGGAGACGTTCAGGGGTCTGTTTCTTATTTCTCTTTAGACATGTTCCGCGCTTCAGGGCTTACCAAAAACTATGCGGATGAGCCTACCACCCAAAACCACGCATGGTTATATAATGCGCGACATAATTATATCGTACTTCCAAAAAAGGAGCGTGCGGTGGGTGCTATTGTATCAGCGGATGTATAACCTTTAAAAACTTCAAAAATGAACCAGAAATTAAAAGCCAGGGCAAAACGGATATTTGAAAGTTCCCCATTTAAATTGGATACACTTTATGTAAACAAACACGGTAATTTTTTCACATCTCATAACCTAGCCCTTAATAGCGTAGAGAACGCTGAAGAAGTGGAAAAAATCACCATAGGAATGGTATTCGACACACAGGATAAAGCTCCGCAAAAACTGATCATAACGGCAGCCGATCAAAGTAAACTTTGTTTTGTTGAGCTTTCCCAGGGAGATGCCCCAAAGGTGGGTGATAAAGCCAAAGTAGGTAAGAAGAATGCGGAAGGTGTTTTTCAGATAAACCCACAGACCTCTTATAAGTTTGAGAAAGGAGCATTAACCCAAATCATTGAGAAATAATGGCAGATTTAGATGGAGTAGATATAAAAAAGGGTAAGATCGGAGCCAATACCATTGCCACTGGCGATGCTATCTCCGGGCTGGTGATTGCCAGCCCGGCTCCGGCAGGGCTCGCTCATGGTAAAGCTACCAAACTCTATAATATGGTAGATGTGAAAAACCTAGGGATTTCACTCGAATTTGATACCGCTAATGGTGTAAATCTATACCGTCATATCAAAGAATTTTACCGTATGGCTGGTGAAGGCAAAGAATTACACCTTATGCTGGTTCCACAGGCAACGACCATGGTGGCCATGTGTGAAGATACCCAGGAGGAATTGGGGAAAAAATTGCTCATTGAGGCTATGGGGAATATCAGGCAAATTGCTATTGCTGTAAACCCAACAGAAGCCACCACGCACCTTAACGGATTACCGGATGATGTGTACAATAGTATTGCTATGGCACAAGGGTTGGCAAAATGGGCGTTTGAGCGGCATATGCCATGCCAGATACTACTGGAAGGTTATGATTATGCCAGTCCGGCCGCTTCAGTTATTGATCTGAGAAAGTTACCCAATTTAAAAGCCCCAAAAGTAAGCCTTGTTATTGGTCAGGACTGGACATATGCCGAGGGGCTTACCGGTAATGCTCAAAAAATGGCAGATGTAGGTACCGCTTTAGGGACATTGTCCAAAGCAAGGATTAACCAAAATATCGGGGAAAACGAAAGTTTTGACTTACCGATGCAACCCGTAAAGCTTGGCTGGTTCCCGGGCTTTCTTCTCACCAGAAAAATGTAGATGTATTTAGTGATCTGCAAACCCTGGAAGATAAAGGATATATTTTTGGGATGACTTATACCGGGCTATCAGGGGTACGTTGGAATAATGACCATACGTGCACAGAGATTATACTGGATGCCGAGGGGAATGTAAATGAGCATACCATCGCATATGGGCGAACCCTGGATAAAGCGATACGCCTGTTACGAACGGCACTGCTCCCTAAGATAAAAACCTCACATCCCGTAGACCCGAAAACCGGAAAACTGCCCGTTGGAGTGATCAAAAACTTTGAAGATATAGGGGACACCGTGCTAGGGGATATGATTTTACGTAAAGAAATAACAGACGGGAAAACCACTGTTGACCCTGATAGCGACTTGGTTGTTGAGAAAAACTTAGGTACAGATTTTACGATAGTGCCCTATGGAAGTGTTGGGGAAATTAAAGGAAGTATTAACCTAAAAACCAATGTATAATGGGGAATGTAATAAAAAACAGTAAGGCATATGATAGTGGTGATGTAGAAGTAACCATTAACGGCACCCCTATTGATATTCTTGAAATCACTTACGACACAGAGCAAGAACACCAGTTAAACCATACGTTAAAAAATAATGCAAGATCATGGAGCCAGGGAAAAATAACCCATACCGCGTCCATACGAATGATGATGCATGATGCTGTAGTCCTGGAAGCTGCCGTGGGAGGTGATCTATTGTCGGCAAGACCATTTAATATCAATGTAACCTATATCAATCTATATAATGTGATTATCAATGACACCATTACCGCCAAATTTATGAAACAAGGCCGGGAAGTAACTGGGGACATGGGACTCAATAAACAGTACGATCTATTTGTATTGGATATCAAATATAACAACCTAATTTAATTAAAAATCATGGCAAAATTAACAAAAGAGCAACGCGAAAATTTTAAAAAAGAATATGGTGAGGATAAACTAAAATGGCTGGAGATTCCTACCGATGACATGAATACTGACTATATGGAGGTATTGGCGTGTATTCCCACAAGAGCGGTGATGTCCCAGTATATGAAGTATATCGATGTAAACCCTAAAAAAGCCCAGGAGATTCTTATTAAACAATGCGTGCTAACGGATAAAGAGACCATTATGGTGGATGACGCTCTTTTTATGACGGCTGTATCCATGCTGGCTGAACTTATCCCGATTAGAGAAGGAAGAATAAAAAAGTTCTAGCGGAGGACTGCTCCGGCCTCCATCATAGTGATTATAAGGATGTGATTATGAAAATTGATGCCTACATCAGTTTTGTACTTCACATCCCATACCCGGAGCAACTAAACGATACCGTATGGGCGGAGAAATGGGCACAAGTCCGTTTTTTGGCTGAAAAAGGAGTATTAGGAGATTTAAAAGAAGGGAAACTAATATGATAGAAAAACAAACTATAGCCATTGATTTGAGCAGTCGGTACCTGGCAGCATTCGGACTTTTGTTTGCAGGGCAATTGCCATCAAGAGCGAGCCTGTCACAAGATGAAAAAGGGTTTGAACTGACCTCATTTGACACTATAGATCCTGATTTTGAAAATATCAAATTTATATATTCAGGCAGCGAGATTAATTTCGCTGCCCTTCCTTTTGTCAGTACTCCTGATGAACCCATAGCAAATATATTGGCACCGCCCCCTATTATTAGTTTTAGTCGTCAGAAAGCGGATATCGAAACCCCTACAAATGAAAACGATAACATTGTAGTGGAACATTGGGGAACCCGTCCATGGGAGATCAGGATGCGAGGGCTTTTAATTGATGTGGAAAACCACCATTACCCGGAGCAAAGGATCAACCAATTGTACCAATTATTCGAATATAATGGGGTTGTGGAAGTATCCGGGACTCAGTTTTTTGACAAGGATATCGCTAGTATATACTTTAAAGGTATCGAGATCACAGGGATTCAGGGGTACCAGGATACGGTACAATATTCCCTGCAAGCCAGAAGTATACGACCTGTGGAATTCACGCTTTTAAACCCGTAGTTATGCAGTATTTGTATTACAATATGAATTGTGAGGTGACTATTGGCAAGGTGGTATTTGACCGGGTCAATAGTATCACCATTATGTCATCCATTAAAAAGCTAGCGGATACCGCAACTATTGTAGTGCCCCGTGCTTTTAACAGGGCTACAATAGCAGGGAAACCAGGTTCATTGGAAAAACGCAATATCACCGAGTATATAAAAGTCGATGACCCGGTATCTATTAAATTAGGATATGACGGTAACCTGGAGGAAGAGTTTTCCGGATATATCACCAAGATTGGTGCGGATATCCCCCTTAAGATTGAGTGCATGGATGAAATGACCCTGCTGAAGAAAAATAATTTTACCAGGACATTTGCTAGTGCAAGCCTTATGGAGTTGTTAAACTATATCGCTCCGGAATACACCCATGAGGTGATCGATGATGTAAACCTTCAGAAGTTTACCATTAATAATAAATCCGGGTTCCAGGTGCTTGAGCTATTACGTAAAAATTACGGCTTGCATAGCTATTTTAAAGATAAGGTATTACATGTAGGTTTTCCGATTTCGTTGATCCCAACACAAAACCACCGTTTTGTTCTGAATAAAAACGTTCGAGCAAAATCGAACAATCTAAAGTTTGTCAAAAAAGAAGATGTAAAACTCTTACTAAAGGCAATTAGTATCAATACCGATGGAGGTCGGATTTTTTCGGAGTTTGGAGATAAGGGTGGTGCACAGCGCACCTTACATTTTTCAAATAAAACCCTGGAGGAATTAAAAAACCTCGCTGAAAAAAATTACAAAAGCCTGAGTTTTGATGGATACCAGGGGAATATCCCAGGTTGGGGAATACCAAGAACCAAGCCCGGTGACGCCATTGAGATTACTGCACCCAAATACAGCGAGCGTGATGGTCGGTATTTAATTGAAGGGGTGACTATTAAATTTAATGGAAGTGACGGCTTTTTAAGAGAAAATAAACTAAGTCTAAAACTATGAAAACAGCAATTATTGTAGGGCATACAAAACGAAAACAAGGAGCAAAATCTCCTTATTTAAGTATACCAACCGAATGGAGGTTTAACAAGCTTGTTGCTGAAAAACTCCAGGACGTAGCTACCGTGTTTTATTACGATAGTTATAATACTGGATATACAGGTATGGTCAAACGAATGGCCAAGCAGATCAACCGTGAAAAATTTGATTTGGTACTGGAGTTACATTTTAATGCTTCGCAATCACCACAGGCAAATGGTTGTGAGGCGCTGTATTATTTTAAGAATGAAAGTGCGAAAGCATTGGCCGGGTATTTCTGTGAATTAATAGAGGAAGAACTGAAGATAAAAAACAGGGGTGCAAAGCCGTTACATGGAAAATCCCAACGAGGATTTGCTGCGGTATATTACCCTGAAGCCACAACGCTGATACTGGAACCATTTTTCGGCTCTAATGCATATGATTGTGTAAGAATGAATAGTCTAAGGGCAATTGATACTTATGTCCAGATAATAAAGAACCTAATTAAAGTATATAGGAATGATCACTAGGATTAACATATTCATAGGGGTAATCTTGGTGCTATTAGTGATCCTGATTATCCAGGGGATACAACAAGGTATTGAGAATCGCCGGAATGAAAAAAAAATAGACGAAATCTACCAGGTACAAATGATCAGCCTGGAACATATCAAAAGAAAAAATCAAGCGGTACTGGATAGTCTGGAGGTTCTTGTCTTGAATAAAAACAAAGAAATCAAATCCCTGGAAGAATCTTTATATCAAAATGTTGAACATATTCATAAAAACAATATCAAATATGAGAAACTCAAAAAAAATGCACTTCATATTACTGATACTGATAGCCTGGCAAACTCACTCACAAAACGTTATTAAAATTGATAGTATTACGTTGTCTTTTCAGGTAGCTAAAAAGATCAACCTGGATTTACTGGACTATGACCGGCTTATCTCTGGAGAAGTAGAACAAAATTTACAAAAATGCCTCTATCTCCAGGAGCAAAAGGATAGCATCATAATGCATATGCAGTCACAACTGGAAACGACCAGGAAACAAATAACACTTTCAAGGCAACAACATCAAATATTAAAAGAGCAATTACAATTCAAAAGTAAACGAAAAAGTAGCGGTTTTGTCTGGGGGTTTGTGGGTTTGGCTTTGGGTGTAACAACTGGGGTACTGATTGTAAATTAAATAGGGTTTAAAAGGTATTTAAATGGGAGCAGTCGAAGAAGTATTTAGCCAGATTATAGAGGCAAAAGGAAAGCAAAATGAAAAAATGATAGTGACTTTGGGAACCGTGACCCAGGTCAGGGAACTGGATTGTGATGTGTCCAGGGAAGAACTCCCGGAACTATTAGGGGTGCGCTATCATTCTATTATAGGGAATATTGACCAGTATATGCGGATCACACCAAAACAAGGAAGCAAAGTACTATGTGCCATTATTGAAAATGATATCAGTGAGGCCGTAATCATAGCTTATAGTGAGATTGATAGCGTACAAATAAAAATACAAGGGGCTGAGTTTGAAGTAAAGCAAGGCAAGTTTACTATTAAAAATGAAGCTGTAAACCTGAAAGATATTATTAGCAATGGATTTGACACCCTTATTAATGCAATTATAACGACTCCATCGGGACCAGGGGATTTTTCACCGGCAGACAAAACTAAGTTTGAAGAGTTAAAAAGTAAAACAACACAATTATTTATCTAATGGCACTAGTAACAGCACTTTTAAAGAAAGATATAAAAGGGATTTTAAATGACCTTAAAAATGATACGGATCAGGAGGCCGCCATTGAAAAGTATGCGGATCAGTTATCCAGGGCAATCGAGACTTATGTGAAATCAGCAACAGTAATTGTGACCGGTACCAGTGTTAGTGGTGGTGCTGTTACCGGAACTGGGCAAATTCAGTAGTATGGCAACACAAAGAAAAGATATCGCCAGGGATGAAAACAACGATATCAAAATCGAAAACGGTGATTTTGTGATCGAGGCTAGTGACCAGCAACATGTACAGGATATATTCAGGGCGCATAAAGGAGAATATAAACAGTGGCCACTGGTTGGTTTTGGAGCTTCCAGATACCTGAAGAAAACTACACTTTCAAAAGCGGAATTTTTACGTGATCTGAAAGTGCAATTAAAATACGATGGGTATGATAACCCTAATATTAACGGAACAATTGAACAATTAACCATCGAAATATAATGAAAGAGTTTTTAACAAACCATATAGAAAGCATTTTGGGTTTCCTCTTTGGAGCTGGAGGCTTATTTAGTGCATGGGCAGAACGAAAAAAACGAAAACAAGAATTGGTACAGGCAGAAATACAAAGCCAGCAACAAGTAGTTGACTTGTATCAGGAAGCCTTAGACGATTTAAAAAAGCGCTATGATGAAAAATTCAGCGAATTGGAAGGTGAAATAAAACAACTCCGTACTAATCTTGATTTATGGAAAGGTAAATACAGAACCTTAAAAAGTGAGTTTGATGCCTACAGAAAAGCACACGAGAATTGATGGAAACGACCATTTTAGAAAGACAAAACGTACTGGATATTACCCTACAGGAGTACGGGAGTATCACCGCGGTCTTTGATTTTGCATTAGGCAATGGATTAGGGATAACCTCAGAACCAGGTATCGGAGAAGATTTTATACTTCCTAAAAGTGAGGAATATGATCCGGATATACTGGGATATTATCAAAATTATAATATAAAACCGGTAACTGGTTCTACCGGGGGTCAGGTCTCTCCCGATGATAAAGGGATAGGTGTAATGATAACAGAACAAACGTTTATAATTGGATGAAAAAGCCACTACATTTAATAAAAACATGGTTTGAAACCGGAGATGTACCCACCCAGCAACAATTTCATGATGCTTGGGATAGTTTTCACCATAAGGATAACGGAGAAGTATTAGTAGGTAAAACTGTAAATGACAAAGGAGATATTACTTTTGTATTTTCAGACAAGGAAGAATTAATTATTGAAAAATTCATTCCTGATGTATCCAAGCCTATCGGATATATTGACGGATTAGTAGAGCAGCTTACGGGTATCCTTGATGCTATTGGTGGGTTACAATTGGGTAAAGTGGATACCATTGACGGTAAAGGATTGTCTGATACTAATTTTAGTCAAGGTGAAAAGGATAAATTGGAAGGTTTACAAAATTATACTCCTCCTACTTCGCAGCCTGTTTCCTTTATAGAAGGGTTACAAATGATTGTTGATGAGCTTACCCAAGATTTGAACCTTAAAGTAAATCAAGTAGATGGTAAAGGGTTGTCTGACACCAATTTTAGTCAAGAGGAAAAGGACAAACTAGCCAATATAAGTCCTGACTTAGCAGTATACAATTTATCAAATACCCCGGCATTTCTAAACTATAGGTATTTCGGTAAAAAAGTATATGGTGTATTGCTTGCTATACCCACTCCTGAGCTTGAGGTTAACTATACCTTTACTCATGCTTTAAATGTAGAAAAATATTTGCGTATAGAACTTTGGGAAGATGGATTGCCGCCAAATAATACAAGGCAAATAGCTAGGCAAGATTTGGCAAAACTCATTGGTGAGAATGCAGGAACTTTTAACCATACAAAAAATGTAATTACCACAACAGGATATAAAATACCAACAAACAAGTTACTCTATATTGAATATACAGAAATACCCCAAGGTGTTGGAACGGATATAATAGGGGTAACACCAATAGGAAGATAAAAGGAAACAAAATAATTAATAGACAATACAATGGCCAAAACAATTGCAGAACAAAAAGAACTTTGGAAAGATGGGTTTGTTCCTAATGAAAATCACTATTCCGATCTTTTTGATACTATAGAAGAAGTATCAGCAGGCACAACAAAAACACGTTTAGAGCAAAATAGACCTATAGAGGAATTTTTTGGATTTGGTGGAGAAGAATTCTTAGACCCGAATAGAATCATTTTATCAAATCCTATGAATCAAAATGATACTATAATAGATGTTTCTATCTCCTATACGACCTATATTCAAGGCGATATAGAAATGTCTGTAGAGAGTATTGACGATCCGGTTAATACTGGTCGTAAAGCATTAAGAATTGTATCTATAAAAGATGGAAGGAGTGACTTTTCCCTTTCCGGCACTTTTGAATTTTTCGGAAATGCTACGGATACTAAAGCTTTTAATTTTGATGGTAGCACCCCGGAAATTCTCATTGATAATATAGACCCGAGATTAGCAGGTGTAGGTATGAGGTTTGTCAATACAAAAGAATCAGATTTAACATGTACCAATGTAGCTACCTCTCAGGAAATAAAAACGTTTGGAACATCCATAGTTTTTGGTAATAGTTTTACCTATTCTGAATATATAAACGAAGGTGATACAACAGTAGTCAGGGAAGGGAAATATACTTCATCCAAACGAAATAGTTATTTAGTTCCAAAAAATAAAATTGGCTTTGATAGCGAAAATAATATCGTATTTGATGCTGATGGGCTTACGTATTTTTTCCTACTACCAGAGGCAGAAAAGCTTGTAAACATAAAAATAGAGTACATGGAAAGTCCAACATCTTAAATAAGTATCAATGGCAAGAACATTAAACGATATACAGCAAAGCATTTTAGATAAAAAAACGCATACCGTGGAGTTAGGGTTGAAGGTGTTAACCATCAATGAGCAAAGTACTTTAACAGACCTGACCAGTACTTCAAAAGTAGCAATATGGAGGTTATGGGTGTATATTGTTGCTTTTGCTATCTGGACTCTGGAAAAGCTTTTTGATATTCATATCATAGAGACTGATAAAAAGATAGCAGAAAACGAAATACATAATTTCCTTTGGTACAAAAAAAAGGCGTTACTTTTTCAATATGGGCATGCTTTGGTATCTCAAACAGATTATTACAATAATTCTGATATAGAAGTATCAGAGATATTGAAAAGTAAAATCATAAAGCATGTAGCCGTTATCCGAAAAATCATAAATGGTCATGGTTTTTTAGAGTTGAAGCTCGCCAAAGAAGAAAATGGGCAATTAGTGCCATTAACAACTCCTGAGATGGAAGCCTTTAAAGCGTATATGTTCTTGGTTGCTGATGCAGGAACGTATATACAATATATTTCTTTGCCTCATGATAGTTTAAAACTGGTTTTAGAAATACAATACGACCCACAAATACTATGGCAAGATGGTACTCGAAAAGATGGTACTGACAATACCCCAGTTATAAACGCTATCAATGAGTTTTTATATACCCTCGAATTTAACGGGGAATTGATACTAACCAAACTTACCGATTACTTGCAAAATGTAGAGGGGGTAAAAATTCCTAAGATACGGGAGACCTATTCTAAATATGGAAATTTTGATTATGAAATTATAGACGAAACCTATATAGCAAGAGCCGGGTATATGCGTTTGGACTTGGATAATACAATAATAAACTACATCCCTCGTGAACTTTGATAAAATATACATAATAGATTACAACAAATTAATTGTTTGGTTGTTACCCACATTTTTAAGAAGGGTTAAGCTCTTCATGTGGTTACAAGTACTGATTACACCGATAAGAGAGCTTTACAATAATTTTTTAAAGTATCGTA
Source organism: Aquimarina algiphila (assembly GCF_007489275.1). Lineage (GTDB taxonomy): Bacteria > Bacteroidota > Bacteroidia > Flavobacteriales > Flavobacteriaceae > Aquimarina > Aquimarina algiphila. The sequence goes on from NZ_VLNR01000056.1 coordinate 10,524, forward strand.
AACAGGTAAATTATAAGTTAAGTCATAATTCACAGGTATGCTATTTACAAAAAGTGTTGAACGATGCCTTTGATAACGAATTAAGACGTATTTATATTGAAAATGGGGTGTTTCTGAAAGCTTTATATGTATATACTCCTGAAGAGGAGTTACCTGTTTATATCGGTACAGAATACATATACAGCGATGAAGATTTAATTGGAGGACAGGACGATTTTATAGTAAATGTGCCTATCGATTTAAAACCATCTTCCACTATAGCTTTAGAGGGGATTTTAAGTGATATGAAAGGATTAATTAATGAATATAAACTAGCATCAAAAACATATAGTATAACATGGATAGAGTAGAACTATATAGTGGAGGGTTTCCCGTGACAACCACCACGTTTAATTTTTTACAGGAAGCTTATGGAAAAGCAATAAGTGCATTAACAGCATTAGGAGGTGAAACCTTTATTTTAGAAGGTGTCCAGGTAGTCGGTGATAATATTACCGATGGTACCATTGTATATAATGGTGAATACCTTCCGTTTTCAGGAGGGACGTTCAATGAGACGGTAAGTATATATGAGGATGTACAAGAAGTGGCCTATAACCAGGACAACGATAATGACGGAAATCTAGACCTAAAACGTGCATATATTAAAAGGTATGCTAAATGTGGTACCGATGGCCTGGAGTCATTTAACTTTGATCTTCTAAAAAGTTTCACACCACTTACAGAGTTATCCATGCCAATAGGATCAATAATCATGTGGAGTGGTTCCGTTACTAGTATTCCAAAAGGATGGGCGCTTTGCGATGGTGCAAATGGTACTCCTGACTTAAGAAATAGGTTTATAGTAGGTGCAGGAAGTTCTTATAATGTTGGTGCAAAAGGTGGATCAGACCAAGTAACACTAACCCAAAACCAAATGCCTTCGCATTATCATGATGGAAACACCAGTAGTGGGGGAAATCACAGGCATACAGGATCAACCTACTCAGGAGGTAGTCACAGCCATTCCGTACCAAATGAAAATGGAGTAAATGGAGGATCAGGAGTGCATTTTAGAATAGAAGGTCGTAACAGAGCTAGACAATCAGGAACAGTAGCAGGAAGTCACTCACATACCTTAAATATGAGTTATGCGGGTACTCATAACCATGCTTTTACAACTAACTCAAAAGGTGGTAATGCTGCCCATGAGAACAGACCGCCGTATTATGGATTAGCTTTTATAATGTTTAAAGGATTGTAGCTTACTTAAGGAGGTAGTAAAAAAGTCCTCCAGTTTTAAAAAATATCTCACCACTTTTTAAACCAAGCGCACCAAGCGACTGGAGGACTAAAATCTTCTGGTTCCTTGGTGTGTTTGGTTTGTGGTGAGATGTAACAAAAATAGGGATATTAATTAAAAAAGTAGACAAAAAAATGAATTGATATTAAGTAAAAAAACAGAGGAAAACAAAAGGAATAATAATGGGAAAATGTAAACAAAAAATGACAAAGATGTACACAACGGCACCGTTGCCGTTTCAAGGGCAAAAACGAAATTTTATCAAGCAATTTAAAGAAGAACTTTCAAAACAAAGGGCTCCGGCCTTCTATGTTGATTTGTTCGGGGGTAGCGGCTTGCTGAGTAGGACTGCTAAGGATATACATCCTGAAGCAACAGTAGTTTATAATGATTACGACAATTTTAGAGAGCGATTACAGGCAATACCCAAAACAAATGAACTTTTGGCTGACATACGGGTATTAGTTGAAGGGATAGCTAATAAATCAAGGATTGATAATGATATTAAAACACAGATTATCGATCGTATTGCACAAGAGAAGGGGTATATAGATTATATTACCATTTCCTCAAATGTGCTATTCAGTCAGAACTATGCGAATAGTATTGAAGCTTTAAAAAAGGAAAGTTTCTATAATAGAGTGCGTAAGTCAGATATTACCCTAGCAGATGATTATCTGGATGGATTAGAAATAGTAAGCATAGATTACAAACAATTATTTGAAACTTATAAAAACCATGAACATGTCGTGTTTTTGGTTGATCCTCCTTATTTATCTACAGACTGTACAACATATAAAAACTATTGGAGATTAAAAGATTACTTGGATGTTTTAAAAGTGCTTATAGAGCAAAAGTATTTTTACTTCACTTCAAATAAAAGCAGTATTGTAGAGCTTTGTGAGTGGATTGAAACCAATACAGGAGGTGTAAATCCATTTTATGAAGCAACCATTGTAGAACGTAAGACGAATATCAATCATCAATCAAGTTATACCGATATGATGCTCTTTAAATGGACTACCACGACAACATGATTTAAATAGTGTTTATATGGTATTTAAAAACCACTCTATATGAGTGGTTTTTTTATCAAAATAATCTATCAAAAAAGTTGCGTGCATTAACGATTTTTTTTGCACTTTTGGTTTTGCCGATTATATATTAATATCACCTATCAAGGAAATAAAAAATATGAACCTACCTATCTAAAAGCTACTGTGTATAGAAATTGGGGGAGAATCAATCAAACTCAGGAAATAAAGGTATTCAAACTTCAAAGAAAAGAATATAAGATGGGGTTGTTAAAATTTAATTCAAAACTCTCTACTGCAGGATATTAATCAATAATACTTTCTTCAATCATTAGATTCTAGTATATATTCTTAATAAAATCATAAAAATTATAAATAAAAATTTTTATGACACAATGTGGCAAAATATTTGATGCATTAAAACTAATAGGTTTTTTGCTAATTATCTAATTATGTGCGCAATACCATTGAGGAGATATTTAGTTTTTAAGCTAATACTAATTATTATATATGATTTGGAAGAAAGAGACTGGTCGGTTAATATAACTTATTAAGGAAACAAAAAGTATGAACCTACCTATCTTAAAGCTTCAATATATAAGAATTTAAGACAAGCAAATTTACCCTAAGAGAAAAAACTTTTTAAGCTATGCAATCAAAATTATAAGATGAGATTGCTAAAACTTAATGGCGGTTTTCTTAACTAGAATAAGTAGGTATCATTTTGCTAGCCAGTAAATTAGGAGGCGAAAACGAAGTGCGATTTAATGGCTTCATAAAATTAGTTAATTAACATTTCTATATTATAATCTGAGGGATTTCTTCAGTAAATTTAATAGGAATGTAACATATCATAACCTTCAAAATTCAACTAAAATGTTATTACAAAAAAACAGTATTACCAAAATCCTTATAGGGCTAACTTTATTTTTAAATTATTCACTTTCTTTTGGACAACCTTCCTCGATGAATAAAATAACCGGATATGTAACTCATGATAATGTACCATTAAATAATGTGAATATTTTCGTAAAAGGAACAGATAGAAAAGCTATCACTAATAAAAAGGGGCAATATTCTCTTCAGGCATCAGAAAAAGAAGTTATTCAATATTCCTTTGTTGGAATGAAACCCGTCGAGATAGTGGTAGAAGATGTGACTGATTTTTTAAATGTAAAAATGGCCAAAGTAGTAAGTGATTTAGAAGAAGTTTTGGTAGAAGGAGATGAAAATGTGAAGAGTTTTGGCACAAAAAAACAAAAAAGACCAAAAGTTTCAACGGCTTACGGGGATATTGATAGACGAAGTTTTTCAAATGCTGTTCAGATTATAGAGGGTAAAGATTTGTGGTTAGGTTCTGGGAATATTGCCCAGTCTTTGCAAAATCAGTTAGCTTTGAGTGGATATGGAAGTTTTGGAATACGACCTACAGGTACTTTCTCTGGCAGAAAAACTGCGTTATGGGATATTGATGGGATGATTTTTGAAAATAATCCTCCGCATGTAGATCTGGTTGATGTAGATTATGTTGCTGTCCTTAGATCTGTGGCTTCAACCACTTTATATGGGATGCGAGGCGCTTCAGGAGTAATTGTTGTAAGAACAAAAGGAGCCTCAAAATCTGAAGTATTAAAACAGCAATTGGGTTTTAGAAATCAATCTAAATATAAAAATGATGCATTGCCATATAGAGACTTTTCATTTAATACTGAATATTTGAAAAAATTGGAGCGTGTACCAAATCAAGAATTATATGATTCTTATAAAGATTTATCTGCTCAGTATAAGAATTCACCTAGTTTTTATTTAGATGTTTCTAATTTCTTTAGAATCGAGAAAAGAAATAAAAAAATGTCTTTGGCAGTGCTAGAAGATATGGAAGAAGCATTTGATCAAAATCCTGAGGCATTAAAAGCTTTGGCATATACGTATCAAGAGTTAGGAGAGAAGTCGAAAGCAATAAAAGTATATTATAAAATTGCTTTTTTAAGATCATCTTACACACAATCTTTTAGAGATCTTGCAAATGCTTATATAAAAAACAAGCAATATAAAGAAGGTTGGGATATGTATCTTAGATATTTACAAAGAGGTAATAAGCTGCAGGATAAAGGTATAGAGCAGATTGTTTATAATGAGATGAAATCTTTGTATTTACAAAAAAAGAAGGTTGCCAAAATAAAAGAAGTTTTCATTCCTAAGGATAAAAAAAATAATCCAGAAAGTGATTTAAGAGTGGTTTTTGAGTGGAATACTTCTGAAGCAGAATTTAAATTTGAATTTGTTGATCCAAAATTAAATTCATTTGTTTATGAACATTCTATGGAAAAGAATAGCGAACGTGTTGCAGATCAAAAAGCAAAAGGATATTCTTCTGAAGAGTTTTTTATATATGATATGAATAGTGGAGATTGGCTTATTAATATGACATATTTGGGAAACAAAAAATATGATCCAACTTATTTGAAAGCGACAGTTTACAAGAATTGGGGACGAAAAAACCAAAAAGAAGAAACAAAAGTATTTAAGTTAAGTGATCTTAATAATAAAGTACAGCTTTTTAAATTTAATTCTACGATACCGGTATCATCCGCTGTATCTTCAAATTAGAGGAACATCAATATATCCAATTATTATCTTAATCTCGACTTTTTAGGAAACTACTAGAAAGTCGAGATTAAAATTTCTAATATGGTGATAGCAGCATCACTAATCTTGGTTCCAGGTCCAAATATAGCTACTGCTCCTGCTTCAAAAAGAAAATCATAATCGTCGGGAGGAATTACACCTCCAACGATAACCATGATATCTTCTCTTCCGTATTTTTTGAGTTCCTCAACAATCTGCGGAACTAAAGTTTTATGTCCTCCAGCTAGAGAAGATACACCTACAATATGTACATCATTTTCTACAGCTTGTTTTGCAGCTTCTACCGGAGTTTGAAATAAAGGTCCGATATCAACATCAAAACCTACATCAGCATAACTGGTTGCAACTACTTTGGCACCACGATCATGGCCATCTTGTCCCATTTTAGCAATCATGATTCGAGGTCTTCGTCCTTCTAATTCTGCATATTGATTTGCTAGTTCTCTGGCCTTGTTAAAGGAATCATCATTTTTTATTTCTTTAGCATACACTCCTGTAAATGATTTTATTTCTGCTTTAAATCTTCCAAATTCTTTTTCTAAAGCATCACTAATTTCTCCCAAAGTAGCTCTTAATTTTGCTGCTTCTACAGCTAAAGCTAGTAAATTTTGATTATCATCGGCTGCAGCCACAGTTAAATTATTCAATGCCTCTTGTACTGCTTTTTCATTTCTTGAAGCTTTTACTTTTTCAAGCCCTTCTATTTGTTGAGTTCTTACTGCCTGATTATCAACTTTGAGGGTGCTTATAGCTTCTTCTTCCTCAAGCTTATATTTATTAACTCCTATGATAACATCTTGCTCACTATCAATTCTAGCTTGCTTTCTGGCGGCGGCTTCTTCAATTCTCATTTTTGGAATACCTGCTTCAATAGCTTTGGTCATTCCTCCCAGTTCTTCTACTTCTTCAATTAGTTTCCAAGCTTTTTCAGCAATATCATTGGTTAGAGATTCTACATAATAACTTCCTGCCCAAGGATCTACTGTACGAGTAATGTATGTCTCTTCTTGTAAGTAAATCTGAGTATTTCTGGCAATTCTTGCAGAAAAATCTGTTGGGAGTGCAATAGCTTCATCAAGAGCATTAGTATGCAAACTTTGTGTACCTCCAAAAGCTGCAGCACTTGCTTCTATACAAGTACGCGCAACGTTATTAAATGGATCTTGCGCAGTAAGACTCCATCCGCTAGTCTGACAATGGGTACGTAGCATTAAGGATTTTGGATTTTTTGGATTAAACTGTTTAATTAGTTTAGCCCAAAGCATACGTGCTGCTCGCATTTTTGCAATTTCCATAAAATGATTCATTCCTATAGCCCAAAAGAAAGAGAGGCGAGGAGCAAAAGAATCCACATCCATTCCAGTTTCAATTCCTTTCCTTATGTATTCTAAACCATCAGCCAATGTATACGCTAGTTCGATATCACAAGTAGCACCGGCTTCTTGCATATGGTATCCAGAAATACTTATAGGATTAAATTTGGGCATATGCGTAGAACAATATTTAAAGATATCTCCAATAATTCGCATTGAAGGAGTAGGAGGGTAAACATAGGTGTTACGCACCATAAATTCTTTAAGAATATCATTTTGAATTGTTCCCGAAAGAAGATTTTTAGCTACTCCTTGTTCTTCTGCCGCTACAATATAAAAGGCCATAATAGGTAAAACAGCCCCGTTCATAGTCATAGAAACAGACATTTTATCGAGGGGTATCTGATCGAATAACACTTTCATGTCTTCAACAGTGTCTATTGCTACACCTGCCATTCCAACGTCGCCAAATACACGTTCATGATCACTATCATACCCGCGATGTGTCGCAAGGTCAAAAGCTACTGATAACCCTTTTTGGCCAGCAGCAAGATTCCTGCGATAAAAGGCATTACTCTCTTCTGCTGTAGAAAAACCAGCATACTGTCGTATGGTCCATGGCCTTCTAACATACATTGTAGAATATGGTCCACGTAAATATGGAGGTATTCCAGCAGAAAAATTGAGATGGTCTAAAGTATCAATATCATCTTCAGTATAGGAGGATTTTATGTTAACTCCTTCTGAGGTAGTACATGTAGAAATCTCTTCCTGTCTTGTAGGAATTACTTTTTTTTGTAATTGGATGTGTTGTACGTCTTTTCTATTCATTATTCAACGCCTCATTTTTGGAAATGATAAATTAACAAGGCCATAAAATTAAGGTTTTAAAAATGATTTTTATTATAAAAAATCAATTCTACCTCAGGTTTTTAGAGAATAATGCAAAAAAATTACTTAAACGCTTTTTCAATAACCATTAAAATAGAATAATAGATATCAAAAGCGATAAAGTTTTTTATTTCAACAGCACAAAACTCTTTATCAGGAATGTAATAAATTCTTTGCGAGATCAATGAAGTACTAACATTTCCATCCTTTTCAAGCGTATCGATAATTTCTTTAAAATCATCACTGTCACTCGTGTTTTTAAGACATTGAATAAATCCACCTCTGTAATTAAATATTAAAACTTCTTCTTCATTTTTTTTGCTATTAGTAGAAGGAGAAGATTTCTTTACAGCTTCTTGATTTTCATACTCACTTAATCTGATCCAAAGTGAATTTTTATTATCCGCTATTTTCTTAAACTCACGGGCTAATTGAATAGAGTTACTAGAAGGAAGTTTTCTAAGATCTAGAGATAAACTTGCAACTTCTGCAAGGAAAGTTCTGTAGGTCTTAATAGAATCGTTACCAAATTTATAATAATCGAATAGGTCATTTTCGAAAGAATCGAATGCTTTTTTGATAATTCCTGTTTCATCTACACGATGACAATTAATACCATTTTGAGCATAAGTCATATTCAGAATTAATGATAAAGAAACGACTATGATTCTAGATCTAATCTTTAGGGGCATTGATTTAGATTTAGTACTGTTAGTATATAAGCTAAGTTTTATAATTAGCTCGAAAGTTAACAATAAATTAGATAATATTAACGTTTTATTGTGTTTTTTTCTCGACTATCTCACTTAATCTATGTTTTGTGATAGGTTGAAGTAGTGTTTTTCTTACATTTTTATCTGGAAAAACAGATTTTTGAAAAGGAGGTAAAACTTCCTCAGAGTTTACATATTTGTTAGCTCCGGTTAGTATAATGGTTTGATTGTCGAATAATTCTTGCTCTTTTTTAGCGCTTTCTTTTATTTTCTTTTGTAGGATTCCAGATTTTAATTGGTTTAAAAAACCACCACCTTCTTCAATATTTTTAAATAATGATAATCCTTTTTCTGCTAATTGATCTGTCAGACTTTCTATGTAATAAGATCCTGAAGCTGGGTTAGTAACCAAATCAAAATAACTTTCGTTTTTTAATATAAGAAGTTGGTTGAGAGATATCCTTGTTCCAAAATCATTTTCGAGATTATAAATATCATCATAAGGAAGATTCTGAACCGTATTTGCTCCGCCTAGTATAGCACTCATACATTCTGTAGTTGTACGAAGCATGTTTACATTATAATCCATGATTGTCTTATTACGGTGTGAAGGATATGCCAAAATATAGCATTCTTCTAGGATGTCATACTCAGAGGCTAATGAACGCCATAATATTCTTAGTGCTCGTAGTTTTGCAATCTCAAAAAAATAATTACTACCCACCGCTACCTTAAAAAGTATTGGGGTTTTTGTAAATGAAGAGAGCGTTATATCCTTAAAATGATTTAGATATTCATTAACATGGGCTAATGCATATGCCAATTGTTGAACCATTGTAGCACCCGCATTTTGATATAAACCTACGTCAATACTAATTGTACTTTTAAGGTGTTTGCTCTGCTTAATAATATCTTGTAGTATTTGATGATCATCTTTTAGGCTTGTAAACCAATTACCCGTACTTGCCAAATTACCAATGATATCTGTTGCTAAAAAGATATCTAAATTTAAATTTTGAGCAATGTCATTTAGCTCTTTTATATAGGAAAGCGAAAGAAACTCAGTTTCAATGAAAATCTGAGTATTTGGGGGTATATTTTCTAAAAGAAGATTAAGATCAATAGTTTCTTTTGCGATAACGAAATGAATACTTTCTGCACCTTTTTTAATAGCTTCCAGTGCTTTTTGATTACCAATAGTTGCATCTGATACTTCGATCTTTAGTGAATTATTCCAGGAAGAATTTTCTGAAATTGTTGTACTAATATGCTCCAGATCTTCTTGATGATAAAAAGGTTTAATATCAATTCCTTCTAAAGATTTGAATATTAGAGCTTCATTGTAATCAGCTCCTTTGAGATCAAATTGAATTTTTTGTTTCCATTGTTTTGCAGAAACGTCATCAAAACTATCAAATAAGGATTTAGTCATCTTTTTTGTTTTTAGGAACACTATCTTCATATTCGATAATGTAAATTTCTTCATTATCTCGTTTCATAAAGTATTCTTCTCGAGCAAATTTTTCAAGTTCACTACTGTCTTTTAGTGTTTTAATATCTTTTTGATCTTTTACAATCTCTTTGATATAGTACTCTTTATTATCCTCAAGTTCGCGAATCTCCTGATCCAATTCTTTATGAATAAGCCATGAGTTTGTATCAAGAAACAACATCCAAATCACAAAAAGAAGAACGATCAACACATATTTATTTAAAAATATTGCGAATATCGGTATCAGTGCCGGTTTGTTTTTAAGTTTCTGAAAATAACTTTTAAGCTTCAATCTCATTAAGAATTATATGGGTTATAAAGGTACAAAAGTTAATTCAAGCGTTCTTTAATAATGGTACGTACTATATCAACTGCTACATTGTTATAATTATTATTGGGGATAATAAGATCTGCAAATTCTTTGGTTGGATCAATGAATTGCTGATGCATAGGTTTTAATGTATTTTGATAACGATCCAAAACCTCATCCATATCTCTACCACGTTCTGCAATATCTCTTTTTAATCTTCGTATTAAACGTTCATCACTATCGGTATGTACATATATTTTGATGTCAAACATATCCCTGATTTTTGGGTTGGTAAGAATCAAAATTCCTTCTACAATAATTACTTTACTTGGAGCAGTTGTGATGGTTTCCTTAGTACGGTTATGCTCTACAAACGAGTATACTGGTTGGTCAATTGTTTTACCATTTCTAAGCGCGATCAAATGTTCACCTAATAAATCAAAATCTATAGATTGTGGATGATCAAAGTTTATTTTTACTCTTTCATCATAAGTGAGATGACTGGTGTCTTTATAGTAGGAATCTTGTGAAATTACACATACCTCATTTTCGGGTAATTCATTTACAATTTGATTGACTACAGTAGTTTTACCACATCCTGTTCCGCCAGCGATACCGATAATTAGCATTTCTATTTTTTTGGCAAATTTACAGAATGCAAATTAATCTTTGACATAAACTTATTCACGAAGGATAATAAATAGTTCCTGAAGAGGAATCTTTCTTCGCTCCGGTTACTGATTGCAGGCAATTGACTTCATTTCTTTCTTTTAATACTCCCATAAAACCAAAGACTAATGCTTCTTTAAAATCGATAATGTTTTCTGGTGGAATAATAACCGTAGTCAATTCATTTAACTTTTGTTGTAAAATTTCTATAAGAAAATCATTTTTTGCTCCGCCACCTGTTATTAGTATGGTAGCATGTTTTTTTGTTACTTTTTTTATAGTGTCCGCAATCTGCGTAGCGATATGATGTACAGCCGTATGCAAGAGATCCTGGGGAGAATCTTCAGAAACATTTATAATAGGTATTACTTTTTCTAAAAACCATTCGTATCCTAATGATTTAGGGAAGGGTTGCTTATAATATTCTAAATTGTTTAATGCACTTAATAAGGCCAAATTCAATTTTCCTGTTTTAGCAATTTCTCCACGATTATCATAGGATTTATCGATAGTTGCGCAAATAAAATTAAGTAACATATTTGCGGGCGAAATATCATAGGCAATTCTTTTTCCTTTATTTTCAAAGGAAATATTACTAATTCCTCCAAGATTAAGACAAAAATCATATTGATTGAACAATAATTGATCTCCTATGGGAACCAAAGGAGCTCCCTGTCCTCCTAAAGCGACATCATTAGTTCTAAAATCACTTATCACTTTACATTCACAAGCATTAGCCAAATGCTGTCCAGAGCCAATTTGATAAGTTAATCCAATTTTAGGTTGATGAAAGACAGTATGACCATGGCTTGAGATAAAATCAACCTTAAGGTTATGGTCAAGAATAAATTTTTTTACCTGATTGCCTAACCAACTTCCGTATTCATTATGAAAAGCCAATAATGAGACTGCATCAAGATTAACCGTGTTTTTAAGTTTTTCTTTAAATGTTATGTCATAATCTACACTTTGTGTGTTAAGAATTGTAAAATCCCAAATATCATTTTTTTTCTCAAAATGACAATAAACGATATCAAGACCATCCAATGAAGTTCCTGACATTAAACCTATGACTTTATATTGGTCTTTATTTGAATTCATGTTTTTTAGATTGAAAGTTGAACTGGCGATATTCCAATAGCCTTATGTTTGCCAATAAAATGTTGTGCCGCAACCTGCTGAAAGGTTTCAAGATCCTGATACCCAAGAATAATGTTGTTAATATTATCAGTTTGTAATATTCGCAAAGCGTAGGGGTTGCCAAACAGGTATAAAGCTACATTTTTTGTACGGCTTAATTCTGCAATTGTCTCCTTCATCTTTTTGTCTATTCCAAATTCGTTTTTTGGTTTTATAGAATCAGGGAATAGGGCAATAAGGATATTGTTATTTGTAGTCGTTTTAGAAAGATTTATAAGGTTAAAATTTTTTGTTTTTTCGATTTCTGTAAAGAAAATACAGTGGTCTGTATTTTTTATTAAAATAGCATCAAATCCCTCAATCATGAATTTGGATAAACTTTTTTGATCTGAGATATAATGAGTAAGTGATGCTTTGGCTATATTTTGATTTAGAGAAGTTATTTTGTTGATATCGATATTATGTTCTGAAGAGTGTTTTGTAAATGCATTTTCTTTAAATGCTGCGATTCTGCTAAAACTTTCTTCAATTTGATCAGTGGTCGCATTTTTTTCAATAGTTAGTATTCCTTCTTCCACATGCTCCGCAAAGCATAAAACATCGTTACCGGCATCAAAGGCCTTCCATTCTAAAAGTCCTTTTTCTGGGTATAGTTTTGAAACGCTATGCATATTAAGTGCATCAGAAATTACAACACCTTTAAAACCTAATTCTTGCCTTAATAGTCCCTTAATAATATCTTTTGATAATGTGGCTGATATATTTTTTCCTTTAGAAAGAGAAGGAACTGCTAAATGGCCAATAAGTATACTGTCGATACCTTGAGCAATAGCTTTTATAAATGGATATAATTCTGTGTTCTGTAATTCTTGTTTTGATTTCATAATCACAGGAAGACCCAAATGAGAGTCTACTTCGGTGTCCCCATGACCAGGAAAATGTTTGAAACATCCTAAAATTCCTGATGCTTTAAGTCCATTGTAAAATGCAATAGACTTAAGTGTTACCTGTTCTTTATTTTCTCCAAAAGCACGATAACCAATTACAGGATTATTAGGGTTGATATTTACATCTGCTACTGGGGCAAGGTTAAGGTGAATTCCAATATTAGCCAAATCATTTCCTACATGTTTTCCTACTTCAAAAATCAAATCTGTTTGGTCTTTTGGGAGGGCTCCTAATGTGATGGCATAGGGATATTGCGGAGTGTTTTCTACACGCATTGCTAGGCCCCATTCTGCATCTATACTTATAAGTAAAGGGTACGAGGCTATATTTTGATAGTGTTCGATAAGTTCTGATAATCTTTGTGCACTATTTTCGTTGCGTATTACTTTTTTCTTTCCTTCAAAGTTTGTTGCAGCACTAATTCTGCTATGAAAAAAAGTTACCCCTCCTATTTTATAATCTCTTATAAGTCTTTCAATCTTTTTTATTTCTGAATCACTATCATTTATAAATGCAGCAGGAAAGAAGAACTGACCAATTTTTTCTGTTTTGGATACGATATTCATACTGTTATTTTTTATCTTTCTTTCCATAATCATTAGGGTATTGTATATATCTGGTAAGGATGATTCCGGGTACAGCTGCTACTGCAACCCAAATAAAAAAGCCCGTATAACCGATAGCTTCCTGGATAATGCCACTGACCATGCCTGGCAACATCATTCCTAATGCCATAAATCCCGTTGCAATCGCATAATGAGAGGTTTTAGAAACTCCTTCGGCTACATAAATCATAAACATTAAATATGCGGCGAATCCAAAACCATATCCAAATTGCTCTATAATTACTACTAATGTTGCAAATAGAGTGGATGAAGGTTGCCAAAATGCAAGCAAAGCATATAATAGATTAGGTAGGTTTAATGCCAATATCATAGGAAGCATCCATTTTTTTAATCCGTGCATTGAGATTACGATTCCGCCAAGAATACCTCCAATAGTTAAGGCTATAAGTCCAAAAGTTCCGTATATAGTACCTACAGCTGTAGTAGATAATGCAAGTCCTCCAACTTCGGTTTGATCCAATAAAAATGGGGAGGCCATTTTGACTAATTGAGATTCTCCTAAACGATACATAAGGATAAAAGCGATCGCAAGTCCAATTTGTTTTTTTTGAAAAAATGTACTGAAAACATCAAAAAAACCTATTTTCTTCTCTTTATCCAGAGTATTCTCCTGTTCTATTTTTGGAGTAGTGAAGAAATTAGTAAGTGTTAATATCACCATAAAAACAGCAGTGATAGTTATAGTGTAGGACCATGCTTTCTGATTATTTCCATAATACTCTTCTAAAAAACCCGCAAGTACAACAATAAGCCCTTGTCCGGTAATCATAGCTAAGCGATAAAATGTACTACGTACACCGAGAAAAAAAGATTGTTTCTTTTCAGAAAGGCCAATTAAATAATATCCATCTGCGGCGATGTCATGTGTGGCAGAAGCAAAAGCAGCAATCCAAAAACAAGAAAGACTTAAAATAAAGAAATTGTTGGTAGGAATCGTTAACCCGACTCCAAGAAAAGCTATAGCAATAAGAAGTTGCATACCTAAAAACCAATTGCGTTTAGTGCTTTTAATATCTACCAAAGGACTCCACAAAGGTTTAAGAACCCATGGTAAATATAGCCAACTTGTATATATACCTATATCGGCGTTACTCACACCTAATTTTTTATACATAATTACAGAAACTGTAATTACTATTACATAGGGTAGACCTTCTGTGAAATAAAGTGAAGGTACCCAAGCCCAGGCATTTTTATCTTTATTTGATGATTCTATCATGAATTGTTTTTAAGGAAAGTAAGATACTCACAAATTTATTAATAAAACTTAGTTTATATTTTATCAATATAGTCTAACTCAAGCTTGTCAAGATGTATCTCGGGGAGTGATTTTTTATAAAAGAAATCAATGATTTGATTTTCAAGATATGAATTGATTTTGTCAATTTTTTTTTCTTCAATCATTGTAAAGATATTCATTGCTTCAGCCTTTTTAAATTCTGCAATAAGCTCGTCTGGATTTTTAACCGCATCCATGCCTCTATATCGTTCTATTTTTTTCTTCATCCATCGATGACTCATTAATTTTATTTGGCTATCATGAAATTCTTTACTCAGTCGATTAATTTCTTTAATATTATTTTTATCTTCTTTATTAGCACGATCCAGAGCTACTTTAGCTTTTGTAAATTGTCTTTCAAACTTAAAATCAAGACGTCGCATATCTCTTTTTAGATGTAAAATCACCGCATAGAGAGCATTGTCATATATGATTAAGAAATCTTCATAAGCATATAAAGCATCAAGAAATATGATCGCACGTTTTTTATACAATCGGGGTATGGGTTGTTCTCGTACTTTTTTAAAAAGCATATTAAGTTCGACTTGTTTTTCTTCAGGAATATTTACAAACCATGAATTATTCTTTAGCGTCCTTATTTTTTTGGTTATTTGGAGTTTAGTCCCTTTGTATAATTCTGATTTATAACTAAACCGATAGGTATTTGGATTAACTTCCTCAATTTCTTGAGCGCTGCTTTGATATATGAGTATAAATACAATAATGAATGTGAAGAGTTTCATATATCGTCTTTGATTAGTATAAGCCTTATTAAGTGTGTTGTAATGTTAACGTAAGATATGATTTGATTGTTGTATTATAAAATAGACATTGAATTTTAACTCATAAAAACACAATGTTTTGAACTTTGTTGTGAAAAAAAGTAAGGTGTAGAACGGCAATTCTACACCTCTTGTAATTAAGAAAAAAAGCTAACTCAGACTTAATTAATAGTTTTTGATTATATATTAAAACACAAGTTTAGTACTCTTTATAGAAGATCTCTTTATAATAAGACCCTAAAAAACACAAAAAGGGTAGTGGTAATATGAAAAAAAAAGAATAATGATTTAAAAAAGTTACCTCAATATTGTAATGTAGTTTTGCGTTCTAGGAGAATGATTAAAAAGTTTTGCTTTTTTAGGGTAGCGCCTGGATTGCTTTAGAAGAGTTATTTCTTTTAACCTTTACAAATTGAAGATCATCATTATTTTTAACAACACCAATATACCTTGTATTACCAATAGTGATGAAGGAGAAATCTTTAACATCCCCCTTAAGATATAATCCACATTGATCATTTGGTACTACAATAAAGTTACCATTACCATCACCCTTTAAAAAGGTACCAATACTTGAATCGTTTCTAGGGGTTTCGATTTCAGAAGCATACAAATTTCCTCCAAGTATAATGTCTTTGAAGCCATCTCCATCAATATCGTCAGAGATTATTTTATTAACCGAAGAAAATTGAGCTTCATTAGGCAATGGAGTTATTTTAAACTTTCCTTTACCTAAATTTTCTATGTAACTACTCGCAAAAGTTTGAACTTTGTAATGTATCTCGGCATTGTCTAGTTTTTCTTTACCATATACTTCATTAACATCTGCAATTGCAAACGAATTATAGTCTTGGAATTTTTTTCTTAATGTTGGCATTTGCTGAGATGAACATGATTTACCACGAACCGGAAATAATTTTCCAAAATTATAATAACTCAGTACTATATCTTTTCTCTTATTACCGTCAAAATCATCTGCATATACTTCAAAAGGTTCATCTTTTGAGGCTTTGTATTTGTAATTTAGACCTAAATTACCAATTATATAATCAATATCGCCATCATTATCAAAATCATCTTGAGTTATGCTTGACCACCAACCATTGGTGTTTTGAAGCCCAGTAGATGTTGTTGTATTTTGAAATGTATTACCATCATTGCTATAAAATAAGATTGGTGTCCATTCACCTACGATAATAAGATCTAGTGTACCATTATTATCAAAATCTGTCCAACTAGCATCTGTAATCATTCCTAATGTTGAAAAATCCGGGGCTATTTCTGCTGTTACATCTTTATAAATACCATTATCATTATTTAAAATATAACTCTTTGCCGGCCAGGGGTATTGTCCAACAACTAATCTCCCACCTACAAATAGATCTAAATCTCCGTCATTATCGTAGTCACCTGCTATTACTCGAGAACCGCTAGTTTCTATGCGAGGTAAAACGCTTATACTTTTAATAAATTTGCCTTTACCATCATTTATATAAAGACGGTCTTGAAAATTTGCTAAGTCTTGATCACCTTCATTGCCGCCACTCACTACATATAGATCTTTATCCCCATCATTATCATAATCCAAAAATAAAGCACTCATATCTTCCATAGCTTTATCAGCTTCCCAAATAATATCGTTGGTTCTGTTGAACTTACCTTCAGTATTTTGGACAAATAGTGTTGCTGCTTGTTTTGAAGCACCACCTATGTAAAAATCTTCTAAGCCATCTCCATTTACATCGCCAACCGCAATCCCTGGACCCAACATAGAAGTTTGATGAGGTAATAGAGGCTCAAAATAATAGTCATCATATTTGTTTTCTATATGGGCAAAATCTACACCAATGGTATCTAAAGCTATAGTTTGAAATAGCGGTTTATTTTGAAGAGATTCTTTTTTTGATTTCTGAGCAGAGGAAAAATCTACCAGGAGATTTTGATTTGCTTTTACATCTTTTATTTCAGAAATATCACCATTTGGCCATACTACTTTTACTAATGATACGATTTCTTCTTTCCCTAAACCAAAGTGTAATATAGGAGCTACAGAAGATTGAAATCCCCTGGTTAAGGTAAGTTCATTGAATTGTTGTGATTGATTGGTCGTTATATATACTTTTGCTCCAAGACCATTTTGGTTGTTTTTAGTGCCTTTTAGACTTATTGTTAAAAAATTATTATGGTTTAAATTATTGTTTTTATAAATCGAGGGATGCTGATCGATATTATTAATAACAAAATCTAAATCCCCATCATTATCCAAATCAGCATATAGAGATCCATTAGAAAACGTTTTTTCATCCCATCCCCATTCATCTACCATATTTTTAAAAGTAAAATCTTTGGTGTTTTTAAAAATATAATTAGATATTTTTTCTGAAGGGATTTGTTGTACTTCTTCTGCTGATAATGCTGCATTCCCAAAATAGTTCTTCGTTTTTAATTTTGCGAAATAATCCCTGTTATTAATATCCCTTCGTGTTCCGTTAGAAATAGTTATGTCTTTCCAACCGTCATTATCTAAATCTGAAAAAAGTATTGACCAACTCCAATCAGTGGTTGATATTCCGGCTATTCTTGAAACTTCACTAAAAACTGGATTTCCGTTAGCATCATTCCCCCTGTTTAATTGAAGACTATTTTGCATGTACTGATAGTTTAAACCAGAATTTACCATTTTAGTAAATCCCAATGGATTCATGCTTGACATATTAGCTTTAGATCTTCTGTTGTCTTCTGGAGTCATGTCTACCTGGGCTATGTCATGAAGATTATCATTGTTATAATCGGCTATATCTGCCCCCATGCCATATTGAGAAGTATGATTTACAGCTTCTTTAGCAATTTCCTTGAATGTCCCATTCTTATTATTTATGTACATGAAATCTGGAGAATCGAAATCATTAGAAACATAAATATCTTTAAAACCGTCGTCATTAAAATCTGCAATGGTCGCACTTAAGGAAAGTCCAAAGTTTAATATTCCAGATTCGATAGTGACATCAGTAAAAGTACCATCTCCATTGTTTTTAAATAGAATATCAGATTCTTCTATTTTTGGATTATTTACTTTACGTCTATAAAAAGATACGGGGCTTTTAAATGGAGTAGGTGGATAGTTGGCCAGATATAAGTCTAAATCCCCATCATTATCATAATCAAAAAAGGTACTTTGGGTAGTATGCCCGTCATGGTCTATCCCAAATGCTTCAGCCTTTTCTGTAAATGTTATTTGCCCAGAGTTTACCGAAGGACCATTATTAATATATAAAAGATTATTTCTTTTGTTGCTTTTCCCAGAAACACTTACGTAAATATCTAAATACCCATCGTTATTAATGTCAACCATGGTAGTTCCTGTAAACCACCTATCATCTCCTGCTACATTAGCCGCATCTGTAATATCTTCAAACTTAAATTTTCCTTTATTTAAGTATAATGAATTAGATTTCATATTAGCAGTAAAAAACAAATCTACAAGCCCATCGTTATTAATATCACCAGCAGATACTCCTCCTCCCATATACATATATGGGTAAGTAAAGTAATTTAGACTATCCGTCTCAATAATATCATTAGAAAACAAAATACCTGTACGATCACTGGATAGCAAACTAAACTGTTTTTCTTTATTTTCCTGACAAGAAAACAATACTATTGAAAAAAATACGATGCTATATATCCTCTTCATTTTTAAATTTTTTAGAAAATTATAAAAAGGGCCCCAAATAAACAATATCTAAGACCCTTTTAAATCATAATTATATTTTTTTAGTATCCTTCATTCTGTGGAAGTAAGTTCGGATTTATACTTAATTCAGAGTTAGGTACAGGAACTAATTCGTGACCTGCAGGTATGGTTTGATCATATCGTTCTTGAATATACCGGGTAGCTTCACCTGACCTTCTAATCACTGGCCATAAAGAAAATTCCCCTCCCAGCTCGTGTCTGTACTCTTCAAGAATAATATCCATCATACTTCCTGTTGGAGTAGGGGCAATGCCTCCCCAGGCACGATTTCTAATTCTCATTACGTTTTCCATGGCTTTACCGTCATTACCTGATTTATGATAGGCTTCAGCTAAACTTAGTAGTACTTCACCGTAACGTATCCAAATATGACCTTGACCTCCAAAAAGTTGAGTTCTACCCCAACCATCAATATTAGGATCTCTCCAGCTTTTAATACCCCAATATCCTGTTCTTTGATCAGATTCTGCTTCCCCTGCTGGTGCACCTGTCCAAGGATCAGCAATTGTACCACAAGTATTGATATCTACTCCCTCATACATATTAATATCAATTAATGGGTCAGGATGTTCTTCACCTGGTCCAATCACTGTGGCTTGCCTCCTTAAGTCTCCGGGTTCAAAAGAATCATATAATTCTTTTCTTGGGATACCTGCAAAACCACCACCACCGGTGATATCAGTTGGCATAGCAAATAATTGTAAAATATTTACTTCATCATTTCTGTTCCAGCTTAAATCACCATTAGCAGCCCATTGTATTTCAAATATTGATTCTTTACCATTTGGGTTTGCTACGGCATGAATATCAAGATAATTTTCTTCTAAAGAAGTAACTCCTCCAGTTTCTATAGCTTCAAAAGCTGTAATTGCCCTATCATATTGTCCTAACCACATATGAGCATTTCCTAAAACGGCATAGGCGGTTCCTTTGGATACCCTGCCTTTTTCATCATCATATGACCACGGAAGTCTATCTACTGCCTCTTCCATATCAGTAACTATTCGTTGCCAGATCATCTCTTCAGGGTCTCTACCCTTAAAAGGGTCATCATTTTGACTCAACATTAGAGGTACATTTCCATAGGTTGCGGCAAGATATTGATACGATATAGACCTGATTACCAATACTTCACCAATTAGCCTGTTTCCTAGGTCTGCATTTACATTTCCAGCATCAATAGCTGGTTGTAAATTATCAAGTGCATTATTGGCTCTACCAATAGCTCTATAAAGGTTGGGCCATATTTTAACAGCAACATCACCATCGGGACTAAGATCTAATCTGTCATATTCTGATTCTCCCCGTACAGCACTATCTTGCCAATCTAGTGTAATGTTATTAGCCATTCTAAAAATACCTTTAACATTAAACTCATTGGGTAGACCGGGATCACCCTGTGAATCATTTTGTAATCCATCATATACACCTGTTACAGCTGCTAATGCTGTATTATCATCGCTAAAAACAATGTTCTCTGATAAATCTTTTTCATTTTCATCTAATAAGAACTCATCAGAACAGCTCAATACAAAGGTTAGTATTGCAACTCCAAAGAAAACGAAAAGCTTAGTGTTTTTGAGTTTTATATTCATAACAATTTATTTAAAATTTTAAATTAAATCCAAGTGTAAAAAATCTTGATACTGGATAAGCACCAGCATCTATACCTCTGGTAGTAACACTGCTCTGACCTTGGATATCTGAGTTTTGTCCTACTTCAGGATCAGAACCACTATAATCTGTAATAGTGAATAGATTTTGAGCACTTAGATATAGTCTAAAGGAATTTAGACCAATTTTATCGGTTATTTCGCTAGGTAAAGTATACCCTAAATTAATGTTTCTTAACCTAAAATACGAACCGTCTTCTACAAAGTAACTGGAAGCCCTGTTATTTTGGACACTTCCATCATCGATTAAGGCTCTGGAAAAAGTATTTGAAGGGTTACCAACTGTCCATCTATTATTGAAATATTCGGTACTTACATTTGAGAAAGATGCCGAATTACCATAACCTGAGGCACTTTCTAATTCTCGTTTTACAAGATTCAATATTTCATTGCCATAAGTACCGTAGAAATTAAGTCCCAGATCAAAGTTTTTGTAAGCAAAGTTAAGGTTTAAACTTCCATAAAAATCTGGTATAGGACTACCTATAACTTCTCTGTCCTCTCCAGTAATTTGACCATCACCGTTAAGATCTCTAAACCTACGATCACCAGGTGAGGTCTCTGCAGCTTGATAATTTCCATTAGGAGAAGCTGTATTTAATGCATCGATCTCTGCTTGACTTTGGTAAATACCATCTGCTACAAAGCCATAGAAAGATCCTACCTCTCCACCAAGTTCTGATCGTGTTATGTCAAACCAAAAAGCACTTTCATTAAAACTATCTAAGAATTCGTTATTAAATCTGATTTGTCCTACAGGAGAATCAATTTTGGTAATTTCATTTTTGATCGTAGTAATATTGGCATTAATATCAAATGTAAAATCACCTTCATCTTTGCGATACCCGACTAAAAATTCGAATCCTTCATTAACAGCTGTAGCTCCGTTTACAGGTCTTGTAGGGAATCCAGATTGACCAGGCGTTGTTATGTCAAATAGGATATCTTTAGATTTTCTGTTAAAATAATCTACTGTAAAGTATATTTTATTATTCAAAAGTTCTCCATCGAATCCAATATTACTCTGTACTTGGGTTTCCCAGCGTAAATTAGAGTTTGAAGCACTTACAGGAGCTAGTCCTAATGATTGAGTAGTGTTTCCTCCAAAACTATAACTAGAATCATTTCTAGGTGTTCCGTTACTAAAGGTGGTGCCAGATACAAATGGAGCTATTCCAAAGAAGTTACCAGTTTCTCCCCAACTTCCACGAAATTTCAGGACATTAAAAATACTACCTTCCATGAAGTCTTCTTCATCTATATTCCATCCTGCAGCAAATGATGGAAATACATCCCAGGCATTTTCGACAAGAAATCTATTTCCTACACCATCTCTTCGTATAGTAGCAGTTGCGTAATATTTGCTTTCAAAATTATAATTTAACCTGGCAAACGTACTTGCTAAAGTTTCTCTGGCAAAGCTACCTTGTCTATTGGTAATATCTTGAGCTTGTGCAATATCCCGAATTCTGTTATTTAAGAATCCTGTACCTTCAATTTGAGTAAATTTTGTATACCCTCGTTGTGCAGAATATCCTGCAAGAACATCTAAGTTATGTTTAGTAGCAAAAGTCTTTTTATATTGAAATATATGTTCTGCTAATATTTCATTAAATGTATTCTGCGTAACAGTAAAGACAGCGTTATTTCTTAAATCAATATTTCCATTACTACGGTAATATTGTGGGTTAAAAACCCAACCTGCAAAATTTGTAGCTCGAGCACCAATGTTAACTCTAGTAGAAAGTCCGTCTATTATATCCCATTCTGCACTTATGTTAGCCAGTATATCATTTGTTACATTATCGCGATCATCTTCTAAAGCTCTGGCTACAAAATTTCTACCATCACGAAACGTTTCTGATCCCACATCTGGATAAGCTCCAAAGTTCCCATTTCCATCAACGGGTACATTACTTAAGTTAGGATCTCCATTAAGATTAAGTTCCCCTACTGGTGCTAAATGTGGTATATTTCCATAGAGATTTAATAGACTTCCACGTCCTGATCCCAACGGCTGAAAGTTTTGAGAAGATATATATTTTACACTTCCTTTGAAACGAACCTTATCGGTCACATCAAATTGAGCATTTAATCCGGCATCATAACGTTTGTATTCAGAGCCAATAAGAGTTCCTTCTTCATCATAAAACCCTAAGTTTAATGCTACTCTGGATTTTTCGCCACCTCCTCGTATACTTAATGTAGTACTTTTACTGATTGCTTCGCTAAATACCTCGTCTTGCCAATCTATGTTTCTCAGACTACCAGAATTGTTCCATCCATCATAAGGAATTGCAGAACCGGCAATTTCAGAATCACTGCTTCCGCTAAGTTCGAGTGCAAGTGAGGAAAATCTATTTACATCAAGGACATCAACACTTTTTGGTTTGGTACGTACTCCCAAAAAAGAATTTAACTCAACATTTACTCTTCCTTTTTTTCCTTTCTTAGTTTCAATGATTACAACACCATTACTTGCTCTAACACCATAAAGAGCAGTAGCAGATGCATCTTTTAAAACAGATAAAGATTCTATGGTGTTAGGGTTGATAAAAGAAATATCTTGTGTTGGAAAACCATCTACAATATAAAGAGGTGTAGTACTACCAAAAGAACCTACACCACGAATGTTTACTGTTACAGATGAACCTGGTGCTCCAGAATTAGCGGTGATTTGTACACCACTAGTTTTACCTTGTAATGCTTGATCTACGGTTGTAGTAGCAAAATTATTAAGTTCTTCTGAACTAATTACAGATACAGCACCAGTAAGATCTTTTTTAGTAGAAGTACCATATGCAACAACAACAACTTCTTTTAAAGCTTCTGCATTTTCTTCTAATTGAATGTTAATTGTAGTATTTGTACCTACAGGAACCTCTTTGGAAGTAAAGCCAATAGAACTAAAGGTTAAAATTGCATTTGCACTAGATACGGTAAGTGAATAATTGCCGTCAAAATCTGTTGCAGCACCATTCGAAGTACCTTTTTCAACAACAGACACACCGGGTATAGGTTGTCCGTTGGTATCTGTAACTATACCTGATATAGATTGTTGAATAGAAACGTAACCTATTTCTACAGATCGTTTTTTAGAGTCCTCAATCGTTTTCGTGTTTGATACATTTTTTAAATCCGGATTTATTTTGATATTCCCTGAATGGGTATTTGCCCGAATTGAAAAAAATGAAACTAATAAAGAAAATAAGGTGAGTCTTATTTTTAAGTTAAATTTAAGCAGATTGAGCTGATATCGCTCAGAGCCTTTAAGGTTTTTCATATATTTGAAATGTTTATATAGTTGCTAATTTTTAGTTGACTATTATATATCGGGAAATGTTGGAGCATTTCTCGATATTTTTTGTAATAATCAGAAATCTGGATGTCAATTTTATTGCATAGGCATTGTTATTTATAAATATTAGATTTACGATAAGTATCTTTTATAAAAGTGTTTAAGATTTTTTTTAATAGGTTTCTTTTTAATTTTTTAATTATAATTTAGGTTATATTCATTTGCACACAAAAAATCTAAAAATCCTCTTTATTATAAGACCCAAAAATTGTCAAATCGGGTAGTGTTAAAATGGGAAAATCGTATTTTTTTTATTAAAAAAATGTCATTAAATGAATTATGAATATTTAAGCATATGTATTTCGTAATGCTAAGCGTAATATTTTAAATGATTTTTTTAAATGGAATTTCACTGTATTTATTGAAATACCAAGTGAGTCAGCTGCATTTTGATATTTTTCTCCATCCAAAACACAAAGCTGAAAAACTTTTTTACTTTGTTCTGGTAATACTTCCATAGCCTTTTGTACTTTGATTTTTGTTTCTGTTTCAATCAAATATTCTTCATAAGAAGGAGAAGAAATTACATTAGAATTTTCTAATTTTTCTAATTTTCTATTTCTTTTAATCCTTTTTAAACTATTGTTTTTTACAGCTGTACTGATGTAATTTTTTAAATCTAAAATTTCGTTTTTAGGTTTTCTTCTCAATATTTTAACAAAAACATCCTGAACCATATCTTCGACTTCAGACATGTTTTCGATATAACTATATGATAGTAAACACCATTCTTGATAGTGTTTTAAAAACATGGCTTCAATTTCTGGTTGATTATTAATCTTTAAATTATTTCCCAACATTACATTACTATTTATCCAATATAAATTTTATCATTACACTTAAGTTCTTTCCTTAATAGCTTATCCTAATTATCTTTTTTTATTAAACAAACCCAATCTCTTTGAACAGTTTCATCTTTTTGAGTTAAGGGGAGACCTAGTTTTCGTATTCCTTCACCATGTATACTATCTACAGATCCTTTTTGCAACTGTCCTCCGTTTTGGGGATCAAACCAATGTATTGTAAAATCACCTTTTACATTAGTTAAATTGATGGTGTGTACTTTCGATTTTGGTAGGTAAACAGCATATATTTCTCCTGTTTTACGTAAGCAATATGCTTTTGATGAGTTGATTAGTGTATGCTCTGGTTGCATTTTCCAGTATGGTAAATTGTCTTGAAAAAATGTAATAGCATGATTAGTTAATTCCCAAAGTCGAGTTCGTTCTCTCCAATCTTCAGAATTTAGATCATTGTGTGGGTGCTTTGCGCCAAAATACCATTCCAAACCTGCAGCTCCCGACAATAAAGTTCCCCAAAGAACATATTGTCGTAAGGAATCATGATCGGGGTCTTCATTATCCGGTAAAGCTGCAGTATGCCATAAACCTATTTCGTCCATGGTAATTAACCAATCATGTCCTTTTTCTTTGGCTTTTGTTTTCCAGGTTTCAACTACATGTGATGCAAATTCTCTTTTGTCTTGTTGTAATGACAAGCCATCTAAGTACTGATATCCCAAAATAGAATCTAAAATTTTACTTCTTAGTGGATCATGTGAATGCGTATGTAAAAGAACAGGATGTCTATATGGGTCGGCATTTTTAAGAAATTTAGCCATTGCCTTTCGCTGACTATCATTTTGTCCTATTGGAGACCAGGAAGCTGGACCGTTTTCTTCTCCTAAGTTCCAGTTTAGTGCTAAATGATGTCCGAAGCGAGCAATTAATTCTCTGAAATATAATTGCCTCATAGGTCCTGTATTTCCCTTATCGAGCATTGTTTCATTTTCAGTTTCTTGTAGTACCAGATGTAATAAAATCCCTTTGGCTTGCATGTGCTGAAAGGCAATTTCCCATTGATCTAATTTGCTAACATCAAAACGGGTAAAATCTTCAGGGTGTATATATGGCCATACATCTTTACCATCTCCTAAAATATTCATGGTTAGAAAGTAGATCGAATTCATTCCTTTTGAAGCTAAAAAATTTATAGCTCCTATTAATGATTTTCCTTTGCCGTTTTTCCAACTGGGATCACCAGGCTTCCAATCTTTTAGATGAGGTTCATATTTATGTATTTCTTCTGTGGTACTTGCTTCGCCATCTTTGTTTGAACTCTGTATGCGATAGGTGTCATCAAAATCTACATATCCCAATAAGTTTTCAGGACTATTTGCTCCTCCTTTTAACCAGTATTTTTTTGAATCTTGAAATCGATAATATCCTTTTGAAGCTTCAAGACGACCATTAGCTCTAAAATCAACTCCATCTTTATCAGATTCTGTTACTATAAATTGACCTTTAGCATTTGTAATGTCAACTTGTTCTCCTTTTTTTAAATCATCATCTAGAGCAATACTATCTTTATGATGAAGTGTTGCAGAATAACTCCATTTTCCTATTTGATCTGGGGTGAATCTTGCCTTCCAGATATTTCCTTCTTTGGCTCCCGTTTCAGAAGCATTACCATCCGCAGCAAAAAAACCTCTTATGGTATATTGCGTTTTTTCATGTTTGAATTCTACATTTAAACGATAATTTAAAAATGGATTATCAGAAGCTGTTTCTGATGTTTCTGGTCCGGCAAACGATAAGGTTACGGTATGCCATTGCTTATGAATAGGTATAGCATTTGATTGTGTAACGGTTTCACTATTATCCTTAGATGGTAGTTTAAGTCGTTCTATTGAAGTAAGCTCTGGTCCACCACCGCGATTACCGCTTCCTGATGCTATGTATACATAGTCGCCAATAATAGCGAACCCTGTGCCATGACGCCCTTGTAGTAATGAAGGCCATTTGCTCCATGTTTTTGTTTTACTATTGTAAGCTTCAACTTCATTATGAGCAGCTTCATGCGCCATACTTTCACCTCCACCAATTATAATATCATTATTCCATGAAAATGCAGAATTACCGGCTCTTTGAGTAGGTATTTCTAGTATATTAGTTACTGTTTCCCATTTGGCAGTTTCAAAATCATATATATTTCCATAAGTATTGGTCAATGCCATATCTTGATTTGTTTTTTTTGAAGTTCTGCGGCCAGCAAAAGCATATAGTTTATTATTGGCCACTACAGCCTGAAAATGATCTCGTGCATCAGGCGCATCGTCCAAAACTTTCCAGGCTCCTGTTTTAGGATCATATTCATCTAACCAGGGTTTGTAGCCATCTACATGGCCATTTGTAATCCCGCCAACCAAATAAATTTTATTGTTATGATACACTACACCTGCGCCTCCACGACGTCGATGTTTAGGAATTGTATGGCCGTATACAAATTCATCTCGTTCAGGGTAATATATGATAACACGGTCGAGAGGTTTTTCGTTTGGCCATTTCCCGGTCATTGCACCTATAAGATATACAGCATCCTCTACAACTACCGGTTGAAAATGATGTAACTCGATAGGGGTCTTTGATTTAGCTTCCCAAGTATTTGTTTTTGTATCAAAAACATCAATAGGATTAATTCTTCTACCACCAATCAATAAAATTTTATCTTTAAACGCCACCATCCCTGCTTCATGACGAGCAGTTGGTTTACCCTGTACAGAAATAGTTTCCCATTGACTATTTTCTATTCGTGTTTCCTTACAGTTTACGAATAGGAGCAGGCTTAATAGCAATAGAAAATTATATGTAAGACTAAAAAGACGTTTCATAAGTTTTTACTTCATTTTTAAAGTTTAGTTTTGGTTTTTTTTCCTGAAATGATAGTTATTAGTTTTTGTTTTTTATTACCATCATTACCAACCAAACCAAATTCATCACTTTTATAATTCCAGTTTGCATATCCAATTCCTGTTTCTTCAAAAAGCTCGATCATATCTTCATACCAAATAAGACTATCTTTTTGTGGTGCGTCAGAAATAATTCCAAACTCCCCACAGTATAGAGGTAAGCCTAATTCTTTTGCTTTTTGAATGGGTTTTTGCCACATTTTTAATAATATGGCTTTGTTAAATTCTACATTTACCCATTTTTTTACTAATGGTTTTACAGCTTGAGGAAGTTTCTTAAATTCCTTTTCAGTAAGTATTATTCCCGGGTAATGCACAGGGCCTTTGTATTCTTTTAAAGGAGTCCAATGTGTTTTGTAATGACTTAATAAAAAAGGCTTATAAAAATGAAAGCTCAAAAGAATATTTTTATCATTTAGAGGCACTTCAAGAGCATCAAAAGTTTCTACCGATTGCCATCGATTAGAACCTATAACAATTGTACGTTCTGGTTCTAATGTTCTAATGGCAGAAAAAGCACTAACAAGCAATTTGTTCCAGTCATTGTGATCGTCTGCAACGGCTTCATTCATTAATTCATAGGCCAATAAATGATTAGGGTATTTTTTTAACGTTTTTGAAAGATCACGCCATAGGTCAAAGAATTTTTCTTGTTCTAATGTACTAGTCCATAATGGTTTTACTTTCGCATTGAAATGATGTGATCTTAAGATATGTAAATCGACTATAACTTTTAATCCATATTCAGAACACCAATTCACACAATCTTCCATTAATTGAAATGCATCTTCATATCGATTTCCATTTTCATCCCACA
Organism: Aquimarina algiphila; assembly: GCF_007489275.1. Lineage (GTDB taxonomy): Bacteria > Bacteroidota > Bacteroidia > Flavobacteriales > Flavobacteriaceae > Aquimarina > Aquimarina algiphila. The sequence goes on from NZ_VLNR01000056.1 coordinate 39,002, forward strand.
TTTGTTCTTCATCAATGGGTAATCGTATATGATCAAAACCCAGATCTGCAATTTTTTTTACATCTGATTTTGTGAAAAACTTTGTTCGTTCTTCCGTTTTTTTCTTGGTTTGAGATAGCCAATGTGCAATGTTAGTTCCTTTTTTTACTTCAAATTTTTCAAAATCTGTTTGTTTTGAATTTTGACCAAAAGAAAGGGTAGAAGCCAATATTATAAAAATGGCCATCATATATTGCATTATTTTAAAGCTTGTCCTCATTGTATTTTATATATATTACCAACCTTTGTTATCAAGAGCTTCTAGAACGACTACTTCATCCATTTCTGCATCCATGGTACCAGCTACAGCAATGGCACCTAGAAGTTCATCATTATGCCAAATGGGATATCCTCCTTTTAAAGGAACATATGCTTCTGATGTAGCACTATCCAGAACCAACATAGGTGTTCTTCCTTCTAATACTACATTTTCGAGATCGATTGTGGGTCTTTTAAAAGCAGCAGCGGTGGCAGCCTTACCAATTGCTATTTTTGCAGCACTGCTCATTGTATTTTCAAGAATCTCTAATAATATTAGATTTCCACTGTTATCAACAATTGCAATTGCTCCTGGGACATTATGTTGAAATGCTGACTTTGTAGCAGCATTCATAAGTGATTTTGCGTCACCATACGTTATTTTAAAAGTTTCTTTTGGCATTTTTAAAGTCTATAAATTTCTTTTCGTACTAATTTCATCAAATCCATATGCTTTTCTTCATGCATAAGTCTTCTGTATTTATCACGATCTAGATGTTCTACAATATTCCAAATGGCTTTATTCATTTCTGCATGTTCAGTAAAAAAACCAACCATATCAAAAATACGGGGAGATGCATCGGCTGTAAAATACTTGTTGTAACCAAATTCTTTTGCATAAAAGAAAAACTCTACCGTATGTAAAAAATTTCTAGAACCACCAATTAAATCCCAGTCAAACTGCCAATCATTATCATTGGTGTGTAAGTAATAATCTACGTTTGACTGTTCGCACAGAGCGAGTACCTGTGCTGGATTTTCTTTGGCTAAAAGAGAATGACCAAAATCAATTGTAATTCCGGTTGCAGCATTCTGAACTTCTTTTAAAAACACAATTGTTTTTGCGCAACTATCCAAATGACAGTTTACTCTGGTTTCATTAATTTTATATTCAATAAACAAGGGCATTTCTGGTTTATAATCTGCAGCTTCGGCGACAGCATCAATCATATATTTCCAGGCTTTTTGATAATCTACCTGAAATAAGTTGTCAAACCCATCTGATAGAGGGCAACAAGTAACCAAGGGTGCACCAACGGTAATTGCATAATCTTTTGCATCTTTGATCATTTGAACAGCTTCTTGTCGCAGATTTTCTTTTGGTCTGGATAATGCACCAGGGACCCATTTTGTTTCTTTTTTGATATTGGCATTTACAGCAGCAAATTCTAATCCCATCTCTTGCATTAAAGCTTTGGTTGTATTAGCTTCTTCTGTTTCATAAGGAAACACAATCTCAACACCAGTAACTCCATTAATTTTTTTTACGATTTCAAGACGTTCTCTTAGAGCAGTAGGTTCTTGATATTCAGAAAACCTATCCTGTGTTTTACTTAAAAATGCGGTTATAATACTTTGTTTCATTTATATTTTATTTGATATTGTTGTTGTATTAATATGTGCTGTTACTAGGTTCTTGCTCGATAATGGTATCTCTTACAATATTTTGATCGGTAAACTGATCCATTAAATCTGTTACAGTTGTTGAAAAAGAATACATTACAGCTCCCTTTTTACCAGCTTGGAACCAATGTTTTGTCCCTGCTGGTAATACTAATTGATCTCCAGGGTTAAGTACAACTTCATTTCGCATGGTGTAGCAATCTTCTTTTCCATCTACAATAAAACCTTGTGTCATGTTATTTTCTCCAGGGATATAGAAATAAAGTTCTCCACTAATAGCTCTTATAACTTCTTCTTTTCCGGGGTCATTTCCTACGGTAGGGTGCCAGTGCTCTGGTTCTGTTTGATTAGGTAATAAAACCAATATTTTACCGGCTATTCTATCAGTCTGAAACATGGTTAGTATTTGAACGCCTTCTTTTTTTATATGATTTAAACCAAAATCTGCAGCTGTTATTTTCTTTTTATCCTCTGGTGTTAGTAATAGTCCAGCAGCTTCAATCATCTCAATGGATTGTTGGCAAACGTCTTTAAATTCTTCAAATTTTATCATTCTTTACTTCTTTATTGAGTTAGGGACAATGGTTTTTGTGGTTTTACGATCAGCCACATAGGTATAGCTAATACATTAAGTAGTGCGGCTAAAAAGAAAAAAGGAGTATTAGAACCTGTAAATGCTATCATATATGGGAAAGCTAATGCAGTAAAAAAAGAACCTAAGTTTCCTGCCATATTCATGGTTCCGCTAACAGTTCCCGAATGCTCTTTTCCAATATCAAGGCAAGCTGACCATGATGGACTTAACGTCATATCTGCTCCAAATACAGCCAGAGATATAAAGATTACGGCTCCCAGGACTTCGTCCATATAGATACTTGCTACTATTCCGATGGCTGCAAGAGCAAATCCTATCATGGCAGGTACCTTTCTTGATAGTTCCCAGTTTCCTTTTTTGTAAATGAAATCTACCATCCAACCTGAAACCCAATTTCCGATGGCACCAAATATAAATGGAGCAGAGGAATAGAAACCAGCTTCAATAATATCTAAATTGTATTTTGCCTTAAGGTGAGGGAACAACCAGGTTAAACAAAAAAAGAAGGTAAAATTACTACAGAAATACTGTCCCATCATTAGCCATACTGCACGAGAACCAAACAATTTTTTAAATGAGATAGATGGCTTATTATTATTTGTTTCTTGCACATTTTCTTTGATGATTTTTAATTCATTTTCTGAAACCGAAGCATGATTTTCTGGTAAATCACGATACCACCAATACCATATTAAGGCCCATAATACTCCAATTAATCCAAGAATAACAAAACTCATTCTCCAACTTGTAATATCAATTAACCATGCTACAATAGGCAATGCAATTGCAGCTCCGATTCTACCGCCAGAAAAATTTATACCGTGTACTAAACCTCTTTCTTTTATTGGAATCCAACTAAAAATTGCTCTCGCCATGGTTGGAAAGGCTCCTGCTTCTCCAACTCCAAAAAGAAACCGGACGATGATAAGAGTGAAAAAATTATAAACCGCTCCAGTAAGTGCTGTGAAAATGGACCAAATACTAACTACTGCGGTAAGAATTTTTCTTGCTCCGTGTTTATCTGCCAAAAATCCTGAAGGAGTTTGAAATAAGGCATAACCAAGAGCAAAAATAGATAATACCCAACCCATTTGTTTATCAGATAATGCAAGGTCATTTGCTACTGGGTCCTTGGCTACCGAAATTAAAATTCGATCAAAAAGGACAATCATAGAGAGAACAAATGTACCTAGTACCATACGATACCTAACAGGGAAAAAAGTGCTTTTTTTACTCATTTAACTTTTTTAGAATTAGTTGCTTCGTTCTATCTAGATGTGATCTGGAAAGTTCTTCAGCTAAGTCAGAGTCTCTTTTCTGGATTGCGTCAATCATTTCCATATGCTCCTGAAGTGTTTCATCAGGTTGTCTTAATAAACCTATTAAGTCAATACAAACCAATAAATTTCCTTTATGAAATAATTTGTGTAGAAAGTTATTTCCGCTGCCAAGCATAATGGCATCATGAAATTTGGCATCTGCTTTTTGATAAGCATCGTTGTCAATTTTTCCATTTAAAAAAGGAAGGAATAGATTTCTAAGTTCACTTATTTCGGCATCTGAAGCGCGGTCTGTAAATAATCGAATGGCAGTTACTTCTAAAGCTATCCTGCAATCGAATATTTCTACAATTTCTCTATCTGTAAATTCTTTTACAATTACACCTTTGCGAGGAACAGATTCTATTAAACCTTCTCCTTCTAACATTTGTAGTGCCGATCGTAAAGGCGTTCTGCTAATACCCAGATTTTCTGCTAGTTTGTCTTGAACAATCTTCTGCCCAGGGACTAGTTTTTTATTTATAATCATTGATCTGACCTCTTTGTAGGCCTGTGCACTTAGTTCATTATTAGAGAGTTTTTCCATCTTATATTTTATTTCGTATACGGTATACAGTATACTAAAGTAGTCTAAACTAATGATTTATACAAATGTTTTTTAAAATTGAATGAAAATTGAGTTTTAAAATAACCTCTAACTGAATAGCGGGAAAGTCTATAAGAAAGAAATATAAAGTTGAATAAGAACCTAATAAATATAGGTGTTTAAAGCGGGAGTATATAATGTTTGTGTTAAACTATTGTAGCAATTAATTTGTTGTTTTTACACATGGATAATATTTTAAAATATCTTTTATCATCATAGTAGTAATGTTATCAAACTATTGATAGGCTAAATAGTAATCAAGGAAGTTAGTATTATGTAGTATATGTTTTGGGAAGAGTATTATTTTTTTACTTTAGAAACTTCCTGAGTTGTAACCATTTTTTTCTGTGTATTTCCCCATGTGTTCATGATATAATTCATAACATCCGCAATTTCTTCATCCTCAAGCCCTAGTGAAGTCATTGCGCTATTGTATGATATTCCGTTAACTTCTATAGGGCCATTTAGTCCATACTTTATAGAGTGAATACTTTCTTTACGTTTATTAACTAACCAATCAGATCCTGCAAGGGGAGGGAATACTTTTGGAGTTCCTTTTCCATCGGGAAGATGACATTGCATACAAAAATCAGCATATATCTCTTTTCCACGGGCAATACTTTCTGAAAGTATTGCATCTTGAATTTCTAATTCTGTATTTGAAATGTATGTATAATCAGTGTTTCCTTTTTGAGCAAGAATCGATACGCTCATAACCAATATTATGATTTCAAAGATTAAAAGTTGTTTTAAACGCTTCTTCATTTTATACTTCTATTTTAGGGAAGGAACTATTTTTACAATACCTTTATTTTCGATAGCAACATAGATAAATCCATCAGGTCCTTGTCTTACATTGCGAACACGTCCCATGCCATCTAATAGTTTTTTTCGTCCTGTAACTTTATTGTTGCTTAATTCTACCAATTCTAAATATTGAAATTTTAAAGAACCTACTACGAGGTCGTTTTTCCAATCGGGGTATTTGTCACTGGTAATAAAATCCATACCACTGGGAGCAATAGAAGGTACCCAATAATATAAAGGTTGTTCCATTCCTTCTTTTTTGGTGATATCTGTTATCGATGTACCACTATAATTGATACCATAAGTGATTACTGGCCAACCATAATTTACTCCTTTTTTTATGGGATTAATTTCATCTCCACCCCTTGGTCCATGCTCATGAATCCAAATTGTGCCATCAGGGTGGATTGCCATTCCTTGAGGATTACGATGTCCATAAGAGAAAATCGCTTTTTTTGCACCATCCTTACTTACAAAAGGGTTATCTTTTGGGATACTTCCATCATCATTAAGACGATATATTTTTCCACCATCTTTGGTAATATCCTGAGGGTTTACATTTCTATTTCCTCTATCTCCAATACAAAAGTATAAGTATCCATCATTATCAAATTCTATTCTAGATCCAAAATGGTGTCCACGGGTAGTATTTGGAGTTCCCTTATATAATTTTTCTATGTTAACTAACTCATTATTTTTAAGTTTAGCTCTTATTAGTGCTGTATTTCCTCCTTTTTCTGGACCTTCTTTAGAAGAGTATGTTATGTATAGCCATCCATTTTCTTTGTATTTAGGATGTAGCTCGATGTCTAATAAGCCTCCTTGATTACGATTATATACTTCTGGTACACTTGTAATTGAAGTTTTAACACCATCTTTAAAGAGGATTAGCTCTCCACTTTTTTCTGTAATTAACATACTCCCATCAGGTAACCAAACCATTCCCCAGGGAATTAATAAATCAGGAACTACTATTTCTGTTGTGTAATTCTTAGGATCTTCTTCTAAAGTAATATCATTTTTCTTTTCCTGAGCACATGAAAAAGTTGTAAGGAAAGCAAAAGTCAATAGGAGAACAAAATTCTTCATAAATTATGTGTTTACTCTGGAAAAATACAAAGAAATATTGTTTATAATCTATAATTTATGTTAATCCCTCCATAGATATTAAATGGTAAACCTGGATAAAAATATCTTGGAGCGTTACCTCCAAAACCTCTTGCGTTAATCTGTAATTGAGAAGCATAGTCAGTGTCTAAAATGTTATTTACACCCAAAAATAAATCATAATTGAAGTGGTTACTAATACTATTCTTAAATCCTATTTTACCATGTAATAATTCATAGTTTTTACTAAAAGTAGTATTGGCGTCATTAACTGGGATTTTGCCTACGGTTTGATAATTAAGATTACCATAAAACCCTTTTTCTGTAATAAATTCGATGCCAGAATTGGTAACTTCTGAAGGAACACCAGTAAGATCGTTACCAGAAAAATTACTGTCAAGATCAATAAAATTATCAAATGTATGGTCATATATAGATGCGTTGAAAAAGAAATTTAAAGTTCTTTTACCAAGATTTAATCTGGCAACGGTGAAATTTAATTCAAACTCAGCTCCATTATGAGTGGTTTTGCCGGCATTAATTGCAAAGAAATTGTCATCTACAGTTCTCCTTGAGACTAACAAATCTCTGGCTCGAAGCGTGTACAAAGATAAAGAACCGTATACTCTGTCGTCAAGTAGTTTGTAACGTGTTCCAATTTCATAATTCCAACCTATTTCGGGCTTTATATTTGGATTAAAAATACCATTAGGTAATAATGTTTCTGATGTTGTAGGAGTAGAGAAACCATGAGCAATAGAACCGTAAAAAGTAACGTTGTAATTTAAAGTATAGTTTATACCAATTTTTGGAGAGAGTATAGGGTCGAAATCAAATTCTCCAGAATTGTCTTCTCCATCTGATAAAAACTGATCTTCAATGTCAAAGGAAGTTTGATTAAGGTGTGCCCCAGCATTAAATCTAAGTTTTTTGTTAATTTCATAATTCACTTCGCCAAACAGGTTATAATAGTATCGTTTTTCATCAAGATCAGAAAGTTGATTTCCCTGTACACTACCCGTTCCGATAGGGAAATCTTCATAAAGATTTTGAAAGGTCTTACCAGTATAATTTTCAAAAAATAATTCTCCGCCTATGGTCCAATTCAGTTTCTTTTTAGCGACAAGATGTGTGCCTAAAATCCTACTCCTGATACCAAAGCTATTTGTATTTTCTTTAAGGATGTTAAATGGTCTGGGTTCATCATTATTTCTAAAAGAAGTAAATAAACTGGTGTTGTTGGATATTTTTTCATTGAAACGATGTTTCCAGGTTAGTCCTAAAATTCCGTAATTTATGTCTTCAAAACCTTGAGCTCTTCCCCATGTAAATGCAGCTTGTCTGGGATTGTTATCAAAGTCTTCCTGATTTAAGGAACTAGGTATGCCCGCTTTGAGGTCGACATAACTTCCTAATATAGAAAAGCTATCTTTTTCTCCTAAATCAAAATCAGAGGCGAGTGTTATTGTATTTCGATCATACTCATTATTCTCTCGATAACCATCAGTATGGTTATTACTATAGAGTACAATAATATTTGAATTCTTCAGAGATGTAGAGGCTCTAGCGAGAATTCGTCTTAAACCATAACTTCCAAATGACGTAGTAAGTTGACTTTGGGTAGTATTTTCTTCAGCATATTCAGGCTTAAATAATATGGCGCCACCCAATCCGACACCAAAACTACTAGATGAAGGCCCTTTATGAATTTCAATTTGAGATACAGTCCCGAGTTCTAAATCTTCTATTGAAGATTCTCCATTTCCATCAGTTAATGGAATATCACCAAAATAAGCTCTGATATTTGCGGTTCCAAATAAATTTCTGGCACCAATTCCTCTAATTGTGATTCGATTGGTGTTTAATGTTCCGTTTTGCATAAAAACACCTGCCACACGATTTAGAACAGGGTGTAATTCTATCGGATTTCCTCGGTTAATATCATTTGCAGTGATAGTAGAAACAGCATCTGTTGCATATTTATGTGGTTGCGGACGAAAATAGTCTTCAATTAATACCTGTGTTAATTCTGTAATGGGGAATAATGTTATCTCTATATGTTTATCTTTACTATAATTGTCTTTGTCGATCAGGATGTAAACTCCGGCATATCCTTCTTTAGAAAATTCGATTTTACCTAAAGCCTTTATAGAAAATTTTCCGTTCACATCAGTTAAAATACTGACATTACTTCCGACATCAAGAACCTTAGCATTTTCTATGGGCAGGTTATTTGAACTATCAATTACGGTTCCGGTAACATTGAGTTGCGAGTAAGCAGGAAAACTACAAACAAGTATTAGCAATAAAAATATTCTTTTCAAGATTTGTTTTTGTTCAAATATCGTAAACTAAAGATAAATGCTTTTAAAAAACATGATTGTGTTAATGAATTTTACTAAATACCTTTTTAAAATTTAAGAGTTATATCGTTAACAGAGAAAGAAAGGACGTTCACAGATTAAAATTTCTTAAAAGCTGTAAGAGTATCACTTTTGATGTATCAAATTCAAAAAAATGATACGAACAGTAGTTGTTATGTTTTGTTTCTTCATTGGATCTCTAATCACGACCAGTCAAGAGGTAAGAACTTTTAGAGGTACGGTAATAGACGTAGTCACTAAAGAAATAATTCCTTTTGCAACAATCGCAGTTTATAATGATAAAAATGAATTGTTAGATGGTGCCTCGACAAATGATAGAGGACATTTTCAGTTAAAAACTAATAAACGATTTACATATTTTGAAATTAGTTTTATTGGTTATGAAAACTTTGTGAAACGACTTTCTGAAATTAATGACCTTACCAATATCTCAATTGAATTAAAACCGACAGTGAGCAATCTCGAAGAGGTTGTGGTAGAAGCTGGCCGAACCACTACACAACTCAAAATTGATAGAAAAATTATTGACATAGGTGCAGATATTCAGCAATCAGGAACTACGGCACTCGAAGCTTTTGACCAAATAGTTGATATCCAAACTGACCTGGGGACAGGTAGTATATCTTTACGAGGAAGTGATAATGTAAGATTATTAATCAATGGGAAACCATCTTCTATGGATGCTGTAGAATTGTTAGAACAAATTCCGTCATCTACTATTAAAAGTGTAGAAATCATTACTTCTCCTTCAGCAAAGTATCAAGCAGATGGGTTGTCTGGTGTTATCAATGTCATTCTAAAGAGAAATTTGAATACTGGATTAAATCTTAATCTCAATAGTTCTGTAGGAACAAAACGTTATGGTTATGGAATTGATGGAAACTATAATTTATCGTTTGTAAATCTAAGGTTTAATGCTTCACAATCTGGACGAGAAATGGATAGTAAGCAAACTATCGATAGAACTTTTCTGAATGGTAATACCCAAAGCATTTTTACTCCTCATGATTTTAATGGCCTTGTTAGACAAGGAACAGTAGGATTGGATTTTTTTATAGATAAATATAATGAGTTCTCGATAGGTTTTGATTATACTGATGATTATCACAGTTTTTATAACAATTCACAATATTTTAATGTGACAGATCGTAATGATTTTGTGTATACCCGAAACTCAGCACATTCACATTTTACTTCCGTTTTTAATGCTAATTATCGCAAAGCGTTTCGTAAAGAAGGACATTTTTTAGAGATAGATTATAATCTTAATGACAATAAAAATGAATATCCTGCTTCTGATTTTGAAGATGCTGTTTTTTTGTTTGATCAAATTATAGAGGAAGATAATACCATTCATGCAATATCATTAGACTACGTTTTACCGGTTTCAGAAAAAATTCAAATAGAAACAGGAGCTTCCTGGAATAGAAGTGATACAAAAAACCAGCAGTTTTTTAGAGCAAATAACACTACCGGAGCACTAGATACATTTGATTATGAAGAAGAATTGTTAGGTATTTACGGACTTGCAAAATTTAGTGCTCAAAATTTAGACTGGCAAGTAGGGTTGAGGTATGAAGATTTTTCTTCGACATCGCAAAACACGTTGAATTTATCTACAACAGATTTGGATTTTTCTAACTTTTTTCCATCAATACATGTTTCCTATAAGTTTAATGAAGATAATACAATCGGTTTAGGATATAGTAAGCGAGTCTCCCGTCCTAATCTACATCACATCAATCCTTTTCAGTTAGGTAATCCTTTCTTCAGGTTTGATGGTAATCCAGAATTAAAGCCAGAATCAAGTGATAATATTGAATTGAATTATCAAAATAATGGCGAAAAAATAAATTGGTCTTTAGCGACATTTTATCGGTATAGGAAAGATGTAATCCTGTGGGTAAATGATATCGAAGACAATAATGTACAGGTAATCTCATTCCAAAATATCGGGGTAAATCATTCTTTTGGAGTTGAAACTACAGTGAAATACAAATTTGCTAAGTTTTGGGATACAGCTCTTACGGGCAACTATTATTATACGGCGATAGATGATAATAATCTGGTTACGTGGGATGAGCTATACTCATCAAATCTACAACTAAAAAATACATTTAAGATTTCTAAAAAGATTAGTACAGATATTACATATCGACATATGCCAAGACGACAAAATGCTTTTAATTTTATTGAACCAAGACATAGAGTAGATTGGGCATTAAGAGCAAAATTTCTAAAAAATAAATTGAGAGCTAACCTTAGAGTCGTTGATGTGTTAGATAATAATTTAATGAAACGAAATACGCGTACCACAGAGTTTAATCAACGTACCGTGTGGAAGTTTCAATCACAAACTCTTGGATTTCTTTTTAGCCTCAATTACATGCTTTTCAAAAATGAAAATAAAGAGAGAAATAGAAAAAAAAGAGAATATAGACATAATGATTCTAACAATTAAAAATTGAACAATGGTAAAATTTAATGTAATGAAAAGGAACTCTTTTCTATTTATGATATTAGTAGTTTTGGGATTAGGACTAGTAAGTTGCAATTCTAATGAACTTATTGAAGAAAAAGTTAGTTCTCAGGAGCTCTCTGGGTGGGAAACACTAGGGAAAGGTAAAACTTCGATACAAGATCATGAATTTGTTTTTGAAGAGATAGATAGCTCTGATGGTTTCTTTTTGATAAGTCCAAAAAGATATGAAGGTGATATGGTATTAAAGTATAAGATAAAGCCTTTGTCTGAAGCATCGGTATTAATCACATTGTTTTCGGCATCTGATACAGCAGAAACATTACAACTCACCTTACCAGAAAAGAACGCTGATGAAGAGGCAATATGGGAGTGGCGCAGAGAAATGAACCATTATAACTTGACCTTTAATAATGAATCTCATGGATATACTCCATTTTTTTATAAAAACATTTCTTCATTAGATCGAGATTTTCATCTCCGAAAAGAAGAAAATATAATGAAGTCTAAGGAATGGGTTACCGTAGAAATAGGTAAAAAAGAGAATAGTGTATGGTTTTCTCTTGACGATATTGTTATTTTCGAACGTACAGACTTTTCGCCACTTTTAGGAGGACATGTGATTTTTAGAATAAGCGGCACTACAACCAAAGAAAAAACTATTCTGGCAAAGGCATCAATAAAGGATTTAGTGATTTATCATCAATAAAAATAATAACTTAGTACTCTTCTATGAATAATAACACGATGTATCTAAAACTGAAAAAGACAGAGCCTATATTGCATTTGTTCTTTTGGGGAATGGTACTCTTTTTTCCGTATGTAAAATATATGGGTAGAGAAGGAGGGTATCCTATGAGTTTTATGCATGAATTGGTAGCATTATTATTCAATATGATTCCCACATATATAATGTATTTGTGGTTCTTTCCATTAAGCAATAAGAGAAAATATATTCTTTTAGTATTGCTTGTCTTTATTTGCAACGCTTTGATTCATTACTATGCCGATACTTTTTTTCATCCAGAAGAAGGACATAAGCATCATCGTTGGAGATCTATAACTTCTAGTTTGGTAACATACTTATCTTTTAGTTTGGTTTTTTTTGCTTTACATTCTGTAAAGAAGTTATATACAAAACAGCAAGAGTTAGATGCTACAATACAAGAAAAACAACAAGCAGAACTTAGAGCGTTAAAAGCACAAGTGAATCCACATTTTTTATTTAATACACTCAATAATATTTATGCAAATGCATTAAAAGGAGATGAAAAAACTCCTGATTTAATTTTAAAACTCTCAAATAATTTTAGATATGTATTGCATGAAGGACAAAAAGAAGATGTGTCTCTTGATCAGGAAATTACTCATATAAAAGACTATATTAGTTTGCAAGAAGAACGATTATCTACTAAGGTAAAAGTTAATTTTTTGAGTAAGATGGATAATGCAAAAAAACAAATTGCGCCATTACTATTAATTCCTTTTGTAGAAAATGCATTTAAGTACACAAGTATTTTGAAGGGTAATAAACATCCAATAAATATTAAAGCAGTATTAAAAGATAACCAGTTCTCTTTTTATTGCGAGAATCCATACGATGAAAATGGAAAACAAGAGATCGAAATAAACTGTCAAGAGAGCGGTATTGGAATAAAAAATACACAAAAAAGGCTGCAATTGTTATATCCAGAACAGCATCAATTAGAAATTAAAAAAGAAGAGAATCTATTTAGAGTGATACTTACTATTTCATTATGATACATTGTTTAATTATAGAAGACGAGCATGGAGCGCAAGAGGTTTTACAAAATTATATCGAGAAAACCCCTTTTGTGAACTGTTTGGGGGTGTATGAAAGTGGATTGGATGTACCATTACAAGAGCTAGATGAAACAGATTTTTTGTTTTTGGATATTCAACTTCCCGAATTAAATGGTTTATCTTTTTTAAGAACGTTATCAAATCCTCCTAAAGTTATTATTACTACAGCTTATCCAGATTATGCGGTTGAAGCTTTTGAAGAAGCAGTTGTGGATTATCTGGTAAAACCTTTTTCATATGAACGGTTTTTTAAAGCTGTAAACAGGTTACAGGATATAAAAGCATTAGATAATAATGAGAACACAAAACAGCTTTTTATCTATGCAGATAAGGCTATTTATAAGGTAAATATTGATGATATTCTTTTTTTGAAAGCAGAGGTGGATTATGTGAAGGTAGTTACAAAAGATAAAAGTATTTTGATTTTAGATAGCCTTAGAAATTGGGAAGAAAAATTGTATAATTCTAATTTTGTTAGAATACATCGTTCTTATATTATCAATCTGGATAAGATTGAAAAAGTCTTGGGAAATCAGGTTTTTATTCAAGATACAGTAATGCCGATCGGAAAAACATACAAGAACGATTTCTTAAAGCGTATTAGTTATTAATAATTATTTAGCAAGCCATTTTTTGATAACCTCTTTTTCCTTATCCATAGAATAATATTTCATTTGTTTATTGTTTATAACAACTCCAAATTTTACATCATCATTTGGATGTCTGCTTTTATACCCTTCTAATTGATCTATGGTCATTTCTACCATTGGACGATTCACTAACCCTGCTTCAATTGCTTTCTGAACATTAAAATAATAAGAACCAGCCGGACTTGGTTTCCATAAAGGCATTATTTTGTATGGAAGGATCTCATTTTTTATTAAAAAGTCACCATCAATCCAATGCATTTTCTTCGGCATTTGGGTAGCATGTATTAGGCTGGAGACATAATCTTTAAAGGGAGTAGGAGTGTATGCAACATTGTAGTCTCCATAAATTTTATTCTTAGCGCAGTGAATGATAAAATTCACTAAACTTTTTACATCAGTAACCTGGATGTGATGATTGTGGGTTGCAGGTAACAGGATTTCACCTCCTCTATAAAATCTAATAGGCCAAAATGGTTCTGAATTGGGATCTTCGGGTCTTGTGGTCCTAAAATCTTTCATGCCATGAGATCTGTATATTGTATACTTATTTGTCTTTTCTCTTATGGTGACTTCAGAAAATGTTTTTCTAATAGCATACCTAAAATCTTCTTGTATGGTTTTCGGAAATTTTGGAAGTGGATTTAAAGGTTCTGTCTCTGTTATAAATTTCTTGTCCCATTTATCATAAACAGAAACAGTAGAGACATAATGATAGTGTCCAATTTGTCCCTCAAATTCCTCCAGGAAATCTGAAACAGCTTTTGGAGATTTCTGCCATGTGTCTACAACGATATCCCAATACGTTTCTTTATGTTTTTTATCAATAGTTTTAAGCCCTTGTTTGTTTTCCAGTTCTCTATCGCAGATTATTATGGGAAGATTTTTAAAAAGGTGAGGGTTTGTTTTTCCTCTATTTAATAAAGTAACATGATAACCAGATTTTAAAAAAGCACTAACAATAGTTGGTCCTATAAAACCTCTTCCGCCTAGAACGAGAACCTTAGGAATATGGTTTTTATCACTATTTGATGTATATGTTAAAGCTTCTAATGGATTTAAAAATGTAAACGCTGTAGCTGCTCCCATGGTTTTTATAAAATCTCGTTTCTTCATTTTGTTTAATCTTAAATTGAGATACAAACAAAGTGATTTGCAAGATGATAACGGAACCTCTTAATTAATCCGAACTTATTCCTTTTACAAATTGACCTGGTGTTTTTCCTGTATGCTTTTTAAAATGATGAAAGAAAGTGGATTTAGAATTAAACCCACACTCATAACCCAACCCTTCAAATGTCAATTGTTTATTATTTCCTTTCCTTATTCTGTGCATAGCATATTCTATTCGTTTTGTATTAATCAAATCATAAAAGGTAGTACCCATGTCCGAATTTATAATCTGAGAAAGGTGATGTTTAGGAATATTTAAAGATTTTGATAAAGTGGTTAATGAAAAATCTGAATGCAAATACATAGTACTTTCTTTAAAAAAGGAATTAATTTTATTTTGAAAAATATTGATCTCATCATTCTTTAAAGGACTATGCTTGTATTTTTTTTCTTCCGGAAATGCACTAAGAGAGATTTCTGGTGTATAGACGATACCATATTTCAAACCAAAAAAACCAATAATTGTAAAAAGGCTAACATAAAGTAACATATCCAGAAGTTCAAAGTATGCAACACCAACCAGAAGTTCTGTAGTAAGCCTTAACATCGCAATTCCTGAGCTAATTAAAAACAAGATTGCTATATTTTTAAGCCAGGATAATTCTAATATACTATGATCGGCTCTTTTTGATTTCAAAAATTTAAGTTTTGCATTAAGCGAGAATAATACATATAAAGGGTAAATAATTCTAGAGGCAAGTTTTGCAATAAGAACGATGATTTCTAACGATAATTCTTGATTAGGTTTGATATAAAAGCCAGAAATAGTGAAAACCAAAAAAGGTAAAAAATGTAAAATATCAAATTTGCTGGGGTGTTGATTGAATATAGTTTTTGCGTAATAGTAAAAAAAAGGGCCATGTAGAAAACCAATGGTCATTGTTAGTATTTCTAAAGCATTTATAGGATATTTTTCTTTTACTATAGCTAATACTAAGTGAGTGAAAAAAATTAAAAACCAAAGAATTAGATTCCAATCAGATAATCTTTTGTTCTTTTTTGCTAATATTAATAATATGAATAAAATACTTTGAATTGCTCCTATTCCACAAAATATTTCTAGCCAATAAGTCATGTAGTCATATCTTTTTTAATATTATCTATTACAGAATTAGGTAAAAAATAAAGTATAATCAACGCTAGATTAATATCTGAAAAGTAATAATTAACCCGTTGTGCATTTAGTTAATATTAATTTTTAGGTTGTTTATATTTCTGTTGAATTCAAACCTATTGATATATTGAATAATGGTCATTGCTGTGATCTTTGATAAGATTCTATTTTTAAATC
>NZ_VLNR01000057.1 GCF_007489275.1 Aquimarina algiphila
GAAATGTGGCACAATTAGAACCGAAATTAACTCGACTCAATTTACATTGGCACAATTCGAACTGTAAAAAGTGGCACAGTTTGAACTGAAATTACTGGCACTATAGCTCCGAAATCAGTGGCACAAATCAAACCGAATTATCCACCTATAAATGAATCCTGTTTTTCTTTATTATATTACTAAAAACATTTCTTGTTTATTTCTATGAACAAGTCATGATATCAAAAGTATTTGATTCTATATATTTATTATAGAATCAATTTATATTCGCTTTGATTTCGTATATATTAGAACGATAAACTCTATCTCTCAAAAGTCAAAATAAAAAACCACTCTATTATAGAGTGGTTTTTTATTTTGACAGATACTTTATTAGTAACAAAAATCAATATGATTATTGTCTATCAAAAGACCTTTCTATAACGACATTTCCAGTCGAAGGATCTGTGTCTATTATTTCTAATTTGTCTGCTGCTACAGAAAAAGTAAATTGTGATTCAGTTGATGTAATTACTGCACCTTGGGCATCAAGAAACTCAATTTTATCCCCATTAGTTCTATAACTAGCAGAACTTTCTACTACAGGCAAACAATCTGTTCTATCCTGATTTGCTTCAAAATTTCTTTGACTAAAAGTATTATCAGTAAAAGTATATATTGTATTTTTCTCGCAATCCAGCAGATTAATTGGAGCACCATCAGTATCAGTTGCATTGGCTAATTTCCAAGCACCTACTATAGAGTTATTGATCTTATCATCATCGTCATTTTTACAAGAAGTAAATGCTATTGCTACAAGTAGGATACATAATAAAAAAGGCTTTTTCATATTTAATAAGGTTTTAAGTTTACGTATTTAATTAGTGGGTCAAAAGTAAAAAAAAAGAACGTCTTCTAATAGTATTTTATTGTATTCATTAAATATACTCCTATTGGTAATTTCTTTATGTTGATCTTTAAATTATAGTGTTCATTTATAATGTTTTATATAATAAAAATCAGAAATCAGGAATTACTCATATTATAAATAGGTTCTGTATTATCTAATACTTCTTTAAGTTCTTTTGAAGCTTTATAATATTGTTCAGCAACTTTTTCTTCAGGATATTCTTCAAAAATAATTTTTCTTTTGTTGTAAAAAGAATCCATAAATTCGTAATAAGATGGGTCATTACATAATTTAAGAATCGTAGCTTTTTTAAATTGATGAAGAGTTCCTAATAAATTACTCAAAAACTCCCTAGAAGAATCTTGTTGCATATATTCATTAAGAACAGGTAAACTATGCCAATGGTTAAAAAAAGGAAGTGCATCTTCATGAAAAAACTTCATAAAACTTTCTTTTATTTTCTCTAGTTCTTCTATTTTTTCTATTTGTACACCTTCGTTAGGAAGAATATTTCTGAAATTAGTTTCAACACTAAAAGAACTATAAACCTCCTGATAAGTAATCTCTGTTCCGAAAAGACCATTTTTAGACAGAATAGGATGAACTATTTTTTCTAATTCCGGGAAAGCGGTATGAAGCCAAAACCTATGAATAACAACAAAATTTTTAGCATCATTGTTCACTACTTTATAATCCTCTGTAATACTGTATCCAAACGTAAAAAAATGTTTATTATTTTTTTTTATAAATTCTCCTCCATGTTTATCAAAACTACCTTGAAAATCATTTATTTTTTGTTCTTCAAAAAGATTTAACAACTCCTTGTATACAACTTCTGAATTCATTATTTATTTAAAATTTAATTTATTCATATCTAAAACTTCTCCAAAACTATCATTTCCATCACTAATAATTTTAAATACATCTTCTCTATAAATTCTAATCTCAACTCCCTGAACAAAAGATTCATCAGGTAAATCAAACTTATTTAACTCTCCTTTAGTACTTCTTACTTCAAATTTAATATACTTTTTGTTAGGATTGTTTTTAAACACATCTATCAATTCACTTTTTTGGTTAGGTGTCCAAGGGGAACCTTTACTTAATTTACTATCATTAATCACAGCTCTAAAATAGTCTATTTCTAAAATTTCATCAAACTGCTTTGTAACAAATAAATCATCTGCAATAACTACTTTAGAAGTTCCTTTTATATATATCTGGGTTAGATGCTTATAGCCATTTTGAAATAAGGTTTTAAATGGTTCTTTTGTTTTTATTAGCCCTGTAATAAGTGCTTCGAAATCTTTTCCTTTTTTAGTTACCACCTTAAAGAAATTAGCTTTTGACCATTTTGTCCATAGAGATCCTCCATTTTTAGAAATTTCAAAAGCATAAGCTGGATTTTCCTTTAACAATTTCCATGCATCAATATCCTCTGCTGTTTTAAGCAAGCCTCTTAATTCTGATCCATTACTTGCTGAAAGTAAATCTTTATCCAGGAGTTTCCAATAATCACTTCCAATTTCATCTAGTTTATTTAATAAGTTAGCATCCGTCACATCATCTAGACTCCCAATCCAACCTTTTAAAGAAGCATACGAATCATCAATCTTATCTATTAACTTAACCCCAGTACTAGAGGTATTACCCACAACTTTTCTAACCTGATTAATCAATTCGTCTATAAGATCTAAATTAACTTTCGATGGTGTGCTCGCAAAATTAGCTCCAACAGGATCTGCTATAACGAAACGACCATCAGAACCAATTAAAAATTGTAAATCATCGATTGATACATTTTTATCAATCATCATTTGCTTTATAGCATTGAGATCATCGATACTCTTATCCGTAACTACTTTTAAGGCATCTGCATCGGCTATTATTTTAATCTCATCTCCAAAAACATCTACAATTTGTTCTGAACCCTTTGCATACTTTTTCATCACGATAGCGGGCGTCCCTATTTTTGTCGTTGGATTAATATGGACCGTTTTCTCAATGATTTCGACTACTGGAAACCCTCTATTTGATAATTGTTGAAGCGCTTCCACTTCACTATTAAGTACATTTACATTTTTACCTTCTCGTAAAAGAGCAATTACCTTATCATTATTACCGTCATCTATGATAAATACTTTTTTATTTGCTCCTGCTCCGCCACCTATTTCAGCTCCTAATTTTGCGTCTTTATATAAATCACCAGTAGTAGCCCAATTCACTTCCTCTAGGAAACCAACTCTGTTACCACTTTGTACGATATCAAGACCGTCATATTTCCCCACTTTTGTTCCATCAGGAATAATTTGTTTTTTTGATAGTTTACCGCCAACAATTCTACACACTAGATTACCATCTCCATCTGTTACATTTGCAAAAATTTGAGATCCTGACTTTTTTGCACTAATGATTACAGGTAAAGAAGTATCAAAAATTTCATCAGCCTTTTTAAGTCCTTCCAATACAGCATCTACATTAGATGTTTTAGCTATTTTAAAAAGTTCTGTTAAACCTTCATACCCTGTTTTATTAGCAAAAGTAAATCTATCACTCACTTTTGATAAGGTTTGTAAATGATCTAAATCAATTCTAACACCAGGAAAATCTTTCATCGATTTCCAGGACTTAAATGCTTGTTCTGGGAAATCATCAAAATATTTAAAAACCTCATCAGAATTTGCCCCAAGCAAATCAGATTTAAGTAACGCGGATAAACAATCATTACTTAAGCAATCCTCTGTAGAAGCATACGTATTTTCTAATCCAATTATTCCAATTAGACAAAATACTACTATTGATTTGATTAATCTTTTCATTTGTTTTATACTTTTAATGATCCAACATCACTTGCCAAATACCATGAACATACATAGATGCTGGTTGTCTTCCTCCACCATCTGTATAGTCAAATACAGTTGCAACAGTGATATCATTTATCTCCTTAATAATTACCTTTAATGTTTGGTGTTTTTCGATTCCCAAACTTACATAACCAGAAATTGGATCTTTAAACAGCTCTAAATCAAATATCTTAGAAAACAAAATGAGCACATCTTCATCAAAAGCCGTATTGTTTAATACAAAGTTTTCTGTATCAAAATTTCCAGTGAGATCGAGGGTAATTTCATTTTGTCCAATACTAAAACTGATCAATTGTTTACTAACCCAACCAATAGGGTTAGGAGCAATAAATCTTTCTTTAACTAACGCTTGATCTATCTTATCATCCTGATCATAATACGTATAAGAATTTATATTATTTAAGATTTTCATTTAATTACAATCTGGTAAATTAACGACTTGTTTGATTTTGTTAATAATATTATCTGCGCGAGCAGCAGAAGATGTATTATCTATTACCTTAACCCATTTACCACCTTTAAATTCCATGCGTTCTACGATTTTTATAATATTTCTATCTGCCAATTCTTTTAGAGACATCGATGATTTGACCTGATCTCCAAGTCCTGTTTTACCAAACCACGGCATCACTTCAGAAAATTCAAATTTAAGGTTTGGTGGTGGAGCTTGTACAAATTCAAATTTGATATAGTGAGTCCCTTCTCCAATATCATATTTCAGTGCTCTAGAATCGTATGTAAATGATAAATCTCCTATTTTTTCATTTCCATACACAGGGCTTGCAAATTCTCCACTTATATCCCCTGGACCTTGAAATCTATCATAAAATTTAGTTTCTTGAGCAATATCAGAACCAGTTTTGGCAATAACATCTCCCTTTGATCCATTAAAAGGAGGCCATCCCCCATTTAAATTATTAGAGGTCATCAAGTTCTCTAGCTTTGTCCAATCACTATTACTAAAATGTACCCAAGCCTCATCTCCTAATGTGGGGTTTTGAGCGAATTCATCAACTGAAGCTAAGAATTTTTCTTTTGTAACACCTCTTACAAAATCTGCTGTATTATCTACGGCATCAAAAGCCTTTTTCAATGCCAAGGCCTGATCATAAATCTTCTGATATTTTTGTCTGGCAGCGGAAGGAATATTGTTAAGTTTAATTCTTTGTCTTGCTAATAAATCTTTTACCTTCTTCAACTCCTCATTAAATTTTGCTGGAGTTTGTGCTTTTATATTTTTAAGTGATTCTATAAGCTTTGCTCCATTAAAATCTATCTTATGTCCTTTGAAAGATGGGATATCGCTTACAAACTTTGTAAGAGCACTTTTACTAGCCAAACTTATATTTTTGATACCACTTGTCGTTTTCTGAGCTATTTTAACAATACCTGGAACTGCTGCTGGTAATGTGGCTATTCCAAAAATCATGTTTGCAGTTTCTACACCCTCTACAAAATCATCTCCCATAGCTTCTTTTAAATCTTTTTCATTAACGGCAATAACAATGTCTGTTGCAGCAAAAACAATTTCGGCTCCTGCCAAAAACTTTGCTGCAAAAGCAACAGAAGTACCTCCAGAAGGTATAAAAGTGGCCGCAGAACCAGCTATAACAACTGCATCTAGAATAACTCTACCTAAAACTCCATTTTGTTGGGCATCTATATTATTGCTCATCCATGCCAAGTACATTGCAGGTACTACTATGACTGTGCCTTTTTTAAACTCAACCTCCCTAGTGATTTCTGTATCAGCAAGAAACTCGACAATTACAAAATCTAATGGTTTTAATTTATCAGTTTCAATTATTGTCTTACTATTTTTACCTTCATTCTGGATTGCTAGATTTACACTTACAGAAGCAGAATTAGAGGTAAGTACAATGTTAGAACTATATTCATAATCATTGAGACTATTTCCTACATTGTCTGTAAAGTTTCCATTACGCGCCATAGGGAAATATCGCTCTGTAGCATTGTCTATATCTATTTTTGGAATCTTACTCGTTTTGGCCGATAGATAATCTACTTCAGCCATCATATGGTCTTTTATATCATTTGACAATTCTTTGTTAGGATCACCATATGCTTTTTGCATAATTTTTGATAGTTGTAAAATGAAATTTGTTGCGTACCGATTATCTGTGTTCCAAATTTCTGTAATACTTGAACCTTTAAGGACTGTCCATATTTTGGAAAAAAGAGTATAATTATTATCTGTCCCTTTTAATGCATTAAGAATGGTTTCTGCATCTTCAAAATTATCATGGAGATTGTCAAAAATATAACCTATAAGACTTTCTGTATCATTTAAAAATATACTATCATCTCCTTTATCTAAAGCATATTGTAATAAATCTAATCTATCTTGTACTACACCAATACCATCTTCACTTAATAGTTTAGCATAATCAGAAATAAAAGAGCTCATTAAACTACTAGAACTTAACACTCCTTGATCTGTACATTTTTTTAAATATTCAAAATTCTTTACACCTGTATTAACATCACCATCATCATACGTAAGAAAATTATAAACAGTTTTTTTGTCTTCTTTTGAAGAAAGATTGTTAAAAATATTTACAACTAATTGTTCTTCGATATCTGTTAATGCCAGAACGCTTGCATCTTTATCAATTGCCCATTTAGCAAGCTCGATTCTTATATCTACCGCATTGTTTTTATCAAGAATTTTAGTTACTCCATCATAAAATATGTCAGAATATAAATTATAATCATTGTCATTAGAATTTTTAATTATTTTCTTGAAGTTTCCGAGAGGTTCATCACCAGCAATTAAAAAATCATAAATCGCCTTGTTATTTTCAGGAATATAATTAAACATTCTAAACGTTAAAGCCCTAACTATTTCTCTTTGTACAGGATCTAGATTTAGAAAGGTTGGTGTACTAAAGAAGGATATATCCAGCATTTTTTTAAACGCTTCCGGATCATCTCTAGTCGCAAACAATTCTCCTAAGCTGTCTCCAAATATCCTTAAATTTTCTTTAATATGATTTGAATTAACGTTTGAGGTAACAACATCTACAATTTTTAATAAATTACTGTAATCATTATTCGTTCCTTTCAAATAATTATGAAAATTGGCATCTACTTCATTTGGATTGAAAGATATAATTTTCTTCAATGTAGGAACTACATAATATGGTCTAATCGTTTCTCCTGCAGTCTTCTTAAAATACTCATACAAAACATCAACAAGAAACGCTCTTTCAGATTTCAAATAAGCACTGCTATTTTGGGTGCATATATACATAAGCTCTCCTAAAAACGAAGTATAGTTATCTCCATCAAAAGGATTAATGGATCTATCATCCATCTCCTCTATGAGCGTTAAAAAAAGTTTATTGTTATCTTCTTTAAAATCCGCAAACAAACTTTTATAATTAGCACTCTTTATATTATGTAAAAGATATAATACAACTGCCTCTTGTTTCTCTTTTATGGTTTCTTTAGCAATACTTCTAATTGCTTTTATTACTACCGAATATTCGACATCCTTTAATACGTTAGAACATAAGCGTCTGGTCGCATCAACAATTTCATCAATATTTTCGGTATTAACAGCTGCAATAAACTTAGCTTTTTGACTTTTTCCTTCTTCACTGCTCAGGCTACTGCATTTACTGTTATTAATCATTCCTTTGAGAATCTCTTCTAAAAATTGAGATTCTGGAAGATCTGCATCTGTTAGGTAATTATACCAGGCATTAATTCTTTTATGATTTTTATCACCACTCGTACTTGAAAGGTTTGCAAAATGAGCCTTAAGTAAATCCCCATCTATTTTTTTGACATCATCCCCAAGTAAGTAGTTTTTAAATGACCACCAGGAAATATTTGCTTTACTACCTTCTTTCCCTTTACCTCCTTTTAAGATAGCAAAATAATATCGTGATAATGCAATAGCCTTTGCCCCTCCTTTACTTAAAGTTTGTTGTATAAGAGCTTTTTTGTTTTTATCAGCTTCTCCATTTTTCTTAAAAAACTCCTTTAGCGTTTCATACGTTTTTCCTGCGGCTTCAGAATTATCTGTCTTTACCGGACTGTCAAATGCCTTTTTGTAATAATCCCTAAGTTCTGTTGTGGAAGAAGATGAAACTTTGTATTTATCTCTAAATGGAAAAAAAGGCGCCGCAATAGCTTTTTTTCGATTTGCTACCCCATAATAGATTACCGGTTTGCCAACATTTGTCAATTTTTCATTGACTTCAATAAGTTTTTGATTAAGTTCTTCTATTTTTAATGGAGTATTACTTACTCCAATATCGGTTAAATCTAATTGATTTTCTACATAACCAGAAAGGAGTGCTGGATTAAAGGTATCATCTCCTACAATATAAACATACCAATTTTTATCACTTTTATTATTTGCTTCGTTTTTTTTATTGTAGTCTATTAAGAACTCTAATTGATTGGAAATACCAACATTTACTTCTTCTATAGTTTTAAAATCAACCGTTTTAGCTGATGGTCCTTTATCGTTTGCAAAAACAATTGACTGTATACCCAAAAAGAATAATACCGTGCAAAAAAATCTAAGCATTGTTTTCGTATAGTATATAGACATAGTAAACTTTTTATATATCATAGTTTTCTAAAAATCTTAATTTTAAAATCTCCCTCCCCAATTTACCAACTTTATAAATTGACAGGTTTCAAGGTCTAAATATTGTAATTCAAAATACATTCCACTATCAGAAATCATCATTTCTGCATATTCCTTTCCTTCTGTTATTTTCATCCCCTTAAAAGCATCTAAAAAGCCTTGTTGAGGCTTTTCTTCAAGAACCTTTCCCAAAAAATTTTTCACTTTTTCCTTATGCGGATGAATAATCCAAACATCTCTTCCTTGTCTTGAATGTTCTTCATTTTTAATACCATGTATCATTTTATCTGATTTAAAATATGGTGCTTCTATCCAAGATTTCAAAGTATTATCTTCGTAATAGACTGCCGCATTTTTTGGATGTTTATGCTCAGAGTTCCTACCATAAATGATAAGTTTCAAATTATTTGGTAATGAATACTCTTTATTATTATGTATCTGCATAATCTACTATTGTTCCAGATAATTATATTTATACTTATCGATTAAGCCTTTTAGTGCTTTTTCTACAGATTCCATAAGAGTTTCTATCGTCTCAATTTCAGAATCTCCATCATCCTGAGATTTCTTTAAAATTTTAGGTAAATCAATGTCTGTTTCCAAAGCTTTAGTGATAAACTCTTTAATCGTTTCTTTATCCTCTTTATTTTCTGCAATAGCCTTAGAAAAGAAATAAAGATGAAACTTCTCCTGAACATCAAAAGCTTGAGTAAACTCTTCTGGAACATTGCTGATTTCAGCCTCTCCTTCGAATTCAAATTCAAACTCGCCATCTACATTATCTTCTTCTTGTGTTGTCGTATCAGATGAAGAAGCTCCTAAATTATAAATTTCTTCATATGCACTTAATAAATTTGATTCTTGTGATTTATTTTGTCTGTAATACTTTTCTATTGCCTTAATAATTAAATCAGAAATCTTATCCTTAACCTCATCCAGTTTATCGGCTATCTCTTCATTTAAAGCATCGATTTGATTTTGTATTTCTTCTTTTTCTTCTTCTGTTTCTGCTGCTGCCAAATCATCTTCAAGAGTACTTACCTGATCACTCAACTCTCTTACATCTGCTATCTCATCTGCTGGTAAATCTCCATTTATCTTATCCAATAAAGCATCAATATCTTCTCCAGTCAATTCTCCTTCTCTAATTTTATCTGCAACATCTTCTAACACATCCAAAATACTTTCAGTAAGATCTATAACCGCATCAATTTCATTCTGAATATCGTCTACCCCTCCCCAATTTTCATCATAATCAGTCACAACTACACCATCCATTAACTGGTAATCTGTATTAATGCGAATACCGTCAAAACTTACTTTAAGTCTGGTATCTTGCAAATACGGAACAACGATATATCCCCAACCAGAGAAAGATCCGTTTGCTCCTTCTACTTCTTTAACTTTTACTGGGAAATCCCCTGCAGTAAACACTTCATTTACCACTAGTTGTTCTAAAGGGTCTTGATTAGTAATTACAATCTCAGGGGTTATACCACAATTATAAGTAGATGTTTCATCAGAGGTAATTGTAGTTGTAAATTGATAAATTTGAGAATAGGTATATGGACCATTATCAAGACATTGCCCTCCTACTCTAAATTCATAAGTAGTACCTGGTTCGAGATTATAAATCGTAGTATTTTCATTTATAGTTCCATTTTCAAACCAAATTGCATTTTCTGTATCTTTTTTACGGTATTGCACATTATATCTTAAATGTTCTACACCTTGCCAAAGAATTTTTTCTGAAGTAGTGCTTTTAGCCTCTGCAAGAATATATTCTGGCTCTCCACAACTACCAGTATATGTAAAATAGTATATTTCACTATATCCATCATTTTTAAAAACCGAAGTTTCACTAATTCCATCACTAACCATTGCCCTTACGCGCCATCCATATGTCTTATCTGGTAAAAGTGGCGTCTCGCCTGGTCCATACAACAATGTCGTAGCAAAAGTATTCGTCTGATACAAGGGTCGGCTCGCTAAAAAAGCTGCCTGAGGATCCATCTGGTTATCCCAAATTTCTGCTAAAGTAAATTCATATTCTACATTAGTTGCGTTAAGATGGCGAGGAGTCCATTGAAAAATAATATTTTGAGGATCTCGCATTAATACTTGTTCTCCTCTATTAGGAATATTTAAAAAAGGCGGATCATTTAGTACCAAATAAACTGCAGTACAACTTTTTCGTGAAATTTGTTGTCCGGATTGTGCATCATATACTTCAAAACAAAAACGATATAATCCTTCTGGCAAAGGAATACTATATTGTTGTGGATTAATTCCTCTCAGGTTTTGAAGCTGAAAATAGGGTTGTAGATCAATATTACTAAGACGTAATGGCACTCCCCCATCTAAAAATATTGGATTTGCTCCAATAACAACATCGTTACTTTGGATAGATAGTCCTGCATTATTTTCTACATAGAATTTAAGATTAACCTGACGATTTGATTCTGTAATATCAGTCAATAATAAATTAAGTATTAACTTATCTGTAACAGAAGTACTATACTCTGATAGTTTTAAACTATATGGTGGTATTACTTGAGGAGTAACATTTACAGGAAAAACTTGCGCCTGTGCCACATAGGAAAACATTAAAACAACAAGTGCTATTATGCATCTATATTTTGTAAACATACATGATTTTTTTATCCTATTTATTATACTTAGATCCATAAAAATCAATTATTCTTTTTGGACTTTAATATCTACGGAGATGAAAGAGTTTTGTCCATCATTGACAAAGTTCTTAATCTTTATTGCTCCTTTTTTTCCTTCTTGAGTCTGAAAAAGAACAATTCTTGGCAATACACTATTATCAAAATCCTGAAGTCCACCTGGAGTTTCTTCTATCAGCAAGCTGCTTAATAAAGTATCATCTTGCATCGCATCAAATTGAGCAACCGATAATGAAGCAGAACAACCACATAGTTCTTGAGAATTTATAAAAATTGTACTCTTAGGATTTTGCAAAGCATCAAATGTTGTTCCTGACAACTCATCAGGGCTCACAAAACGATTACGTACAAATGTACTACTTAGTCCAAAAAACACAATATCAATACGTTCTGATATCGCCGTAGTAATTTCTTCTGCTGTGTACACTGTTCGATCCGCTATACTATAAAAACTACCTGTAGTATTAGAAGTATGCGCTGTGTTTATTCCTAACCTAATATCATTTAATTCTCTAAGGTTAGTGTTCGTGAAAAATGAAATCTCTTTACTAAGTGATTTTGTTTCTTTCCCGTTTAAAGCTGTCAAAGTAATGGTTTTTGATCCCGTTTGATTGAAAACAACCTCGGGGTTTTCATCATTGGATGTTAATACATTAGCTCCTTGAAATTCCCATTGATATGAGGTTGCACTTATTGACTTATTTTCAAACTGTATTCTTACGGGTATTTGAAGATCATCATCATCAAAAGCTATTTCAAAATCAAAATCAGGAACTAAAAATGGCGCTACTGTAATTGTTTTTTGTTGACTATATGTCTCCCTTCCATTACTTATCTCCAAAGTTATTTCATGATCACCTGGTTCTGTAAATACAACTTCACCTGGATTTTCACTAGAAGAATTTGCCGGAGTTCCTCCTTCGAATGTCCAAGAAAAACTGTCGGCTCCTGAAGAATTATTTTGAATACTAAATGTTGCTGGAGAAAAATTATCTACCAAATTTGTTACTTCAAAATCAATTAATACAGGATCATCTATTTGAATTTCTAATATCTTGGTATCCATTGACCCATCCTGATTACTAGCTGTTAATTCTATAGTATATGTTCCTTTTGCTTCATATTGTATCACTCCTGGATTACGGTTCACCGATCTTGATGGCACTCCTCCTTCAAAAGTCCATTCATAATCCTCTCCTCCTTCTGTTTTATTAAAGAACACTACTTGCACCGGAATTGAAAAATCATCATTAAACACATCAAATTCGAAATCTACAATGACAGGTACTGCCTCTTCTTTGGCACAGCCATAGAGAGTAAACACTAGTATCATTAATATAAATCTTATTTTATTCATCGTATAAAAGATCTCTTATATTAAGTGTAAAAAAATTGAAAAAATCATTCAAATACCAATTTACGTGTTTCTGATCCTTTCGGTGTTTCTAATAACATTAAATATACGCCCGTTGGTAATGCAAGAGAATAATCTAATAAAAAGTCTATATTATTCTTTTCTGTTCTTTCATCCATCGTTGCTCCCGATATAAGATTCACAATTTTTAATTTGATATTAGATTCCTCAGCTAGACTTATTTTTGTTTGAAAAGTTCCATTATTTGGGTTAGGGTACACTATAAATTCTTCTATAAATTCTCCTTGAGATGCAAATACTTCTGGGCTTTCTAATGCCGGTTGTACCAAAATTGTTTTTGTAAAATCCTCATAACAATCTAATTGAAACGATCTCAAATTAATATCATAAGCGCCTTCTTGTTCAAATTTAAGCACCAATTTCTCATCACTTTCAGAAACGATTTCAACTCCTTCTGGTATGGTCCACTCTACTTTTTCTCCCATAGGCTCACTTACATTGACTAATATCACCTCTTCCTTACTATAGGCCTGTGTAGTTAATAAAAAATCTGAATCAATTGGAACATCAAAGACTTCAACATCTATTTCTCCAATTCCAATACAGCCCAGACTACTGGTAATTGTAGCAATATATCTGCCTGATTCGGTAATCTCGACACTACTTTCTGAGCTTGTAAAACCATTTTCACTAGACCATGAATATACAGCACCAGAATCATCAATAGCAATATCTAGATTAAGTGATTGGTTACCACAAAGGGAACGCTTATCCTCCATATTTACTACAACTGGATCCGGATCAACAAGTGTTTCTTCATAAAAAGCTTTACACCCCTTCCTATCAATTACTTCTATTCTATATGTACCTGATGATAAACCATTAATAGAAGTTGATTCTGTTCCTGTATTCCATTTATAAGTATAAGGTGGATTACCTCCTGTAATATCTACTTCTATTCTACCGTCATCTCCTTCAAAACAAGTAGGTGAGACTGCTGTTGTTGCGGTTATTTCCAGCCCATTAGGCTGTTCTATCTTGATACTACCTTCTATTTGACATCCTTTACCATCGGTTACAAAAACTATATATGTACCCGCAATAAGGTTATCAATTGTCGCTGTTGTTTCGCCATTACTCCATTCATAAGTATATGGTGTTGTTCCTCCTACAACCAATGCTGTAGCTTGCGCATCGTCTCCATTTGCACAGGTAACAACAGAACTAGTAAATGAAATTCCTAATTTATCTGGTTGTGGCAAATATCTAGTACTATCAATTTCTTCTACAATTCTATACTCTCGCGAACCGTCAGTATCTGTAAATGACTCATATCTTCCTAAGACAATTCCATTACTATCTTCGATATTAAGTGCATATGTACCTACGCTTTGATAGGTTATAATACTATCATTCACAGGAATATCTTGCCATACACCCCCCACATTCTTTTTCCATCGATAGCAATACCTTCTAAATGGTGTTCTACATTGCCCTGTGGTATTACCACTTGTTTTATCAAAAGGAACTCCACCTGTTACTGTAGCAATTAATGCTCCATCCTGAAATTGATCTGGTATACCAAAAGGAGCATTAAAATCAACACCATCACTATATTCATTCTCTATATGACATGAAATAGGGTTATCAATATTAATAGTTACTTCTAGAGGATTAGGTTCTCCTAAATTATAATCCGCATTGATGAAGAAACAACCATTTTTATCTGTTGCAGAATCAAAATTAGCATCCCAAGCACTTAAACTATATATTCCTTTTCCAATAGAATGAAGTATTACCTCATATCCTTGATCACCTGGCAAAACATTTGTAATCGTTGTTGTTAAAAGTGTTCCTACAGCATCCCTCCATTCAAATCTATACGTATCATCACTTTCTGCAGTACCTCCAAAAATTCTTGCTCTTATTCTACCATCTTCAAATCCAAAAGCTCTTGGTTCATTAATTAGTGTTAACTCAAAATCAAGAGGCGCATCAGGTTCGTCTATTATTACAGTCTTTACAATTTCAGGACCGAGTTTAATTTCTCCTGCTACATCTATTTGTTCTTTTGCAACACATTTATTAGCATCCCGTATTTTTATTTCATAGGTATCTGCGGATAGTCCTGTTATCGTATGAGTAAATTGCGTTGAGAACGGTATCCATTGGGTATCATCGTTGTCATTCCAAGGTTCTCCCGGTTTTCGAATAATATATCTATACCCCCCTACTCCTCCTTCTGCTCTAAGATCTATAGTCCCATCACTTCCATTGATACACCAAACATCTACTTTATTTGCATCATCATTAGGTTCTCCAACAAATGCCACTGGGGAAGGTCTGTTAATATTAAAATCTCTAAAATGATCTACACCTTCGGTGTAATAATTACTACCATTATAGAATCCTAAAACGTCTACACGAAATCCAAAACCAACTGCACTTGCAGGAAGCCCTGAAATGGTATGTGTATTCCCAGGTCCAAATGAAGTAATATTATTATCATTTTTAACTACACTATTAGTTCTAAGATCAATGACAGAAAAGTTAACTTGATCTCTAGCAGGATCTAATGGCCTGTCAAAAGTTAAGGTAATTGCCCCATCTCCATTACCACTGTCGTCTATTGAGTCATAACATGTGACATCTTTAGTACTTATTCCAGTAATATGAGGTGCCGATTTCCTAACTTGATATCCTACTAGATTTGATGCTTCTTGACCACAGGATTGAATTCTAAAAAAAATCTCTCTTCCTATAACATCTTCTGTTAAAAAATCTTCTAAAACAACAGAAGCATTTGCAGTGTTTGCGATAGGTAATTCAAACCAATCATAAGTAGGAACATCACAAAATCGAATAGGTAAAATTCCACAAAGTACAGAAACTGTTCCTGTTTGAAAGCCATATTGCCAATTATATACACTATTATTAAAACCAGGAGAAGCTATAATGTTAATTGGATCTTCAAACCCAGCAATATTTGAAGCACCCGGTGCTCTAGCAATTGAAGGTAAAGATATAAGCTCAACTACAACACGACTACTAACAGAAACGTCACTACTATTAGAAGCAGAAACATTTAAAACTCTTGTACTACAAGGATTAAGAGGTACATTTCTATCATCTGTATCCTGTGCTACTCTTGCTCCATCACAAGTATCACCAAATACTTGATCCCTTGCATCGCTGGAAAAAACATATAGTTCTACCCTGTTTACAATTCCATTTAATGTAAAAGTTCTTTCAGCTGTACTAGACCCTTCAAATGCTTTAGGCTGGCCATTTGTTAAGTATAAGAAATCATCTGAACCTCCTCCTTGATAATATGCTCTAAGGCGTAATTCTTCTCCACATCGACGATCTCTATAATAAGAATCATATTCGTACTCATTAATTTTAATTATAGTCTGCTGTCCAAAAGACATTGAACAGAAGAATATTACAAATACTATGGTTAAAATCCTTTTCATATTCTAGAAAATTACTTCTTTTGTTTTCATTTTAGAATGATTTCCTTGTTTTGTAATTACCTTAAGGCTATACACATAGGTATTACCAGGAGATATCGAATTATCTATAACTTTATTTGTTGAATTCGGCATCTGTTTAAACAAAATAGGTTTCTCATCCTTTTTTGACTTATATATCGTAATTTCAAGGACATCCTCAGGCAACTTTCTCCAAGAAATTGAAATATTTTTATTTACTCTATCCGCAACCAATGAAAAACCTTTTATTAAATCTTCATCTGTAGAGGTCTGACTTGTTATCGTTATTGGTGTTGATGGAACGGATTGCAAACCGCTATCATCTTCAGCAAAAATCGCATATCGATATTTAATTCCTGATTCTATATTACTATCAATATATTGGGTTATCGTGTCTGTTTCAAAAATTGGAAGCCAACCTTTTTCTGATTGATCCATACGTTGTCTAAAAAGCTTATGAGCTACAACATCATCACTTGTACTATTTATCCATTTTAAATATATGCCTTTAGGATCAACTTTATACCCCTTAAAAACTGGTGATGAAGGAGGAACTACATCCGGTTTTTTCAAACGCAATTTTTCAGAATAGTCAGACATATTAAATCGCTTATCCACAGCAACTATTTGATAAAACACACTACTATTCAATGACTTAACCTGTACCGTATCTATAAACGTAGTTCTATTTATTGGATCAATTGTAATTTGAGAAAGTTCTTCTTTATCCAAATTTCCTCTAAACACCCTATACCCTAACATATCCTTTTCTAGATTTGCTTCCCATTGTAATTTCACCAAACCCAATGTATCTACGGTACCTAATAGACCTATTGGTGCGGCGGGTGGTATTGAATCAATAGTTTGCACAAATGCTGTTAGTGATGTTGTCTTTTGGTTGTTTTTCCCCAGAGCAGTAACTCTAAAGTAATTAGAAGGCTCTGGTTCTGCATAGGTTGTTTTTCTACTACTTGCTGGAATTCCTGTTTTAACCACTTTATAAGGCCCTTTTTCCTGTGCAGCCCAATTTAGTTCAAAACCTGTTATTTCATTTTCAGTTTCTTTTGCAAAATCCCAATTTATAATTACACCTCCTTTGTTATCAAATTCATGACGAGATATATGAGGTACAGAAGATAATTTTTTAATTCCCTGAGCAGAAACTACCTCTGAAGGTGTTCCTTGCTCTCCAAAAGGGGAAACCCCTATTACTCTATAATGAAATGTTTTATTATTTTGAGATAACGTATCTACATAAAACATTCTACGCGCAGGAGCGCCTGGTTTATCATTTAAATTCACTAATGGCGTATCTCCACCTAATCTTTTAAAATCTATTCCATTTTCAGAACGTTCTACAAAATAAGCATTATAGATAGACTTAAACATTGCATACTCCCATGTAAGTAGTATGTTTTTATCATCAGGAACAGCAATTAGATCAATAGGAGCAGGTAAAGGTTCTGCTTCTTTAATTTTTATAGTTACTATACCTGGTTCTATCTTCATTAATTCTTCTGGAACTAAAGAAATTACCTTATATAAATATTCTTCATTATTTTTAATATCCACATCTTCATAACCAAGAGCTGCCATTTTTGAAGCTTCAAAGTTTAAATCTGCTGCAAATAATGCAAATGAGAATCGTTGCTCTATTTCTCTGGATTTATTGATGATCTGCGCGAGTCCGCCTTGAGTTTCTTCAACTTCAAAAGTTTCTCCATATAAAGCTTGTGCCATAATTGCAGCATAATCATTTTTTTCCACTGCTTCCTTCCATTGTTCAAGTGGCATCGGTATTGCAGTAGCTAAACTCTTTTTTTCTGGAGGATTTAATAAATTTCCATCACGAAGAACAGTATATCTTTCAATTAAATATCCATATTTATTTCCTCTTAACCATGAAGAAGGTGTTGTAGCAGCCCATCTCAATAGAACTTTATCTGTTTGGACTCTGGCAATAACTTTTATTTCATTTTTTTCATTATCCTCTTGACTAAAACCAGTAATGGATATGCCGTATGTAAATAATACGATCACACATTTAAAAATGTATCTAAAATCTATTTTATTGATTATAATCAATTCTATTAATTTATGTTGTTAATTTTATTTCTTTACTGTCTTCCCAAAATTGGGTTTTTATACTTGTAATTGGCAGAAGTTCCTTTTATTCCTCCTGGCAAATTATATTGTAGTTTTATATTGTATTTACCATATAACATAAATTTATACTCCTCTGATATAATACTTAATTCTTGTGAGCCACTTGAGATCAATCCATTTGCATAATCATTAATCACTCGATCTCTAACGTCCAAATAATCAATAAAATATATATCTGGAAGATTGTAACGAAATGGAAAACGTGTAGCCCTCCAATTTAAATCTACGTTATTTTCTAAACTGGTTATATAATTACTTAAAATAGGTAGTGCTCTTTTAGGTGTGTATCCATATTCAGAAGCATCTCTACTAATACTATATCGTGAACCTTGAGTATATTTTTGATAAAGTATAGGATTGATATCTTTTTTGAAATAATCATCTTGTAAATCAGACTCTACTTCTACCAATGCTTTATTATCAGAATAAGAATTACCAAGAAGTTCTACGATATCAAATCCTTCATTGTATTTTATCTGTGATGTTAAATAAATTACAACAGAGTTTATTTTACCCCAATTGTCGTCATTTACTTTTATACTCTTTATTTTATCGGCAAAGGTTTTGTATTGACTTGATTTAAACTCATAAGCCAATCGTTCTATTTCTCCTTCTTTTAAAACATTTTCTGCGTTATTTGTTCTTACTTCTAAAGTATTATCATCTCCATAATCTGTAGTTTCAGAACTTGTTTCATTACTAGAAGAACCTCCAGAAGATTTTGTACTACTTATAATTGACATATTATAACCAAAATCATTTTTTACTTTTGGAAATTTATAACTTACCTTATTATCACTATTACTATAGTTAAAATCTGCTGTAGAAACGTCTCCATTTTCATCTATGTACTTAACAACACTCTCCCATTGACTATTATCAAAAAGGTAATCTTGACCTCTTTGTAATTGAATATATCCATTATTATGTTCATCAGGATAGAATAGTTGCTGATCTACAACAGGATAAGAATATTGAATATTATGCAAAGGAATGTGATCTGGAGCAGTTCCCGTCGTAAAATTTCTTTCTTCTACTTCAATGGCCTTTTGACCATCTTCTAAAATTGTCTGGAACGAACCATTAACTTTTTCCTGAAAACTAACTTCTACAGTAACTTTTAGTTTTGTTGCTGGAGGTAGAATATCATCTGATATAAAAGTAGCACGATCATTCATTTGTCCCCATTCTAATGTCCCTACAATTTCTTTTCCAGACTCATCGGTGACATTAAATTTTTCTAAAATTACCTTGTATACATTATCTCCACTATCTTCGGGAATAACAATAGGTTGATTAATTTTCATTGCAAATGCTGCTTGAGGTGCGGCAAAAACGTCAATATCCCCATCACCTTCTTTTGGAGTTACATCGGTAATCATCTTAATACCACCCATTGGAGCTGTATTCTCTAGTTCACACTCTTTTCCTATGGTTAGTTTAAATCTAAAACTTCCTTTTATTAACCCTCCAAGTAAATTATAATATCCACCGGCATATCCTCTAAACCAAAATGGATTTGGCCCTTTTCCTTGTAATAATACAGCTGCTCCTCCTTTTATAATCGGGATCTTTTTCTTTATAAAAAATAACTTAATATTTATACCCAATTCTCCTTGCAGGTAGGCATAGGACTGTCCATTAGCATACCATCCATTAATACCAACCTCATCTCCTGTATTTACACATCGAGCATCTCCATAATCCTTGAGCATAATATCAAAACCTACTCCTGCTTGAAAACGTGCATACAATATCAAAAACCGGAGATCACCTGTATCGATACTAAAATCAGCACCAAAAGCAAATCCTCGACCTTCTCCCAACGCATTTTCATCACGCATATAATTCAATTCTTCGGCATCTACTCCTAATATTTCTGCGACAATTGCAGGTGGTGGCGGACTACCTGGGATACGATCTCCCATCATAAAATATCCTCCTGTCTCAATAGAAAAACTACCTACTCCCATCTTGAGACCTAGTCGATCTGTCGGTGTACCCATATGTACATACCATTCTTCTTTAGATATATGTACTACACCCCAACCAGCACGTCCACCAGAAGCCCTTCCTTGTACAATACCTCCAGCTACGTTTACATATAGATCAAAAGTTGCATGGAATGAATCATTAACAAAATCAAACTCCATTCCCATTTTTGCACTAATTGCCGCTTCTCCAACTATTTCTGGTTCATATTCTAAATCGGCCTTATCCAAAAATGTTTTACCTGCTTTACTATCCATCACTCCATTGATCAACTCACTATCGACCATTCCACTTAGCCTATCTGTAAGCTTACCTACAGGATTAGGGAAATCAAATGCTTTCATCAGTTGAGCTTCTCCAAATAATCCTAACCTATTTACTCCTCCGTTATTGTTAAATTCTATTTCGAAACCAGCCCCTACTGCTATTGCACTTTCATCTCCTATAGCGGCAAAAACCATTGCTTTTACACCAAGACTCGAATTTTCACTAGGAACATACGAAAGTCCAGAAGGTGAAAAGTCTGGTCCCGCATTTGGTCTTCTTGTCATTTTATAAAATGCTCCTCCGGCAAATCCTGATATTTGTAATGGCCCAACTTGTATCTTTAACCCTCTTACTGCTGCATCAACATACCAATATCTAAATTCATTCTTCCCAAAAATTGCTTTACAGGTAATAGGGCCAAAACTACCAAATGTACCTTCTATTTCTGCAGAAAAACCATCTCCATATACAGGGTCATTATTCATAAGTTCCAATCCACCTTTTAGCTGAATTGCACCCATATTTGCTTCGATATTGATCCTGGATAGATCTAACCGATCATATTTCCATCGTTGCTTATAATTTTCTTCCTCAAATTTACCGAAGATTCCTAAGCGTGCATCTGCAGCAAAACCTTTACTTTCTTTACCCATGAGGTTAAGCATGAGATCAAACTCAATCCCCGCTTCATACTCATTAGACATAAAAGCGATATTGGCAATAGAAACCGGAAAATTAGCAAGCTTCACCTCATCCTTATAACCAAAATAATCGACTTGAATAACGGGAGATGTGGTTTGTAATACCAAATTTTGAAACTCTATTCCTTTAAACTGAACCGTATGTTTTTCCTTTTTATCCCCTTCACCAGTTGTATATGTACTCCCTTCATTAGCCAAAGATTCTTTCTGACTAGCAGAAATGGCCATACGACCATTAAGAACAGCTTTAGGACGGAAGTTTCCATCAATTACCATTAGTTCTACCGATGAGTTAGGTAATAATTCTGCTTTTGCTTTAAATACATCAAAACTTAAGGTATCCAAAGTAGAAACTACTAATCCATATTCATTTTCAGAAATGATACCAGCATAACCTAGTCCCATTCTACCATCTTCACCTTCTGCTGTTGTTCCATTTTTATCCCCTTTATCAGAAATAGGAAGTAATATTCGTCCATTAAAATCGGCACCAATCAATCGGTTTGATGCCAATTCAATACCTATCTTATCTACAGAATATGCCCAAGATTTGGATTCTGAAGTTCTACCTGATTTTATTGGAATTATATTTTCTGCAGAGAAATACCCTGAAACACCATAACTATCAATTAATAGATTAGCCGCTTCAAAAGTTATTCTATTTTTTTGTGATATACTTTCTTCTGTTTTGAATTCTTGTGGGAGACCTACTTTTAATGATTGTACATACACTCCTCTCCAAGTATCGGGGTTGGGTAGTAATAACCCTTCATCATAATAATGCTGAGGGAAATTAACATTTTCTGTTCTTAAATCACTAAAATCAAATACTGCTTGATTTACAGAAAACATAAATTTATCAGGTTGACTAGCCATAACAAATGGAGATAGACTAATCTCGACAATCATATCATTCCAGTCTGAAGCAACTGCTTTAAAAGCTCCTCTAACTCTATTAGGTATTTGTATTGGTTCTCTAAGCGCACCTTGGTAAGAAACTGTTTCTGGTAAAGGTTTTCCTGCGACATCTACTGGTAAAATCATATTACGAGAGAATTGCACCTCTCCTTCTATCCCCATTTCTTTAACACCATCACAATCTATAGTAACATAGGTTCTGTTTTGAGTATCTCCAGTTTTATAATCAAATCCTCCTTTGAGGATAAGTAACCAGTTACCTCCATTAAAAGGTATAAATATATCTCCAAGTAAGACAAGATTAGCTTCTCCAATAATCCCTCCTTGATGAGATAACTTAACATTGTTTGCTCCAAAAAAGAGTTCTATTGGCAACCCTTCTTCATCTGATTGAGGTAAAATAATTTTTACAAAAACAGTAAGTTCTGTATACTCTTTGGTAAATCTTGCTTTAGTAAACCCTAATTGATATTCGACTTCATTAAGTTTATGCTTAATTCCTACTGGTAATACCTGAATATCTTCATTTCGAAAAGAAGAAATCCATCTACCCGTGCTATCAATCTCATTAAATCCTTTTTCAGCTTCTGATCTAGAATCGTTAACACTAGTAACCGGAGCTCGAAATTCATTTTTGAGATTAGCAAAAGTAAACTCTGGCAAAGTAATTTTATTAACTAAATTTTCTATTGGGAATTTTTTATCCAACTCTGGAAATTGGACAAATTGTGCTGTCTTTTGTTCACTTGTAGGATGAGTATTCTTTTTTAAGGATAAAGAATCTTTTTCGTTTGAATAAAGGTTAAAAGAGTTTAAACTAACAAAACATATAACAAGTAGTAATAATTTTATTTTCATAAAACAATGTTAAGATTCAGGATTGCAATAATACGAAAAATATGCAACCTTAACAACTGAAAACCAATCAACATAACACATAAAAGACTAGTTTTCTAGTAAGGTTTTCATTAAAAAAAAGTGTATTTTCGACACCTATTCAAGTACGATAATAGTACATAAAAAACAAAGAAAAGTTCTGGATATATAACATGTTTAAGATACAGAACTTATTTTTTGTTAAAATCTACCGTTAATTCTTAAATATTTCATATCTAAGATTTATCTTCATTATCAAAGCTTGTTTGATTTAATATTGCTAAAGTAGACCATATAAGGATTAACCAGAAGATGAAACATAAATATGATTTATCTGAATCAATATTCGATAATATTTGCTTTTTATTCGCAAATAAAGAATTAGAGTACATTTCAAAAAAGTCAAACCCTCCAAAAACCTCATAAACAATAACTTTAAAAACTTTAGTCAATAAAAAAACCATCTTAACAGAGTCAAGATGGCTTATGATTAAAACTACTGTAGCTTTTACATTTTAGCAGACAATGCATTTAATTGTTTGGATTTTGCTTGCATGTACTTACTTATATTTTCTATTTCTTCACCAGAAAGTTGTGTCATTAAACTATTATACTGTTTGGTAAGATCACTACTCGCTTCATTTAACTTTAAAAAAGACTCCATATCATGTGCTTCTACCGCTTTTTTATAGTTTGCTACATATTTTTCATAGTCTTTAATATATTTTTTTGCAGCAGAATTTTTGGTATAACCAGATGTACCTGGAATAGGGATTAACTTGTTCGTTTTTTCAAAATCCTTTTTTCCATCTAAGTCCGATTTCTTTTTCTTATTAGGTTTTTTCTTTTTTTTAACTTCGGGTTCTTTTTCCTTATCAACCTCTTCAACAAAATCAGATGTATCTCCTCTGGCAACTTCTACTGTATCCAAAGTATCCGATTTAG
The DNA here is from genome assembly GCF_007489275.1 of Aquimarina algiphila. Classification (GTDB taxonomy): domain Bacteria; phylum Bacteroidota; class Bacteroidia; order Flavobacteriales; family Flavobacteriaceae; genus Aquimarina; species Aquimarina algiphila. The sequence continues at coordinate 23,805 of NZ_VLNR01000057.1, forward strand.
GATCTTTTTTACAGGAAAACGCAGATAGTAGTACTGCACTAAGAAAAATAGTTAAAATGGTTTTTTTCATAATTTCAATTTTAGGACTATCAATGGTTAAAGTATTTTTTATATAGGTACTTTCTATTATAATTTTAAGATACTAATTTTTTATTGCAAAAGTAATTTTAATTCTTCAAAATTCACCTCTTCTTGGGTTCCAGACTCCATATTTTTAACAGTAAATGTTTTAGTATTCATTTCAGAAGTCCCTGCCAGCACTACAAAAGGTATTGTCCTTTTGTTAGCATACCCCATTTGCTTTTTCATTTTTGCACTATCTGGATATAATTCGGCAACAATACCATCAGCTCTTAATTTATTTACAGCACTCAAACAGTATAATGCTTCAACTTCACCAAAATTTATAAAAAGTGCTCGTGTTGATGGTGCGACCGTTTCTGGAAATAGTTGTAATTCTTCCAGAACCAAATAAATTCTATCGAGACCAAAAGAAATTCCAACACCACTCATATCCTTTAATCCAAAAATACCCGTAAGGTCATCATATCTTCCTCCTCCTCCTATCGATCCCATTTTTACAGTATCAGGCGCAGACACTTCAAAAATAGCACCTGTATAATAATTTAATCCTCTTGCTAACGTAACATCCAAGTCTAATATTGCAGTTTTTAAAGGAATTTTATTAATCGCGTCAACAATAAACTGTAATTCTTCTACTCCCTGCATCCCTTCTTGAGAAGAAGCTAGCATATTTCTCAATTTTTCTATCTTCTCTGATGTCGTTCCGGTAAACTGAAATAAAGGTTTTACCTTTTCAATTGCATCTTCAGAGATTCCTTTACCAAGCATTTCTTTCTTTACACCATCTTCGCCAATTTTATCCAACTTATCCAATGCTACTGTGAAATCGATTAACTTATCACTAGCACCAATAACTTCTGCAATACCAGAAAGAATTTTTCGATTATTAAGTTTAATAGTAACTCCCTTAAGGTTTAATTTGGTAAAAACTGCATCATACAAGGTTATAAAATCAACCTCTTGCAATAACGATTTACTTCCTACTACATCTGCATCACATTGATAAAATTCTCTAAACCTTCCTTTTTGAGGTCTATCTGCTCGCCAAACCGGTTGAATTTGAAATCTTTTGAATGGAAAATCAATTTCATTTTGATGTTGTACCACATATCTTGCAAAAGGGACAGTTAGATCGTAGCGAAGCGCTTTTTCACTAATCTTAGAAGTCATTCTAAAACTATCTTTTGCTTCATATATAACATCATCTACTTTATTTAAATAATCACCACTATTCAATATCTTAAAAATCAATCGATCACCTTCTTCTCCATATTTCCCCATCAAAGTTTCACTATTCTCAAAACTTGGTGTTTCTATAGGCTGAAAACCAAATAATTTAAATTGATCTTTGATTGTATTTATAATAAAGTTTCTCTTAGCCACCTCTATAGGTGAAAAATCCCTGGTTCCCTTTGGTATTGACGGTTTTTGTGCCATTATACTTGTTTATGATCTATAATAAATAGAAGGCAGCACACTGATAATCAGAAACAAACATACCTCAATGCATGTATCTTATTTACCACTACCACCTATCGAAGCTGCAAATATCTAAAAAAAGTATAAAGCCCATCACTAATACTCTCAAAAAAATCTAGTTTTTTTGAGTAACTTTAATCATGTTTTGTAGTCTTATAGCAAGAACACACTTTTAAAAACTATTATGTTTTCACTTTTTAGAGAAAATATCAGAATTGCAATGGATTCTATAAAAGGTCAAGTTTTACGAACTGTCCTCACCATACTCATCATTGCAATTGGGATAACATCATTGGTAGGAATACTTACATTAGTTGGAGCCTTAGAAAATACTATTTCTGGAGATTTTGCCTCTATGGGAGCAAATACATTTAATCTTCAGCGTTATGAATTCAATACCCGAAACAATAGAGATAGAGAAAAAATCAATCCGATTATCAGTTATCGCAATGTAAAGGAATTTAAAGATAGGTTCAGCTATCCTTTTTCAAAAACCTCTATTCATTTTACAGGCACTCGTAATGCAGAAGTAAAGTATGAAAATGAAAAAACAGATCCTGAGGTTTCTGTAGTGGGTATTAACGAAAATTATCTTGAAAATACCGGAACCGAAATTGACAATGGACGAAATTTTACTTTTTTTGATGTTGAAAACAATAACCATGTATGTTTAATTGGGTCCGACTTTAAAAAAAACTTATTCAAGAATATTAATCCGATTGGTAAAACGATTAGTATTCGAGGTGTAAAATTTAAAGTTATTGGTCTTCTTGAAAGCAAAGGAGCTACTTTTAGAAACAATCAAGATTTACGAGTTCTTATTCCTTTGCAAATAGCAAGATCCATATTTACACTTCCTAATATTAATTACGGAATCAGTGTAAAAGTAGATGACAAGCAATTTATTGAAGGCGCTCAGGATGAAGCTATTATTACTTTTAGAAACATTCGAGGTCTTAACCCTGTTGAAGAAAACAATTTTGGTCTAGAACGCAGTGATGACCTCCTTAATCGTATTGCAAGCATTACAGTATATCTATATTATGCTGCATGGATAATAAGTATTATTACTATTTTTGGCTCTTCTATTGCCTTAATGAATATCATGCTCGTCTCTGTAACAGAGCGAACACGCGAAATTGGGGTTAGAAAAGCATTAGGCGCTAAAAAACACACTATAGCCGGTCAATTTTTTATGGAAACCATAATCATTGGCCAGATTGGTGGTCTTGTTGGTATTATCTTGGGAATACTTATTGGAGGAGGAATATCATCCTTAGCAAATTTCTCATTTAGCACACCCTGGTTAGCTATTATCGCAGCAACTACAATTTCTTTTATAATTGCTGTAGTATCTGGACTATATCCTGCTGTAAAAGCTGCAAAACAAGATCCTATAGAGTCTTTACGTTATGAATAACACCCCATCTCTAACAGTTGAATCTTAAAATTACTCTCTACCTTGAACTAGTTTAGCAAAGTAATGATACAATTCTCCTTTTGTAATATTTGCTCCTTTTTGTATCAGTTTAAACTTATCAAGGTTTTTATCTTCTGTATACTCTTTGGATGCATTATAAAACACCACTTCGTCATTTAAAAGATTTTGTTGCAACCACTGATACCCTTCTTTTGTAGTGACATCAATTGCATCATTATTAATTTTTATAGCAATAAGAAGCATTTGATCTTCTGTTAACTCAAATAAATGTATTTGATCTTTTGAAAAATGCTCAAGATACTTTGCGTTTTGAAGTGCTTTTTCCCATACCAGATCGCTAAAAACATCGATTTCATCTTCTGCCACCTGAGGTTTATCGATTTTAATCTCATTCCACTCTTCTGCAGTAATAGATTGTGTTGCCAAAAAGTTGATAAACTCTACATGCAGTTCTTCTAACTGCTCTTTACTTAATCGTTGATATTTCATCTATTCTAAAAAAATTGACTGCAAAAATAAGTATAAAAAGATAAAAACTAAATAATAATCCAATCCTTATAACACTCATCCAACCTTTATGTATAAGTAAATCGTAAAGTTCTTATATTTATACATCAACACATAAATATTACATAAAAAATGAACTCATCAAGAGCAATCTCCACCTTTTACACCTGCCTTTTTCTATTCATGTATAATAGTATAAACGCACAAAAATTATCTAAAACTGAAAAGAAGATAATTACCACTATAGAAACAAATCACGAATCTGCTATTAAGTTTTTAGAAAAGGTAGTCAATATTAATAGCGGAACAATGCATCACAAGGGAGTAAAAGAAGTCGGAATGGTCTTTAAAAAAGAATTTGATGACATAGGTTTCAACACCCGTTGGATTGATATGCCAACCAAAGTAAATCGTGCTGGGCATTTATTTGCAGAAACCTCAGGGACCAAAGGAAAGAAACTCTTGCTTATTGGACATTTAGACACCGTGTTTGAAAAAGACAGTCCTTTTCAAGAATACAAAAGAGATGGGGATATTGCTTACGGACCTGGTACAAATGACATGAAAGGCGGAGACGTAGTTGTTTTATATGCCCTAAAAGCTCTTTATGAAAATAAATTATTAAAAGACTCACAAATCATAGTTGCTTTTACGGGAGATGAAGAAAGCACAGGCAAACCTCTAGATATAAGCAGAAAAGATCTAATTGATGCCGCTAAAAAAAGTGATATCGCGCTAGGTTTTGAAACTTCTACAGGCTTCAATTATGCTACTGTAGCTAGAAGAGGGTCTTCTGGATGGGAATTACAAGTTAAAGGCAAAAGAGCACATTCTTCAGGAATATTTAATGAGCGTGTTGGAGCGGGTGCTATTTTCGAAGCGTCAAGAATTTTAAATTCTTTTTATAATGACGTAAGAGGAGAAAAGTTTCTAACTTTTAATCCAGGAGTGATATTAGGAGGAACTGACATAGAGTTTAACAACTCCACAGCAAAAGGAGTCGCTTTTGGAAAAAGTAATGTAGTATCTCAAACTGTTCTTGTAAAAGGAGGGCTTCGATTTATTTCTGAAGAACAAAAAGAAAAGACACGTTCTAAAATGAAAGAAATAGTATCAAAAAACTTACCTCATACAAGTGCTTCGATCTCGTTTAAAGACAGCTATCCTGCAATGCAACCAACTAAGGGTAACATAAAACTACTAACACTCTTAAACGAAGTGAGTAAAGATCTTAACCAAGGTATTGTTGAAGCATATGACCCAGGTAAACGTGGCGCTGCAGACACTTCCTTTGTTGCAGATTATGTAGATTGCTTAGATGGACTAGGTACTATGGGTAGTGGTGCGCACACTCCAAAAGAAACTTTGGACCTAACTACTTTTGAAGCCTTAACTAAACGTACAGCATTATTAATTTATCGATTAATTACCCCATAGATACTAAAGTGGTTTAATTATAAAAAAAGAGGCTCTTAACATAAGGCCTCTTTTTTATAAATCATTTTTATTTTTTTTAGTTAAAGATATACCTCAATCCAACTTGTGCTTGCCATCTTGAATCTAAACTAAAATCATTAGCAAACGTACTGGTTTGTGTAGCATCAAAAGTATATGTAGGAGTACCTGTATTATCTACACTAACTCCAATCGGTTGATCATTAACAGGAATCTCTATCACTCCCCAATCAGAATTTAATAGGTTTCCAAAATTCAAAATATCTAAACTAAACTGAATAGTATTTGTTCGATCACCAACCTTTATATCATAATCCTGAAGCAGTTTTACATCCCAACGTCCTCTCCAAGGACTTAGTATCCCATATTTTTCTGCATAACTTCCTCGACGTTCTCTTAAATATTCGTCTTGTTGAATATAAGCTTCTAATGCAACTCTTTGAGCTTCTCTTTCATTAAAAGAAGTACCGCTAAAATTATAAGTTGCCAAATCATCTTGCGTTGGAATATAGATTAAATCATTTAATGGAGAACCATCTCCATTTATATCTCCAGAATATGTGTATGAGAATCGTCCTCCTTGAGCATATTCATAAAATGCACCAATAGATGTTCTCCATTCTTTGTTTTTACCATAACTAAATGCTTTATTAATCTGGCCAACTATCCTATGTTTATCTCCATAACGAGCAGTAGAACTTACAGCCTGATTTACATTTCCTAATGCCGGGTTTCTATCAAACGCATCACTAGAAATCTCTGCATCCAATGAACTTGCATCTTCTGCTTCTAGGAAATTATAAGCAATACTTGCAAATATTCCGTTACTAAAGTTTTTTTGCAATTTAAACGACCAGTTAAAAGAATACCCTACATTAGTATTTGTAAACACATAAGCATTTGTAGGTCCTCCAAATTCATTAACAGCCCTATCAGATGGCAAATAGATTTGTCTATTATCAACCCCATTTAATGTTCCTGATGGCGTACTAAGACCATAATTTCTAACCATTTGAGCATTCACATCCTCTGTATAAATAAGGTCTGTTGATGCTACAATTCCATTTTTAAACTTGTAATCCAAACCTAAACTATTTCGCCATACCTGTGGAAATCTAAAGTCTGGAGAAGAGGTTGTATAGAAAAAGAAATTAGGATTTGCCACTTGATTCCCTATCCAAACAAAAGGCAAACGACCTGTAAAAATTCCTGTTCCCCCTCGAATTTGAAAAGTTTTATCGCCTTTTACATCATAATTAAACCCAAGTCTTGGAGACACCAATAATCTTCTGGTAGGGAGATCTAAACTATTCAACTGTAAGCTACTTCCATTTTCATCAAAGTAGGTAATTCCTGGTTGATAATTTCCATCTGGGAATGTTCCACCAGCACCTCTTTCTATATTCTCAGCAATTTTATCTTCGGTATCAAAATATAACGGTTGATCTATTCTCAGACCATATGTTAATGTTAGTTTATCATTTATTTTCCATTTATCCTGAGCATAAAAAGCCAATTGTCCTACATTAGTTTCAGCCAAAGCCCAATTATCTGTGGCGTTATTGTTATCAAATACGTTTTGAGCATTTGCCAGAGCTGCTGCTATTGTTCCATTATTTATAGCTTCTTCAAAACTAGACCCTACTGGTAATGCAGGATTAATTCTTACACTTTGAAAAGAATCAAAAAATGTACTAACAGGTCTCTGACCTAAAGCATCATTTCCTCCAAAATCATAAACTCCTAAGTTAAATGAATTATCAAATTCAAAACGCTCAAAAGACCCTCCTAGCGTGATTGTATGATTACCTGTTACTATATTTAAATTATTAGTTACTTGATATACTTTTTGCTCTAATCTATTATTGATTGAAAAAGGTTCGTGACCCGCAACAATATACCGTACTCCATCTTGCTGAATGTTGATTGGTGGAGCTGGAGTAGAAAATGGATCCCTACTATCATCAAAGAAAGTGTAACCAGCCTGGAATTTATTAGAAATATTACCCTTAAAATTAGAGTTTAATTCTACTAGAAATGAAGTAATTTTATTGTTAATTCTATATCCAGAATTTCTAAATTGCAATGTTGTTAAATCTGGTCCCCTACGTCCGATTGCTTCTCTGTTTGCCGGTAAATCTCTTGAAGCATCCAGAAAATTGTAAATAAAAGCTGCACGATGATTATCATTAATATTCCAATCTAGCTTAAGAATCCCTTTAATAGATTCTGTATCGTGCGTATACCCCTCGTATGCACCGGTCTCATATCCTAAAGCACTTAATTGCTGTGACACATAGTCCAAGTCTTCTGCAGATACTCTAGATACATTTGCTCCTGTTAAACCCGGTCTTGATGCCAAAAAATTAGAACCTAAATCCTCTCTGTCATCTTTTTCAAAATTACCAAAAACAAATAATTTATTCTTAATGATAGGACCACCAATACTAGCTCCATATTGAGCTTGTATTAAATCAGGTACAATAATATCATCATCTCCAACTTTATCACCAGTCATATCTTGATTTCTATAAAACCCATATACAGTTCCTTTCCACTGATTAGTTCCACTTTTTGTTACTGCATTTACAGAAGCTCCTGTAAATCCAGCCTGTGTAACATCATATGGCGCTGTAGACACCTGAATCTGATCGATCGCATCTAATGAAATAGGTTGCGCATTAGTCTGCCCACCTGGAGTAGCAGCATCCAATCCAAAAGGGTTATTAAATATAGAACCATCTAAGCTAAAATTGTTAAACTGGTCATTCCTCCCTCCAAAAGAACCATTACTTGAAGCCGTAGGTTCTAATCTATAAAAATCAGCAGCAGAACGCGTAATTGTTGGCAAGGCTTTTAACTCTCTCCTGCCTATACTCGTTTCAGCACCTGTACGTTCACTACTAAAAGTAGTACTCTTTTGTGAAGTAATAACAACTTCTTCTAATTGATTATCATCTTCAACCATCACTACGTCAACATTAAAGGTCTGACCTAGCTGAAGATTAATATTATCTACTAAATGTTTTTTAAACCCAACATAACTAATAGTAACTCGATACGGTCCACCTACTCTAAGGTTAATCAAATCAAAACGGCCATCAAAATTTGTAACTCCGCCATAATTTGTTCCTGTAGGTTGATGAACTGCAGTTACATTTACACCTGGTAACAATTGATTATTATTATCATAAACTACTCCCGAAATATTAGATGTAGTTACCTGAGCATTGATTGTAACCCCTGTTAATACTAAAATAAAAAAGATAATTTGTTTCATGTAGCAAAAACTTTATGTTAATTAAATAAATTTAAAATAAAAAAATCGCTCATAAGAGCGATTTTTATAAATATTATAAAACAGTTATTAACTGTTTTCTACCTTATTTATTTTGAGGCACTACCTCAAAAGAAACAGGAACGATTACTTCTCTATGAAGTCGAACAGAAGCCTCATACTGACCCAAACGTTTGATTGTTCCACCTGGTACAGTAATAAATTTCTTCTCTAATTCTACATCCTGCTTAGCAAATGCTTCTGCAACATCAGCATTAGATACAGAACCGAATAATTTATCTCCAGATCCAACTTTTGCTGCTATTTTGATTTCTAATCCACTAAGTTTCTTACCTACTTTCTCTGCATCTTCAATCTCTTTCTTCTCTTTAAAAGCACGTTGTTTCAATGTTTCAGCAAGTACTTTTTTTGCAGAAGGAGTTGCTAAAAGTGCAAATCCATTAGGGATTAAATAGTTACGACCATAACCATTCTTAACTTCTACTACATCGTCTGCGAATCCTAGATTCTCAACGTCTTTCTTTAATATAAGTTCCATAATATGTTATGACGAATTTTATTTTAATAAATCTCCAACGTATGGCATCAATGCTAAATGTCTTGCTCTTTTAACAGCAACACTTACTTTACGTTGATATTTTAATGAAGTTCCTGTAAGACGACGTGGTAACAATTTACCCTGTTCATTTACAAATGCCATTAAGAAATCAGGATCTTTATAATCAATATATTTTATACCTGATTTTTTGAAACGACAATACTTCTTAGTTTTTGTAGTATCTATATTAAGAGGAGTAAGATACCTGATCTCTCCGTCTTTCTTTCCTTTAGCTTGTTGTTCTATAGATGACATAATTAAGCTTTTTGTTTGTTTCTAGTTCTTCTCTTCTCTGCCCAAGCAATTGCATGCTTATCAAGACGTACGGTAAGGTAACGCATTACTCTTTCATCTCTTCTGTACTCAACTTCTAAAGCGTTTATAGCTTCACCAGGTACTTGGTATTCAAATAAGTGATAAAAACCACTTTTTTTGTGTTGGATTGCATAAGCAAGCTTTTTAAGCCCCCAATCCTCTTTTGATATCATCTTGGCACCATTAGAAACAAGAATGTCTTCGTATTTCTTAACTGTTTCCTTTATCTGATCTTCAGATAAAACGGGATTCAAGATGAAAACAGTTTCGTATTGATTCATAAAAATCTAAGTTTAAATTAAAATTGGCTGCAAAAGTAACACTATTTTTTGAATATTCAAACCCCCTGAGCACATCTGCAAAAATCTTCAATTCGCAACAAATCAATGAAATTCAATTTATCGACAAAAAACACAATTCGTCGATAAAATACTCAATTTAATGGATATTTAGATTATTTTTTACTACTATTGTATTGTCTTAAATCCCAAAACAATGAAACACCCCTTAATACAATGTGCTGTGGTTGATGATTCAACGACGCAACGCTTATCCGTTATTAAACTTATCAAAAAACATCCTAGATTAGAATTGGCTAAAGAATGGAACAACGCCATTGAGGCAAAAAATGGTTTATTAGACACTAAGATAGACGTTTTATTTCTTGATATCGAAATGCCAATCCTTAACGGTTTTGACCTTTTAGATGATTTAGAAAATAAACCCCATATTATTTTTGTTACAGGAAAAACAAAATATGCACATAAAGCATTTGATTATCATGCTTTAGATTTTTTAAAAAAACCTATAAGAAAGGAACGGTTTAACATTGCTATAGAAAAAGTTATAGATACATTCACCATAAAGTCTCAACCCCTTACCCAAGAAAATGATCCGTTTGTTTTTATTAAATGTGGAATAAAAAAATATAAAGTATTTCTAAATCATATTTTATATGTTTCTGCTTTAAAAGATTTTGCCAAAATACATTTAGAAGACAGTAGCCCTCTAGTGGTACTTGGCACTATGACTTCTCTTGAATCATTATTACCATCAAATCATTTTTTCAGAGCACATAGATCATACATAGTCAACCTTGATAAAATAGAACGTTTTAGCGCTCATTATATGGAAATAAATGACGAGAAAATACCAATAAGTCGTATGAAAAAACAAAAATTGAAAGAAGCATTGAATCACTTATAAGAAATCAGTAACCCTACTCAATATAAACAATACACACCATATTCATTAATTGACACCTATCTAGGCCTTATATAACGAAGTAGCATAGGGTACCAAAGCTATTTCGATGAAACACTATTTTTATCGATAAAAAGCCAAAATTGTTTGTGCAAATAAGATATATTCATTAATATTGTATTTAGAAATTAACACTAAACAAGTGGAGCAATCTCAATTAAAATGTGCGGTAGTAGATGATTCCCGCCTCCAAAGACTAGCTATTGTAAAGCTAATAGACGAACATTCTTCACTAGAATTAGTGGCTGAATGGAATAATGCTATTGAAACCAAAAATGGTTTACTTGATACTCAAGTAGATTTGTTGTTTTTAGATATCGAAATGCCAATCCTTACCGGTTTTGATCTTTTGGATGACTTAGAAAACAAACCTCATATTATTTTTGTTACAGGAAAAACAAAATATGCTTTTAAAGCTTTTGACTATGATGCGGTAGATTATTTAAGAAAACCTCTTAAGAAAGATCGCTTTAATGCAGCTGTTGACAAAGCATTAAGTATGTCTCGCCTAGGAGGGGAAAATGCTGCTGTTGAGGATGATGATTATATTTTTGTAAAAAGTAATCTAAAAAAGCGAAAGATTTTCTTAAATCAATTGAAGTATGTAGAGGCTTTGGGTGATTATGTAAAACTAATCATGGAAGAAGGTGATCCTATTGTAGTTTTAGCAACTATGAAGTCTTTTGAAGCGCAACTTCCTAGTGATCGCTTTTTAAGAATTCATAAGTCTTATATCGTGAATTTGGATAAAGTAGAGCGATATAATAGTCGAAATATAGAAATCGCTGATGAAAAAATTCCACTTAGCAGACATAAAAAACATTCTTTAATTGAAGCTTTAAATAGTTAATAATTATCTACGTTTATTATTATTCTCACTCCAGAGAATTCTTTTATACTTTTAAAAGATGTATTTATCTTTTTTATCACCTCTTTAGTTTTTTGTAAAGACTGTTTTTGTGGTATTTTTATGATTATATTTTTATGATACTGATTTCTTATTCTTGATATTGGAGGGAACTCTGGACCTAATACATTTAATTTAAACACATTTCTAAACGATACTCCTAACCAATCCATAGCATCGTTTACTTTATTATAGTCCTTATGTTTACCTGTAATTTTTATAATTTTATAAAAAGGAGGATATTTATATTGATGCCTTTCTTCGATTTGATCTTTATACATCCCTAAATAGTCATTAACCGATACCTGTTGTAGTATCTGATGATATGGGTTATATGTCTGGATTAATACTTTCCCTCTTTTTTTGGTTCTCCCAGCTCTTCCTGCTACTTGTTGCATGAGTTGAAAGCTGCGCTCATGCGCTCTAAAATCAGGAAAATTAAGCAGATTATCAGCATTCATTATACCTACTAAACTTACATTTCTAAAATCTAATCCTTTCGAAAGCATTTGTGTTCCCACCATAATATCAATATCCCCCTCTTCAAAACGATTTATAATCTTTTCATAACCGTGTTTCCCTCTAGTAGTATCCTGATCCATTCTACCTATAGCATGATCAGGAAAAAGTTCTTGTAATTCATTCTCGATTTGCTCTGTTCCAAAACCTTTGGTTGTCAAATCAACACTCTCACAAACTATACATTTTTGAGGCATTGCGATATGATATCCACAATAATGACATCTCAATTGATTTCTATAGCTATGAAACGTTAGACTAACATCACAGTTAGGGCATTGTGGTGAATGACCACAAGTATTACATTCTACAACCGGAGAATATCCTCTTCTATTCTGAAAAAGAATTACTTGTTCACCTTCTGCTAATGCTTCTCTTATGCTTATCAACAAAGTATCACTAAAATGCCCTGTCATTTCTTTTTTCTTGTATTTTGTTTTTACATCTACAAGGTTAATTTCTGGCATTAGCACATTACCAAATCTTCTTGTCAATTGAACAAAACCGTATTTTCCTTGATTAGCATTATAATAGGTCTCTAAAGCTGGAGTAGCTGATCCCAATACTACCTTAGCACCAAACATTTTTGCTAAAACAATAGCAGTGTCTCTAGCATGATACCTGGGGGCTGGATCATATTGTTTAAATGTATTTTCGTGCTCTTCATCAACAACAATAAGCCCTAAATTCACAAAAGGTAAGAATATAGCCGATCTCGCTCCAATAATCACTTGTGCTTTAGATTTTCCAGCTTTTACATTATTCCAAGCCTCTACCCTCTCATTAACAGAATATTTAGAATGATACACTGTTAATTTCTCTCCAAAATACTCCTGCAATCTAGTTATGAGTTGTGTTGTCAAAGCTATTTCTGGTAACAAATACAGAACTTGTTTTCCTTCTTGGATAACTTTCTCTATCAGTTTTACATATACTTCTGTTTTTCCTGATGAAGTAACTCCATGAAATAAGCACACATCTTTCTCTTTAAAGGAGTTTTCAATTTCTAGAAAAGCTTTATGCTGATATTCATTTAACTCCTTTGACTCTCCATTTTTTCCAGTTTCGTATTCAACTCGATCCCTTTGCAGGTGGTATTCTTCTAAAATGCCCTTATTGATAAGAGTTTTTACAACCGATGATGAACTATTGGAAGTTTTTATGAGTTCACTAACCTTAATTGGCTTATTAGCTTGAGCTTGTAATGTAAAAAGGTGCAACAATACTTCTCGTTGTTTTGGAGAACGAGTCATAGAGTCTAACAAATCACGTAGAGATGCTTCTTTATTATACTCCTTGTGCAACCTAACAAATCTAACTATTTTGGGTTTATACTGTTCATAAATCTCTTCCTGAACAGTAATTACCTCTTTTTCTAACAATCTTTTAATCACTGGAAGAACATTCTTTTTACCAATGATATTCATGATCTCTTGTACCCTCAATACACTTTGATATTGTAATGCTTCAAAAATCAAAAATTCATCATCTTTTAGCAAAGATTCATCAAAAGACGTTTGTTCATTTTTAAAAACTATAGTTTCGCTTTCTAATAAAAATGCACCAGGGAGTGCTGCTCTCATTACCTCTCCTTTTGTACACATATAATACTCAGAAATCCAAGCCCAGATCTTTAATTGCTGAGGTGTAACAATTGCAAATTCATCAAGAATATGCTCTATTTCCTTGGCTTCATATACCAAAGGAGGTGTTTCATGGATTTTGGTTACCAAAGCAGCATACACTTTACTTTTTCCAAACTGAACGGCAACACGCATTCCTGGCTTTAAAAAAGCAGCCTCGGTTTTATTTATACTATAAGTAAACTCTTTATCGAGAGGTATAGGAAGAATTACATTTATAAAATATGACATTATTAAGTATAACGAGAACCAAAATAGTTAAGTGTATAAAACAAAAATACGAGTTTAACTCATAGAACAAAGTTTAATTTTGAGAATAAAAAAATCCGACTTAAGAATAAGTCGGATTTTCTATTATTTTATGTTGGTTTTACTTACTAACTCCTAGCATTCCTCCTTTTATAATTTCACATGCTGGTTCATTTCCTAACCATATTTTAAATAGTGCATATTTAAAATCTCTACCTTCAATAAATCCAAGTTCTTTCCCGTTTTTATATGTCTTGATACCTTTTCCTTTAAGATAAACAAGATCATAAAAATCATTAACTTCCATTTTTGAATTAAATAGTTTGAGAAAATCTTCTATTCTCGCATCTAAACTCTGAGTATTCCCAAACATAGCGTCATCAAATCCTTTTCTAAATACTTTAATCATTCTCTCATTAGTCACTTTTTTGGAAGCAATATTTAAACGAATTGCCATAGTCTCGTCAGAATCTAATACTTTCTTATCGTTATCATATTTATTTTTTGTGTATAAAGTTCCAGCATAAGTTTTAAAAGATAAAACTTTTCTCATTGCTCCTCCGTTATATATCAATTCTTCTCCATCAAAAGTTACTTTTTCGGGAACTACTACACTTCCTATTCTAATTTGTGCTATAGCAGATACTGTAAAGATGGTTGCAATCGCTAGAGTAATTATTTTTTTCATTGTTAGTTTTTTATAGATTACTGGGGGTTTAGTCCTTAATATTTTAAAAACTAACACTAAAAAAATGTTAAAATGTAATTTATTAACAAATAAAGGCAGAAAAAAAGAATGTAATTATACTCTAATCCATTTTTGGGTCCTATACAAAAATGCTATATATCCTCTTACATTAAGGACATTTGGATCGCTTTCATCAATCCAAATTTTACATCGATATACTTTTCCATTTTCTGGATCCAAAATAGTTCCATCTTCATATTCATTTCCATCTTTTTCCAGGCCTTTAATAATTACCATGCCTTCTATAGGTTGGTTATAATCTTTTCCTTTACATTCTACACAAAGGTTTCCTCGTTCGGCTTCATCAAGTATATTGGATATTTTACCAAATAATTTATCTCCTTTTTTATAAATTTCAACAATAGATCTTGGCTTTCCTGTATTATCATCAATTGTTTTCCATTTTCCTATAATTTGTTGTTGAGCAGTTGTTACTCCACAACTAAATACCAGTATTACAAAAAGTAGTTTAAAAAAAATCTTCATATTTTGAATATTTGTGTTTATGAGTTACATATAAAAATACTGTAAAAAACCAAAAAAGCTATCTTATTATAGATAGCTTTTTTGGTCTATTTTTATAGGATTATTACTATTATAATCCTAACATTCCTTTCTTTAATGATTCACTAGCTGGATCTTCTCCTAACCATATTTTAAATAATGCATATTTAAAATCTCTACCCTCGATCAAACCTAGCTCTTTATCATTTTTAAAAGCTTTTACGCCTACATCTTTAATATAAACCAAGTCAAAAACATCTTTTTTGACGATAGGCTCAGAGAAAAAACCAATGAACTTATTAATTCTTCCGTCTAACGCTTTAGTGTTTCCAAAAGTGGCTTTTTCGAAACCATCTTTTACTGCTTTAATCATTTTAGACTGAGTTACAAAACCAGATATAATGTCTAGTTTTATGGCCATATTTTCATTCGCATCAAGAACAACTTTAGAGTCATTTGTTTTATTTGTTAAATAAAGACCTCCCGCATACAGGTCAATCCAAAGCATTTCTCTCTTTCCGTATCCGTTTATCTTAAGATCCACATCACCGAATTTCTCTTCAATAGGTAAAGTTGCTGAACCCACCTTAATTTGTGCCGTAGTAGTAGACAACGTGATAAGCGCTACCAATACTAAAGTAATTTTCTTCATTATAAATAAGTATTTAATTTGGGAGGGGTAATTAATATTTTTTTATTATTCCAATTTTCCAACGGACAAATATATAAAAATATTATGCACGCACAATACATTTTGACTTATTTACAGTGATTTTTAACAAAAATACGATTATATCGTATTGATTACTAATTACCTAGCATTTTTATCTTGAGATCTTTATCAGCAGGTTTAGTTCCTAACCAAATATTAAAAAGTGCTTCTTTAAAATCTAACCCTTCTACATGCCCTCTCTCTTTACCATCCTTATAGATTACACTTCCTTTGCCTTTTTCATAAACAATATCATAAATTTGATCTACTTCTATCTCTTCTTTTATAAAGCCAATAAATTTTTCTATTCTACTATTTAGTTTCTCTGTCTTTCCATTGGTTGACTTTTTAAACCCGTCTCGTAATGCATTAGCCATTTTACTTCTAGACATCATACCAGATACTATATGTAATTTAATTGCCATAGTTTCATCTGTTTTAGCAATCGTACTTGCACTACTGCTTTTTTTCTTTAGATATAAAGCTCCGACATAAATATCAAAAATGAATTTCTCTCTAGTTCCTGCTCCATTAATTACCAAATCCTCTCCGTTAAACTTAACATTATCTGGTAGGGTTACATCTCCTACTTTGGTCTGAGCTGATACAGAAGTAGAAATAATTGTAATTAAGATAAAAAATAATACGTTGATTTTTTTCATTTTGAAATTAGTTTAAGTGTTTATTATTAAGTGTTAAAGTTTTTTCTTAATTGATTTAATGATGCGTTTAATTCGAAACCTAACAATAATAAATTAGCGTTAAGCCATATATACAACATCAAGATTAACATAGCTCCTATAGAACCATATAGTTTATTATAATTTGAAAAATTATCAATGTAAATTCCAAAAAGGTAGGTCGTTATAACAATCAAAAAGGTGGTCATAAATGCTCCGGGAGAAAAGAATTTATTTTGCTTTCCCTCAGAAGTTCCGAAATAAAACAATGTAGCAATAATTACAAATATCATAAAAACAAATAATGCATATTTCCCCAATGTTAACCAAAAAACGGTATCATCCACAACTCCCATTCTATTTAAATCATCTACCAAATATGAAAAATATAAGGTTCCTATTACCGTAATTAACAATAAAGATGCCACAATTATGGATACTCCTAAAGCTACCAAGTACTGTCTAACAAAATTTCTATTAAGTGTAACATGATAAGAGTATTCGAAACCAGAAAAAACAGCATTTACTCCGTTTGTCATAAAAAGTATAGACAATATAAAAACAGTAGATAGTAAACCTCCTCTTGGATTAGAAGCGATATCCTGAAATATTCCTGAAAAAAATTCAGAAGATTGTGCAGGCAATGCCCCATTAATAAATTCGAAAAAATTGTTTTCAAAATTATCAATTGGTACGTACGGAATTAAGTTAAGGAGAAATAGTAAAAATGGAAATAAAGAAAGAAAAAAACTCCAGGAAATAGCACTAGCTCTAGCCGAGAATGTACCCTTTATGATGCCAATTGCATAAATTTCTATCAGATCATAAATGGATAACCCTTCAAAACCAGGGAGAATAAGCTTTTTCCCTATTTTAACCAAAAGGTTGATCACAGGGATTTTATTAAGCTTATCTTCTACAGTTTTTGACATAAATTATACTGCTTTCAAGCTTAAATCTAAGTTATACACTGAATGCGTAAGAGCTCCACTACTAATAAAATCAACTCCACACTCGGCATATTTTCTTACTGTGTTTTCATTAATACCTCCACTAGATTCTGTCAAACATGAATCTCCTATTAATTCGACAGCTTTTTTAGTATCTTCATAATTAAAGTTATCAATCAATATTCGATATACACCTTGAGTTTTAAGAATCTCTTTAATCTCATTAAGATCACGAGCTTCAACTATAATTTTGAGATCCAGATTATGTGTAGAAAGATATTTTTTTGTCTTCTCGATCGCCTTAGTAATTCCTCCTGCAAAATCAATATGATTGTCTTTTAGCATAATCATATCATATAAAGCAAATCTATGATTCTCTCCTCCTCCTATCTTAACCGCCCACTTCTCTAATGCTCTTATTCCCGGTGTGGTTTTTCTTGTATCTAAAATTTTAGTCCCGGTACCATCCAATAGTTTAACAAAATGATTTGTCTTTGTTGCAATTGCACTCATTCTTTGCATCGCATTAAGTACCAATCGTTCTGACTTAAGTATAGATTGTGAACTTCCTGAAACAAAAAAAGCAATATCACCATATTTAACAGAGGCCCCATCTTCTATATGTACCTCTACTTTCATATTTGGATCCACATAATTAAACACTTTCTTTGCAAAATCAACTCCTGCAAGAATCCCTTCATCTTTAATCAAAAGTTTTGCTTTACCAATTGCTGATTCTGGAATACAGGCCAACGAACTATGATCTCCATCGCCAACATCTTCGCGAATTGCATTAGAAATGATCAAATCAATTTCTTTATTGAATTGGGTTTCACTAATCATATTGAATGGTTATTTTTGCTAATGTAAAAAAAGAAGTCGGAAGTACGAAGTTAGAAGCATAAGGGATTTCTATTAAATTTTAACAATGCTCTCATAATCCACCTGATTTTAACGTAGAAATATTACAACTCAACACAAAATGAATATTAAGTTAATTGCAATAGGAAAAACCGACAACAAACAACTTGAAGACCTTATCGCTAACTATATCAAAAGGTTAGGACATTATATTAAATTTAGTATGGAGATCATTCCCGATCTTAAAAACGCTAAAAATCTTAGTGAATCTCAACAAAAAGAGAAAGAAGGGAAATTAATCTTAGGAACTGTAGTAAATTCTGATATCCTATTATTATTAGATGAAAACGGAAAACAATATGATTCTGTAGGTTTTTCTGACGTACTTCAAAAACATATGAATAGCGGAATCAAGCAATTAGTTTTTGTTATTGGAGGACCTTATGGTTTTAGTCCGGAAGTATATCAACGTGCAAATGGAAAATTGTCTTTATCAAAAATGACATTTTCTCATCAGATGATACGTTTATTTTTTGTAGAGCAACTATACAGAGGATTTACAATTCTAAAAAATGAGCCTTACCATCACAGATAAGACTCATTATTAATTTTTATTCTTTTACGATATCTTTTAGATCACTAAACATATCTATTAAGTTTTCAACCAAATCAACAGATATATGCTCTTTATTCAATAGAACATTAAGTTTTCCTTTTTTAAGTTTTATTGTATACCCCATTTCTCCTTTGGTAACATAATTCCAGGTTGACATTGTACCATTTTTTGTCATTTTGGTATCCAAATGATCTTTTAAAAATCTCTTTAATTTTTCGGTTTTTGCGGAAGGGAAACTAGCTTTTAAACTATAAATACCCGTTGTGCATTTAGAAAAAGTTGCGCAAACTGCTAAAAGGCAGTAAATTGTAGTTACGACACTATAATTCATATGCACAACTTTCAAGCAAATTACGATAAAATACTCAAGGTTTTAAAA
>NZ_VLNR01000058.1 GCF_007489275.1 Aquimarina algiphila
AGGGATTTAAAAATAGAATCTTATCAAAGATCACAGCAATGACCATTATTCAATATATCAATAGGTTTGAATTCAACAGAAATATAAACAACCTAAAAATTAATATTAACTAAATGCACAACGGGTAATATTTACTCTACAACTAATTTATATTGTGGAGTTTTATTTAAAGGACAAAAGTATGTGTACGTTCCTTTTTCTAATTTTACCGTTTTAGAACTTTCTGTTTTACCTTCAGCAACTACTTTAGTTACATATGCTGCAGCAATATGATTTTTAGCATCAGAAACATCTTTTCCTTCAGGAACTAAAACAAAACCAACATCTGTACCTGCTTGGTTATTAGTAATGTTAAATACATAACTTCCTTCAGATAATTTTACTTCTTTCTGAGTGAATTCTCCCTTAGTTTGCTCTAAAGCAACTGTTTTTACTTGTTGTGCTTGTGCACTAAAAGTGATGGCTAAAATAAATGTGAATGCTGTGATTAACTTTTTCATGATTTTACTTATTTATTTAAATTATTTACTGATTTTAAAATTATTCTTAAAAAAGGAGGGTAGTATATATGCCCTCCTTTTTGTGGAGTATCTATCTTATGTGGTTACACTTATACCGAAGCGGTTTCTAGTGGTTGAGCAACTGGAAAATCTACAGGAACCTTAGTTGTACTGTGTAAGTAGTTAGAAACAGTTTTGTCTCCTACTAATACGATAGTATCTATTAAATTTCCTTTGGTATATCCCGATGCTAATAAATTATCTACTACATCTTGATCTGCTTTTCCTCTGTTTTCTGTAATGTTTTTTGCAAATTTAGCCAGTGCATCAAGCTTTGTATCAAAAGAAGCTCCTCCTGCTCTAAGTTCTAATATTTGTTCATCTGTAAATCCATTCATTTT
This sequence comes from Aquimarina algiphila, assembly GCF_007489275.1. Classification (GTDB taxonomy): domain Bacteria; phylum Bacteroidota; class Bacteroidia; order Flavobacteriales; family Flavobacteriaceae; genus Aquimarina; species Aquimarina algiphila. The sequence goes on from NZ_VLNR01000058.1 coordinate 902, forward strand.
TCCGATAGCTGTGTGTGCAGATAAACAGTAGATACAATCATTAACTTGACTAACTGCAAGATTTACTACTTCTTTTTCTTTAGCAGAAAGTGATGTTTTTGCATTTGAAAAAGTTAAATAGTTTTCTAATGCTGTATCACTATGTGCATAGGTTGCATATAAGTTAGGTACAAAACCTAATCCCTTATTAAGGTTGTCAAATATTGCCTGGTTATTGGCGCTTACTTCATCTCTTGTTGGTACATTAAATGTGCTCATAATTTTTGTGTTTTTTGATCCCGAAATTTTTTCGGGGTTTATTATTATTTATTTTGTTATTTTAATTTAACACTGCAAAGATCTGGCAGAAATAAAGGGTATAAAATGAATGTTTTTCCCGATCACTTGTCAAATCTTCCCGAGTTACTTTTTTATCATCTATTTTTGAATAAAAGGCCGTTCTGCATCACAATAGAAATCATGAATACCTTTTTGTTCGCAATGTGTTTTGGCGTGAATAGAATTGATTACTTTTCTTTTTCCCTGACGAAAAATTTCGATTAAATTGAAAATTGATTTATTCTGAATGTTCATATACTTTATTTTAAAATTTCGATTCCAAATTAGCTTGGGACCTATTATTTAATGTTTAATTTCTGGTACAAAGATGCATTACAAAAGAGAGGAAAGAAATGAATGTTTTTCCCGAGGACTTGTCAATTTTTCCTAAAAAAGAAATACCCCCACGATTGTGGAGGTATGCTTAATTTTTTGAGGTTAGGATTGTAGTACTATATAACCCTATACCCTATAATATATGATTAAAAGAATTTAACTTCTTTTCTTTTTGTCCATAAGATAACTGCACTTAAGAGAAAAGTTACCACAGCAGTGATAAAAAGAACCCCACCATCATTATTAACTTCAAGCCCAAGTTTTGTAATGTGCATCATAATGGCCCCTCCTATAATACCAAGTGTTAACATGGCACCTACCCATGCAGTTTTTGGTATTAAAAGCAAAATTCCGGCAATAAGTTCAGTTATTCCGGTTCCTATTCTACCATAAGGCTCTAGTCCAACTTTTGTAAAAATATAAACACTGTCTGGGTGAGCTGTAAATTTAAATCTGAGGGTTTGAATCAAAATTATTGCTACGAGGATTCGTAGTAATAGGGGTAATTTTTTTTTCATTTTTGTTTGTGGTTGTTGTTTAATTAGCTTGTTTAGTATAATCTTATACTACAAAACACTCGGCAAAGCGTCTATTTTCCCATTAAATGTATTCTTTCTTGAGTACATATACAATTCTTCAAGGTTATTGTCTTTTTTAAATTGGTGCATTAATTCGGGTAATCTATCGTTAAGGAATTTTGCAAATGCTTCTGCATCAGAACTTCTATTCGCTCCTTTACGTATCGTTTTTAGATAAGCAGATGCCAATATTTCAAGATTACTTCTTTCAGAAAGAAACAGCAAATAATCTTTATCTTGTTTTGCTCTTTGTATTTCTATTCTAAAATTGATCTGGTTTGTAGCAATTAGCCGACCATTAAAGTTGCTAAAATTATTTGTGTATACCACTTCTTCAGCATTTTTACTGAGGTATACAGTTTCTAGCTCGTCTTCATAAATGATCTGTGCGTTGCTTACAGAAGCTGACAGAAATAAGATACTAAACAGTGCTATTTTGATAGTGTGAATCGAAGTTTTCATATCTATATATTTTACCCGAATATATTTCGGAGATTTTACGTTGTTTTTATAGTACAAAGTTGGGGCAAAAACAAATATGATATAATGGCACTTTTTCCTTAAAGCTGGTCAATATTTCCCTGCAGGTTCTGGTTTTAATTGTTTTTTGAACTCTGAAGGAGAAAAGGACGTATGCTTTTTAAACATTCTGCTAAGATGAGAAGCGTCTTCGAATCCTATTTCGTAGGCGATCTCTTTAGCAGTTTTGTCTGTATAGATAAGTAGGCGTTTGGCTTCTAAAATTACGCGATCGTGAATAATCTGCAAAGGACTTTTCTTAAGTTTAACAAAATTATTAGATAATGTCTTGGGTGACTTAAATAATTTCTCAGCATAAAACGCTACAGAATGTTCCTTTCTAAAATGTGTATCTACAAGAATATTAAAACTTCTGATAAGATCAACTTGATCATCTAATGCATCAAAATTATGCTGTTGTTTAATAAGTCGTGTTGTTGTAATGATAAATCTAGCCATTAACATGCGCAACATTTCTGCCTGTATAGTATCTACCGTATCTAACTCATCCAAAAATACACTGTGTAACTGGTCTAGTTTATTGCGTTCTGTAACATTGAGCTTAACTATTGGAGTAACTGCACTATTGCCATAAAAAAGTACACCCATACAGCTTACTTCTTTATCATGATCTTTAATACAGTAAAACTCTCTATTAAACTGATATGTGATTAGATCAGATCCGCTAATAAATTTAAAATATTGATCTGGTGTTAATACAACAATAGTATCTTTTTCGACCGTAGTCAAAATTCCGTCAATCTCCATAATTGCATCACCTTCTCTAGCCCAAATAAAAGTATATAAAACTATAATTTCTGATTTGGTATACGATTGTAATAATTCTTCGTTACCAACTTTTAGTATAGCTTCGGTCGAAAATTCTTTAAACTCCTTGATCATGTTTATTAAGTCGGTTTTTGTGTGATTTCATTACATGGATAAAGGTCGTAATTTTTTAAATTTTATTAAACATAGATAAGAGATAGATTTTTAAGATTTTACTAGGAATAATGTATGGGAATCTATTGTGTATTTTGAAGGTATAAATAAAACATCAAAATTTATAATAAGTCAAATATTGTATGATTTTAAATTGTGAGTATACGGATAACAATTATTAATTATTATATAAAGACGATTAATTAATCTTTTTTAGCTCTTCAATAATTTTGCTCTCTTTTTCGGTTTGTTGAGGTGCATTATATGTTGACCAAAATTCCTGGTTATAGGGTCTTGCCTGATTTTCTATGCTAGTACTAATCTTCATATTTCTTGTAAAAGGATATTGGGCTACGTTATCAGTAATAATCTTATTGATAAAAAGCTCTTTTTTAGGCTTTTTTATAAATAAGAGTTTTTGTGATTCTAACCCTTTAAATATTTTCCAGGTATCTTCTTCCTTTTGATATTTTAGATACATTTTACCTTTATACTCCTGATATTCAAAAATTACATTATAATACACTTGTAGTGATCCGTTGGTAAATTTTCTTCTCCAGGATCTGTTATTGATAGCCGACCTTGTTAATTCCATTCTCACAAAGGCAAAGGTTTCTGTATCAATATACAGTATGGCTTTTTGAAATGGTTTATCGATCCCGATAATTTTATAGACATATCTTTTGTTATATGGCAGAATACTTTCAATTTCATAATTCCAACCTTTTTTTGCTCTAATAGGACCATAATCAAAGCGAATGAAATCATCTTCGATCAAGTCCATAATCGAATTCTTACGCTCTTCATTCGCATTCCATGGATGTTTTTCTGCAATCTGACTTGTTCGTACTTCCACCAATTCTACAGAAGGTTCAATTTGTTTGGTGTAACCTTTATAATACAATTTTGCCGCAAACTCCAGGTACTCCACATACTGATCATCTTCATTCTGAAGATCTCTCACAAAACCTTCTAAGATATAAGGTTGATTGGGGTAATTGTTCTTTATACTCTTATATGCTTTTTTAATAATATCCTTTGCAGTAAGCGCTTTCTTTTTGGTAGAAGTGATCACTACTTCGTCCAGGCTATTAACTTTAGAACTCAATATGATTTTTTGATGATCAGAAAATGTACGTACTTTTTTCTCAATAGACTCATATCCAATCATAGATACTATTATTGAAGCATCTTCTTGCCTTTTGGGAACATAAAAAGTAAAATAACCTTCTTCATTTGAGGTTGTTCCTATAGCTAGATCTTTAATATAAATAGAGGCATAAACAATGGGTTCATTGGTTTCCTTATCCAAAATCTGTCCCGAAATAGTTGTAGTGCTTTGCTGCGCAAAAGCCGATGCCGAAACTATACAAAGAATACAATACCAATATAATGTTCTGTTCATATGCTCAAGACGAATGTGTTTCTTTTTTGTTACAAGATACACCAAAGTATAGTTATACGGTTTCTTATAAGAAACGATATAGGAAACTCAAAAATATGAACATATCTTTATTTACAGGTTCTTTTCAAAAAAATCAAGAGCGAGTTGCATGGTTTGTTGATGTATTTCCTTGCGATTTACCTCAGGATGATCGATAGTAATTTCTGGAGCTACTTTTTTTCCAAATTCTGTGGCTTCGTTTAAGAAAATATAGTGATCGACATGTTCTCCAAAAAGATGAATTTTACTTGTCGGGATTAAATTGTGATAATGTATTGCATTATGCTTAACAGGCGTATTTGTGTCTCCTTTTCCTGCAACAATGTATACCGGTGCAGTGATGGTTTCGGTTTGTTTTTTAGAATGAAAACCAAACCCTATAGCAGGAGCCATTACAAAAAAGGCTTTTATTCGATCATCTTTTACATGATCTTTATGGGTGTTATAGGATGCTACAATCAAACTATCGGTATCAAAATCTATAATCTCATCGGTTTGGGGAAACTCTGGAGGCATCTCACGATCCGTATCAGGCTCATCACTATCTTTCACCTCTCTATCTACATAACCACCTGCTAATGCAATATTAGTATATCCTCCCAAAGAAAAACCAACTCCGCCAATTTTGGACCGATCTATTTTAGGTCCAATTTCTGTATCTTCTAGAATTGTAGTTAGTGTATATTTGATATCAATAGCACGTTCCCACCATTTTACAAATTCTCTGGGCAGTTTATTAAAAGTAGAATTACCGTAGTGATCTACAGAGACTACGATATATCCTTTTTTGACCATGTCCTCTATAAACCAGGTAAGAGAAAAACGATTGCCCCCTGTACCGTGAGAAACAAGTAATAGTGGAAATTTTCCCTCTGGCATTGATGCATTAGGAATTGTCTTGATGTTTTTAAAAAGTTCCTTACGGGTGCTTTTAGTTTCTTTTGTGATTAAAGAATCATAGGTAGGATACCATATTTCTATAACTATTGGGCGATCCCTGGATTCGTCGACAATAGTAGTTGATTGTTGTCCTATATTAAATGTTTTTTCTTTTTCTTTCTCCTTGGCACAAGAAAATAATAAGACCAAAGTAAATGATAATAGAAGTACTTTTTGCATGAATATTAGGTTAGTTGTTTACAGAAAGATAGATCAAAACAAGATTTGTTACACTTGATACGATTATGTTGTGATTTTTTTTAGGTTTCAATATTTCTAGGCCACTGATATAGTTGTGCGGCTCCGGGTTTTTCATAAGAATGTATAAAACCTTCTAGGAATTCCCTAAAATTAATAAGAGCTGCATTACGAGGTTCTTTAGGATCATTACCCCAGATTAGTTCTGTTTGATTACCAGCAACGGGTAGAAAAGGAATGTAAGGAGAAGAGAATACAAATGTGAATAAAAAGGTAATCATTTCTCCAATAGTCCCTGTTTTTGGCAGATAGGTTAACAAATCTTCAGTAGGAAGATCGTTAGTTGGTAGAGGAATATCGGTCCGTTGTAAACAAGGCGGGGAGTTAGGAACAAATGAAAGCACGGGATTAGCGGTTGCATTTAATCTAGAAGCTCCATGTGCTGTAAGTCTAAAAACAAGACTTTGTAAGGTTGTAATCAGATTTTTACGACTATCAGGTGTTGGAATCCCAGCTACATTTCCATCAGAAGGGTCAGAAGAAGCGGCAATCCAGGCCTGAATTTGTTTGTCGGCAACTACCTCTTGGTCATTAGACCACGTCTGATTTACAAATGCAGTTACATAGGTTTCAACCGCATTAAAAACGGATAGCAATTCTCCTGCAATAGGATATTGATCCCAATCGGTTTTGTTTGAAAAGTCTTCCTTTTTAATACCATTGTTTTGCAAGGTAGTATTAGGGTCATCTTGCAGAAAAGATCTTCCCTTAGCAAAAGTATCTGTCATGTTAAGAAACTCAGAGGCACTGCTTACCGAGGTTGGCGGTGCGATTCTTTTCCATAGCAGGAGCAGAGTATCGTTAAAAGGAATAATAAACTCGCTTTGAGGAGCCATAAATACCCGTAAAGGATGTGTTTCCTCGACGTGATTATGTAAAGTCATTAATAATGCAGCAGAAACAATATGCCAATGATATACATGTCCCATCCATATTCCGTATAAGGTGATCGAAGTTTTGGCGGCCATTAGAGCATACAACCATGCTCCATTTGTACAGACTCCAAAAGAGTAGATCGTATTTCCTTTATTTTCGGGATTGATGATCAATACTACAATAGGTCGCAAGGATTTATCAGGATTTTGCGCTAATAGCGTAAGAGTAGCAGGAGTATATCTGGGGTTACCTTTTACATGGCTTATAGGAAGCATAGCGTACATACGAAGATCGATGGCATATAGTAATTGATCGCTTAGTAAAGTTTCAATTTCTGATGTCCAGGCATCTCCAAATACATTTTTATAATCAGTAGCTCTGGTATCATTTACTTTTTCAAGAATTAGTAAATTATAGGCAAATCCATACTTTGCAATAGTAGGCCAGAAAACACGGTTAGCAATGGCCACATCGGTCATCGTACCCATCATGTCGGGCAGAAATTTCTGAGCATTATGATACACACTATTAAAAGTAGTCCATGACATTGTAAATTGCTCAGGTTTGGTAAGAGAAAGCATAGTGATTGGATCTTCATCATTACTAGCCCTTAGATGTTCACTCGCATTCATTCGGTTTTTCAATTTAGCTGGGTTAAGCTCTACTTTAACCGATGATTTTTCGAGATCAGCTTTTAGCGATAGACGATCTGCATGTGCTTCTGCTTCAACATCTTTACCTCGCCCATATTGATATGAGTATCCATTAGCATTGTATTCATCAATTTGATATGTATTATTCATGCCCCATTTGGCCTGGGTAGTAGCATTAGCCCGTAACCCCAGTCTTACCAGGGTGCCGGGAATTTCACCTAATTGATAAGGTACTGCAGGGATATTTTTATATCCCAATTCTTGTAACGGAAGTTTGTGAATAAACGAACCGTATTTTTTACGACGTTTTAAGAAATAAAAGATTGCTCCGGCGATTAGCAATATGCCAACAATAAGTAAGATGATTTTTAAGCCCATGGTTATAAATTAGTGGTTAAAGAATAATTTTATGATATCGTTAATCTTTATTGTATCCTAATGTAATTTCCGGGGCCATGTATAATAACGACTGCTATTATTTTCCTTCTGTTTTTGTCTTACTAATTTACCAAAAGATTTGTTATCAGTTATATAGAAAATCAAAATAAAAGAAAAAATGTACAGGAGATAATATAAAAAGGTGAGAGGGTCTATAGAATTAGATAATAGTATTGTTGGTCACAAAAGTAAACCTGGATTTGCAAGTAAAAGGCAGTTTTTTTTAAATTATCAGCTCAAATGACTTCTTTTGTTGATTTTAAAAAATTATAGGGTGTTTGGCAAATATATATTAAAGAAATGCAAATATACATTACAAATAATCTGATTTTTCCAAATCAGGTATATTAGGGTTAAAATTATAATTGGGATTCTGGTAACTGCGTAATTTTTATAACTCATTTGATTGATGCATTAGTAAAAAGATAAGAAACAACAATTTCATAAACAACTTTGGCATTATGTGATTATTTATTTCAATTAACAATACTTCTTATGCACAAGAACTACATTCAAGAGTACCTTCGCTGAAAGAGTTTGAGAGTAAAAAAAATGAATTGACAATTGATGAACAAAAGAAAGTGATGGATTTTAGATATTTAAGTTTTTTTTTCATGTTTGCGCTAAGTTTTTTACAAAGCTATGCCCAAGAAAAAAGTGTTATTTATTTTGATGAGGAATGGAATAAAACCACAAAAGATAAAGCGACGTATTATCGAAACATACCTCTGGAAATAAAAGATGATAAAGTTCTCATTAAAGATTATTATATATCAGGTCAACCTCAAATGATAGGTTGGGCAGATAAGGATAATGAAGATGATTTTATTGGAGAAGTACGATGGTTTTATGAAAATGGAAACGTTAATATTATAAGTAATTATCATTATGGAAATCTAGATGGCGAGCATAAAGAGTTTTATGAAAATGGAAATAAAAAATTTACAGTTAATTATGAAGGCCAACTAAAAGAGGGAGAAGGGAAATTTTTTAATAAACAAGGAATTTTGACTTCTAGTGTAATGTATAAAAATGATAGACCCTACGAGGGAACAACAAATTGCTTTGCTACTTACAAAGAAGGAAAGAATATTGAGAGAAAATTATATTATGAAAACACTACACAATTAGCGTATGAAAAACATACTGCTAAGACTATAGTGACAGAACTATACTATAGAAAAAACGGGAAAAAGATAAGAGAGGTGATCACTGATCTGGAATTAAAAACACAAGATCGTTTTAAAGGAAGTTATTACCCAGGAAGTAAATGCGGTTATGTAGTAGGAATGCGTCATTTTCAGAATATAAAAAACGGTAAATTAGAAGGCGAAGAAGAATTTTATAATCTAGATGGTAGTGTCCTTTATCATGGTATAAATAGAGATAATAATCCTTATGATGGAACTTTTTATAGAAAGAAAAGAGGTGTCATACATGTGACTGCATATAAAAAAGGGATAAAGACAAAAGAAAAAATACTATATAATAGTAAGACAATAGCTATAGGAACCTATGTAAATGGTAAAAAACATTCAGGAACCTTTATTAGTGAAGCAGAAATACACGGTTGGGTATGCAGTAAAATCTCTACTCTTAAAGAAGGAAAAGAGGAAGGTAAACAGGTGTTTAAGCGTTTAAAAAATGAAGAACTATTAGCATATTATTATGCTAAAAATGGAGTAAAAGATGGGGAGAGTTATGATTATGATCGCGATAATGATACTGCTTATATCTTAAGTTATACAAAAGGGATTCCGACGGAAGGCAAACTTCTGAAAGATAACGGAGATGTTTTAATTTATAAAGAAGGTAAATTAGACAAGAGGAAAGTCAAAGTAAAAACCAAAGGGATTACGTTTTTCGAAATTTATAAAAATGATCAAAAAATAGGAGTTGAGTATACTGTATTTGAGATCGACGGACAAATAACACAAACAGGTACCTATCAAAACAATCAACCATATCAAGGTTATTTTTTAAGAACAATTTCAGACGTCGTAGTACTTCTTGATTATTATGAAAAAGGAATTAGAAAGTATCAATATGCTATATCAAATATTAAAGAAAATACAGAGTTAATTGATATTCCTTTTAAATCAATTTATAAAAACAACAAGATACATACTGGAGCCCAGTATGAAATGATTAATGATGGTATTCGTATTAAAATCTTAGAAAAAGGAAAAATAAACGCCATTAGTATTTGGGTATTTGCAATGCACTATGCAAATAATCTTATTTTAAAGAAAACAGATGAGGGTATGGAGATTGTCGAGATACAGAACCCAGACTTGAAAATAGTTGTTGGTAAAGAATTTATCTCGTTAACCTATAAAGAAGAAATAATAGATCAAAGAAAGAGAAATACAACCAACAATTTCATTAACAAAGGAATTGCATTCTATTTAGAAAAAGGAGTTTTAAAATCAGATATTTCCTGGGGCTTCTCTTCAGAGACCTTAGAAAAAATACAAAGCAAGAGACATGAATGGTTTAGGAGTGACTTTGTATTAGATATGTATTCGGGATTACCACCAAAAAATACAATTGAGTCAACTTTTAAAAAATTTAGCAGAGGCAATCTCGGGAGAGATAACAAGAGAGATTATATATCACATATTTTTTATGATGAAGTTGGTCAACCTGCCAAAGGGATTCTTATAGAAGAAAAAAAAGAGCTGTTTAATGCCAAACTATATCTTCAAAACAAAGTAAAAGAATCAAAGAAAAGTTTAACGATTGATTTGCTGAAAGAGCAGATTAGCATCTGGCACAAAAAGTATAATTAATAATGTAGAAGGAGAGTGCTCTTCAAAAATTAGACGAACACAACAGTAGTATAAATCACCTCATAAAGAACAATGAAAAAATATCTAATGCTAGTATGTTTTATTGGGACACATTCGTTTTCTCAAATCACCCTGGAGCATAATGATTTTGTATCTGTAGGAGACACCATTGTAGAATACTACGAAAGATTTCCCACCAGTACTATTGATGTAGGTGAGCCAGGACCAAATAAAGTATGGGATTTTTCTAATTTAAAATCTACTGCACGAGATACCTTAGTTTTTGTTGATCCTCAAGACACTCCATTTGGTGAAGATTTTCCTAATTCTAACATAGCACTCTATTCAAATAATGGCTATTATGAAGCATGGATGTTTATGAACCATTCTAGTTCTAAATTAGTAGGCAACGGCTCTGGTGTATTTGTTAATGAAAAAAAACGTGTTGATATTAGACAGGAAACAGTTATAAAGTATCCTTTAAATTATCAAGATACTTCATCAAACACCACAGAAGAAGATAAGATTGTAGAGAAAACAAAAAAAGGCGCAGATTCTATTAAAAGAACTCGAGTCTTTGAGCATCAAACAGTAGTGGATTCATGGGGTGATATTATTTTACCTAAAGGAACTTTCTTATCACTCAGATTAAAACATGTAATAAGTGTTACCGATTTTTTTTATAAGAAAGAATTAGATCAATGGGTACTTTTAAATCAATCCAAAAAAAACACATGTATCTTTTATCAATGGTGGACACAAGATAAAAAGGTCAAACATCCAGTTGCCCAAATTTCTATGGATGAGCATCATAAAAAACCAATAATCGCTAAGTTTTTACCGGCTAAACCTTTTTTAGAAATTATGAAAAGCGTACCCCTACAAACTTTAAAAATATATCCTAATCCAGCAATAAGAAGTACAATCATAGATGTAGGAGTAGAGGTGTCTTATATTTCTATATACTCTTTTAATGGACAACTCATAAAAAATATAAAAACTAATATTTCAAAAACAGAAATCAATGTTGAGGATTTTGCTAGTGCAACTTACTTTGTAGTAGTTAGAGACGAAGAAGGAAAGATAATAGGAAAAGGTCAGCTTATAAAAAAGTAAACTAGTGTATATGCGATTGGAGAAGGAAAATATAATGCTTTTGGGTATTTGATAAAAAAAATGATAATGAACATAAATAAACCACATTATAAATTAGTTGCATTGTTTGTACTCTTAAGTATAAAAATGATAGGACAATCAAAGGAAGAAAAAAGTACTATAGAAAATCTATTACAGAAAAATGCATGGTTTATTACTACATTGTTTTTAGAAGATAAATCGATTACAGAATATGAATTGACACCTATAAATAATAAACAGCAATATAAAGATTCACTAGGAGCAAGCATTGTAGAGTTTTATAAAAAATCAACAACTTTAGACAAAACAATGCGTTTTGCAAGCTTTGAAAACCTTCCTCGTTGTGGTAATGATGAAAGTGAAGATTATACTATTTACGGAGTGTATACTATTTTAAAAAACAATACACTACAAGTAGAAGTAATCGAAGCTATAGGGAATGAGGCTGTACTAGTAGGTGGTGTTTTTGAACCAATAAAAACAAAGAAACAGACATATTTATTTGAAATAATAAAAAAAGAAAACAAAGTTTTTTTAAAAAAAATCACAAAAAAATAATTTAATAATTAAAGTAGTTTGATCTTTTTGATGTAAATAATCTCAGCAGTTTTTCCATCACTCTCTTTGGTGAGAGATACATTGATGGTATTTTTGTTTACTAATCTATTTTTTGTAAATACACCTTCCCGCTTTGATTGACTATAATCAAGGTATTTCCATCATCTTCAAGCGAGAAATCTCCTTGGTAATTAATTTTTTCAAAGTGTTTCCATACTTTATCATCACAACAGGCCTCTGTACAATGTGCGAATGCACCAATAATGGTGTTCTTAATCGTTTTTGCTGCATACCCACAGGTGTTTACGCCCACAGAAAAACTAAATGTAGTATCAGATATAATAAGTTCATAATTAGCAGTTTTAGGAGGAGATATGGTATCCAGGCTATCTTCTATTTTGATTAGGCTCCATTTACCTATCAATTTTGCATCTATCTGTGCATGTATATGACAAGACATAAAAACAGTGGCAAAAATAATAGTGATGATTCTAATGCCTCCCATAGCTTTTTAATGTTTATCAATGTTTGCAATATTGTTTTTTAACCGTTATTACTAAGATAATAAAAGAAACTCATATACTGAAACGATATAAGCATATGCTCAGGTAAAATGATTTAAAAAAAGTTACCATTACTTTGGATTCCAGCCTACGCTGGAATGACAGATTTTGAGTGTTTTGTCATTCCAGCGTAGGCTGGAATCCATCTTTATTACTTATTGGAGTACTGAATGTATGGTAGAATTGTTTTAATGAGTCATTAACAAGGTTTGGTTTTTTTCTACAGAGAGTTTGTTTCATACCTATTTTGACTAAAACCACAACGTATATAAGTGGAATATTTTAAAGATAAACTTTTTTAGCAAAAGGATTTCAAAATGATAAAAGATAGTATACTTAAAACTTTTTAATTTTTGGTGAGGATTTCCGTAACGGGGTGATTAAAAGATGGTTGTATCTTGCTTATAGAAAAAAATAACATAACATATATACCCTATACTAGAGTTGTATTGTGATTAATTAATATTTGTGTGAATGGGAGCGTGAATGTTTAAGTTGGTTTTTAAGAGTTGATATTTGCGCTCTCTATTTTAAGTGTATAAAAATATATGAAGCCCCCAGTAATTATGGAGCGTAGGTACTAAGTTGGTTGAGAAGATGGTACTTACGCTCTTTTTTTATCACTTTATAAAATCAATCGAACAACAGGAGTACTACGTTTTATGTATTTTTATGCACATTATTTTCCCATTGTTTCTAAAACTTCTTTTTAGTTAAATACCAAAACCCGTATTAATTATTGCCATTGTTCTCGTGCCGTTTTTACTTCAATTCTTTTTGATAAAGATTATTTGTAGAAAGAGGTAATTCTTTTACTCCAACTTTATCAAAACCTTGTTTTTCATAATAGGAGCAAAGCTTTGGATTATTAGAATCAGCATCAAGCCTTAAATATTTACAATTGCTTTTTTTTGCCTCATTTTTAATCTGTTCAAGTATAGATTTACCTACTCCTTTACCTGCATATTTGTCTTTAACAACCAATGAATGAATATAAAGAGACTTTTCCTTTTGTTTGCCCCAATACAGTAAATCTTCCTTTAAAATCCTAACCATTCCGATAGTTGTAGAATCAGTATTCTTTATAAAATAAAATTCCTTGTTTCTTATTCCTTCTTCTAGCCATTCTATCCTTTCTAAAGGTGGGTTTTTCCAATATTGCCAATGGTCAATATTCATTTTTGCTATTTTCATAGCCGCTTCTTTAAATAAGTCTAAAACTATTTCCTTTTCGGTAATTTCTATTTGAGAAAACTTTATGTTCATTAATGTATATTCTCTTATTCAGTTTTATTTGTTCAAATTATTGTCAACAATTATATAATAACCATTGCTATTGTTTTACAGATACCATCACAAGACTAATGTACCAAAAGATTTTTATAGTGTATGTGTTTTTTGAAACGGTTGAGGCCGATTTTTATAAACAATAAGTAACATTATGATCGTGTTCTGCGAGTACTTGACTTTTTTTTTTAATCAGTGTACCCTCAGAAACTCAAAGACTAAAGACTTGCCAATGTGAATTTTGTTTTTTTATCAATTGAGATTACAAACCTAAACCGATGAAGACTTAATTTATATTTAAAACTTTTTAATTTTCAAAATGGATTTCCGTAATCGAGTGATTAAAAGTTGGTCGTATATTGCTAATAGAAAAGATAGAAATACAATATCATTTTATGGTATACTATATACAATTGAAGAATTGGGAATAATTGGTGTTTACATGAACATAGCGTAGATACATTGGCTTATTATAGCATGTATTTACGCTTTCTATTTTACGATAGATTTAAAAACAGGTATAATTTTATTTGTTAGCTTTTTTCTTAGGGCTAAAAGCATTTGCGAAAAAAAAGATACCGACTAATGTATACGTTATAAGTTCTGCAAGAAAACGATACGAGAAAAATATATCTACAAAGCTTTGATGATCTGCTAACTTAAACAGACTAGTGAGTATTGCAGTCAGTATTCCCCAGGTTCCACCAATTTTTACTCTGTATTTCCATTTTTCACTCATTCTTGTCCCTTTTTTACAAATATATTAATTTCAATCAGATCGCCAAGAAGAGTCCATTCTGCTGGTCAACAGAAAGAAAAGTAATGTATTTTATATCGTTGATCAGATCAGGAAAGAGTTGTAATACTAAGTGATTTTGATTAAACTATGATCAAGGTGATCCATTGATCATTAAAAATAGGTAGCATATATAAAGCGAACCGAAGTTCGCTTTATTTAAAATCTATTAAAAATTACAAGCGCCATGCGTAGGTAAAACGCATAATCCATTGCAACAAATATGACCAGGTACACCACAAAAAAATGAATTAGGAGTTGGACAGTACCCATACTCATCTGGATCAGTAAATCCACCAGTAATTGTTTTTTGTACTGATTTGTTTAGTCTCTTAATTCCATTAATGTTCACAATGTTTTTCATAATACTACGGTTTTAAAAGTTATCTCCTAAAGGTATATAATAACACTTGTAATGTTTAGCTCCCACAGTTAAATTTAAATTAAAAATTACTTAAATAGTGTTACTATTTTATCTCTTCTTTCTTGTAAGGATGGGTAAATGTCTAGATGCAAAGGCAATCTCGTTATACCTAAGTTTGCTTTGTCGTTCTTGAGTTTGCTTCGTCATTCTTCCTCGCAAAGGCGTTCGTTCTCACTCGGTATTGGGAGGTTACAAGGCATTGCAACACATGAATCCATCTCGGTGTTGTCAGGGTTTACTTCGTCGTTCCTGAGTTTGCTTCGTCATTCTTCCTCGCAAAGGCGTTTGTTTCTATTTGGCATTGCAAGTTCATCAGGCATTACGGGGTCACTAGGCATTGCGAGGAGGTACGACGAAGTAATCCCTACCATCAATCAAACACAAACAACCATCCATCAGAGAGATCTTTCCATTCTGGATTCTCCATGTTGATTAGCGCTTCCTTTCGTTTTCTATTTCCTGCTTTAAGTTGTTTTTCTCTGGCGATTGCAAGACCCATACTATTAAGCTCCTCAAAATACACAAGTTTATTACAGTTATATCTTGCAGAAAATGCTCCTTTATAAAATTTTGTTTTATGTTGATATACTCTTCTTACGATATTACTGGTAACACCAGTATAAATAACAGTATTGTTTTTATTGGTAATCAAGTATACGCATGGTTTTTTTATCATCTTCTTATTGTTGGTATTGCGAGACATAAAGCAATCTCGGCGTTCCTGAGTTTGCTTCGTCATTCTTCCTCGCAAAAGCGTTTGTTTCTATTTGGCATTACAAGTTCATCAGGCATTACGGGGTCACTAGGCATTGCAAGGAGGTACAACGAAGCAATCCCAGCTTTCTTAGTGGGATTACTTCGTTATTCTTCCTTATTATCATACGGTATTTGTCAATCTTACTGATATTATGCTTACGGTGCAGGATTTAGCGTATATGTATCTGTTGTTGCATCATATACATATATCTGATAAATATCACCGGTTCTATAACTATTAATATGTTTTGACGAATCAGATAGATTAATATAGGCTTTATAAATACTAGAATAACCATTGCCATTAAAAAATGTGAATACTGCAGCATTACTAAAAGAGCCATTGATCTGAAAATCCATTATAGAATTTTTGGCAGCATTTATGATCCCGTACTCATATTTTCCATTAATGGTTCCTGAAAAATTACTATCCATCCCAGAAATAGCATTATAAATTGCCGTATAGTCCAGAGTACTGGTACTAGATGAGATATTGATGTCTTTATAAACAGAATTTTTGGCATTATTATCTATCCCATACATGAAATTTCCGCTAATTGATAATCGGTTAAACCTTGTGTTTTTTATGAAATTCCAAATTGCACGTTTAAAAGTACCATTAACTTTAATATTGCTAAAGTTTAATTCATTACTAAGAGAAGCAGATGGACCAACACCAACGATAGCATCTGTTTGATTTGAAACACCAGTTATCTCTATATCATTTAAATTAATAACATCTGGAAACTGAATATTTATTCCTCTATGTTCAACATTCTGAATTTGAACGTTTGAAATATTGGCTTTAACTCCTTTTAATTCAAAACCTTGATAGATATCATCTAACACTACATTAGAGATCGTTAAATTTTTTATTCTTAAATGATCTCCATTAGAACTAATTCTAAAAGAAGCTTCTTTATCCAGGATATGAGCTTGAGGGTTGATCTCATTAATGCTCGAAGCAATGATGTTATCGACTACAATATTTTTTGCTATTCCGTTATTGATATCGATATTAATAGCATTTACTCCTCCTGTCTGAATCACATTTTCTATAATTACATTTTCTATAGCAGGATTACTAGAAATTGTAGAATTTGGGTTTTGCATTGCTATTCCTCTTAGGCTATTCTCTCCCTTAATGGTTACATTAGAAATCTTAATGTTTTTGGCATGTAGAATACCCAAAGAATTATCATGATTAAATTTTGGAATATATGTTCCTCCGGTAAGAGTAACATCTTCTACAGAGTGTTTGTCATTTATGCTAAAATCACGACCACCAATAGTGATTAAACCTCCATTATCTGTTCCTGTGGTTACTCCAATAAAAGTACTACCATTAAAATCATAGTGTCTACCATTAACGCTTAAAAGAATCTCTTTATTGACAAGAAAACTTCCTGATGCCACAAATTTCTTTATACAAGGAAATGATTCTATCGAGGTTTGAAATATATCTGATATCGGATTTGTTCCTGTATCGTCTACGCCCCACCAATGAGGAGTAACATATTCTATTTGCGGACAACCATTTACTTTTCCTCCCGCTGCGATTTCAAATATTTGAAATTTCCCAGCCGAAATAATTCCGTTTATGGTTACGGTTACTCCAGCATTAATGATCATCCTGTCCCGTACATTAAAGTTAAGAATTACATTTTCTGGTATCGTGAGGTGTTCAGTAAAAGTAACCGTGTTTTCTGCAATGATTACCCCAGTTTTATCTTCCAGATTAGCAATAGCCTCTGTAAATGATATTGAATTAGGGTTGATAGATTCGTCTAAGTCATTTTCTTCTGTAGTACAGCTATAGAAAATAACCAATAATAAAAGTGACCAAATTTTTAGTTTCATGTTGTTTGTTTTAATGTGATTCAATATTTATAGTTAGTATTTAAAAACTTATTTCTTCGTACCTGAGTTTGCTTCGTCGTACCTCCTCGTAAAGGCGTTCGTTCTTACTCGGCATTGCGAGATCACTAGGCATTGCGAGGAGGAACGACGAAGCTCCCAGAGAACTATTCTTCCTCATCTATGATCACAGGAGTACCATTACGGCCAGGGGAGCGGTACAACTCTCGTTTGGTAGGTTGCTCTTCGAATACATTATCGGCAGCAGAATTAACCTTTTGTAGTATAGCATATAACTCATTAAGTTGCTCTACCCGTGCAGCAGTATCTACAGTACGGGTTCCTTTTTTCTGTTCTTGCTCTTTATTTGCTATTCGTAATGCTTGCGAGAGGGTAGAGGGTTGAGTTAATAAATCTACAGAAGCCCCAGCAGTTTCTAAAGCAATACTATGTTGACTGATGGTCTCTTCTAACCCTTCTATAAACTGGATCATCTTTACCTGATTTCTCGATACTTCTCTAAACCTGCCAATACCAAACTGGCGTTGTATAGCTTTCTGATTAGGAAATGCATCGAGTACCCAATATTTTAATCGTTTAAAGTAGGTACGGCAATCTTGCATTGCCTTTTCTACCACTTCGGTCTTTTCTTGTAACTGGGCGATATTCACTACATCACCACCATCTTTGTAGCCTTGTGCTACTTTTTGCTCCAGGTCGGTGATAAAGTCCCTGTTAAGCTTTGCATCAAAGGTGATAAACTCTTCGATGTCGGTTTTTAAGTGTTCTACAATAATGTCTCCCCATTCTAACAGTACGGTATCTTTGATACCATAATTACGTTCTGCCATCTTTTTAATTTTTAAATTAATGATTCATAAAAAAATATGTGTTTTACATATACAGTGTAGCTGATCGTATCGTTTACATCGTTAACGCTTTCGCCGGTGTAGTTGACCCTTGTACCAACATAGTTAAGGATTGTACTGTTGTAGTTGACCCTTGTGCCAACACAGTCAACGCTTGTGCCTTTGTAGCTAACGATTGTACTGACTTAGTTGATAATTGTACCTATGTAGCTAACGATTGTAACAACATAGCTAACGATTGTACCGATGTTGCTAACAATGGTAACAACATAGTTAACACTTGTGCCAAAACTTAATCATGTACTATACTATATATGTAATCTGCAATCGTAAAGATTGCTTTGGGTAGGACATACCATTGGTATATAACGAAGATAGAAAATCTTTTTATGCTATGATGGGTTTTATGTTTTTCTTAAGATATGGTTGCCAGTAGTACAGTAAATCAAGTATCGTCACACTTCGACTACGCTCAGTGTGCAACTATTCGACAGGCTCAGGACAGGCACTGTCGAAGTATTCTCGAACCCTGAGGTTACTCGAAGGGAGAGATGTATCGAGTTTGAAAACGGGCTTCGAGAGCCTCAGCCCTCGGGTAGAGCACTTCGGCAAGCTTAGCGTGGCACACTTCGACTACGCTCAGTGTGCAACTATTCGACAAGCTTAGTGTGACGACTATATATACTATTCATTCCTACAACTCTACCAAATACTTTAACCGATGGTAGCAATCCTTTGCCAGGGGACGTAGAGACTCCCCCAAGGGAGTGACCTCATACTCGGTGGCCATACTCATAAACGCTGCATAGGTCTCTGCCAGGTAGTCGTTTTTTTTCTCGCGGGGGATTTGCATCAACTGATATATGATCTCTAGGATATCAAGATGATGTATACTCGATCCATGCAACCCCAATTGTTCTAACCCATAGACCAATTGGCAATGCTTAAGATCTTGCTGTATCAAATCAATGATTAACTGCTCGTTTTTGGAATGCATGATATTTGTTTTTTATCACTAAACAAATATCAATGAATCTTATGAGATTGTTGTCATACAGAAGGTTGACAGTGGATGATTTATGGGCACGGATTGCAAATGTGTGTTATCAGGTTTAAGGCTAAGACTAACAGTAGCGGGGAAATATATACAGTTAAGATATAGGGGTTTTTAAATCTACTGAAATCACCCTAAAGTTGATTTTGAAAGCTTAACTATAGGTTCGGAATACTAAACTTTAATAAAAAAATCTATGTCTTTGAAAGAAGATGTATTTATTTAAGTTTAAAATAAGGTAATAAAATCAAAAATACATATAGATAGTTAACTATCTATATGTATTTTTATAATTCAAATAATTATTATTAATTATTTAATTTCTAGCATAGAACTCTAGATCTTGCTCCACACATTGCTCGTCTACTTGCTAGAGATATGCTTCCGCCTTTAATGCTAGAGGCTTTGTTTTCTAGAATTGCTATAGTATTCTTTTCAAGTTTTAATGTTTTGATACTCTTTTTTTTCATAATAATAAACGTTTATAAATTAAAAATATTCGTGATTATTTTACCTTTTGGTTTCATTAAATGTATTGAGAGGGAGAATAAATAACAAGAGAACATTCTTGATATTTATAAATTTCAACTTAAATAACGTTATGTGCGTATGGGGTTAATTATTTGTTATTTAGTTTTTTACAACTTTAGTCAAGCGTTATTGTTTACGATTTTCTATCAATCTGTAAAGAAATTTTTCTGACATATAAATCAGTTCTTCGTATATTCCATAATTCCTTGCTGCCGCAAGTCTGTGACTTGTGCGTCACGTTCTATTGATTACATCATTCTTTCTTACTCATAATTGCTACTAGTCTAAGACTAGCGGGAGCTAGAGCATGCAATAAAGATAGACAAGCACTAGAAAAATTAGAAAATGGCAAAGTGAATCCTACAATTTATTCTTTATATGAAATCTCCAAAGCTCTAGAAGTATCGTTGCAACAGCTGGTTAAGTTTTGAGGTTTTTTATAGACACGGATTGCAAATCCGCGTCATCGGGGTTTTATTCAAATCCATATGTTGTTAGAATATTGTCAACTCCTTCTGATGTAATATCCCAAGCTTTAATTATACTCTTATTATTTTTCTCGAATATTGTTTTCAATAAATTTAGCAAGACACCTTTTCCTATTTGTTGTCTTCTGAATCTATTATTTGTATGCCACAGGTTTAAATTCCTTTCTCCATAAACATTTCCGCTATAAATCGAAGAGACTATTTTATTTTCAAATATGGCAACTGAATAAATTGGTTCAGGTCTACTGGTTATATTTTCAGACCATTCTTCAAATTCAAGTTTGTTAGGCTCTATTTTCTTTTCATTTTCGTAATATGAATTTAAGTACTCATTTGGTAATTCTGTCCAAATTTCAAACTGTAATTTTTCTATTTCTATGGATTCGAAATCTTCTTTTATTTTATTAAATATTGTATCAGAATAGATTAGTTTTTTATCCATTAATTATTTTTTCTATGATTTGGTCATATTACTGCCAACGGTAACGTATAAGAATAGTAGCGGATTTTACGCACTTACTTTTCGGTTTGTTACTGTTGTTTGATTTATATTTTTCACTTTCGTTCCATCACTTAAACCGCTATTACTTATACCCCTTGTTGTACATAGTTTTTAATCTTCATTAATAGGTTTTTGAACAGGGATTAAGGAATCTATTTCTTCAAGAATATGACGAAACTTCTCCCAACTCTCTTGACTAATTTCTATTTGGTGATTATAAATGGCTTGAGAAAACTCTTCTTTTGACAATGCTTGGTTTAGTTTGTCTTGATTGTAAACATCATTATCGATTATAACTCTTTTTCCTGACTTTTTATAAGAACCAGCTCCTAGGTTTAAATTTTCCGAACTGTGTTGACATGTTCTTGTGTCAAACTCATCACCTATATAGAGTCTTTTTCCGGCCACCAGCGATTTTAGTTCATCATCATTAAAGAGAAATTCAGTTGAAATCCCATCAAGCTTAATCTTGAAGGAATGAACTCCATATTCTGGTTTATTCCTAATTTTAATGTTAGTATCAGAGTCAAAAATTCCGATCCAAACCATTTTTCTTCTTTCCGTATTTCCAGTTCTTGAAGAAATTTCATTAGCTAAAAATCTATTTAATTGGTCCTCACCTAAATCAGCATTAATATTCGTTCCGCAAACTGAATTTTCCAAATCTTCTTGGGTGCCGAATTTATAAAAATGTGTCTCATTAATATTTTCGAATTCATTTCGAGAATGGAAGTATTTTAATGCACCAATTATATATTTCCAATCAGTTTTACCTTCTGTTATAATTAGTAGGTCTTCATTGGAATCAAGCGAAGCTTCCAGATCATTAATTCTTTGTGCTTGATCCTCAATTTTGTCATAAAATCTCTTGTTAACTTTTTGCAGTTCCTTGTACTCGTCTTTACTAACTTCAATTACCCGCTGATTAGAATAATTCTTCTTAAATACTTCATAGAAAGTGGTGTCTTCAGGTGCGAGTGAAATAGTCGCAGGTGAGTGAGTTGTTATCACAACAATTATATCCTTGTCAAGATAGTATTTTTTCAAAACTGTGAATAAATTCTCGGTTAAAGAGGGATTGAGAACGGCATCTAATTCATCGAGTAAAAGAAGTTTTTTATCTTCTCCTTCAATTTTTCGCAATGAGGTGAAACATAATGATATTATCGTTTTTTCACCATCTGATAAATCTTTTAAATTTCTAGTTTCAGAATCAATTATATTACCTTCCTTATCAATAGAATAGAGTCTTGGAATCTCATCAAGTTCAGCATGAATGATCTTGTAATTATTTTTGAATCGATACTCTAAATTTAATTCCGAAAATAAATTATTTAATTCCGTCCAAGGCGGTGTTCCCAAAGAAGTCTTATCAAATGCAGGTCCATCAACTGCACCAGCATCTTGTCTACCCTGAGCAATAGCCATCGCATGGGAATAAAAAATAAAACCTATTGTATCGGTAAATTGATCTTCATTTCGCCATGTAAAATCACTTTGTCGCAATGTGTTTTTAAAGTCCGATTCAGATATTGTATTACTAACTTCTCCGAATTTTTCTTTTAAAATATTAATTGCTTTGATACATGAACTAGCGTATTGAGGTAAACTAGCAGGATTCAATTTTCCTTGCTTAAATTGATTATGCGCCTGATCAATTGCATTGGTCAATTGGACAGATGTAGATTTTATGATTTCAGGCAAGTTAAAATTATCTTTAAAGCTTTTAATTTCAATTTGGTTTTGATCAACTTTTTCACCGTCTATTTCAATCGAACTACTGATATTGATATGCTGAGTTGGATTTAGTGGATTATTAAGGTCACCTTGTTCACGACCTCTAATAATATTCATCAGTTGTGATTTCCCCGAACCATTAATTCCAGAAAGAACAATAATATTTCCTTGTAGCGAAGTAGCGAAGCCTTGATCAAAGGATTTATATTTTTGGTTAAGTTTTATTGTAATTTCACTCATGTTTTCCAATTATGTACAACAATGGTATATAATTACCTTGATAACTAAATACATCCATTTATCATCATTCATAAACGTATACTAGTCGAGTAATATTCATTTATTATCCTCTAAAATAAAGCAGTACATTTTACAAATTTTACGGTTATCCACAATGTGATGTAAAAAGTTTGTTAAAGTAAAAAAGAAGGGCTAGAAAAAATATTTCATTGTATTTCATTAAGGGAGTGAAAAGTTTAAAGTGAAAAACTAAAAGTGAAAAACTAAAAGTGAAAAGTTTAAAGTGAAAAGTGGAAAGTTTGGAGTCAGAGGTCGGGTGTCGGGAGTTGGATGTTAGAGGTCAGAAATCAGATGTGAGGAGATTACAAAATAATCCGGCACCATGCTTTATGCTTTAGACACCGGACTTCATACTTGACTACTTTCTATTAGCTAATAGTACAGACGCCATTGCCATTGGGACTCATCCATTGCCCCTCAATCGTGTCTCCATCAGAAAGGTTGAGTAAGTCTGTCCCCTTTAATTGACAGCCTTGGTACCAATCAGTATCAACCTGGTAAATCATAGAGATTGCCTGAGTACCCTTAGGAAATGTAAAAGATTGCTGGGGTCCCAGTGGTGCGATCTCTACGGCTTCCTGCCAAACAATCGGACTTGCCCTTAAATCAGTAGTGTAATTAAATTTTATTGTCCTTCCTGTAGGAGGGTTGTTAATATTATTTGTCAAAGTAACCAAAATAGGTTTTGGCAATTCTGCTGGTGGCGGTGGCGGCGGATTAACCGTCCCGGTTATCACTACATTAGAAATATTGATTGTACAGTCTTTTGCAGTGGTGCCCATTGCGGTATCCAATACAAAAAAGTAATCATTCCTACTCGTCAGTGTAGCTTTTCCAATGCTAGCGTTATTCGAATTAGATACTTCTACCTTAACATCATTAGTACCTGAATTTGTAAAAACAGCAGTTATGGAGCCCTTCCACGATTCTGAATCATTAAATATCTCAACTTGATGCGCTCCTGACGCACCAGCAAAGTTTGTGTTTAGCCCTGTGCTTGGACCATATTTGCTTTCAATAAAATCTACCTCTTGTGTTTGTTGCCAAGGTTTGTTATAGATCCAAAATGCAAGCCAGGCGGTACCAGTTGCTGCTTCATGGCAGGATTTGCATACATCAAAATCAAAAGTGATCTTGGTAACTCCCCCCTCGCCAAGGTTGAATAGTAATTTGTCTGCAGTACTCACAGTTCTGCAATCGGTACCTGCGATCATACTAATGCTATCTTCTGTGTAAGAGAAGTAAGATTGCCAGTCGGTATTGCATATACCTCCTTTTTGTATGCATCCTTCTGAGCCATTGTCGTGACAAGGAGATACTGTAAAGAAATAGCCAAAAGGTAGTTCCCATTTGGCATCTGAGCTCTTAGAGACATACACAATAGGCCCTTGTGACCCGCCCACTCCATTGTCTAGCAAATAGTCCTGATTATCCAAAAGGTAGAGCTGGGATGTCTTGCTATTGTACCCCCATGTTTGTAAAAACCCACTCGCTCCTTTTGCTGCTAAAGAAACTCGACTTCCGTCCTGTAATGAATTACTCGATACGCTCAAGCAGAGTTCTGGAAGAGAAGACTTTAATACAATATATCCATCACTTGTAAAATTCCATTCCTGAAAACCTCCAGAATTTTGATTTAGAACTGCAATAGGTGTGTTTGCAGTATTTGATGGTGCTGTAATAACTCCACCATTTTTATATTTTATGTAGCCGTAATTCATAGTTAACTTTTTTATTTATTCTTCTATAAAAACTGATCTGATTAAAAATAGGAAAGAGGTGTATAAGAAAATATTTCATTGTATTTCATGGTGGGAGAAGTCGGATGTTGGGTGTCGGATGTTTGGAGTTTGGTTTTGGATGTTGGATGTCAGAGGTTGGATGTCAGAGGTTGGATGTTGGGAAATAACAAAAACATCGGGCATCGTGCTTCAAGCTTCGGGCATTAAAATGGGGTTCAGAAGTCAGAGGTTGGAAGTCGGAAGACCGAAGACAGGGGTTAAAAAAACATCGGATACCGGTCTTTGTACTTCGGGCATTAAAATGAGGTCAGAAGTTAGAGGTTGGAAGTTGGAAGACCGAAGAAAGGAGTTTAAAAAAACATCGGACATCTGGCTTCGGGCATTAAAAGTGAGGATATGGATTGCAAACATTTGCTATCGGAATACTTTGTTGGTTGCAGGTTTATTCTTTTGTTAAATCTTTTGCTGTTCCTCCTATAAAATAATTTTTAGTCTGTAGGTTCCCTTGTTCTATATAAAACATTTGGTTTAAATAAACTACTTGAGAAAATAATTCTTTTTTTGTGAGTAATCCTTGTTCATAATACTCAAAAATGGTAAAAAATTCTTTTTCATAAGATGTTACAAGATTATCATTTGAAGTTTCAACTTCTTTAAGTTCAACATGATCTTTTTGATTAGGAATAGGGGCTTTGGAGGAACTGTTTTTTTCTTTTTTTAGTTTATCTTCAGATGATGAAGTAATTTTTAGCTTCTCATTTAAGAATTCAATAAATTTAGCTAATTCTTGAGCTCTGTTAGTATCTCTATAGTTAAACTCAATTTTTCCGTTTTCGACCCAAACAGATTCAAAATAACCGTGACATTTAGCTGCTATTAATTCAAGTTGTTTTTCTTGCAAAATTAAGTCAATATCAAATACATAAATATAAAAGTCTTTTACTTCGGATCTATCTATTAACTTTAGAATTGAATTTCCGTGTATTATGGAGTGTCCACTCCAATTAGCATGAAACGAAAGTATACCTTTATTCACTTTTGTTATATCAAATTTATTAGGATCTGTAACATATATTATTCTTGAAGAAGTATCTTCTTTTATCCCTTTATAAAAATGCTTATTCATACAAATTGTTATGATCTTTTATTTTTCTAATAGATTTATAATCTCTTTATTTTTCATAGCTATGGCTAATGATAAGGGCGTATGACTTTCTGCTTCTACATTTTTATCGGCTCCATTTTCTAATAAAATGCGAACGATTTCTTTATGTCCCATTTCTGAGGCTCTGTGCAAAGCAGTAAAACCTCTATTGTCCTTAGCATTTATATCAGCTTTATTTTCAATCAAAATATTGAGATGTTCAACTTTATTTGATTGTACAGCATTCATTATTGGGGTTGCTCCTTCAGTTGATTTTGTATTTGGATTAGCTCCTTTATCAAGCAACAAACTTAATACATTTGAGTCAGCGGTTATTGCCCATTGTAACGTTGAAAGGCCATCTCCCGCCAAACAATTAATATTAGTATTTCGATCTAACTCTAGGTTTATTTTATCTAGTTCACCTCTTGCAATTGCAATATGTAATAAAGAATGGGTTCTTAGTTTTAACGCTGTTTTATAGTTAAAGTCCTCTCCAAAATATCCGAAATGAGCCATGTTTCCATAAGTAGAAAAAGCCCACATTCCTGCCTGATCTGTATTGCTTGATAAGTCTTTTGGAATAGGAGCGGGGACTGTTTCATTTAAAGAATGACTATATAGTAAAAACATCAAAATGGATTCAGTCATTTTAGATGATTCATTATCAGTGAATTCGCCTGTTATTTCAGTTATTCTTAATTGGTTTTTTTCTTGAGTCGTTTTTGCAACTACAAAAGCTTCTCTCAACCAACTTCTAATAAATAGTAAACGATCATTAATAAAATAAATCGCCCATTTGTTTTCCATTGTTGATGGATTAAACAAAACACCCTCCTCAAGTTTTTCATCTGTTGAAATCGTTAAATCACTAGAAAATGTTCTTTTGGATTTGGGTGAATACTCTGTAAAAGCTGTTCCGTCTTCTTGACCATAAGAAATAGCATTTGTAGCCATTTTAGGATCTTTTGAAGTTGAAAGCATATTTTGAGAAATTGGTCTTAAATCCAAAATTTTCAAACCCCAAGGGTTTTGTTCTGGATTAATCCATTTCAAATTGTATTCACTGGTTTTCTTTTCTTCTTGCTCAGAACTTTTTTTTTGATTCCCTCCAAATAGTTTTTTAAAAAATCCCATAAATTTTATTGATTGTTTATAACGTTCTGTGAATAATATTTTAGTTACCTCAAATAATAGCTATGCTGTTTCTGTAAGTTTTTATTTAGTTTTATAAAAATCCCCATCTTTCCAGATTCTCCTGCCTTTATACTTTCCACAAAAGTCATAAAGTTCGATAAATTGATTTTGATAATCCCTACTATGTCGGAAAACCTGTATTTCTCTATCAACAATCTTAATCCTTCTAAATATTTTGTCTTCTGAAGAATCCATAGATACAAGAAATACAGATTTACGTTTTAATATAACTTTTCCGTTAGAGTTTACCACCTTATCTATCAATATAACTTTTTTGTGTGGTAATTTCCAAAACAAGAATTTCCGTTCTCTTTCGATTGTTTCTGTTTTGAGCACTAGATTTTCTGTTTCACAACCTCTATGTTCGGTTAAATGATCAATTTGATTGTTAAACAAAAACAAGTGAAATACTAAGGTGAATAATGTGATATTGATGTCTACTACTTTTTAATTAGTGCTAGCGATTTGTGAATGAAACGTAGCGAGTAAAAAGATACTATATTTTGGATTAAGCACAGCGTCTAATTTTGTATTTTGTTTTACTTATTTATAGACATGGATTATGAATTAGTGTCATCTGGGTGGAGAAGACCGAAGACAAAGATTACAAAGACATCGGGCATCGTGCTTCAAGCTTCGGGCATTAAAATGAGGGGCAGAAGTCAGGTATTGGGTGTTGGAAATCAGATGTTGAGAGATTACAAAATTATTGGGTATCAGGTTACTGTAAATTATGTTTACAATTTAGTTCAATAGTTTTTCAAACATTAGACGATTTTGTAAAAAACTACCTCTGTTTAGAAACCCACTTTTTGATTATTTCTTTCTCATGTTCTAATGAATAGTATTTCACCTGACCATCTGATTGTTTTCCAAAAATGATATCGTTTTTTGGATATCTGTATTTATATCCCTCTATCTGGTCCTTTATCATATCAACTAATGGTCTATGTACAAATCCTGCTTCTATGGCCTTTTGTACATTAAAATAATATGAGCCTTCTGGTTTTGGCTTCCAGAAAGGGACTACTTTATATGGTATAAGTCCGTTTTTAATTAAAAATTCACCATCGATCCAATATAATTTCTCTGGCATTGCAGTAGCATGAATAAGACTAGAAACATAATCTTTAAATGGCGTTGGTTCGCAGGCAATATTAAATTCTCCAAAAGTATTTTGATGAGAACAAAGCACAATAAAACTCACCAAGCTTTTAACATCAACAGCTTGTATATGGTGATTTTTTACATGAGGTAATAATATTTCGCCTCCTCTGTAAAAGCGTATAGGCCAAAAAGGTTCGTCTATGATATTGCTTGGATCTACACTTCTAAAATCTCGCATTCCATGAGATCTGTATATTGTATAATTATCTATTTGTTCTCGTATGGCTTCTTCGGCAAACGTTTTACGAAGTGCATAACGATGTTTCATTCCTTCTGCAATAGATTCAGGACGTTTAGGCAGAGATTTTAAAGGGTCATTTTCAGTAATAAATTTTTTGTTCCAATTACCATAAACAGAAATTGATGATATGTAGTGATAATGACCTATTCTACCTTTAAATTCATCCAAAAAGTCGGATATCGCCTTTGGTGATTTTTGCCAGGTATCTACAACAATATCCCAATAGGTGTCTTTGTATTTTTTGTCGATTGCTTTTAAACCTGCTTTATTTTCCTTTTCCCTATCACAGATTATGATGGGTAAATTGTTGAATAAATGTGTATTTGTCTTTCCCCTATTTAAAAGTGTGACCTCATAGCCAGAGGTTAAAAATTCCTTTACTATACTAGGCCCAAGAAATCCTCTTCCACCTAAAATCAGCACTTTTTTGGAATTGTCATTGTGTATTCCAAAAACATCAGAAGGACTTAGGAGGGTAAGTATTGAAGCAGCTCCTACAGTCTTTAAGAAATCTCTTTTATTCATGTTTTATTGCTTTTAAAGCAAAAAAAGGGATTTAAAAGTGGATATGGGAAGTCCTTAATTAATCTGTACTGATTTCTTTTTATATTTTTCAGGCGTTTCTATCTGTTTTCTTCTTAAGGTTATTGAAGAAGGCAGATTTAGAACTAAAGCCACACTCATAACCCAACCCTTCCAATATTAAGTCGTTGTTTTTTCTTTCCCTTTTGGCTAATGCAGTAACGCTTTTTTAAAATTAGGTATTTGATAAGTTCTGGCCACCCTTATAATATGGTCATATAATTCTGATAAAGACCATGTACCTTGAGAAGGACTTATAGATATTTGTTCACTGTCTGTTTTTTTTAACACTATTAGACATTCACTAGCTTTTTTATTGAACTTATCTATCGCCCTTAATTTCTTCATATTATCATGAATTACAAATAAATCGCCTTGCCTGTGACATTTTTATGGTAAAGCAAAAAAACTATTTACCATCGCACCCGGGCTTAGCATCAAGATCTGATGCAAGGCGAATATTGCTTAGCCCAATCTCGACACCTTCTCCAGCGGTAATCATTAATGCAGAGCTAATTTTGGTCATATCAAGACCAAGATTATCAAAGCAACTTAGGCTTATTCGATATTCTTTCCAATCATTGGGAGCGACGATGATATTAAGCGTTTTATCACACGGAGTGTCTGGACCACACATACCAATTTGTAGGGCTGCGTCGCTGGCTGTAAATGATTTTGCTGAGAACGCAAGTTCCATAGCACCATTGGATTGGCGAGACATATCACTTGGTGACGCCGCACTAACCCGTATTTGGTCACGATCTGATTTTGTCCATTGTATTCTTAATGCATCTTCTTGCGCATTGTGGTCGGTTTTACTAATTATCAACCCGCCTACAGATGTAGGGAAACTACCAATTTGTTTGACTAAATCGCCTGAACTTAACCATAATCCCCAAGGTGCAACAGGAGCTCCTTTGCTAAAAAACTCACCTGTAGAGACTACTTGACTATCTTCTAAGCCTGAATCTTCTGAAAGCTGATCAACTGTTGCAGTATCGGTATAAGAAAGACCATAACCCAGGGTAAACAATGGTTTAGCGTCTTCTGATACTACAGCACTCGACGGCCATGAGAATGATAAACGACCTGTAAAATCATAAGAAGGGTCTGTTTGAAATAATAGATCTGAGATACCTCCTCCTTCACTACCAGGTAGCCATGCAGCGATAAATGCATCTGACTGGTTGATTTCTGGGTTGGTCCATAACGGACGACCAGATAGAAAAACGGATACAACAGGAATGCCTTTACTTTTAAATTCTGTCAATGTATTTACATCAAAATCATTAGGAACAAAGTCGAGATTTTCGCGGTCCCCCTGAAACTCTGCATATGGGTTCTCTCCATAAATGGCAATTACAAGATCGGCAGTTACGCTTGTGTCTGCATTGGCAGAATAAATTACTTTACCACCTGCTTTGTTAACGACTTCTTTTATACCCTCTAGTATTGATTCACCATTAGGGAACTCATCGTTGGTATGACCTGTACCTTGCCATGACAAAGTCCAACCACCACATGCCTTGGAGATGCTTTCTGCTCCGTCGCCAACAACCATAATCGTTTTTGTAGCGTCTATTGGTAAAACGCTATTATTATTTTTAAGCAAAACCATGGACTCACGAACAGCTTGTCGTGCTATGGCTCTGTTTTTAGGAAGCCCCAGAAGGCTTTCATCTCCTGCATTTTTACGAGTACTTGGTGCACCTTTGGTAAATATACCCGAGGCAATTTTTACTCTAAGAATACGGCGTACTGCATCATCCAAACGAGTCATAGGAATTGTTCCGTTCTTTACATGTTTCAAAGTGCTTTCATATAAACCTTTCCAACTATCCGGAGCCATATACATATCCAGACCTGCATTAAGTGATTGTGGACAATCTGTATTGGTACAGCCAGGAACTTGACCATGACCGTTCCAGTCACCAACCACAAAGCCATTAAAACCGAGTTGACCCTTTAAGACGTCTGTTAACAGTTCTTTGTCACCATGAAGTTTTCTGCCTTGCCAGCTAGAGAAAGAAGCCATTACGGTTTGTACCCCTGCAGGTATTGCACTATAATATCCTGCTGCATGCACGTCACGTAATTCTGTTTCACTAATAAGAGCATCTCCCTGATCAACACCTTTTTCTGTAGCGCCATCAGCAAGAAAGTGTTTAGCACTTGATATAACGCGACCAGCTCCCATAAAACCTTCTTCACCAACACGGCCTTGTAGTCCATAGACAATGCGACTTCCATAGGATTTTACTATTTTAGGATCTTCAGAGAATCCTTCATAACTTCTACCCCAACGCGTATCTTGCGGTATGGCCAAAGTTGGAGCAAAGGTCCAATCGTGACCAGATACAGTAAGTTCGTGAGCAGTTACTGATGCAATTTGCTCAATTAAGTCAGGGTTGTTCATCGCACCAAGTCCAATGTTATGTGGAAAAACAATAGCTCCACTAAGATTTGTATGACCATGTACTGCGTCTATTCCCCATATACAAGGTATAGCAATCTCAACACCTTCTTTATCAATCGATGCGTTGTAATATTCATCAGCCATTGCCAACCAGGTTTTGGTATCAGCATATGGTAACGGTCCTGGTGCCGAATTACCACCACTTAATACAGAGCCTAATCGATATTGCTTAACCTCTTCTGGAGTAATAGATCCATTATCTGCCTGGATGACCTGACCTACTTTTTGTTCTAACGTTAGTTTTGGCAGTATTTCATCAATTTGTGCTTCTATCGATGGGTCTAGCGGCAGGGCTTTGATGGTTGGCCAATCTTTTGGATTTACAAGGTTGGTTGATTTTTCTACATCTGTAGTATTCTTTTTTTGAGTACAGCTTAAAACTAAAATAGAGAGCATAACTAATAGTGAGATAGATGAGGTCGAAGACTTGATAGTACGCATATTAAAAATTGGTATTGGTTGTGGTTAACATAAAATAAATGTGTAAGTTACATTTTTTCTTAGTGTGTGTAAAAAAGTATGATGGAGTTATTTTGAAATGTTTTTTTTGGATTTTGTATAATGTTCTTGCTATGATTGACATTGGGTTTAAAGGTATACCTGTTGGTTGAAAATTAATCTACTATATTTTACTACGATTGGGTATTATAGATACGGGGTATAAATAGGTGTTGTCTAAGAATAGAGATCATATGTAGTTAAACATAGACACATGAATTACAAATTTAAGAGATATTTATTATTCTTTATTCTTTTTTAAGGCTTGTATATAGCCTATTCCTTTTATAATTCTTGAGCTTATCATTTTTTAAATCGATCCCAATAAGTGATACCCAAAAGGCATCTGTATCAGGAATAAACTCATATGCAATATATAAATTTTCGGTTTCCATAGATATAGGTACAGGAAGCATTTTGGATATTGAATATTCATTAATTATAGAATCAATAGGATTCTTATTTTTAAATAAGTAAAAACATTCTTTCTGAATTTTGTTATTGTAAATACCAAATGACACAAAAGAAATGGTATCAGTATTCTTTATCATTTTATAATGAGCGTAAACATTGGAGGGATGAAAAGAATTTTTAATAAGTGTTTTTGCTAAGTATGTAGAATCTTTTTTAAATACAGAGGTTTTACTTAAAACAATATCATTATTAGACATACATAAGTAGTCTTCATCTTTATTAACAATCTTGGTTTTTTCATATGTAGCAATCACTTGACTTTCTAATTGATCAGAGAAATACTCATAATTTTTTCTAAATAATGTATCTATTCTTTCTTGATCATCATTTAATATTATGATTGTATCCAAACCCCTTACATCAAAATATTTTTGAGCTACTGATTTTTTAATTTTATACCTTTCGTGATCCTCAGTTTTTGATATTAACTCTCCTATATAGTCTTCTGTATTTCTGTGAAATGTATTGTGGAATGAATCAGGTACAGCGTCATTAAATGCTATAGAGATGTAATAGTCATCTTCTCCATACATCTTCTGCAACATCCCAATATAGATGGATTCTTCTTGTGTATACTCTGAATTTATTATATCGCTAGTTCTTTCTGGAGTTTCAACAGTTTTATCCTCTTTTGTTATAACAATTGAATTATCCTTATTTTGGTTTTTAATTTCCTTAGTACAAGAAATGCCTAAAAAAGATAGAATTATTAAAAGGTATTTTAATGTATTTGTATTCACGGTTTGTGTTTGGTTTATTGTAGAATTGTCTAAAGGAAATATTCTGTATAATCCAAGATAATAAATTGTAATGAATTAGAAATTAAGAATTCATAATTTGAGATTCTGAGATAAGTTCAAAGTGATAAGTAAATTATGATATATGTTTATCAGTTCAGACCATTCGATTTTTTATATGTGTTGCTTTTACCCTTAATATACTCCCAAATCTGTAATGGATTTTTGGTATCTGATGGTTTAGGGAAATCTGTTTGATGTATACAGAAACTAAGAAAATCTTCAATGTGAGTTTGTGGTATTCCTAGTTCTTTAGAATAGGCAACCATTGGAAACATATTGGCTATTTGTTTCTCTATTTTGATATGCTCATCCAATACCAACCGATTTTTAAGTGCTTTTGTTTTTCCCGAAATCCTATTCATGATTTTGTGAGTATTTACTGTGATTCCGACTCCAAAAGGACTGCCTTGTAGTTTTACAAATTTCCCGTCATCTGCTTCAAAAAGCAATCGTTCGTTTTTGGTTTTTACCTTCACTTTTGCTTGGGGTAATCCTAAAGAAGAAGAGTTGATAACAGGTTTGCTGTCAAACCGTTGAGCATCAAGATGTATGTTGCCGGTTAAATTGTGTGGTTGTATTATAACTTCATCCAGATCGATAACTTTTTCTTGTAGATCGATAAAAATCATCTTTTGATGTATCATAGCCTCTGTTACCATAATTTCTTTTGTTGAGTAATGGACAGCAGAAAACTGTAAGGTGTCGTTTACGTTAACTTCTAGTTTAAAAAGCCCTTTTGCATTGGTAATCGTGGTTTTTTTGGTGTTAAGGTTAATGATCAAAACATTGGAGATGTCATGATTAAGGCTTTGAACCTTACCTATTAGCTCTTCGACATGTTCCTGGGCACATCCAATAGATGAGGTCAATGAAACAAGTAATAATCCAAAAATCTTAAATAAGCGATCATTGCTCACATTTTGGGTATTAAGGTTTTATAAAAAACCTTAAAATTTTGGAGATGTTGCAATGATGATATTAGGTGAGAGATAGGGTTTGGGGTACGAAATGCAACATAAAAAGATACAAAATGTTGGTTTGACAGGTGCTAGCTAAAGTATGTACAACGTTATTTTTTTTTCACAAATGTTGGCAAGAATATATCTTTCATTATTGCAAATGGTAATTTATCTTCTTGTGAATTATATGCACCCCCTGTAAATACAGCCACCATATCTAATGTAGGAAAGATCATAATATACTGTCCGCCGTTACCCGTTGCGGTTTTAGAAATAACCATTTTCTCTTCTATTTTAAACGGAATATTCCACCAGAAATATCCATAGTCAATTCCTGTTATTTTTGTTTTCGGAGTGGTGGATTCCTCAATCCACTTTTGAGAAACAATTTGTTTTTCATTCCATAGACCGTTGTTGAGTATCAATTGTCCAATTTTGGCCATATCGCGAGAGGTCATATATAACCTTTTTCCTGAAGGGATAATCTCCTTATCTGAAGTATGCCCCCAATGTACATTGGTAATACCTAAATCATTAAATACATATTGATCTGCGAATTTGTCAATTGTCATTCCAGAAGCTTGACTTATTATTTCTGCAATCAGAATTGCACCCATAGAACAATAATTGGATACCGCTCCTGGCTCATTGATCATAGGTAAATTAAGTGTGTATTGAAGCCAGTCTTTTTTTCTGGAAACTTTATCTTCTTGCCCTTTTGATTTTTTATTCCAATCGTTACAATCAAGCCCGCTAGACATAGTTAAAAGATGTTTGATCGTAATTGTTTCTTTTCTGTTGTCAATATTTTTGGTGACAATAGGGTTTTTAAGATATTTTGATATGGGGTCATCCACACTAGCTATAAATCCTTTATCGATAGCAATTCCCATTAGTATGGATCGTATACTTTTTGTTGTAGAACGAAGATCGTGTGGTTGGTCTGCAGAGGTTGTATTGAAATACTCCTCGATAATTAGCTGATCATTTTTTATCAATAAAACACTATGTAGTTTGTTTTTTTGATTGAGTATTTGGCTGAATAATTTATATATCCTTGTTGTATCTATTTTTTGAGACTGTAAATTGTTCGTTTTCCATCCATCATTATGTTCTTTTGGTTGAGAATATAGGTAGGTGTTTTGTCCATAGCATAGTGTACTTATCAATAAGGTGAAAAATGTTAGTGTTGCTATGTTTTTCATAATAAATGGGTAATGATCTTGATCCAGGAACCAAGATCGGTTTCTATATTTAATTTTATGTATTAAAGAATACCACTTATAAAAATGGGTTCTATCATTAAACCTTCATATCCTGGTCTCATACCATAGGCTATAATTATTATCTTGTTCTCACTATAAAAATAGACGCTACCCACAAAATAATCTCTGTAACATTGATTTAATTTTAATTGGTTTTCAAAATCAAAGGCTGGTTTATCAGATTCGTCAGTGATTTTTAAATTAAATTTTTTAATACATTCAGAACAACCCAATCCATCCTCATCAATAGTTAATTCATCCACAATCATTGTGGAGAAATTAATATTAAATTGTTGGGAATCTGCCGTATTTGTAGTTCTAAATCTTTCACTACTTATAGGAATACTTAATTTACTATGTGATTCTGGATTACTTACGCAGTCATTGTTTTTTAATATGTACTCGTGAATAGGTTGATAATATGCCAAATAACCAGTATTGCCTCTTATTATATTGTACTTATCAAGAAACCGGTTATTAAAAGCAATCATACTTTTTAGTAGATCATTAACAACGAGTTTATTTGAGACACCAGGAGTTACGGGTTTGTATTCTTTTTCTAATTCGAGCGCATCTATTGTTTTGTTTTTTTTAACATCAACAATAACAAGTCTTCCTTTCCAGGTATAACTTTCACTGTATGGGGTATAGGTATATATGGCTAGAAAATTACCTGAATCTGAAAAACCAATCAATCTTGTATTAATAATATTTTCGGCATTGCAATTTATTTGAAATAGTACAATGACGATAAAGGAATATATAATTTTTTGCATGTTGATATAATTGATTTTATTTAGAATTTTTCTCAAATTCTAATCGGATATATTCATTTGATTTTCCTTTTGGTATTGATGGTGAATTCCATTTTTCATTTAAAACCATTTTCCCAATAAAAGCAATTTGACCGATATGATATGGGTAATGAGCAATTTGTCTAGTTATGTTTTCAATTAATTTGACTTTTTTATTTCTTATGAGAATTGGTTTGTGAAAATTACTTTCATTAATAGAGCCTAAAGCATCATAAAGACAATTCCATCCTTTCTCCCATTTTTCAATTAATTCTGAATATGTTAAGTTCTGAGTCTTAAATTCACTTTCTCGATCTCTCCACTCTTTTTCTCCGTCACTCTCAAAAAAATCTGTCCATCTGGATAACATATTTTCTGATACATGGATCATTATGCATGCAATATCATTACTTCCTTCATTATATTTCCAATATAAATCTTTCTCTGTTAATTGTGAAATTGTTTTATCTGCAACTTCCTTATAGGATTCGAATTGCTTCTTTATATTGTTTAGATATTCTTCTATCA
Source organism: Aquimarina algiphila (assembly GCF_007489275.1). Taxonomy (GTDB): domain Bacteria; phylum Bacteroidota; class Bacteroidia; order Flavobacteriales; family Flavobacteriaceae; genus Aquimarina; species Aquimarina algiphila. Next base: position 37,721 of record NZ_VLNR01000058.1, read on the forward strand.
TTAGTCCTTACTTTATTTCTGTTTTTTTTATATAATGTTAGACTTTGTTACTGATTTTTCATTGCATCCAGATAATAATTATAACCTTCTAGCTCTTCTTTAGATACTTTTTCTACTTTCAACAATACGGGTTTATCCATTAAGAATCCTTCTTTTGCCATAGGAGCATGCCCGATTAGGAAATTTAAATCTGCAGAGTTTAAGTCATTTGGTTTGGTTTTAAATTCATCAGAATACATTCTTATATGCACTGCAAATTCATCTAATGCTAATATTTTTGATACACTATAAAATCCATTATCATTTTGGATTATATAAAACCCGTCCACTACTAAATCATTAGATTTTTCGGAACAACCTGTCATCACGAATACTCCAATAATCAATATTAGTTTTGAAATAATTCTCATACTACTTCTTTTTCTTAAGTCTACCGTTTAAATAAACTCAATTGGATTATTTTTTATTGATTTTATATAGCTAATCTACCGTAAGATTTACTATAATCCTAATGAAGAATTACAATCAATTTACAATGTTTTTCTAGTGAAGGATAAGCATATTTTGTTATAGAGATTTCTTAAAACCTTTATGTGTTGAAGAATCAAAGCCTAATTTTTCGTAAAATTTAATAGAATCGCTTCTATCAGATTCGGTTAAGAAGATCATTTGCGAGCACTTTCTTTTTTTTGCGTTATTTTCTAATTCGCTCAAAAGGCTTTTTCCTATTCCTTTTCCTCTATGTTCTTTACTCACAACAAAATTTTCCATAACGAGAAATGGTTTACATGCTCCGTACAATTCTTCACATATAACACCTTGTATGGTCCCGATTATTTCTCCGTTCATTTCTGCACCTAAAAAAATGTATTGAGAATCTTTTGAAACCCTCTTAAAGACTTCTTTCATTTTTGTGAGGTTCATCGCATCATTCCAAAATAGCGAATAGAGTTCTGCTACTTGATGTAAATCAGTTTCTTTGAGCCTTCTTATGGAGTAATCTAATTTGGTATTCATAGATATAAGTCTTGATAGTCTTAGAAGAGTGATTTTTCCTTCAAAATTAGGATAAAAACCCCATGTAAATTAGGTAAAAGACGGTTGTTTTTGTTTGGTTATAGATTTTATTTTATATCAAACAAAAACTAAATATATTTATTATGACAACAGTTGAATACATCAAAAAGTATGACATCGCCTATTATGGAGGAGGAAATAATAGTAAAAATTATGCATATAGAGCAATAATAGGACTAAGAAGAGATAACGGCAGCTTAATCGGTGCTGCTTATTTTCATAGAGATGCATCTACTCTTCCTAATACAGATTCGATGAGTGGTTCGGGATACATTTATGTACATTATAGCGAATCAGATCTTGAACGAATTGTAGATTTACTTCGTAACGAAGAACCCGTTTATGTGCGATATGTACCAGGTTGGGAGATGGCTTCTATTAATACATCATTAGAACCCATAGGAGAAGAAGAGTTTAACGGGTAAAGTCAGAGATTTTAATAAGCGCGGATGTTGAAGTCCGCGCTATTAGTATAGTGAACTTTTTTTACTTTAATGAGAAACAATAAAGTAATTTTATTTAACTGCATTTTGGTATAGTGAATTTCTAATTTGTTTTATGGTAATGTTTTTAGTTTTTATTCCTATCGTATTGCATAAATCGCAAACATCATTAAATTTAGAATTTAATATTTCTGAAAAGTCAATATCATCTTTAATAAAAGAAATAATTTTATTAAAACCTAAATTGGATAGAGCCCATAAATAAGGATCGTTTTCTGCAAAATCTATGATTTCTTCGAAGCTATTCTCTTTTAAGTTTCCAAGAATAAGTTCATTTTTCTTATTTACTATATATGTAGAGCAGCAAGGATATACATCTCCATTGGGCCATACAGAAAACACAAAAGATTTTTTTAAAGGACATCTCATAGCTTTAGAAGTAATTTTTTCTTTTATAATGCTGCCACAGCCTTCTTTATTTTCCGCATATCCTACTTGGGCAACATAATGAAAATCAACTTTAATCAGAGAAGTATTTGAGTCAATAAGTTTAGATAATATATTTTTACTTAGATATTTTTCAAATTCTTGCCTTTCATTTTTAAATAGTGTGACACTAAGTAAAATAGGAATGTTATGCATTAAAAGTTCTCTGATGAATACTATATAAATTTTTTGATCTGTAAATTTTAAATGGGAAGGATCAATACTAATGGTAATATCATTTATTCTATTTGAAACTAATTCATTAGCTACGGTTATTGCATATTCTTCTTTTTTTGTCCAACCAAGTCCAGTGGTTAACCCCCAAGGGATACCTGAGTCATTACATAATCTTACTGCTTCGAATAGTTTTTTTCTTCTTATTAAAGGTTCACCACCTGTAAATCCAACTTTTTTGAATTTTCTTGACTCAGCTGTTTTTAAAACATCAAATAAGAATGAATCTTTTAAATCTAATGGTTTAGGAGGAACGCAACAAAATGAACATCTTAATGGGCAATTGTCTGTTAAAGAAATGGCTAATGTATGCATGTTTTATAATTTATATAGCACGGTTTTTATAATGAAACCGCGCTATGATCATTTTTAGCTATTGACTACCCAACCACCATCTTTATATACTATATTCCAGCTATATGGATCAATATCGGAGTTGAATGGATGAATAGATTCTAGATCGTTAACCCCGTATTTTTTTAATAATTCTATTGTAGTGTTGATACCATCAAGTTGAGTGATAGCATCACTTGTACCCGGTTTTATAACAAAATTAGAAAGATTACCATTATCATCAGATTTGATAACTACATCAGTACTATCTTTAATAATATCTTTTTCTTTAAGTTTAGATGTGAGTTCAGAGAAGAACTCAGTCCTAGTTAGTCCATCGTTTTTTAGTTTGAGATTTAGTTCATTTAAATCCATAATCAATTAAATTAGATATTACCTACTCTATACAGTTTTCGGCTTCCCTGTTTGTTTTAACATAAAAAGATCGTATTCCTTTTTTACAATATTTTTGGTAAATCAGTAGTACTTAGATTTTGGTGTTGATCAAACATGGTATACAAATGACTAATTCATTTTTAAATACTTGAATCAAAAGAAGTTATTATACCAGGGTTTATCAATACCCGATATTGGGTATTTTAGTTTTTAAAAGCTTTAAGAAAGGCTAAGAGGTTACTTTTATTCTGGATTTTTAATTTAGCTTTTGTATTTTTCCAATGGGTTCTTACCGTATGAAGAGAGATAAATAACTTTTCGGCTATTTGTTGATGCTTTTTGCATTCTGCAATTAGAGATAAGATTTCTTTTTCTCGCTGAGTTAGTAAATGATATTTGTATTCATTTTCCAGGATAAATTGTTCTTGTTCTATAGATTCATTAAGGAATTTTAAGGTAGATTTTATGTTTTGACAAGGCAGCTTGATAATCATATTTCCTTCTTGATCTACTCCTTCATAAATAATTTTACTTTTTTTATAATTTCGGGTATTTTCAACTGAATTAGTAAGCCATTGTCTTGCTTCTTGCTCTGTAGTAAAATGTATTGGAACAATGCAGGACTTTGTTTTTTCGAAAGAATTGATTACACTAACATGCGCTAAAATATCTTTACTAACTACAAAAGCACATTTCTTGTTACCGTATGTATAGCAAGGTTTATTAACCATTTCTTCAATCCATAGCTGTATAGTTTGATCTAAGTGCAAGGTGAATTTTTGTTGTAACCATAATGTATACATTGGTCTAAACTCCTCATAAAATAAAGTATAGGCTAACATTTCTTTTTTAAAATCATTGATACAGTCTGGTGAATTATACCAATATTGTATAAATAGACTGTTTTGGACTTCATAGGTAATCGCTAGATATTTCCCCTTGTAGATTTTCATTTAATTTTAACTAACAAAATGATATAGTACAATATGTTAGCATTATATCTATTTTGCGTTTGTAACCCCTTGTAAATGTGTTGTATAAAGATACACTGCTATTTTTTCTTTTTTTTACGGGATTCCATATTGAAGAATGAAAAATTTAAAGACACGAACAGAGCGTACCAAATTACTTTGATGTTATAGGTTTATTCTTATACTTTACTTTTTTCTATACTATTTGTCACACTTCGTATCTTTTGAATGTCTAACTTATAGAAGATATGAATGAACATCTAAAAAAACGTATTGAAAAAGCTAATTTGGGTGATAGAAAAGCACTTGAATCAGTTATTATTGAGGTTAAAGATTTGGCTTATAATCTTTCTTTGAAAATGTTACTCTTTCCAGAAGATGCAAAAGATGCCACACAAGAAATACTAATCAAAATAGTAACTCATTTAAGCACTTTTAACTATAAAAGTCAATTTAGAACTTGGGTGTACAGAGTGGCTACCAATTATTTACTATCCTACAAAGGAAAACAGGCGAGAGAATTTGCAATGCCATTCGAAGACTATTCTGATTTAATCGATTTGGGGCAGTCTGATATCGTTAAATATTCTAAAAACGATGGTGAACTTTTACTGTTGGAAGAAGAGGTTAAAGTGAGTTGTACACAAGGACTTCTTTTGTGCCTGAATGAGTTGGATAGGATTGTTTACATATTGTCAGATATTCTTGAGTTTAATAGTATTGAAGGCTCAGCAATAGTTGCAATTACAGCCGAAAATTTTAGAAAAAAATTATCTAGGTCAAGAGCTAAAATCAGAAATTTCATGAACAATAAATGTGGTTTGGCAAATCCTGATAATCCTTGTCGTTGCAAAAAGAAAATAGATTTTTTAATAGACAAAAATATGATTAATCCTAAAGATCTGAGGTTTGCAAAAAGTTCAAATCGCAGTATTGATTTGGTACAGAAGATAGGTGTTTTAGAAAAATCAGTTGCCATTTATCGTTCAACTCCGGATTTTCCAACTCCTCAAGCCATATTAGAAGAAATTAAACAAACACTAAATATTAATTGAAGTGAGTAACACTAATTTTAACCTAAAACAATTCATCATTATTACGTTGATAACAAGTATTTGGATAAATGCTTCTGAAGTATTTCGATACTTCGTTTTAGTTATGTCCAGAATAAAATCATTTTTTGAAAACAAAGCTGGTTGGAGATTCCTATGAAATTGACCCGGGTATTCCTGTTTAAATAGAGCATAGCAAAACAGTTCCCAAAAGCGTGTTTATTTCAGTGTTAAAATTACGATTTTTTTCTTTTTCTTCTCATCGACTCTC
>NZ_VLNR01000059.1 GCF_007489275.1 Aquimarina algiphila
ATCCTTTTAAAACCTTGAGTATTTTATCGTAATTTGCTTGAAAGTTGTGCATATGAATTATAGTGTCGTAACTACAATTTACTGCCTTTTAGCAGTTTGCGCAACTTTTTCTAAATGCACAACGGGTAAATACATTTATGTTTTTAGGTTTATTTTAGGGTCCCAATTACTTTTATAGAGTGAAAAAAATAAATAACTATATAAACAAATTTAGACAAAGAAGGTTTTACTCTAAATTTATTAAAAAAAACGATTTATGCTTTGACATAGGAGCTAATAAAGGAGGGAAAAGTAAAATATATCTATCACTTGGTGCTAAGGTAATTGCTTTCGAACCCCAATCTATATGCAAAAGCTACTTAGAAAATATAAAACACACTAATTTCACCTATCACTTGCACGCTGTAGGAAGCAAAAATGAGATTAGAGAACTGCAATTGGCCAATCATATTGAAGTTGCTACATTCTCTAATGAATTCGTTAAATATTTCCAAAATGATTCATTACAATGGAAGCATACTGAGAAAGTTATTGTCAAAAAATTAAATACCTTAATTGAATCCTTTGGAGTTCCCCTTTTCTGTAAAGTTGATGTAGAAGGATATGAGTTAGAAATTTTTTCTGATTTAGATTATACAATCCCAATGATTGAATTTGAATTTACTGGAGGGTTCATTGAAAACACTCTAGAAATTATTAAACTTCTTGACAAAACCAAAACTATTTATAATTTTAATTTGAATGAAAAACCTAAATTTGAACTAAAAGATTGGATTTCTTGTAGCGAAATGATTAACATTGTTAAGAAACTCCCTGTTCATAGATTACATGGTAATATTTTTGTGAAAAATTTATGAAAAATAAAATCCTAATATTCAACCCTAGAAGTGCAAATGCAAAGCATAGAATTCCTAATTCTATACTTCAGGTTGGTGCTTCGATTTATGGAAAACATGATTTTGTTTTTGTTGATGGGAATTTGGAAAGTGATCCATGGAAAAAAATCAAAAGCTACTTTGATACAGGGGATTTCAAATATTTCTGTTCTACTGTAATGCCAGGACCACAACTTAAACAAGCAATTCCTTATACAAAAAATATAAAAGAGCTGTTCCCTAAATGTATTACCATATGGGGTGGCTATTTTGCTTCTAATCAATTCAAAGCTTGTATAGAATCTGACTTTGTAGATTATATTGTAAATGGCCCCGGAGATATAGCTTTCCCTTCATTATTAGATGCTTTAGAGGATAATAATTATTCAGAAATCAATACCATTAAAAATTTGATTTATCAGGATAAAGAGGGAATCATAATTCAGACTCCTAAAGAAAAATTATTAGAACAGGATACTCTTCCTCCGCTCCCATATCAGCATTTAAACCAGTTTTATAATCTCGAACATTACCTCAGTAGAACTTTTTTGGGAGAAAAAACATTTTCTTATCATTCCAGTTTAGGCTGTCCATTTACATGTTCTTTCTGTGCCGTTGTTCCTATTTACGAAGGAAGATGGAAGGCCAAATCTGCTCAAACGGTATATAATGATGTTAAATATTTTAAAGATACGTATGGTATCGATGCTATAGAATTTCATGATAACAACTTTTTCACTTCCAGAAAAAGAGTTGTGGAGTTTTCCAATTTGGTTATGAATGATGGTATCACCTGGTGGGGAGAAGGTAGAATTGACACTATTAATAAATATAGTGATGAAGATCTTATTACTATGAAAAAAGCGGGATGTAAAATGATATTTTTAGGTGCAGAGACCGGTAATGATGATATCCTGAAACAAATGAATAAAGGGGGGACGCAAACCGGACAAACTATTAAAGATTTCGCAAAGCGATTAGCTCCGATTGGTATTATTCCGGAATTTTCTTTTGTATTAGGGATGCCTGCAGATTCCCCAGACAAAGTAATGGCTCAGATTGAATGGGATATCAAATTTATAAGAGAGATTAAAGACCTTAATCCTGCCTCTGAAATAATTATTTATCTCTATAGTCCTGTAGCTACTGAAGGTTCTGAATTATATGAACAAATTCAACAAGCAGGTTTTAGTTTTCCAAAAAAACTTGAAGATTGGTTAAATCCAGAGTGGGAAAAATTTGATCTTCGTAAAAATCCTTTGACTCCTTGGCTTACTCCTGAAATGGTTGACAAAATTAAAAATTTTGAAACCGTTCTTAATGGATACTACCCTACCGCCTCAGATTTTAGAATTAGAGGACTAAAGAAAAAAATACTTCGTACCATTGCAGGGGTGCGTTATCAAAATCAGATATACAAATATCCCTATGAAATAAAAGCTCTACATAAAATCTGGAAATATCGACAACCAGAAATACAAGGGTTTTACTCAGAATAATGAGAAATTTACTTAAGAAAATAACGCATCCTTTTCTAAGATTAGGCTTACAGCTATATTATGTGAAGCCTAGAAAATATAGTTATGAAGGTATTGAAGTAATTGTACACCCCGATGTATTTCCTCCTCACCTCACATTAAGTACTAAGATATTCCTTGATTTTTTAAAACCAATAGAGTTAAACAAAAAAACAGTACTAGAACTTGGTTGTGGATCAGGGATCATTTCATTATATACATCAAAAAAAGGAGCTACCACAACTTCTTCAGATATCAATCCCATTGCTCTAAAATACTTAGACAAAGCTTCTACTAAAAACCAATTAGCAATAGAAATAGTGAATTCTGATCTATTTGACAACTTAAAGAACAGGGCTTTTGATTATATACTTATCAATCCTCCATATTACCCTAAAACACCGAAAAACATAAAAGAAAAGGCTTGGTTTTGTGGAAATAATTTTGAGTATTTCAAAAGACTTTTTCAACAGCTTCCCAATTATATTTCGGAAAATACAAATACTTACATGATTCTATCAGAAGATTGTGAAATAAAAAAAATAAAAAATATTGCTTTACAGTTCGACTTGATTTTTGATGTCCAGTTTGAGAAGAAAATAATCGGCGAAAAAAATTATATTTTCAAAATAATACAACATGGGGGTGTAAATTAAAATACATCAGTATTATATTCAGATATATATTAATTACATAATTGTTTTGGAGATTATTTTGAGTTTTGTATATAATTTAAAAATCAAATAAGAGTATGATGATGATATCAATCTTATAATTGACAATAGCCATAAGATTTATTTCTAATTTTTAAACTTAATACTATTCCTTTACTAAAACGTGCTTATAATTTTTAATAGCAAATTTAAAAGTTTCCCAAAAATTACGCTTCTCGGATTTAATGTATACTAAAAAATAAATAAAGCCGAACCACGCTCTAAAAATTACGTTAGATGGTAATTTAATCAAACGCTTGATAAGTGGATAAGTCCAAGGCCATAAAACGGCAGTTTGGAAAAATTTTTGCAAATTCTGAATCTCTCGTTTATGCGGAATCTCTAATTTGGTTTCTAAAAAAAACGATTTATCTAAAGAATCATAATCAAATTCTTTACCCAGATACCCTTTATTAAAAGCGTAATCTGTTAATTCTGTACCTGGAAAAGGAGAAAAAATAGAACACCATGGGTAATCTGCTTTAATTTTTATGTTTAACTCTACGGTAGAAAAAGCATCTTCCAATGTTTCATCTGGCAGGCCAACTATATTATACGTTCTAAACGTTATTCCAACATCATGAAGTAACTTAGCTGCTTTTAAAATTTGATCATCTGTTAATTGTTTTTTGAGCACTTTATTTCTCAACTGCTCGTTTCCAGACTCTATGCCGAAAAAAACAGATTTACAACCTGCCTCTGCCAATTTATAAGCATATTGTTCATCAGAAGCTACAATATCTGCTCGCACTAAGCAAATAAACTCTACATTGACCTCTTTTTTATAAACTTCTAAGAAATCATAAAGCCATTGTTTTTTCATTCCAAAAACATCATCTGCAAAATATATAATCTCAGCATTAGTTTCTGCTAGAAGTCTTTTGCATTCTTCTATAGCTCTATCTATTTCTCTTATTCTAACATATTTACCTTTTCCTTTATACATGTCACGCATAGCATCTTCAAAACAAAAAGAGCAGTGAAAAGGACAGCCTCTAGATGTTATTACATTTCGTACTTTTCTTTCTCCCAGTTTATCTAAATCATTATAAAGAGAACGATCTGGGAACGGGTATTCGTCCAAATCAGGTCTTAAATTTCTTAACGGATTATGAGTTTTTTCATTGTTTTGAGAAAACGATAAATTTGGAGTATTATGGAAACACTCATTTCCATCTATCCTATCCATTATTTCTTTCATAGTCTCTTCTCCTTCTCCTCTTACTAGATAATCTACTTCTGGTTCTTCTATAAACTCTTTAAAAAAAGTAGGATGAGCGCCACCAAAAATATTTTTTATTCCGTATTTCTCCTTAATCTTCCCAGCTAGATTTTTTCCCCAATAATGACTGCCACTCATAATAGAAAAACCAACTAGATCTGGTTGAAATTTTTCTATCCTTTCTTCAAAATCTTCGAAAGTTTGGCCTATAGCCAATTCACACTCGTGACCATGATCTTTCAACATAGATGAGATGTACATTGGTCCAAGAAATTCATAATCCAAATTTTGAAGAAATAATAATTTAGCCATAGTTCTTCCTAAGTATTTTGATATGATAATAATTAAGTAATAAAAATACACATAATAAGCTCCAAAACCTTGGATAATGAAGTAATAAATTGATTGTAGAGAGTTGATCTAAATTTGGAATATGATATTGTTGTATTGTAAAAGTTAAGAATATCATTATCGAAATAATAACCAGTGCTTTCTTTGATTTAAAAGAAATAAGCCATTCAATTATGCACAGTATTGGCCATAACAACAGTAAAAAATGGTATGACGCTGATGCTGGTATCATTACAAAAACTCCAATAATACCAATCGAGATTATAATTGGTGTGACTTGATAGTGATTCCTTTTAAAAGTATAAAATAACAACACCATAGTTACTCCCAATAATGAATATTTAATAATTGGTTTCAAAATCGATAGGTTTAAAAGTGGAAACGGGTTTTTAAATTGATCATAGACAAATAAATTATTAAGTAAGGAATCAATTGATTGAAACTCCACCGCATACTTACCTTGTCCAGGTAAGTTACCTTCTAGGTGAGATATAAAATCTAGAAAAAAGATGTCATGTACCTGGTCATCTATCATATAGATAATTAAAGAAGGTATAATTATTCCCAAAAAAGTAAAAATTAGAATAAGATACCTTTTTTCATGTTGGATAATATAGCCTAAAAAAATAATAGGCAAATATTTTAAAGATGCCAAAACACCAATAAAAAAACCCAATATCTTTGGCTTACTAAGCATATAGAGTTGTCCTAATGACTCAAGTAATAAAAAACCAATTAACAAGTACAATTGTCCAAAGTTTAAACAACTTGATATTGGAATAATAAATAATGATAAAAATAGAGTTGTTTGACTTAAAGACCACTTTGTTATTTTTCTTATTCTAAAAGGTAAAACAATTAATATCAAAGCATTAAATACTAACCAGACTCTTTTTGCTATCAGTGGTTTAAAAAACGTCACGGGTAAATAAACATAGGCAGTAATGGGAGGAAAAGGTGAAAATTTAGCACCTTCTTTAATACCTATTTGATATGCTTTATTAGTAAACCAATCGTTATCATAAAACTGATGAATTGGTGTTCCTTCAGAAACCAGTTTGGCGGATAAATAGTAATTATTAAAATCAGAAGCGGTATTGCTCCACCCTGCTATAACTCCTTTAAGTAATACAATCCCTATAGCAATAACAATCCATACTTTAACGATGATTGCACTTTTAAATTTTATTGTTTTTAATGTTTCAACTATGTTCTTCACTACGTCTATTTATAGATTTTCCATTCTTTTTTACCGTAGAAGCTGTAAATTTTATAGTATTACTGTAAGAGTTTTTTAATAATTGTGTTCCTATAACAAAGGCACTTAATGCGATTAACGCACCGTTAAATAATCCTAAAATAATAGTGCTTGCCCATCCTAAAATTGCTCTATCTGTAAACAATTTTTTATATAAGACATATCCTGCAAAAATTGTTAGTATTATTACTAAAGATATAAATATCCAAAGACAAACAACTAATAATTGTTCTGCATATTGAACAAACGATTTAATCGCATGATCTAACAAATCTGTTATACCCATTTTAGATTTTCCATTATCTCTTTTTTGTCGATCAGCTTCAATATATTTTTTGCGCAATGCAAATTTGGAAAGAAAAGCTGGAAAATGAACAAAACCTACCATTGTTATCCTATTTAATATATTTCTATTTATTAAACAATAATTACCAAAATGTATAGATTGCCCAGTAATAGTCTTAAAAATCATTTTATAAATTTTATAACTAAATCGAAATAAAAAGGATTCTTTTCTTTTTTTTCTAACGATATGAACAACATCACAATCCTTTTGTTCTATCATGGATGGAATTAGTTTTACATCATCTTGTCCATCACTATCTAAAACAATAAATTGGTTTGAATTTGTAGATTTTGCATAAATAAGTCCCTGAAAAATTGCCTGTTGGTGCCCAACATTAAAATCTAATTCTAATACAGTCAAGCTGATATTTTTAGATTCAAAGAAAAAACCATCTAATAATTCAGAAGTTTTATCTATTGACCCATCATTTACAATGACTACTTCAAATAGAGAATCTAACGCATTACAAACGTTTTCAAGAGAATGAAGAAAATTAACAATATTTAGTTCTTCATTGTAACATGGAGATAATATTACTATTGGTTCAGAGCTTATCATTTATAGTATCGTTTTTTGTAAATTAGATGCCCATCTGTTTCATATTCTAATTGATATTTTTCAGAAAAGATACTATTTATTCTCTTTTTGTAAGAGTCAATCCAGAAATTTGGAAGAGTTTTAGAGACTATTATCCAGTCTGCCTTTACTTCATTCATATATTTCAATAATTCTTCCTGCCATGCGATTAAATGAGATGGAGTACTGGCTGTTAACTTTCCTGTAAGTGCAGCCCCATCTCTTGCTAGTCTACAAGTGGTAATTACACCTAGTTCCAAATAAATATTTGGATCTTGCCCCAACACTAATACTTCATCTTCTGTATTCAGTTCTTTTTTTAAATAAGAAACAACGGACTTTCTATGGTTATACATATCTCTAAAATCCGGAAAAATAAATGTTTGGGCTACATCAAAATTACTTGTTAGAAATCCTGCCTGTATAAAAGTCGAACCGATTTTGAAAGCTGGAAAAGTCATGATAATACAAAATAAGACAACTAATATTTTTTGTTTTTTTTCAGAAAAACTCTGACTTAAAACTATAAAACCTTCAACTATTCCTATTGTTAAAAAGGGCCATAATATACTAAATTGATAAGGATATAATCGTCCTTCAACAAATAGCATCAAACCAATTCCTGCAACTATTAATTTAATAATTGAATTCTTAGAAAATATAAACAAGCTCAATACACCTCCAATTCTTAAAACCGGATCATTGAGGAATGTCCATCCTGTTTTTAATATTGTTCTAGCACTAAATCGCGATACGTAACCCGTGTAATTAAAAATAGTATCTAAAACCACAGACTCCCAAAAACCATAAAAAGTACCAGAAATTAATAAATATAGTATAAAAATAATAGTCGGGATAAGCATCCCTAATAGAAATTTGAGTACATGACTCTGATTAAAATTACATATTTTATCTTTATCAAAACATAAAAAAATAAGTGGCATCGCTATAAGTAATGCTGTAGGTTTAACCCAACAAGCTAGTGCAATTAGTACTCCCGCAACCAAACAATATTTTTTTGTCTTGGGGGCTAATAAATGGTAAGCCAGAGCTACATAACATGCAGTAATTATATTAGTAACATCTCCTGTATTTCCTGGTCCATCAATAAGTACATGGTGAAGCCAAAAAACACTCACTAACCAACTGGTTAACTTTGAATAATTCAATCGAACTAAACGAAACAAAAAATAACCGGTGATTACTAAAATGATTAAATCAAAAACACGATACGCTATGACCGTTTCTCCAAAAAGAATAGCAGCTAGAGAATAAGTTAACAAACCCATGGGTCCTTTTTTTTCAATAAAACCTGTGTATGGTAAACCACCATTTTTTATAACTAAACCTTGATAATGGTATATCCCTTGATTATAACCAGATGGAAAATTAAGATAAAACACAACAGTAACAACTACTAATATGCCAAGAAAAAATGGTAACCAAACAATTGATTTATAATTAAAAAAAGAATACTGATTATTGTTTGATCCAATAAACAAACTAATTAAGTAGGGATTTAAGAATATACCATCCTTCTTTAAAATGAATTTTAAGTTCAGTCCAGTTTCTTAAGCTAAGTAATCTTTTCAAAATATATTTAGGTCTAAAATAAAAAGACCTATATGCTTTATTTTTTAACTGTTGTAATTCTTTTCTACTCAACAAACCTGTGCCTATTGTGACTTCGTTTCCTGACTGATCCATAACCTCTAACGAATCATCAATCAGCCCTTCTTTTAATGCTTCAGTTCTGAAGGAAGTATTACTTCGTGGTACAGCTACATTAAATGAAGCATAGTCTGCATCAATTTTTTTTGCAAATGCTATCGTGTTTAATATGGATGCTTTTGATTGGCCTGGTACACCAATTAAAAAAGTACCTAAACGTTTTATTCCGATTTTTTTTGATAATGCAAACGTTTTTTCAATTTGTTGGGTTGTATAGTGTTTTTTATAATGGGTTAATAAATCATCTTCTGCCCATTCGACTCCAAACATAATTAAAGTGCATCCAGCAGCTTTCATTAACCTTAGTTCTTTTTCATTTAAAACATCTACTCTCGAAAAACACATCCAGTTTATACCATAGTTGTCTTCAATCATCCACTCTAAAACTTCTCTAGTAATTGTTTTTGATTGAAAAAAAGTTTGATCTGAGAAATAAATAAATTTGTATCCTTTTGCTTTTAGTTCTTTTAATTCAGTTATAATTGAAGCTGCAGTTCTTGTTGTATAAGGCAAGGTAGACATAATACAAAATGTACAAGGATAAGGGCATGCATAATTCGTTAGAACTGTCGCCATTGGAAACGCATTAGCAAATGGCATTCTATAGTTACCCATAAAAAAATGTTGTTTAGGTACTGCCATATCCATGGGTTTGGATCGTTTGCTATCTTTAACAACAAATTCTCCTTCTTGTCGATAAACCAGTCCTTCTATTTTTTCTCCCCCCTCTATTAATTGCCTAAACCCATTCTTAAAAAAATTTGTAATAATTGCATCTAACCACTTATATTTTTGAAATTTCTCTCCATACTTTTCTAATAATGCATCTCCTGAGCAAGCGATTATAGTATTTGGGTTTTCTTTTTTAACAATATTATAAAAAAGCTGATCTTCAATCAGTGAAACAGCACCTATTTGACCAATTATATAATTAGGTTTGAAACATTTTATTTTTTTATAAGCATTAGTTTCTGATATCTTTTCAGCAATACAATCCATTACCAATATTTTATAATCTGGCTCATTAAAAAATGCGGACTGCATTAATAAATCGACAGGTTGAGGTAAATAGTATGCTTTTGATACTTTTGAGCAATAATAATCTCTAATATAGATTTTCTTTCCTGGAGGGTTCAGAAACAATATACGCTTAGATGAACTCATTCAATTAGGACTTTATATTTTTCTGATTCAACGAATCTAATTATTTTTGAAGCCATTTCCTTTGGATTCATAGATTTAAAGCAAGTTACATCTCCCTGACAATATCTTGCTATTTGTGATTTCGGATGAATAAAACAAGGAGAACAACTCATATCCAATTCTAAATTGAGCATCTGTTCGTTTTCTTGATATCCTACCAATTTTGATGAAGTCGGTCCCCAGATCCCTACTGTTCTTATCCCAAATAAATAGGCTAAATGTAGAGGACCTGAATCATTTGTAATAAATAGTTTTGTTTCTTTTAAACATTCAACAAATTCGGATAAATTATGCTGACCTGCTATATTTGAGATTTTTTTTGACGTAACCCCAAGATTTATTAATCGTTCTTCAAACGATGCTACAAATGTAAATTCAGGTTTTGCACCAGTCAAATAAAAATGCCAATCCGGATTTTTATCATGAAGTTCCTTAATTAAGGAAGCATATTTTGATAAAGTAAACCTACGTTGTAAAAGATAATTACCTGCATTGATGTTAATAAATATTTTATTATTACCTCCCTCTTTTGTATTATACTTTACTGAAGGGCAGGCATAGGTTTTATTAAACATTTCTGCAATAGCATTTGTAGCAGGTTTGTTTTGTAACGACACAAAAGATTGTACTCTTGTATTTTTATTCTTGGGTTTAAAATAGAATGAGCTACAATGTTTTCCAATTCCAACTATTAATCTAAACAGGCCAGACAGGTTTGAAACTCGTTCCATATCCAATATTGTGGTGGTTTTTTGTTTCCAAATTTGTAATACAAGCTTAAATAAACTAATCATTAAAACGAAAGGATGTTTTGTTTTAACGTATATGACGTTCAAATCTAGCAAATCAATCACCGCTTTGTTACTATATAATGTAACAAATGTAACCTGCTTCTTTTCGATACCTATCGTATTCATAACATGAACAATTCGAGTTATACTACCTAATCCAAAAAACTTTAGCACAATAAAATGTTGCTCCTTTTTTTTCATTTTCCCTCTCCATTTCAATGCATTCATCATCATGTAAAATGGTTTGACCAATCCATCGATAAAGATTAAAAACTGATATTTCATTGAATAATAAAGGTTTTAACTGTCATCCGATTTCAAAAGTGATGGATAAGTTTAACGTTATTCTATTATAGATCTTTTACTATAAATAGAAATTATTATAATTATATATATCTATTTTAAAAAATGTTTATCAAGTATATCACAAATACTGTGTTCGATAAATATATGTGTCTCCTGTATTCTCGAGGTGTGGTTCGAACAAACAATAATATTTTTATCACAAACTGCATTCATTTGGCCTCCATCATTACCACTTAAACCCACAACAAAACTTTTTCTTTCCTTCCCAAGTTGAAGTGCATTTATAACATTTTTACTTTTACCACTAGTACTAATACCTATTACTACATCTTTTTCTGAAGCAAAAGCCTCTAATTGACGAGAAAAAACCTCGTCATAAGAATAATCATTACTAATCGAAGTAAGAGTAGATGTATCTGTGGTTAGAGCTATTGCAGCTAGGGCAGGTCTCTTTTTATCACTAAAACTTCCAACTAATTCTGCCGCCATATGTTGTGCGTCTGCAGCACTTCCTCCATTACCGAATATAATAATTTTTCCACCAGCTTCTAAACGTTTTATACACTTGCTTGCTATAAAATTAATATCATCTTCATATTTGCTAATGGTTTGCTCTATTACTTGAATATGCTCTTTTAAATTTTCAGAGATCATTGTTTTATTTTGTTGATTACACCCGTTGTACTTTTTCCATCTATATACTCGATTAATTTTGTAGTTCCTGCAAAATCACTACCTATAATCTCCTTATTTTTATAATCAGCACCTTTTGCCAAAACATTTGGTCTTATAGATTTAATTAATTCATAAGGCGTATTTTCGTTAAACAATACAGTATAATCAACAGATTTCAGAGCATTTAATAAATAGGCCCTATCTAGTTCGGGATTAATTGGGCGTTTATTCCCTTTTATGTTTTTCACTGAATTATCAGTATTTACTCCCACAATTAAAACATCTCCTAGTTTTTTTGCTTTTTCTAAATATTTTATATGTCCTAAGTGAAGGATATCAAAACAACCATTGGTAAATACTATTTTTTTATTTTGTTCTTTTAGGTCATTAACAATTGTTTTGATTTCATCTATTGTTTTTATATTATGATCTTTGGCATAAATTTCATCAATTGTAGCGGTTCCCACCCCAATTTTTGCAACAACAATACCAGCTGCTAAATTAGCAAATTGTATAGCATCATCAATATGACTATCTTGTGCTAATTTATATGCTATCGCAGCAATAACAGTATCTCCTGCTCCAGTAACATCATAAACCTCTTTTGCTTTAGTTGGGAATATTCTTAATTCTTCATCAAAAACGGCAATACCATCTTGATTAAGTGTAATAACAGAAATCGCTAATTTATATTTTGATTTAAGTGTACGAATAGCATACTCCAATTGATTGTTATTAATATCAAAGTTTGTTGCAATACTTGCTTCTTTTTTATTTGGAGTCAATAAATAAGCCCCAGTATATTTTGAATAATCGCTACCTTTAGGGTCAACTAATATTTTAATTTTTTCTTCGTTTGCTAACTTTATAATTTTTTTGGTGACATTATCTGTCAATACTCCTTTCCCATAATCAGAGAGAATAATTATTTCGTGACTTTTAATAATGTTCCTGTAGATGTCAAAAACCTTATTTGTACTATCTTCATTAATGTCTTTTGTAGTTTCTTTATCATAACGTACTATTTGTTGATTAGACGACGATAGTATTCTAGTTTTTTTAGTTATTAGTCTATCTTTTTCAATAACCATATAATCCGTAAGTATACCTTGTTCTTCTAACAAATTATACATAATCGAAGTATTTTCACAATCACCTATTACACTTATAATATTAACTTCAGCTCCAAAAGCCAACAAATTATTAACTACATTACCTGCACCACCTAAAACTAATTTCTCTTCTTTTATATCAACTACCGGAACAGGAGCTTCTGGTGATATACGCTCAATACTACCTATTAAGTATTTATCTATCATAATATCACCAATTACCAAAATTTTTTTCATTGTTTTTTATCCCAATTAAATGTTTGTTTGATATAAGGAATATATTCTTTAATACCTTGTTCTAAAGTGTAATTTGGCTTATAACCTAAAAATTCCTGACTTAGACTAATATCAGCTCTGGTATGCATCTGATACCCTTTATAAGGATTTTCAAAATATTCTATTTTTAAATTTGTATTCAATTCCTGTTGCAAAATATTCACAATGTCATAGAAACTACGATGAACCCCACTACCAATATTATAGATTCCATTTTTTTTAGTAAAACATGCTAAAATATTAGCAAGAATAACATCTTTGACATAAACAAAATCACGCATAATTTTATCTGACCCTATAAATAAACGTGGTGACTTGCCTGCTATAATTTGATGCCCTAGTTGAATTACCATAGATGCAGTCTTATTTTTAAAGTATTCTTTTTCTCCATAAACATTAAAAAATTTAAGCCCCACGATATGCATATTTGAGTATTCTTTCATGTATCGATATGCTATCTGATCCATAGCGTACTTAGAAAAACCATAAACATTTTCAGGAGAATCATCACCAATTTTTTGAGGTGATGGACTTGAACCATATGTAGCAGCAGAACTTGCGTATATCATTCCTGCTTCATTTTTTTTAGCAACCTCTAATAAATTATAAAAACTATTAACATTAGTTTTCATAATAATTTCTTGGTCATAGACTCGTGTATCAGAAATAGCTGCATAATGAAAAATAAAGTCTAATTTATAAAATTTAAGCTTATTTAAATCTTCTTCATCTTTGATATCTCCACAAATTATATCACCTTTAAAGCCTATCAAATTTTTATAATGACCAAAACTTTTTAAATTACCATTATCAAAGGTCTCCCCCTTTCTAAATACATCAAAAATTATAATTTTACTGTCTGGATAATTTTTTTGCAAATAAAAAGCAATGTTAGAACCAATAAATCCCGCACCACCGGTTATCAAAATAGTTTTATTATTAAAGTTTATCTCCATTAAACTAATGTCATAAAATATAATTATTTACCTCTCTGATTGACGGCAAAATAAATTTGGCTTTACTTTTTGTTTTTTCAATTTTATGCCCGCTTTCAACAAGTATAGTATTTCTTATACCAAAATCATGCGCTGCCTTAATATCACTTTCTTTATCACCGATCATCCAAGAATTGTTCTTATCAATTTGATATTTTTTGTTGGCTTCATCAAACATACCTGTTTTTGGTTTTCGGCAACAACAATTATCTTCAGGTATATGAGGGCAATAAAAAACATCCAAAATATTAATATCTTGTTTATCAAACTTACTTAACATCCACTCATTAAGAATATTAAAATCTTTCATTTTGTAATATCCTCTACCAATACCTGATTGATTGGTAACCAAGATTAAATGAAATCCTTTACTCTGCAAATATTTGCAACTACTTAAAGCTCCATCAATAAATTTAAAATCTTGTATTTTATGTAAATATTTGACCTCCTCATTAATAACTCCATCTCTGTCTATAAATACCGTTTTCATTAAGCTAAAGATAAAAAATAAATAATCATAGTAAATATTTTATAAATGCGTTTGTTATAAATCTATATAGAAATGTTTTTGGATGAATTTATATACCTTTTTTAATCGAAAGAGCACTCGAAACCCAATCAGCAGAAGTCATTTTGCATTGATGGTTATAATTTAATATTTTATTAGACACACTCCAATAAAGGTTTCTTATTATCGGCAAAGTTCTAAAATTTGTGAAATGGCTTACATCGATAAGATCATTCCCCACATAAACTTGGTATATAATATTTTTAGGTTTAATTTTTTTTAACCTTCTAGAAGAAAAAAGGTTTAATTGTTTAATACCCGTTCCAGGGATACTAGAATTTATAAAGGTTTTATTAATCGAATCACGTAAAAAATCTATATAATTATCCTTCGAAGCAGAAAAAGAATCTCTAAAAACTAAAAAATCTACTTCAGGTGGCGAGTCGATTAGATTTGTATTTAAAGCTTTTAGTTCTGATTTATAAAAATCTATAATAGAAAATCTATAGGATAGTTCAAAAAGAAGAATTACGGTAATAATACACTAAAAAAGTCCTCCCAAAATTTTCTTCATATTATAAAAACACTAATTCATTTAATATGAATAAATCGCTTTTTAAATAAAAAAGATGCTCTCCCAAGCATCTTTTTTCTATTTGCGTTAAAATTTCATCCATCTATTTATTAGTTACCACATCTCTTCCCTTATAAAATCTTTTTATCGCCATATGATTTCCTGAATATATTTTAATCAAATATAAACCTACTCTTAGTTCTGAAATATCAATCTCTCTTTCGAGATGTAATTTACTTCTAATCCTGATAAAACCAGATTTATCTATGATTTTTACTTCAATTGACTCTTTGGGTCTATTCGTAACAATATTTAAAAATTGAGGAGTAGAGGTAGCTTGAATATCAAACTCAAATGTATTATCATTTGTTGTTGTATTTTTTTCGCCATTCCAATCATTTGAATATGATGAAGTTACACTTATAAAAAGCATGCAAAGTAATAGTATATTTTTCATAGTTAATAGTTTTACTATAATTTACTAATAATAAAACTATTACCCTGTTAATGGAAACACAAATAGGAATAAATTTAACTCTTCTTGGCAAAGATTTATGAAAACAAATAGAATAAATAAGTATACTTAATGTTCTGTGCCAATTTTTACAAATTGTACATAATCATTGTTCTTAGCGGCAATAATAAATTTAGTTCCTTTTACGTTCAATGAAGATAAATCTTTAACATCTCCCTGTAACATCAAGCCGCTTTTAGAAGCAGAAACTGGTTCAAATTTCCCTGTTCCGTCACCTTTCATAAACAATCCATATCCAGCATCATTTCGGGGTGTTTCTACCTCTGAAGCATATAAGTTTCCTCCTATAATAGCATCCAGGTTCCCATCTTTATCAAAATCTTCAATCAAAATTTGATTCATTGATGAAAGTTGAGCTTCTGCCGGAAGTTTATGAATAACAAAGGTATCGCCTTGATTTTCTAAATAAACACTTGCAAAAGATTTTACCTGATAATGTAATGATGATTCCAAAGAATTTTTGGTATAGACATCTACTAATGTTGCTTCAGAAAAACTTTTGTAGTCTTTAAATTTATGCTTAATTCCTGGGATTTGATCAGACGAGCACTGCCTTCCTCTTACCGGAAATTGTTTTCCTTCATTATAATAGCTAAGTACAATATCGTCTTTGTTATCTTTATCAAAATCACTTACATATATATCAAAAGTCTCTTCTTCTGTAGCTTGATACTTATAATTTAGACCATTATTACCAACCAGATAATCCATATCGCCATCCTGATCAAAATCTCCTTCCTTAATACTCCACCACCACCCGGTTGTATCTAATGTTAACCCCAACTCTTCTGATACTTCTTTAAACCCTGTTTTTATGTTTTTGAAAACACGAATGGGCATCCACTCTCCTACTATTATAATATCCAACCAATTATCATGATCAAAATCTGTAATTACGGCGCTCGTAGCCATACCAAGATTTATAAATTCTTTGGCTTGTGAGTCGGTTACATTTTCGAATTTAACATTACCATTCTTACTACTGTTCTTTAATAAATAACTACTAGCAGGAGCGGGATAATTTTCTGGAACCTGACGTCCCAAAACAAGTATATCCTCTTTACCATCTTTATCAAAATCTGCATGATACGCTCTTGAGCCACTAGTGATCATCTTAGGTAAAACTCCTACCTCTGCTTTACTAAAATTACCTTTACCATCATTAATGTATAGTCTATCCTGTAACATTTCAGAAGTTGAAGAAAACTCGTATCCACCACTTATCACATATAGATCATTATCACCATCCTGATCAACATCAAAAATAACAGCACCTACATCTTCATTTGCCTTATCTTCTTCCAGAACTTCAATTACTTGTTTTTCGAATCCATCATTTTTTTGAAAAAATAAACTCCCTGAATAATTGTGTGCTCCTCCAACAAAATAATCTTCTAAACCATCATTGTTTAAATCTCCAACAGCAATTCCTGGACCAAATTTTGACATTTTATGAGGGAGCAAGATTTGCTTTGAAAAATCATCATAGCTATTCTCTTTATGGATATGCTCTGGAAAAATTTCGCTTTCTTCTGAAGTAAAAAGCGTAGTCGTTTTATCGACTTCTTTTTCTTTATCAGAGGCTTCACTATACTTTATAATTAGCTTTTGATTTGTGTTAATATTTTTTAATACCTGAGACTTACCATCTGTCCATACAATTTCTATTTCTTCAATTATTTTTGATTGATTAACTCCAAAATGTAGTTCTGGTGCTACAGATGATTGAAATCCGCGTGTTAAGGTAAGTTCCTGCATTTGAGTTTCTCCACTATTTTTTAAATATACTCGATTTCCTAATCCAAATGTATTATTGGAGCTACCTTCAAATTGTATCGTTATATAATTATTCTTTTCAGAGCTTTTATTCTCAAAAACAGACGCATAATCATCTATGTTATTTGTTATAATCTCTAAATCTCCATCATTATCCAAATCAGCATACGCAACTCCATTAGAGAAACCTTCATACTGAATTCCCCAACTCTCATTTACTTTTTCAAAACCATAATCTCCTACATTACGAAACATAAAATTATCGATCTTTTCTGAAGGAATCTTTAAACTTTTTTGTAAAAGACTATCCTGTACGTCTTTAGTTTTATTTAGACTTTTAAAATAATCATTGTTATTTACTTCTCTTCTGGTACCATTAGAAATAAATAGATCTTTTCGTCCATCATTATCAAAATCTGCAAAAAGTGGTCCCCAGCTCCAATCTGTTGAAGAAGTTCCTGTTATTCTGGAAATATTAGAAAATTGAGGTATTCCATCTTTAATTACCCCTGTATTAGATTGTAGACAATTATGCATATACTGATAATGAAATCCAGAATTGACGGTGCTCCAAAATAATTTTGGATTCATGCTTGCCATATTAGTTTTTTTACGACGATTTGACTGGGCATCCATATCTACCTGAAAAATATCCAGATTGCCGTCATTGTTATAATCTGATATATCTACTCCCATACCAAAAAAAGCGGTATGTGCTGTTGCTTTTTTTACTACTTCTCTAAAAGTCCCATCTTGATTATTTAAATACAAATAATCTGGAGTACTAAAATCATTAGATACATAAATATCAGACCACCCATCATTATTAAGATCACCTACGGTTGCACTTAAAGTCAGTCCAAAGTTTTTAATTCTCGCATCTTCGGTTACATTTGTAAAAGTGCCTCCATCATTTCTATATAAATGATCACTTTCATGATCTTTTATATTTTTCATTCTAAATGTATAATAGAAATTCGGAGCGTTAAAACTTGTTGGGGGATAATTAGCTGAATATAGATCTAAGTCTCCATCATTATCATAGTCAAAAAACGTTCCTTGAACACTATTTCCGATATCATCAATACCATATTCTGATGCTTTTTCAGAAAATGTTACTTGTCCTGAGCTTGTCGAAGAGCCATTATTTATAAAGAGTTGATTATTTTTTGGCCCAAACTTACCTCCTACCGAACAATAAATATCCAAAAAGCCATCTCCATTGATATCAACCATTGTGACTCCTGTATACCATCTATCATCTCCCGAGACCCCAGCTTTTTCTGTAATATCCTCAAATTTTAGATTTCCTTTATTTAGATATAATTTGTTTGAAACCTGATTTCCTGTAAAGTAAATATCTATTAGGCCATCATTGTTAATATCTCCTGTTGCTACTCCTCCTCCCATATATAAATAGGAATACGTAAAATAATTTAAAGAATCATTTTCTGTAAGCACATTATTGAATTCAATTCCAGTTGTGGAAGCTTCCAGATTCTCAAATACTTTATTAGTAGTATTTACTATTGTCTTTTCTTTTTCTGTGCAGCTAACAAGAAAGAATACACCAACAAAAAAAACTAAACATTTATATATCATATGGATGTATTATTATGTAAAAAGACAACGTACCAAAGCACGTTGTCTTTAAAAACTAATTCAAAATAAACAATTTTTAGTATCCATCATTCTGCTTGATAACACCACCACTCACACTAATTACATTTTGAGCAATAGGATATACCTGACTTCTTAATGAGAAGGATACCCCATTAAGATGAGATCTTTTTGTAGATTCTTCTGCTAAATAATTTGTCAATACCGTTGCTGCCTCACCTCTTCTTACCAAATCAAAGAAACGATGTCCTTCTAATGCCGTTTCTATTCTATATTCGTGAGCGACTGCTTTAATAGCTTGTGCTTGACCTGTAAAAGCACCATAAGGGCTAATTACATAGTTAGCAGCCGGAGTAGCCGTGGGCATTCCATCCATATCTAATTCTTTTACAAAATCTTCTGTATTTGCAGCACGCATACGAACTTGATCTACTAATGATACTCCTAAATCTCCTTCTCCTTGTACCGCCATAATCTCTGCTCTCCATAACAATATCTCTGCAAATCGAATAATATTTGTATTTATTGAACTTGCCGCAGGAAACCACGCAACTCCAGAGTCAACAGCAGGGTTATTAAATTGACTAAATCTAAACACTGAAACTTTTTGTAGATAAGGACCTCCATTGGCGGGATTACGAATCCAAGATTGCCCTGGCATAATACCCCAACCATTAAAATCTATACCTCTACGGCCAATCTTCCAATCCAATCTTGGATCTAATTCTCCAGCATATGGAGTAAAAGGATCAGCATCTGCTATACCATCATCATTTGTAACATCAGAATCATTAAACGTGTCTAATAATGGTAATCCTCCAGCATCTGTTTTATATGCGTTCACTAGGTTCTGTGAAGGTTGAAAAAATCCACAACATGCCCCTCCAGTAGTTCCCACAGGTGCTCCGTTTGGAAAATTAAGCGCTTCTCCCCAATTAGAATTATCATCTTGGGATGATCCATCATTTACGGTATGCTGTACTGCAAATATAGACTCACTAGAGTTTTTTGTTTCTGCATTAAAATTGTCAGAGTATTTAGCTACTAAACTATATGGTCCTGCATTAATTACATCATCCAAAATTGGTCTAGCTGCATCGTAGTCTAATTGATACATATGTACCTTTGCCATATATGCTTTTGCAGCCCAGCTATTCCCTGCACCAACAAATCTTGATGCTTCTGGAAGGTTATCTATTGCAAATTGAAAATCAGCTTCTATAAGCCCCCATGAATCTACACTTTCATTAGTTATTGATTCTTCAACGGTTTCATCTACAAATGGAATCTTACCCCACACTTTTTTAGCTTCAAAATGATAATGTGCTCTCAAAAATCTTGCTTCTGCTTCAAATTGAGCAGCTTCTGCAGTTGTTAAATCACCCGCTTCTAAACCTGTTTTAACCCCGCGTATAGCCTCATTACTTCGCGCAACTCCTTCAAAAATCGCATTCCACAAATATCCATAATAATTGTTTTCAGAAGACGTAGCTGTATACGCTTCTACATTATCAATAACAGGCTGATCTCCCGGATCACTTCCTTTATAGGCATTATCAGATGATACTTCTCCATAAATCCAATTAGATGGAGCCGAACGCCAAGAGTCAGATGTATCTAGGTTTCTATCCAACATCCCATACGCTGCAGCTAATTGAAGCGTTACCCAATTACTATCAAATACAATTACATCTGCACTTACCTGTCCTTGTAAAGGAATTTCTAGTTCATCTTTACAAGACTGAAAAACTACCGCAATTTGTAATAAAACACCAATTCCTATTAGTGCTTTATTAGCTTTTAACAATTTAAATATCTTTATCATTACAGTTATTTTTAAAATGAAACGTTCAATCCTAGGTTTACTGACCTTGAAACCGGATATGCTCCTCTATCAACGCCTATTTCTAAGTTTGCTTGTTGTTGATTGGTATAGTTTGATAAATTGATCTCAGGATCCAAACCATCGTAACTCGTAAACGTTAATAGGTTTTTACCCTGTAAAAAGATTCTTATTTTATCTGCTTTTAATTTCGAACTGATATTTTCTCCAAGTGTATATCCAACCGAGATGTTTTTGAGTCTAACATAAGAACCGTCTTCAATATAGTAAGAAGATCCTACCGCTTCATTCGCACTAAGTGTGTAAGCCGGTAATGAGCCCCCTGTATTTGTTGGGGTCCAAGAATTTTGTATATAATCTAAGCTTCTAGCTCCTTCAAAATTTGAAAAATCTGTCCAGAATTTAGTTAGGTTATAAATATCATTCCCTTGAGAACCTTGAAAAAGTAAAGACAAATCAAAATTCTTATATTCTGCGTCAAAAGTGATCCCATATGTAAAATCCGGATGAGGGCTACCTATGATATCTCTAGAATCTCCTGTGATAATAGCCCTTCCTGTAGCAGGATCAATGCCTTCCCAAGTGAAACCAACAAATGAAGAAATAGGTTCTCCTGCTACAGTATTCGTAGTTTCGAAACCTGTTTGAGAACCTAAATTTGGGTTCGCTATTACTTGGTCTAAATTATTTTCATCCAAGAAATCCACTTCATTTTTATAGTGAGATATATTTACTCCAACCGAGTATGAAAAAGCAGCTGTCGAATTATTTGAGTATGAAATTCCTAAGTCAAAACCAGTGTTAGTCATTTCTCCAAAATTCTTGAATATCGAACCGATCGTATTTCCAAATACTGTTGGATCTGTTGGTACAGCAAGTAGCATATCTTTAGTCACTGCATTATAAACATCTAAATCTATATCTAAGGCGCTATTAAATAAAGACGCTGAAATACCAAAATTAGTGGTAGTCGTTGTTTCCCATGTTAAACCTGGGTCTCCTATATTAGCTAAGAAAAAGCCTGTCTGTCCATTATAATCATAAAAATCTAAATTAGAAGCAAAGGAAGTTACTCCTCTAAATGCAGGAATAGAATTATTTCCTAACTCTCCCCAACTCAACTTAAGTAATAAATTACTTACTATTGAAGAATCTTCAAGAAAACTTTCTCCAGATACTCTCCATCCTAAACTAATGGCTGGAAAAATAGCATCTTGATTACCAGCTTCAAATAGAGAAGAATTATCCTGTCTAAGTGTTGCACTTACCAAATACTTATCATCATATGCATAATCTACTTTTCCAAAAACAGAAAAACTAGATGATTTATTCTGCCCACTTCCTACAGTTTGAGCGCCCGTACCAGCACTTAAGAATGTAAAATCAGGAGTATCTTCAAGGAAATTTGTGATTTGACCAAAGAATTGTTCAAATCTATTCTTTTTAAATTCTGTTCCTACAAAAGCATCAATACTATGTACATCTCCTAAGGTCTTCGTATATTGCAAGATATTATACCAGTTTGTATTAATCTGACTAGTAGAAGTTTCCCTTAACAAATTTACTTGTCTAGCTGCAGAATTCTCAACATCTACTGGTCTGAAAAATGAAAATTCAGAGCTAATCATATCTGCTGTAAATGTAGACTTAATCAATAACCCGTCCATAATATCAAATTCTGCATAAATAGATCCTAACGCTCTAATCGTTTCTGTAGGATTATTAGCATTTCTTCGAGCTGCACCTATTGCATTTGAAGCATTACCTACACCACCTATGGTAGCTGTACCAGCAAAGTTACCAGCAATATCGGTAACTGGGATAAGAGGATTACTTCTATAAAGTGCAGCAATTTGCCCCTCATTATTCTGATTACTTGAACTTCCTACTGGATCAATAAATCCAATTCTTTCTGAATATGAAACATTTACAGATTCTCCTAATCTAAATCTATCGGTAATGTTAAATTCTGAATTTACTCTTAAATTATAACGTTCAAAGCTAGTTGCAATACCAACTCCTTCTTGATCTAGTACTCCCAGACCTACATATAATTTAGAATTTTCTCCTCCTCCTCTTGCAGAAATATTATGTTGTTGTACAAAAGCAGGATCAAAAAATGCACCAAACCAGTCTGTTCCACCTTTATTTGCTCTTGTAATTCTATTATCCGGAAAACTATAGGTACTTTCATCTACAGTTCCTGAAACCCCTGCTGGTAAAATATAATCTGGTAATACAGGGCTAGTTCCTGAACCATATTGAGGATGAGAAAGTGCTTGCCCATCATTTGCCAAAGCTTGCCAATAAGCATCTGCTATCTGTTGTGGTGTTGCAAATTCAGGAAATACGGATTCTGGTATAAAATCGACTCCAGTTAAACCACTATAACTAAAAGTTACCTTATTGTTCTTTTTACCACTTTTTGTTGTTATTACAATTACCCCATTAGCAGCTCCAATTCCATAAATAGATGCTGCGGCAGCATCTTTAAGTATTTGTATGGATGCAATATCATCAGGGTTAAGGTCACTAAGACCTTGACCAGTTTGTACTCCGTCAATTACATATAATGGATCATTTCCATTAATTGTTCCATACCCTCTAATACGTACTGCAGAATTCCCACCAGGTCCTCCTTCAACACCAACAGTTACACCAGCTGCCTGACCCTGTAAAGCTTGTTCTAAACTAGTAGGAGTCGTTGCTGCTATTGCTTCGGATTGTACAACTGTAACCGACCCTGTAATATTTCTGGTATTCTGTCTTGTATAACCAGTAACAACAACTTCACTTAGCTCACTCGCATCTTCAGCCAAAACTACTTCTATAGGGGTTTGACCAGAATATACCACTTCTTTTGTAGTAAACCCTACATAAGAAAATACTATCGTTTCTCCACTAGCAACTTCTAACTGATAGTTCCCATCAAAATCTGTTTGAGTTCCTCTATTGGTTCCTTTTACAATAACACTCGCTCCTGGAAGTGGACCTCCATCTGCTGTGGTAACTTTACCTGTAACAGCATCCTGAACTGGTACTTCTACGTCTGAAAACGTTTTCGTAATTGCTTCTTTTTTTTGTTTGGATATTACTATTTGTCTATCCAATATTTTATAAGTAAGATCTGTTTTTACAAATGCTCTATTTAGAATCTCATTTATGGTAGATTCCTTAAGACTAAGGGTAATTGTATTGTTTGTTTTTATAATATCATCTTTATAAAAGAATATAAATTCACTTTGAGAATGAATTTGATCAAACAATTCTTCAAAAGTTGCATTTTTAAGATTGATATTGAGTTTAGTTTGTGAATAAGAGTTGTTAGCATAAACGCTAGTTAATCCGAAGAACAGGAATAAAATAAAAACTCTCATAATAGTCAATAAAAAATTGATTTTCTTCTTTTTGGATAAAAAAGAAAGCCCGTTAGCTTTTTTATTCATAATTTTGTTTTTTACGTATTAAGTATTGCGATATCGCAATATTTTGATTTAGGTCAGAAAATGTTGCCGCATTTTCTGACTTTTTTATTATAAAAGGTTGTGTGATGTTTTTATATCATATAGTTGATTGTTTTAATTAATTACAAATTTTCCATTTTCTATCTTATATTTTAAATCTGTAGATTGTTTAATAACTTCGATTACTTTTTCTATACTTTCTTTCAAATCAAGATGTCCAGAAAAAGTTTGACTTTTAAGCTCTTCACTTTCAATTGAAATATTTACATTATAATATCGAGAAAGCTTCTTGATAATTAAATCCATTCTCTGTTTCTTAAATATGAATTTACCGTCACGCCATGCCATATATTTTGCAACATCTACTTTACTGGTTTTCATGCCTTTTACTTTACTGTTATACACAGCTAGAGTTCCTGGTTTTATTTTAATTCTAGATTTCCCGAAAATAGAATTTCCCTGATATTTAATTTCTACACTACCTCTCTCTAGTGCTGTACTAGTATACGAATCATCTTCATAACTACTTACATTAAAAACGGTACCTAAAACCTTAATATCATAGTCATTAGTTACAACATAAAATGGTTGTTCTGCATTGTGCCTTACATCAAAAATTGCTTCTCCTATAAGATGGACTTCTCTTTTATCTCCATTAAATGTTACTGGATATGTTAACTTTGACCCTGAATTAAGCCAAACTTTTGTCCCCTCAGAAAGTGTAATTTTTGTCCTTTTACCATAAGGAACAATAATAGTATTAAATGTATTTTTTGATGACTGAGCAACTTTTTTTGAACTATTAATATCTAACTCATCACCAGTACTAGAATATGTAATACTTGATGAACTTTCGGTAATTTTTATCTCTTCTTTTTCGTTTAAAACTAATTTTACATCTCCATTATTATGAATATCTAAATCTGTAGTATGTACATAATCCTTAATTTTTGAAGAATTATTATAAAAACCACTAGTATAATTAATCGAAATCACTAAAATAGCAATAGCTGCTGCCGTACTGACAATATAGCCAAGTCTTCTCTTTCTCCTCTTATTGCGATATTCTAGAATAGATGTACCTATCCTGGATTTTAAAAGGTCCTTTTCTTCTTTGGTTAACATTTTTTGGGGAGTTTACTATCCATTACAATATTTTGTACTCTTCTTTTTAACATATGATTATACCATATTTATGGTAAGGTTTTTATACACCAAGTGTTACGTGTATTGCCTTACTATTATATAAAAGCAGTGAAATCAAAAACATAGACAAAAAAAAACACTTTTTTTTTAATTTTATTCGATTTCTATTTCATTTCGTAGTTTTTTTACTGCTCTGTAGATTAAAGTTCTAACCGATTCTATCGAAATCCCTAAAATGGCAGCAATTTCTTCATAAGATTTCTTTTCATCAAATTTTAATGACAGCCCCTTTCTTTGCTTACTAGAAAGCGAAGTCATTGCTACAGAGAGTTTAGCACTAATTTCTAGGGAGTTTTCAGACTGAATAATCGATTCTTCTGCAGATTTTGATGAAGAAACAATTTCATCTTTTTTATCATCTGCAGAAAATAACTTTAGTTTAGATTTAAATTTTTTATTAATTTTTCTTTTAAGGGAAGTAAAAAGATAATATTTAACATTATCAACATCAGAAAGTTTCTTTCGATATTTATAAATATCCAAAAAAAGATCGTGAATGCAATCCTTAACGTAACCTGTATCATTTGTATATTGAATACCAAACGCATATAGTGAATCTATATATTTGTCATATAGCTCATTAAAAGCGTTCAAATCTCCCAATTTGACCTTTGTCCATAATATTGAATCAATAGATCTAATAGATTGCATGTGAGGTAATTTGCATATTTATGAATTCTTAAAAAAGATGTTCTAAAATTGTGTGTTTTATATTAAATTAACATTAATATTGGTTATAAATATAACCAAAAACACTTATAACTCTTTTTCTAATGCAAATTTTTTGTTAAGATTTCCTATTATTATCTCAAATTCACCATACTCAACAACCCACTTATTATCCTCATTTACAAACTTTAAGTCGTCTGTATCAATAGTAAAAGAAACTTTTTTATTTTCTCCCGGTTGAAGTTCTATTTTTTTAAACCTTTTAAGTGTTTTCACCTCTGGTGTAATACTCGCATATAAATCTTTAATATATAATTGCACTACTTCTTTACCCGTTCGTGTACCCGTATTTTGGACCTCTACTGTCACATTAATAGCATCTCCTTTTTTGATAAACACTTTATCAAAATTTAAATTTTTATATCCAAAAGTAGTATAAGACAATCCATGTCCAAACTCATATTGCGGAGAATAACTTTTTTGATAATCTGCATCATCATTCTGCTCTTCATCACCTAAACTCTCTGTATACTTTCTATTATACTTTTGCAATGAATTAGCATACCTTGGATAATTGTATGGAAGTTTACCACTTGGATTTACATCTCCGTAAACGATATCTACTAATGCCCTGGATCCTTCATTTCCAGGTAAGTAACATTGCAACACAGCATCCATGCCTTTTTCAAATTGACTTATAATTCTTGGTCTCCCTTCGTTTAAAACCAATATAATTGGTTTATTTAGATCCATAAGTGCTTTTGCTAATTTAACCTGAGGTTCTGTAATTAACAAATCATTGATATCACCAGGAGTTTCTGTATAATTATGCTCTCCTAAACATAAAACAATATAATCAACATTTTTAGCTAAAGAAACAGATTTAGCAATATCTATTTCCTCAAAAATTGAAACCCCGGGAGCATATTCTACATTTTGCTTCCCAATCTTACTTTGGAAAGCCTCTAAAATTGTAAATTTATCTTTTGCGTATTGATCACTTTTTTCTCCTTGCCATGTATATGACCAACCTCCATTTAGGTATTTCATACTATTTGCTGTAGGACCTGTAATCAAGACTTTACTTTCTTTTGATATAGGGAGCGTTTTATCAGTATTTTTTAACAATGTAATAGATTCAGAAGCAGCTATATAAGACATCGCTATTGAAGATGAAGAACCAAAATCAGGATAATCTTTTGGATCAGTAACTGGTGTTCTAAATAAATCCAATTCGTATTTTACTCTTAAAATTCTACTTACCGCATCATCAATTCTAGACATAGGAACCTCGCCATCATTTACTAAAGACAATAAATCTTCAAAAAACGTATAATTATCTGGTACCATACTCATATCGATACCTGCCAGGACAGATTTTTTAACTGCTTCTCGCATAGTAGATGCAATTTTATGACGTGTATGCAGGTAAATAATATCTTGCCAATCAGTAACTACAAAGCCTTTAAATCCAAGTTCTTCTTTCAAAAGATCATTTATTATCTTCTTACTTGCATGAACAGGAACTCCATTAATTTCGCCAGAACTAATCATTATACTTTTGGCATCTGCTTCTATACTTTTCTCATATATTGGCAAATCATATTGTCTAAGAATTCTTTCGGGGATTATACTTGGTGTTCTATCTTTTCCTGTTGTCGTACTACCATATCCTATATAATGCTTAATACAAGCAGCAACTTTATCCGACTCACCTATATCATCTCCCTGAAAACCTTCTACCATTGCTACCCCCATCTGAGATGACAAATATGTATCCTCACCAAAAGATTCCCAAAGTCTAGACCATGCGGGGTTTCTTGGTAAATCTAAATCTGGAGAAAAAACCCAAGGGATTGAAGATGCCCTAGTTTCATAAGCCGAAATAGCCGTACATTTCTTAACCAATTCAGAATCCCATGTTGCTGCCATGCCAATCTGTTGCGGAAACAAAACCGCACCAGCAGTATAACTGGCTCCATGAATAGCATCTATACCATAAATAATTGGAATCTTTTTATCTGTCTGATTTGTTTCTTCTAAAATTTCATTCAGCACTTCGTTCCATCTTTCTGGGCTTGGAGCTCCAGGATTTGGGACATTAAGTATTGACCCTATTTTATATTTATGAATAGCTTTCTTTAACTTATTTTTATCTAACACACCAGGTTTACCATCTTGCTCCAATGCAGTAACTGTGATCTGAGTCATTTGACCAATTTTCTCTTCCAGTGTCATACTTGACAGTAGTGCTGCAACTTTCGCATCTATGGGATCAGAAGTCTCAATTTCTTGTTTTTTAAAAGAACATGACGATAACAAAACTACACTTAACAGCATAGTGACAATTGCACTAATTTTCATAATTGATTGTGTATTATTAATTTCAGATACTCTGTTTTTAAAGAGTCAAAAACCAACCAAACGTAGACACAATACTTTTGCTTTTTTTAGTGTTCTAATGAAAATAATGCTTCATTTTTTTAATATTTATAAGAAAAAAACAGAATAGCTTTCACTATTCTGTTTTTCAATATTTCTGTTATTACTAATATGTTTATATTACTTACTTAAGTACATTTTACGCCTAGAATACAAGTCGTAAAACTGATCATCTTTAAGATCATCAATAAAAAGAATACTTTCTCCTGTACTTTTCATTTCTGGTCCTAATTTTTTATTTACGCTAGGGAATTTATTAAAAGAAAACACTGGCTGTTTAATCGCATACCCTTCGAGATGCGGTTTAAAATCAAAATCTGTCACCTTCTTTTCTCCTAACATCACTTTGGTAGCATAATTTACATAAGGCTCCCCATAAGCTTTTGCTATAAATGGAACCGTTCTAGAAGCTCTTGGGTTCGCTTCTATTATATAAACCATATCATCCTTGATAGCAAACTGAATATTGATTAGTCCCACCGTATTTAATTCTAATGCAATTTTATATGTGTGATCTTTTATTTGTTGCATTACAAATTCACCAAGATTAAATGGAGGTAACGTTGCATTAGAATCTCCTGAATGAATTCCACAAGGCTCTATATGTTCCATAATACCAATAATATAGACATTCTCTCCATCACAAATCGCATCAGCTTCAGCTTCGATAGCACCATCAAGATAGTGATCCAGAAGTAGCTTATTATTTGGTATTTTACGCAAAAGATCTACAACATGCTCTTCTAATTCTTGCTTATTAATTACAATTTTCATCCCCTGACCTCCTAAGACATAAGATGGTCTTACCAGAATAGGGAAATCGAGACGATCTGCAACCTCAAGTGCTTCATCAGCAGTCTCTGCTGTATCAAATTCTGGATATGGAATATTGTTTTCTTGTAATAATTTAGAAAAACTACCCCTATCTTCTGCAAGATCAAGAGATTGAAAACTAGTACCTATAATTTTGATTCCATAACGATCTAGTTTTTCGGCAAGTTTTAAGGCTGTTTGTCCTCCTAATTGCACAATAACCCCTTCTGGTTTTTCGTGCCTTATGATATCATAAATATGTTCCCAGAATACTGGTTCAAAATATAGCTTATCTGCAGTATCAAAATCAGTTGAAACCGTTTCTGGATTACAATTAATCATGATAGTTTCATACCCGCATTCTGCAGCAGCTAAAACCCCATGTACACAACAGTAATCAAATTCAATTCCCTGCCCGATTCGATTAGGTCCAGAACCCAAAACAACTATTTTCTTCTTATCGGTAACTTCACTTTCATTTGATACATAAACCTCTCCCTGAGGAGTTTCTACTTCGGCCTCGAATGTAGAATAAAAGTACGGCGTCTCCGCGTTAAATTCCGCAGCACAAGTATCTACTAACTTATATACTCTATTAATTCCTAACTCATCTCTCTTATTATACACTTCACTCTCATAACACCCAACCATATGGGCAATCTGTCTATCAGCAAAACCTTTTTGCTTAGCTTCTAATATGAGATCTTTGGTAAGTGATTGGATAGTATATGTCGAAATTTCTTTTTCCAGATTATATAATTCCTCATATTGCTTAAGGAACCACATATCTATCTTGGTTATTTCATAAATTCTACTCAGAGGAATACCCATTTGAATCGCATCATAGATTACAAATACTCTATCCCAACTTGCATAACTAAGTTTCTCTATGATTTGATCATAATCTTTATATCCTTTTCCATCAGCCCCTAGTCCATTCCTTTTTATTTCTAAAGACTGAGTTGCTTTGTGTAATGCTTCTTGAAATGATCTCCCTATAGCCATTACCTCTCCTACAGATTTCATCTGAAGCCCCAATCTGCGATCTGCTCCTTCGAATTTATCAAAATTCCATCTCGGTATTTTAACAATCACATAATCTAATGTAGGTTCGAATAATGCAGATGTAGATTTAGTAATTTGGTTGTCTAATTCGTCCAAATTATATCCTATCGCCAATTTTGCTGCTATTTTAGCAATTGGATATCCTGTTGCTTTAGACGCTAAAGCAGAAGAACGAGAAACCCTTGGATTAATTTCTATTGCTATAATATCTTCATTTTCATCTGGACTCACTGCAAATTGCACATTGCAACCTCCTGCAAAATCCCCAATACTGCGCATCATATGAATTGCCATATCACGCATACGTTGGTAAGTCTTATCACTTAACGTCATAGCCGGAGCGACAGTAATAGAATCTCCTGTATGAATCCCCATAGGATCCATATTCTCTATAGCACAGATAATAACAACATTATCATTATTATCCCTCAACAGCTCTAATTCATATTCTTTCCATCCAATTAGTGCCTTATCAATCATCACCTCATGAATAGGAGAAACTTCAAGTCCACGGGTTAGTAATTCATCAAAATCTTCTTCTTTATACACAAAAGATGCTCCTGCACCTCCCAAAGTATACGATGCTCTTATTACTAATGGAAATCCAAATTCCTGAGCAATTTCTTTTCCTTTTAAATATGAATTTGCAGTGGCTTGAGGAGCCATCCCAATTCCTATTTTCAGCATTAGCTCTCTAAACTGTTCTCTATCTTCTGTGATATTAATAGCATCAATATCAACACCTATAATTTCTACATCAAAATCATCCCAAATTCCTTTTTCGTCAGCCTCTATACATAAATTTAATGCAGTTTGCCCTCCCATAGTTGGCAATACAGCATCGATCTGAGGATGTTCCTTTAAAATTTGAATGATTGATTTTGTGTTTAGTGGTTTAAGATATACATGATCAGCCATAGAAGGATCTGTCATTATCGTTGCCGGATTTGAATTGATCAAAATAGTTTCAATTCCATCCTCTCTAAGCGAGCGCAATGCTTGAGTTCCCGAATAGTCAAATTCACACGCTTGTCCAATCACAATTGGTCCTGACCCTATAATTAGTATACTCTTTAGTTTTTCTCTTTTAGGCATGTAATAAAAGTATTGACGTTTTTACTTAAAAATTTATGTATTAGATATAAAAAAAGGCGTTACCGATAAAAGTAACACCTTAATATTTTTCAACACACATCAACATTAGTGCTTGTGTCTTAATTCTGATGAAACAGATAGCTTCTTTCTTCCTTTTGCTCTTCTACGAGCCAATACCTTTCTACCATTTGCAGAAGCCATACGCTCTCTGAAACCGTGTTTGTTTTTTCTCTTTCTCTTCGATGGTTGAAACGTTCTTTTCATTGCTATCTATCTTTATAAATCTTCTTGAAATATCTAAATTTGATTTTTTCGGGTTTTTTTTACTCTCCCCAAAACTGCGGGCAAATATACGAAGAGTTTTTACTTTGACAAACCTAATTATCAAATTATTTTTAATTGTTTTTATTACCTTTGCGCGGACTTAATAATTAAACATTTCAATGTACAACAAAAATATAAAATTAATAATCGCAGCAATCATTATTGGTGTGGCAGTTTGGCAAATGATTGAAGGATATATAGGTAATGGAATTATGCTTATTTTACTATCTGCAATTTTCGTTTTTTTATATTTTAAAAATGAATTAATTCTTCTTGCTTTTCTGAGGCTTCGTAAACAAGATTTTGATGGAGCTAGAAAATGGCTTGATAGAATTAAAAATCCTGAAAGTGCGCTTACAACAAAGCAGCAAGGATACTACAACTACCTTCTTGGTATTATGCTATCTCAAACCAATATTACGCAGGCAGAAAAATATTTAAAAAAGGCCATTAAGCTAGGATTATCTATGAATCAGGATTTAGCCGTTGCCAAACTAAACCTAGCAGGTATTGCAATGACCAAACGTCGTAAAAGAGAAGCACAAATGCTATTAACAGAGGCTAAAAAATTAGATAAACATAATATGCTGAAAGATCAGATTACAATGATGAAACAACAGATGAAGAAAATCTAGGCATACTAATTGTATAGAAAATTACGTTTAATGATAGTTTTGTATTGCCATTAAGACAATTGTAATCAGAGTAAGGGATAAGTTTTACACCTAAAAATGTTTTTTTTAATGGCTTTATATTACATTAGCTACCGTAATCTATTTATGATGAAGAAATTTTTAGTATTAGGAATACTCTCTTTATATTTTAGCAGTTCTTTTGCGCAAGAAGAAAGAAAAATACCTTTCTCAGTTGCTATTTCAGCTCATATTACAAAGTATAATCAAAGAATCGACGCTGCATATCAGGATCAGGATTTGGAACGTGCTCAATTTTTATTCGACTCCTTGGTTACAAATCATTTAAGCGGCACATATATGGATGATTTTAGTGTTTATCCACTAAAAGGTGACCCCATATCACTAGAAGAATATGAAAAACCAGTATTTTTAATAACATATGCATCCTGGTGCGTTCCAGGAATTGGAGAAATTCCAGCTTTAAATGATTTAGTAGATAAATTTCATGATCAAATTGATTTTGTAGTTCTGTTCTGGGACAACAAAGAAAGCTTAAAAGAAAAAGCAAAAGAATATACTGAGAATATACAATTAGTTCATATTGATGAAAAAACCAATCAGGATTCATATATCATAAATAAATTAAAACATGCATTGGGTTTTCCTATGATGTATTTTATGGATAACAATAAAAAAATTCTTGATATCAGAAAAATTGTTACGCATCACTCTAGTGAAACCTTAAGCAACTCTTACAATATTCACTTTAACTCCTTATCTAAAGGTGTTTCTCTTCTGATTGCGGATTTGGATTTAAACTCAGAGATTTCTCCTGAAGCTAATGCAGAAGAAAACGAAGATCAACGTACTGATGAAGAAAGAGATATTGATGAAGAATATGAGCGATACAAAAGAGAAAAGGATTCTCTAAATGGCAAAAAAAGGGATAATCGTTAATCACTATTCTTTTTCTTTACCCATCCGATCACCTTATTACGAACTCTCCATGAAAGTTAGATACAAAAAATCAATGTAACTAACTTCAAAAATTACAATAAGAGATCATTACCTATATCTGAATTTCCAATAGCAATACTATGAATTTATTAAAGATTTTATCGTTTCTGATTTTGATAAACTTTTCTACTTCTTCAAAAAAAGAAGAAACTCTCTTAGAAAATAAAGATATAGAGTTAAATGACAGCAAAACAGAAGCAGAAAAAATCAAAGCGATAAATTATAACTTTGTTATTCATTTTAATTATCAATCTCATGGTAGTATATTTATAAATGGAATACCTGTTATTCATAGACCTGCAGCAGACACTTTATCAGGTTCCAAATCCAAATCACGTCCTATTAATGAACTTTTAGTAAATGGTACCAATACAATAAAGCTTATTGGAAATTTTCAAAAAAACAAATATGAAATAGGAGTTTACCAAAATGAAATTCTTGAACATGGACAACTCTCTGATGAAGACATAAAGATTGAACTCAAAGAAAATGAACCCGGTTTCTTTACTTTTGAAACAAATGACATTCCCTCTCACATATGGGATGATGGCGAAGATTTTAAAGCTTCTGATTACAAAAAACTTACAGCTCTTGTAGTAGAAAGAGATCGGATTATCAAAAAAGGATTAACAAAAAAGTATATTGACCTTCACAAAATTGAAATACAAGAATATGCAAAAACAATGAATGCTATGGGCCATTTATCGTTTTCTTTTAAAAGCATAGAAAATGATCTTAAAGATTCTTTTAAAGCCATTCAAAAAGGAAAAGAATACATCCCAATAAACATCCTAAAAGACGAGGTAATGTTTCATATTTCTAATTCTAAAAAACTAGCAACCATAACTCATAAAAACAAGCCTTATTACACAAGTTTTAAAAGGACTGAAGATAGTTATATATGGGAATGGAAAATACTATATATGAAGAAAAATGGTAAGCTCATGCCTATTGTAGCATATTAGATATATACTTATTTACCAAATATCATCTTTATAGCAACTAGCAATAATACTCCGCCAAAAATCTTTTTAAGCAATGCTTGATTTATAGAAATTGCAAGCTTACTCCCCAAATATCCTCCTATGATAAATGTAACTGCAATAATTACGGCATATTTCCAATTTACAAATCCTTCCTGATAATAGTTATATGCAGCAAGTAAAGTTACAGGAACTGCCAACACAGCTAAACTGGTTCCCTGAGCTTGATGCTGAGAAAAATTCACCCATAAGATAAGAAGAGGAATCATAATTACACTCCCTCCTATACCCAAAGTGCCGCTAAAAAAACCTGCAAGTAATCCTATTAAGATTAGCGAAATAAGTACTGAAGTATTCATACTGCCTTTTTAAATAAGCAGCTAACTTAGGCAAAAATATTAAATCCACGAATAGTTTTATTGTCCTACTCCAGTTTTATAATACCCCTCTCTTGGAATTTTAATTAAATATTCTTTACCTGTTGTATTATTTAAATGTGCTTCTCTAAGCCATGGATTATGAAGCTTTAAAATTTTATAATTTATATCATACTGCTTAGCAAATTTATTAAAATCCGCAATTGGCTCGTCCACTAATACATTAAATGTAGGAATATG
The DNA here is from genome assembly GCF_007489275.1 of Aquimarina algiphila. GTDB lineage: Bacteria > Bacteroidota > Bacteroidia > Flavobacteriales > Flavobacteriaceae > Aquimarina > Aquimarina algiphila. Next base: position 35,134 of record NZ_VLNR01000059.1, read on the forward strand.
TGTATACAAATCATCGTTACTAAAATTAAAGCCGTATCGCTTTGGATTACTTAAAATCTCTTTAACTGCAACAATTCTAAAAACATATCTTCCAGTTTCTTGGCCTAATAACAAATCATAATATGAAGAAGCATTTTGCTTTACCAATTGTTTATTTATACCAGCTCTACCTGCATTGTAAGCAGCTGCAGCTAGTGTCCAAGATCCAAAACGTTCTTTAGCTTTTTTCAAGTATTTACAAGCCACAAGTGTAGATTTCTCTATATGATAGCGTTCATCTATATTTTGATTTACCTCTAGACCATGTTCTTTTGCTGTTCCTTTCAATATTTGCCAAAAGCCAGTCGCTTTAGCGGGAGATACCGCTTGAGTAAGACTACTTTCTATAACTGCCAGATATTTAAAATCATCAGGGACACCTTGTTCTTTAAGTATAGGTTCTATAATAGGAAAATACTTATTTGCTCTTTTAAAAAGGAGCAAACCATTAGATTGCCAGTAGGTATTGACCAATAGCTCTCTATCCATTCTTTCTCTTATATCCGGATTCTCTATCGGCACAAGTTCACCTGAGAAATTGAGATTATCTGGCATTGGGATAGCATAAACATTGTAATCATTTACCAGCTTTTCTTCGAGGACTTCCTGCGCAACCGGCTTTTCGGGTGCTTCTTGCGTAGCGTTAACTAAAATTCCAAATGTAAATAATACACCTAGAAGGACTAAAAATTTCTTAATCGTTTTCATTACTTCAGTAGATTTTATTGGGGAATAAAATTTTAATTTATACAATATAACATAAAAACTTAGACTAATGCAAGTTATCATTGATAATTTCGGGTAGATGTTTATTAAACCATCTTGCCCTATTCACAATCATTACATGAGTTCCTTTATCTACAGTTATGCAGTTTTCTATATTTGTAATAGGAAAAACAATATCTTTATCCCCATGAATATGAATTAATCCTTCTATAGTTTCTTCCTGGTCCCAACACACCATTTTTTCAATAGCCCAATCCAAATACTCTTTATCACTTACTGATAAATATTTTTGATACATTGCCGCTCTTTTTTTTGCAAAATCACCAAAAGCCAATTTTTCCCAATCATCAATTTTTGAAACCAAGCTTGTGGGTAATAACTTATACACTTTTGTTTTTCTTGCAAGCTTCATTCGCTTTGGTAACTCAAACTTATTCTTTACACTAGAAACAATAATTAGTTTTTCTACCTCTAAATATTTACTCATTTCCTGAACAATAATACCTCCAAAAGAAACTCCAATTAAAACACATTTTTTATGCTCTACATCATCACACATTCGTTTTGCATAATCTTCGATCGATTCTTCTTTGAAAGGAATTTTCCAAGGAAGCATTTTAGTTACAAATTTATCTTCTGGTAACTTGATATATTCAAAAATAGAGACATCCGCGGCCAACCCCGGAACGAAATAAACATAGCTAACTTCCTGCGACATAGGTATTTTAACAGTGAGGGTTAAGTTTAAAACTCTAATTTTCTTATCTTTGCATCTCAAAATTATAGTTTTCCCATGTTAGAAAAAAGGAAACACTATGTTAAATTTTTATAAAAGTAAATTTTGAACTAACAAATCTTAGTTAGGAAAAGTAAAATTGAATCTTTTTTTTGATAGTCAATCATTGTCATTTAGATCCTAAAATACTTACTTCCTCAAAGATTATATTTTAATAGCAAGGCATAAGACCTTGGTATATGCTTGATTATACATCTCATAATTAAAAAAAACTATGGAGAACATGAGTGCTGTTGAATTAGAAATCATTGACAATGAATTTCTAAGACAATTCGAAACTACAATTGAAGATCAAAAAGCAAAGATCGAGTACGCTCAACAGGAAAGAAAAATTTTCCTAACTAAACTTGTAATGAGTGAGGAACACCTTGAAAAAGGACATGGAGAAGATTTTATTGTTGCTGTATTTAACGTTATTCAGGAACGCAACATTAGATTAGTACCTACAAGTCCGATTATCGCTAAATTTATGCGTAAAAACCGAAGGAAATACAAAGATTTACTTCCAGTAGGAATAAATATATAGTCTCTATTTCGTCCAAAAAATAAAAAAAATCTGCTTGAGAGCAGATTTTTTTTATTTTCAAATATTTACAATGTTACTCTTAAACAAAATCAAATCTCACCATCCCGTCTTCATCAATATCTTTCAGTAGCACATCGTGCATGGTGTTAACGTATGATGGATTCCATGGCATTTTCACCTTCACATAATTCTCTGTAAACCCATGAATATATCCTTCTTTGTTCTCTGACTCAAACAAAACTGTTCTTTCTGTTCCCAACTGGCTTTCGTAAAACGCTCTTCTTTTTTTAGCTGATAATCCTCGTAACATTTTACTTCTCTTCTTACGCACATTTTGAGGAACAGCATCATCTAATTTTGCTGCAACCGTATTATCTCTCTCAGAATATGTAAATACATGTAGATATGATATATCTAATTGAGATAAGAAATTATAAGTATCCAAAAAGTGATCATCGGTTTCTCCCGGGAAACCAACAATAACATCAACACCAATACAGGCATGAGGCATCACTTCTTTAATTTTTATCACTCTATCCACATACAGATTCGTAAGATATCTTCTACGCATCAATTTTAAGATCTCATCATTACCTGACTGTAAAGGAATATGAAAATGCGGAACGAAAGTTCTTGATTTTGCAACAAAATCAATAGTTTCATTCTTAAGTAAATTTGGTTCTATAGATGAAATTCGCAATCTTTCTATACCATCTACCTGATCAAGAGCTGTTACCAACTCATAAAATGTATGCTCATGCTTTTTATTGCCAAACTCTCCTTTACCATAGTCTCCAATATTAACTCCGGTAAGCACAATTTCTTTGATTCCTTTTTCCGAAATTTCTTTAGCGTTTTTTAATACATTATCTAATGTATCACTTCTTGAAATCCCTCTTGCCAAAGGTATTGTACAATAGGTACATTTATAATCACAGCCATCTTGTACTTTTAAAAATGCACGAGTTCGATCTCCTATAGAATAACTACCCACATAAAAATCTGCTTCTTCAATCTCACAAGAATGCACTTCTCCAAATTCATTTTTAGAAAGATCATTGATATAATCTGTAATCTTAAATTTCTCTGTAGCTCCTAAAACCAAATCCACTCCGTCAACCTCTACAAGTTCTTCAGGTTTTAATTGTGCATAACAACCCACTGCGGCAACAAAAGCATCTGGATTTACTTTTTGAGCCTGTTTTACTATAGTTTTGAATCTTTTATCTGCATTTTCTGTAACAGAACATGTATTAATAACATAAATATCTGCATTTTCAGAAAAATCCACACGATCAAAACCTTCATCAACAAAATTTCTTGCGATCGTGGAGGTTTCAGAAAAATTCAGTTTACAACCTAATGTATAAAAAGCTACTTTTTTTCTCATAAAATATAAGTGTCATTTCCGCAAAGGCGAAAATCTCTTTATATTTACCCTTAACTATACTCAAAAACATTGAGTCGTTCTAGGATATTTTTTTAGGGTGCAAATATACCAACAATAATTCGTTTACTAAAATTGAAAATAGCACACAACAAATCCATAATTCACTACTTAACAACACTTTACTCTTTACTTGTATTATTATCTTGTAAGGAATCCTCTCACGAAAACAGAGATCATTTAGTATTTCGCTATAATCAATATGAAAATGTTAGTTCATTAGACCCTACATTTGCCAGGGACATTGCCAATATCTGGTCTACAAATCAATTATTTAATAGTCTGGTACAGCTTGATGACTCTCTTCATATCAAACCTGACATTGCTAAAAGATGGGAGATTTCAGAAAATATGTTGAATTACACTTTTATCCTTAGAAATGATGTAAAATTTCATAAGCACGAGCAATTTAAAACCAAAGACAGTACCAGAGTGGTAACCGCGAAGGATTTTGTGTATAGTTTTAACAGGTTAATTGATCCCAAAGTAGCATCTCCAGGAAACTGGGTTTTAAAAAATGTGCAGAAATACACTGCTATCAATGACACTATTTTTGAAATTAAATTGAAGAAACCTTTTCCTGCTTTTTTAGGACTAATGAGCATGCGATATTGTTCTGTTGTTCCAAAAGAAATTGTAGAATTTTATGGCAACCAATTTAGATCCAATCCAATAGGTACAGGTCCATTTAAGTTTAAATTATGGGAAGAGAATGTAAAATTAGTACTTCGTAAAAACGAATTATATTTTGAAAAGGATGAGAAAGGAGAACAACTCCCCTACCTCGAAGCTGTAGCTATTACTTTTTTACCTGAAAAACAAAGTGAATTTCTTCAATTTGCAAAAGGGAATATTGACTTTCTTAACAGCCTTGATGCATCTTACAAAGACGAACTACTTACCCCTACAGGAAAGCTAAGAGAACGTTACAAAGATCGTATTCATATTTCTAAAGGCCCTTATCTAAATTCTGAATATCTAGGATTTTATCTAGATGGAGATAGTCAGGAAGTACAATCTGTATTGATCAGGAAAGCTATTAATTATGGTTTTGATAGAAAAAAAATGATAACGTATCTGAAAAATGGTATCGGAACTCCCGCAATTAATGGTTTTATTCCTAAAGGAATTCCTGGTTTTAGTAATAGTAAAGGATTTGAATATAATCCAGAGAAAGCTCGTAAACTTGTCGAGACTTACATCAAACAAACAGGAGATACAGATCCCGTTATCAGGATTGCGACCGACTCAAATTATCAAAGTATTTGTGAATTTATACAACGAGAGCTTCAAAAAATAGGGCTTACCATTATAGTAGATGTTATGCCTTCTTCCACAATACGTCAAAAGAAATGGGCAGGAAAACTAGATACATTTAGAGCAAGTTGGATCGCAGACTATCCTGATGCAGAAAATTTCCTTTCTCCTTATTACAGCAAAAACCATACTCCAAATGGTCCAAACTATACTCACTTTAAAAATGAGACCTTTGATAGACTATATGAAGAAAGTTTCTTGATCACCGACACCAAAGTACGAGAGCAACATTATGCAAAAATGGACTCTATAATAATCGCCCACGCTCCTATTGTTCCTTTATATTATGACCAAGTCACACATTTTATACAGAAAAATGTGAAAGGCATGACTACAAATCCACAAAATTTTCTGGTCTTAAAACGAGTTTGGAAAGAGAAAAAGAAGTAAGATAATTCGATAGCAATTTACAGAACAAAGAAATGAGTTAATTTGTCATTCCGTTGAAGAACGGAATCTATTAAACAACAACGACATAAAATGGATCCCAGCCTACGCTGGGATGACACAATAGTAAACATCCATCTCTACAAAATCTACTTATTTAGCGTGATAATTGTTGTACTATACAAACACATGAGAACTATTTTTCATAACTCTTTCGCCATATCTTTGTTTCTTCAAAAATATGTTCTAGAATTTTCTCATCCTGCTCGGTAAATTCTATATTGCGCCTTGACATCACTACTTTAGCTACTTCAAAAGCTTTTTTAGTGAGATAAGTTGTAAAGCCTCCACTTCCTCCCCAACTATAACTCGGCACAAAATTACGAGGAAATCCAGTTCCAAAAATATTAGCATTCACTCCAACCACAGTACCAGTATTAAACATCGTATTAATTCCACATTTAGAATGATCTCCCATCATTAATCCACAAAACTGTAATCCTGTTTTCGCAAAACTCTCTGTCTCATAACTCCAAAGTCTTACTGGTGCATAATTATTCTTCAGATTAGATGTATTAGTATCTGCTCCTAGATTACACCACTCCCCTAACACTGAGTTTCCTAAAAAACCATCATGCCCTTTATTAGAACAACCAAAGATCACAGAATTATTTACTTCTCCGCCAACCTTAGAATAAGGACCAACGGTTGTACCCCCATAAATCTTTGCTCCCATCTTAATCACTGCTTGATCACAAAGTGCAAAAGGCCCTCTGATCAGACTACCCTCCATGATTTCTGCATCTTTTCCGATATAAATCGAACCTTTACTCGCGTTAAGGCTTGCAAATTCTACAACTGCTCCTTCTTCAATAAAAATATGTTCTGGTGCAATGACATTATTGCTGCTGGGAATAGGCTGACTTTCTCTGTCTTTCGTTAATAATTTAAAATCTTCTTTGATCGCTTGTTCATTCTTAGAAAAAATATCCCAGGTATGCTGTACAGTAAAAATCTCTGCATCATAATGAGTAATCTCATAGTCATCAAAATCGACCTCTTGATCTTCTTCTACGTAAAAGGCAATGGGTTCTTCGTTATAAAAAATAGCCTGTTTAGGCTGTAAACCTTGTATAGCCACTACCAGGTTTTCTGATGGAAGATAAGAGGCATTGATCATTATATTCTCTTCTAACTCTACCATAGGGTATTTTTCGTTTAGATACTCTTCTGTAACTGTAGACGTAGTATACCCTAAATATTTCTCCCATTTTTCTCGAATAGTGAGTATCCCAATTCGAATCTCGGCCACAGGGCGTGTATAGGTAAATGGTAGTAATGCATTGCGTGAAGCACCATCAAAAAGAATATAATTCATGATTTGATTTCAAAAAAATTAATACGTTGAACTGGTGCAAAAATAAAGACGTTCATGATAAAAATCATGCTGTTTAGCTAATTTATTTGTAAAATAAAAAATATCAAATGTTCATAGTTCATCATAGTATGTATGTCATCCTGAACTTGATTCAGGATCCAATTTACGAGAAAGTTGTCAAATTGAATGATTTTTCACAACAACCTCTCTACCCACTCGACACGACAGACGAAAAATTAGCCTTCCTTCAACTTGATTGAAGCTGTCAAAATTAGGCTTTCTATTAAAAATTCACTTGTCTTCGATAGTTCTGCTGAGCCTGTATATATAAAATTTTCTATCGAAAATCACTACCATTGACGGATTTTATATAATACTGTTTTTCAAAGTGATATAATGAATTAAAATTTCATCTAATTCACTTTGATTGAGCATCTTTTCTTTTTTTCATCGCCAAAAAAAGAAATAAAAAAGTCTAGGCTTACAAAAAGAACTTAACAAAATTCTACGCCACCCCCAACCACGGATGAAAAAAACTCGCTATCGCTCAAACAGTTTTTCATCCCCAAGCCCTCGCTGCTGCCTTGATTTTCAAAGTTCTTTTTGATAGGCCATAGCAAGCTTATTACGTCAAATCTATATGCTGGATAAAATTTTTATTGGATATCTCTGACTGACGTGAATTTTATTGCAGCCAACTTTTTTATTCAAAAAAAAGCCTTTCCGAATGGAAAGGCTTTTGAATATGATATAATGTCTTGTCCTAAAATAAGTTGACACAAAATTGACTTATTTATGAAACATTCAGAACAACCAAGGAAGAAGCGTACACAACGAGATTACAATTTAGGCTTTAAATTGGCAATAGTTGCCCAAGTTGAAA
>NZ_VLNR01000006.1 GCF_007489275.1 Aquimarina algiphila
GATTTAAAAATAGAATCTTATCAAAGATCACAGCAATGACCATTATTCAATATATCAATAGGTTTGAATTCAACAGAAATATAAACAACCTAAAAATTAATATTAACTAAATGCACAACGGGTTAATATATTCAATGATAAACGATTTGTTAATACAAAATATAGAAAAGAACATACAACTTTCTAAAACAGATTCGGAGCAACTATGCGGTTATTTTAAACAAAAAGTAATTTCGAAAAAAGAGTTTTTATTGACTCAAGGTAGTATTTGTAAGTTTGAAGGTTTTGTATTGGAAGGTTGTTTTAGGGTTTTTATAATAGACAATAAAGGAAATGAAAATATATTATATTTTGCGATTAAAGATTGGTGGTTAATGGATATAGATAGTTTTATGAATCAGAAACCATCTCAATTAAATATACAGGCGTTAGAAGACAGTAAGGTACTGCTTATTAACCGAAAAGATAAATCAACACTTTATAATTCAATACCTGCGGCTGAGAAGCTCTTCCGTATTATGTCTCAAAAAGCCATAGTAGCATGGCAACGTCGTTTAATTCGCAACCATTGTCAAACAGCGAAAGAACGGTACTATCATTTCATAGATACTTACCCTCAGATAGTATCGAAACTCACGGATAAGCAAATTGCCAGCTATTTGGGTATAACCCATGAGTTTTTAAGTAAAATTAAAAAACCCTGAAAAGTCTCATAATTTTTTTATCAAGTTGAACAAGTTCAACTATTTTTTCAACATAGTTTATAATTTTTGTAACACGAAATTAGAAAACAGAATTATGAACTTACTGAAATCTTTCAAAATTTGTGTAATTATGTTTACACTAATAATACTCTCAAACAATACATATGCGCAAATCACCAAAGACATTAAGCATGATGAAGCTCTTTCAGTACTTTTAGCTGCTAAGAAAATGGCAGAAAAATCGAACATATTAGTAAATATTGCGGTAGTTGACGCTGGTGCCAATCTAAAAGCTTTTATAAGAATGGATGAATCATTTATTGGAAGTATTGATGTAGCCATAAAAAAAGCCAAAACCGCACGATATTTTAATATTGATACTGGAAAATTAGGAGAATTGACACAACCAGGAGGCATAATATACAACATAGAACATTCTAATGGTGGTTTGATTACATTTCCTGGTGGAATACCAATTAAAAACAAAGACGGAAAAATTATTGGAGCCATAGGTGTAAGTGGCGGCACCATTGATCAAGATAGAGCTATTGCTACTGCTGGCGCAGCATCAGTTATAGAATAATAATATATTAAATTCAAAAAGATAAAACCATGAGCAATATAAAAAAAGGAATCTTCGCGATAGCATTGGTTGTATCTCAAATTTGTTTGGCACAAATATCTGATGAATTGATGCTTTACAGACAGGATTTTAAGGACATATCTGGTAATAATACAGTTTCTGTAACAAGCTATAAAAAAGATAGCTTTCATTTTGTATTTGCTGGAGGTGCTGGAAATATAGATATATATGAGTTAGATAAAGAAGGCAAACTAACTCATATAAATAATCATGAACTTTACAAGAGCAAGGGACCAGCTAGAGGTATGGTTGCTGATAATATTAATGGTACAGACTTTCTATTTGTTGCTAATAAACACGGAAACGTTATTGAAACCTTTAAAATTTTAAGCAATGGTTCTCTTAAGCGCGTTGCTTTAGTAGAAGATACAGATGAAACACATCTTGGTACTGCTATTACGCTTCAAATCATTCACATGAAAAACGCTTCATATTTATTTGTTGGTGGTTTAGAAGAAACTCCTGGATTAAGCTCTTTTAAAATTGAATCTGATGGAAAACTAACTCATGTACAATCCATGAAAGATGATGAAACCATTCATACCGACGGTATCATTGGTATGTTTACGCATAAAATAAACGGAAAAACCTTTTTATATACTGGTGGCTTTCAGGATAATGGGGTAAGTAGTTTTAGGATATATGAAAATGGTGAGTTTAAGAATATTAATAGTATAAGTGATAATACAGAAGACAGGTATTTAACTGGAGCATACCCTGTAACAGGTGTGGCTTTAGGAGCCAATAATTATGTGATTGTTGGTCATCGACATCATAAATATTATAAAAGAAGTAATTTTATAAAAAGACCAGATTTTGTCTACCATGGTGATGGAGTGAGTGTTTTTAAAGTCAACAAAAAAGGTGCTTTGATTCCCCACTTCGTTTTGAAAGACGACGAAACGACAAAGTTACAGGGGCAAACAAGAATCGAAGTAGTTTCAACAACTAGTAGTGAAGCTATTTTGGCAGTGGGTACCAGAGATGATGCCAGTATTCAATTGTGTAAACTCAGCGAAGATGGAATACTGACTCCCATAAATTATCTAGAAACTGGATTTTCTATTTATTATGGTTTAAGGTCTCACAAAATTGAAGAAAACAATTTTCTTATCGCGGGGTCTTTCAGGTTTGATTTGAAAAAGATAGCTACTTATAAAGTCTCTCCTAAAATCGATAGAGAAGGAAAGGTGTTGAGGCATATGGTTAACTTTAAATACAAGGAGACTGCGACGAAACAACAGGTACAGGAAGCGGTTGATACTTTTATCAATCTTAAAAATGAAATCCCTGAAATCGCAGAGATGGAATGGGGTGTCAATGATAGTGAGGAAGGACATAGTAAAGGTTTGACGCATTGTTTTACTCTAACATTTAATGATGAACATGCCAGAGAAGTTTACCTCTTTCATAAAGCACATTTAGATTTAGTTAGTAAAATAGGGGCAATCATTGCTGACGTATTAGTGTTAGATTATTGGACAAAATAATAATGAGCTATTTATAATATAACTCATTCAAAACGATAAAAAATGGAGGACTTAAAAAATAGAAAGGCAATTATAACGGGAGGTAGCAGAGGGCTAGGAAAAGCAACTGCAATAGCACTTGCTAAAGAAAGTGTTGACGTCGCTGTAACTGGTAGAAATGAAAAAGCGTTGAAAGAAACCGTTTCTGAATTAGAGGCATTTGGAGTTAAAGCTATTTATTCAGTATTCGATATCAGTAATTATGAAGAAGTTAAAAGCTGTATAAAGAGTATTGTTGATGCTTTAGGTTCTGTTGATATTTTAGTTAATAACGCTGGAATTGCTGCTATTGGGTCTTTTAATGAAATGGAAGTAAGTCAATGGCATCAAATTATTCAAACCAATGTAATGGGGATGTATTATGTTACTAAAGAAGTCTTGCCGTATCTAATCGATAAGAATGAGGGAGATATTATTAATGTCTCTTCTACTGCAGGTTTAAATGGAAATGCCAATATATCTGCTTATTCAGCCTCAAAGTTTGCTGTGATAGGAATGTCTGACTCCTTAATGAAGGAAGTTCGAAAAAATAATATAAGAGTTAACACATTAACTCCAAGTACCATAGAATCTGATATGACTATTGAGTTAGGTATTGCAAATAAGGGCTCTCAGGATAGTGTTTTACAACCAGAAGATTTTGCAGAATTAATAGTCGCAGGTTTAAAACTGCCAAGAAGAGCAATGCTTAAAAGTGCAGCACTATGGTCCACAAATCCATAATTCTAATTAAGGTGATAGAAATAGAAGGTTTCTCGATAAATTAAAAGAAATACGGCAAAATCGTATAAAACTAAGAGCTTTGGGGTATAATAAAACAAGATCGCTTCTTAACAGAAAGCTTCATTCATGAACTTCATAAATTAATATGAAAAGAATATAAAAATTTTAGTTACATCAAAATGTAATTAATCAAAAGTATAAACTGATCAATATTAACATGTTTTAGTAATCATTTATCATTTTTTTTTTAAACTTAATAATTAGGCAATTCTAAATTGAAAAAATTATCTTTAGAAAGTATTTTTTAGTTATACCGACTCTTTACATAAACAATTTTAAAATGAGCCTATCCAAAGTCACTTTTATCAATTCTGAGGGTCAAACACTATCTGGTCGTTTAGAGCTTCCTGTAGATCAACATCCTCACAATTTTGTATTATTTGCACATTGCTTTACTTGTAATAAAAATCTGGGCGCTGTAAGAAATATTAGTAGAGGACTTACTTCTCAAGGATTTGGTGTACTTAGATTTGATTTTACAGGACTTGGGGAAAGTGAAGGAGATTTTGCAGACACTAATTTCTCTGGAAATGTAGAGGATCTTATTGCAGCCGCAGACTTTCTCAAAAAAGAATATAAAGCCCCTACTCTTATTGTTGGGCATTCACTTGGTGGAGCTGCTTCTATTTTTGCTGCAGTTGCAATTGATTCTATAAAAGCGGTAGCAACAGTTGGAGCCCCTTCAAACCCAAAACATGTAAAACATTTATTAAAAAGTGGCTTAGAAGAGATCGAAGCAAATGGTAAGGCTGTCGTAAACTTAAGCGGTCGCGATTTTACTATTAAAAAACAATTTATTGATGACCTGGAAACCAAATCATTACCCCAAGTTGCTAAAGGTTTAGATAAAGCTATTCTTGTGATGCATTCTCCTCAAGATATCACCGTAGGAATAAAAAATGCAGAAGAAATATATCACGCAGCAAAGCATCCTAAAAGCTTTGTTACTTTGGATGGTGCGGATCATTTACTAATGCGAAAAGAAGATTCTATCTATGTCGGGAAAGTAATTGCCGGGTGGTCTTCTCGATATGTAGACATTCCCGAAAAATCAAAAATTAAAAGTCAGCATCATGTTGTTGCAAGTTTGGGTAATGCCGAAGGATATACTACCCAGATGAAAGTAGGGAATCACTATATGATTGCAGATGAACCAGAAAGTGTTGGAGGTCATGATTTTGGGCCCTCTCCTTATGAACTTGTATCCGCAGGTTTATCTGCATGTACAGCTATGACCATAAAAATGTATGTTGCCAGAAAAGGTTGGGATCTCCAAAATGTAGAAGTACACACCAGCTATAGTAAGACGCATGCTGTAGATTGTGAAAATTGTGAAGATCCTATGGCAAAGATTGACACTTTTGAGAGAGAAATCAAATTAGAGGGTGATCTTGATGAAAAACAAATAGCAAGAATCTTACAAATTGCAGATAAATGTCCTGTACATAAAACATTACATAGTGAAACGCAAGTAATAACAAATTTGATACCCTAATCCTTATCAAGGTATCTAAATTTAATTATTGTTTAAAATAGAAAATACAGTATTCTAACATGGTATTAATTTAGGGTTATATGATTCTGAGGCCAAAACATCTTATACTGTGATTTTAAACCGATCAAGAATCATTATTTTAGGTTAAAAAGATGCAGAGTATAAAGACCACATATCTTTCATTTCAACATTGTAGTTAATTTTAAGAATATCAATCTGATATAAAGAGATACAGAAACAGAAAACTATAATGTTGGGTTGAAACGAGCAAAAGACACTAACGAATTTGCCCCGCTACCAATTAGAGTATTCACATTATTAAAATGAATAACGAAGTATATACTAGAGAGACATAAACCCAGAAAATTATTTAAGTAAACTAATAGAAGTACAGAAAGAATTCATAAATCTTCAAATGATAGAAGGTTTAGAAAATTAATTTATATCGAACCAAAATAAGCAACACACAACAATTTATATAATTCATTTCCTCTCTTTGGAAATAAACTACTATATAACATATTAACAATAATAGCCGTACTCTAATCCTTACTAAAGTAGATTTGGCTATCATTTTCATAGATTTGGAAAAGTAAATGAAACTATATAAAATCACCTTTGTATCATAATTCAAAACTAAAGAATAATGAACACAAAAAAAGTATGGTTTATTACAGGCACATCTAAGGGCTTAGGATTAATATTAGTAAAAAAGTTATTAGAGAACGGATTTAATGTTGCTGCAACTTCTAGAAATAAACAAGCTCTAATAAGTAAAATTGGTAAAGAAAATGAACATTTTCTGCCTATTGAAATGGACCTCACTCAAAGTAAAAATGTAAAAAAAGGTATTGAAGATACAATTGATCATTTTGGTCAAATAGATGTTGTAGTCAATAATGCTGGTTATAGCCAAATAGGGACATTAGAAGAGCTTACAGAAGAAGAAGTAAGAAATAATTTTAATGTAAACGTCTTTGGTTCAATAAATGTAATTCGTAATGTGGCACAATATCTTCGTAGGCAACAATTTGGGCATATTTTTAATATAGCATCAATTGGTGGTTATGTTGGCAACTTTGCAGGGTTTGGTATTTATTGTTCTACAAAATTTGCAGTAGCTGGTTTTACCGAAGCACTTGCAGAAGAAATGAAACCCTTTGGTATTAATACTACTTTACTTTATCCCGGATATTTTAGAACGAACTTTTTATCAGAAGGATCTATTCAAAGACCATCTAACCCAATTTTAGAATATACATCAGCTCGCGAAATAGAACAAGCCCACTTAAACGACATAAACGGAAATCAACCCAATGACCCTGAAAAAGCTACAGACGTCCTTATCGCTTTAAGTGAACAAGAAAAACCTCCTGTTCATTTTTTTATGGGGGAAGACGCATATCATTATGCTAATCTAAAAATTGAAGCTATTCAAAAAGCAATGAAAGAGCATCAAAATTTAGGAATATCTACTGGATTTGAAGATTGAGTTATGTGAAAAAATAAAGAATACTCAGGGATAAAGATTTCTCTATCGATGAGAATTTAAAAATAAAACCCTATACAAACAAAGATGATTTTGCGAAAAGAAAACTGATTACTAAATTTCAAAAATGAACAATATGTATCAATTTAAAACCATAAGTGAGTTTCATAAATATAGTAATTTACCTGCTCCAGAACACCCTCTAATTAGTCTGATTAATTACAGTAAAGTGAAGTATCCAACAGATACTGAAGAAATTAAATGGACACAAAATTTTTATTCAATTGGTTTAAAACGAAATGTGAGTGAAAAGTTTAATTATGGTCAACAAAAATACGATTTTGATGAAGGTGTTTTAGCCTTTGTTTCGCCACAACAAATTCTTACAATTGAAATAAATCAAAATGCAACAGTAAATGCATCTGGGTGGTTATTACTTATTCATCCAGATTTTTTATGGGGCACACCATTAGTAAAGACTATTAAGAACTATGATTTCTTTGGTTACGCTGTTAATGAAGCACTTTTTCTATCCAAAAAAGAAGAAAATATTATTGTAGACATATTGGAAAATATACAAAGAGAATATCAATCTAATATTGATAAATTTAGCGAAAGTATTATCATTTCTCAGATTGAATTATTACTCAACTATGCAGAACGTTATTATGAACGTCAGTTTATTACTCGAAAAATCACAAATCATCAAATTCTCATAAAATTAGAGGAAACACTAAATAAATGTTTCAATGAAGAAAATACTTCTACTAAAGGAATTCCCAAGGTTGCAGAAATTGCCAAAAACCTAAACCTTTCGCCTAACTATTTAAGTACTATATTAAAGATAATTACCGGACAAAGTACGCAGCAGCATATTCACAATAAACTAATTAGTAAAGCAAAAGAAAAACTTTCTACAACCGAATTAAGCATTAGTGAAATTGCATATGAATTGGGTTTTGAACATCCTGCATCATTTAGTAAACTATTTAAGAATAAAACAAAAATTTCTCCCTTAACATTTAGGCAATCTTTTAATTAAAAAAATAAAAAAATAAAAAACCGCTATTTCTATTGAGAATTAGCGGTTCTTAAAATATTCGTTTTTTATGTATTCAGACTATTATTTCCTGATAAGCCTTTTGGTTTCTATTACCTTACCATTCTCATCACTAATTGAAAGCAAATAAATTCCCGAATGATTAACTTTAGGAGTTATCGTAACACTTTCATTCTTTGACCCGGATGAAATTCCTTCTTTATGCACTACCTTACCTTGTAAGGTATAAATAATTACAGTATAGTTACTATTAGATTTTGATAATGATGCTGAAATATCGATAGTATTAACAAATGGATTAGGATGAATATTAAAAGCTTCTTTTTGATTTAAAGGTATATTAGCGATCTCTAAAGATCTGGCACTATTTGTTGTGTATTCTACGATCAATTTTGCAGCCTTATTCGCACCTCCTTCATAAGAATCTGCTACTCTTTTTGCAGATGTACTGGTTAAGCTATTTCCTTTACCTCTAATAATAAAACTTACATTATTACCTGATACCCAGCTGGTGTTATTGACTAAACTTTGTACCATACTTTTCAGATTAGGAGAACGCTGAGCACTTCCATTTTGATTACTTGACCAAGATTGTGGATTCCAGGTAACTTTTTCAGAAAAAACACTTCTTCCGGAGACGTTATTTGATGAAGAGAATCCTGGCGAATTACCACTATTATGTAAAGATATCTCTAAAGATGCACTTGCACTATTGCTTTCATCTGCTGTAAACTGAAGATACGCGTTGGTTATTATAGCATTCTTAGGAATTCCCACAGATTGAAAACGTAAACCTATTTTCTGATATCCATTATTATTATAACTATCATAAACCATTTCGAGATCGCTACTATTAGCATATATAGTACCATTTTCACCTTCCTCTACATCATCACTTCCATTACTAATAGCAACTTCTACACTTCCTGTTTGTCCTCCTCCTGTATTTGTTTCTGTGAAGGTTGCTGTAACAGTTTTATTAGTATTCATAGTTAGACTAGCTGGGTTTGCTGATCCCGATAATGCTCCACTCCATCCATCAAATTGCCATCCAGATGCCGGAGTTGCAGTAACAGTAGCCGAACTTCCATCATTATATGTTCCAGCACCGCTTACAGAACCTTGTCCTGTGGTATTTGTAGTTAACGTATATGTTGTACTTGATGTATTTCTTGTATAGTTTGCATATACTGAGTATCTATAATTGCTTTGAGCTCCACTTCCGTAACTGGATGGCATATTACCTCCACTTGAAGACCAACTGGTTCCATCAGCTTGATATCTTCCAGGGCTGCCTGATACATAAGCCACACCAGGATTCGCAGAAAAAATCCAAGCTAACCATATAGTATCTCCGCTATCTACATTAACAGGGTTTTCTAATGCTATCGTTTGCCATCCTCTGGTGGATCTTATTGATGTAATAGCAGTTTGCCCTATCCTATTACCCGGAGCTCCATTATTATCTGCATAAACTCCTAATTGGGTATTTCCTGTACCTCCTTCAATATGTATAGCAATACTTTGCAGTATCCCATTTTCTGATAAGGTATACGGCATTGCTCTTCGTGTTGAATGAGTAGAATTACTAGTTCCTACTGTTGTAATACCTACAGTAAATAAAGCTGTAGAACCATCTAACGTTGTTACACTCTCTGTAGTACTAAATCCAGAAACGTTACCTGCCGCATCTTTTGCCTTAATTTTAAAAGCATATGAAGTATTAGGAGATAACCCTGTAACATTATATGTTGTCGTACTAGTAGTTCCTATTTTTGTATTATCTTGATATATATCATATCCAGAAACTGCTACATTATCTGTAGAAGCATTCCAATCTAAAGAAGCCGTATTTGATGTTACATTTAATGATGTTAAGTTAGTTGGAGTTGATGGAGCTTCAGTATCTGGAGTGGTTACCGTAGCATTAATAGTTACTACACTTCCATTAGATGGATTCCAAATATCCAGATTACTTGGTATTGTAAACACATTATTATTAGATACCGAACCTACTTGTGATGCATTATCTACTTTAATAGTCCTTGTTTCAATTTTATTTTCATCCACAAAGATCCATTTAAACTGATTAAATCTAGCAGAATTACGAGTCCAGCTTTTATTATCATTATTAGATCGCAATGGTGCTCCCCAGCAACCTTCTCCTGCATATACGGTCCCATTGGTATCATCTCTTACAAATCCTTCATCATTTCCCGACCCTGTAGTTGGTCTTAATGGCCATGTAGTTTTTACAGTATGAGCATCACATTCTATAACTAGTTTTACTCCTTTGTCATAAAAAAGATTTGCCCAGTTACTATATTGACTATTCCCTTCTCTCTTGGAAGAAACATGTGGTCTCATTGGTTTATGATATTGAGCCATTTTCCAAACTGTATTGGGATTTGCATTTAAATCATTTCGCAACCATGTTGTTTGGCTTCCTGAAATCGAAATTTCAGTATTCAGTGTATAAGTTCTTACCAAATTTTGACCAAAAGTAATTGCATAATATACATTTGAAGAAGGTACATCAAAAAGGTTATAGACACTATTATTACTATCTTCGTGATTTCCTCTTGTAGCCACAATTGGAAACATTCTATTGTCACTTGCAATTGTTAGTTGCCAATCATCGAACCATTCTCTCCATTCTGATGAACTATCTCCATTAGTCATATCACCACCAAATAGTACAGCATGTGGTTTTAATTTTGCAACCAGACTATTTGCATTTCTACGTGGTGTTCTATTATTACGAGAATCTCCTCCTGCAATAAAAGATAATCTACTATTATCTGATGGTGCCGTTTTAAACCAAAAACGTTGGCTAGTTCCCTGACTATCTCTTATAACAAAATAATATGCCGTATTAGGAGTCAAGCCTGTAAGACGGGCAAAATTATTATTCATTCCCTTATAGGAAACGGTTCTATCGGGAGTCTTAGAATTGGGATAGCTGTTGTAATTGGTTCCAAAATCGGTTGTCCCATAATACACTGTGGGGCTACTCCCAGAGGTCTGATCCCATCCTATAACAATAGAAGTGGCTGGGTTACCTCTTAATGTTAATCGATATTTACCGTTGGACGCTTGTGCTTGTAATCCCATAAGAATCACAAACAAAAAATAGAGCTTTTTCATTTTTTTGTGTTTAAGTTAGTTGTATAGAAGGTATTGGTTTTTTAAAATCAGATTTGTTTTTCATAAAATACTTTTTATGAGATATTGATTATTTAAAGCTATTATAATCGAATCGTTATGTTTTTTACAATTAGGTATTGAATATTTTTAGGAGTTTGCATCTAATCATTTCACACATTAGATATACCAAGATTATGAGCTGTTATTTACCCATATTTATCATTTATAGAATTCAATTGTAAACATGATTTTATTGCAATTAGAAAGCAGATTTTTTTCATGATCGTAGTACATCAGGTTTTAAGGAATTCAAATTTAAAAAATTGGCCAGCAGCAAATTACCACACATAAATTCTTAATGTATCCTTAAATCATTTAACGTAAGTTTTCACAAAGCATAACATTGAATTTAGATCCAATTAACATTGCTTATTTTTTTGTTCTGAAATCTGCCTTATGTTTATATTCGACATAAGCATTATAAATACTACTGGAGTGAAGTGGTGGTGAGTTTTCATGATTTGGTTTGAGGTTTGTGTTTAAGAGTTTATTTTTTTCAAAATTAGTTACTTCTTACAATTTAAATATAGGCTTTTGTCAATTATAAACTTGATATTAATCAATGAAATCAAAACAATATTTTTTGAGATTTTAAGTTGGCAAATGTCTTATTCTTTTAAAAAAGTAAAAAACTCACGACATGACAACTAATAAAAAAGAAAGGTCATCGCATACGATGACCTTTCCTCAATTACTCTATAAATCGGTTATTGCTTAATAAAACGTTTTATTGTTTCGCTTCCCGAATTTTGAATTTTAAGCATATACATGCCTGCACCCAAGCGGTCCACGTTTATAAAACCGTTATTATTAATCTTTCCTTCTCCAACTACTTGTCCCATTAAGTTAACTATAGAATACGAAGTGTCTGAGATTGTTTTACCAGGAATAAATACTCGAAGTACATCCCCTTTATTTAACGGATTTGGAAAAACAGCTATACTTGATAAAACATCTTCATCTTCGTCTCCTATGATTGGAGTATTTCCTCCAAATCCAGAAGTTGCTATTTCTGCTAATGATCCACCACAAGATCCTTCATAAATTTTCACATTAGAGAATATTGAACTATTTCTAGAACCAGCATCATTATCGTTGATAAACACTAATCTATCCATTGCACCTGTATAGAAATCTCCTACCGGAATAACATATGTTCTGGTTCCACTAGTATAGTTATCAAAGTTCGTTACTCCATAATTTTGAGTACCATGAACTTTAAAATATTGAGTTTGTGTTAAGGTATTGTCATTTTCGAAACCAATTCCGTGAATTTCACCTTGAGCTGCACTACTAAATTCAAATTCTATGACAGTATTTGTAGTTACCGTATAATTAAGAGGAATATACTTCCAGGTATTATTTTGAATAGATAATCCAGCACCTCCATTTACAATAGAGAAATTACCAGCAGAATCTTGATTAGAAAAAGGAGTGATTTGGAAATCATTAAAGTCTAATGTAGTACATCCAGTTGGAGGGTTGACTGTTCCATTTTGAATACTTACAGCATCAATTGTAATATCTCCTTGCCAGCTATTACCAGTTACTGCATTAAATCTAAGTTGTACGCTAGCCTCTCCTGCATACGCAGAAAGATCAATATCGGCAGCATTCCAGTCTGTTCCCTGAGCTCCAGTTCGGGTAAATACACTAGTCCAATTTCCTGTATTATTAGTTCTTGCTTCCACTGTAAAAGTACCAACTGCACTACCTATCATATGATATTGAAATGTAAGGCTAGGTGAAGTCAAACTACTAAAATTTAAACATGGTGAATTAAGAATTGCTCTTTTATTAGGGAATCCTGCTCCAGTAACTGATGCTTCTACATAAAGATAGAAATTACCATCGATTGCACTTCCTGGGCCGGTTCCGTTTGAAGGTGTTCCTCCAGAATCTCTGGTCCAGTCAAGATCATCTCCAGAAGTGGCTTGTTTCCATTCTCCTAAATTAGTTTCAAAACTTTCACTAAATGGAAATGATGCCACATCACCAGAACAATTTCCTGTTCCTGGTCCTGGTCCCGGATCATCGCAAGGGTTTACAAAAGAAACCGTTTGATCTGTTTGACCATTAGATCCCCCATTATTATTTTCGTTCGCATCTTGTCCTACTCCACGTTCTGCAAAAGCTTTCCATATCAAACAGTTATATTTTCCCGCATATAAATCTTGATCAGCCTGAAGAATTCCGTCACGTCCAGAAACAAATCCTGGATTATTCGCCGTGTTTTTCAATCCTTCTATTACAAGTGCCATTGCTATGTTATTACCTCCTGTACCATTATAGAAATCAGCATCAAAACCTTCGGCATCAATTAATGCCCAAGTCATATCCCATAAAATTGTTGCAAAAGCATACCCAACTCCGTGTGGTCTTGCTAATCCACCAATATCTGCATAATCTGTATCATTAATAGATCTATTTGTAGAATACCTTGTTGGACGAATTCCTGCTCCATCAATAGGTTGTCCTAATACATAAGGACCAACACCTCTTCCATCGGTACCGGTGTCTCCAGCTTTCATTGTTAACATTAATCCAAACCAATCAGACCATCCTTCTCCCATTTGCTCAGAACCTCCTAGTGCATTAGTATTACGTCCTCCTACAAGTCTGGTTGAAATACCATGTCCATATTCGTGAGCAATAATAATGTTATCAAAACTTCCATCTCTACCTGGGCTTGTTCTATTCCAAAGAAACATCTGCATTCTTGGATTGCTTCCATCTCCTGGTGTTGCAAAGTTGGCATTATTAGTACCACTACCATCTTGTGCATCTGCATTTACAGAATCACTTCCTGATCCACCATTACCATAATTATTTTCCTGGAAATTACCACTAGCTTCATCAAAACCATATTGATACCACACATCGTGCATGATATTATTCCAATAAAACAAATTAGTTATTGATGCATCTCTATATGAGCTAGGTTGCTGATTTAGATTAACTGGGAAACTAAAATCTAGACTACCGCCTCCGCTTGGAGAAAATCCTGTTCCATTGTTTCCATTACTATCATCCTGTGCCCAAACATTATTACCTCTTGTAATAGTAAACTCAGCTCCTGAGCTTCCATTGGTATCATGCCAGCCAAAAGGTGATGCTGTAGTATTAGCCGGATTTGTTTCAATAGTACGATTTCCTTCATCGGGACTTGCCAAAGGCATCGCATATACATTATATGAATCTGGTGCTAAAGCGGCAGTTGGCGCTTCTGCAACGGTAGCTACTTCTTTATTAAAAAGCACTGAATTATTATGATTGTGAGAAGTATTATCAGGAGTATCAAAATTACATTTGATCACCCAATTTTCCTCATATATGATGCTCCCTGAACTTGCATCTACATAACTATTCCACCAATTTTGACCACTTTTTTCGTATAAACTCACATTCCAACAAAGTTTAAGTTGATCGTTGTGTAATTTATATACTTGTTGTACTTTGATAGCTTCACCTTCCATAGTGATTCCAGAATCTTTGAATTCATAAATTTCTGATCCTCCAGACTTGCTATTTACCGTTTTTGAAAGCCTCTGAGCAGAAGGTAAATTATGCGCCCTAATAACCGCATTTATAGCTGCTATTTCATTAGAAGATGCTTTAGCAGAAGTTATCTTGGATGTTACATCTTTTATAAATTGATCGATCTGATAAGTAATTTGACCATTTTCAATAGATAATTTAAAAGTACCATCGACAATTGGAATATTGTTGTGAAGCTGATTTACATATACATGTTTTAATCCAGGTTTTAATGAAGTTGCTTCACTAGTAATTCTCCATTCTGAATAATCGTTAATTGAAGAAGAGCTTTTTGACGTCGTAGTCTTAAAATCTTCAAAGTGACTTCGAACTATTGCATCTGAATTCTGTGCAAGAATTGTTTGCCCTACCAAAAATAATAGAATGGCAAACGAGTAGACTTTTTTCATAAAAAATAAGTTTTGAGTTTGTGATATCTAAAATTAACGATTTTTAGAATGTTTATGATTATACTTAACAATAGTGTATTAAATTACCATAAATTAACACTTATATTGAACTATTTTTACACATATTGTTAAAATACAACATTCAAGAGACGACATTTCTGTTAACCTTTATAAACATTGACACTCTAATTAAAAATGTTTTAAGAAAAAATTATAAAAGAAATCCAAAAGAATAAAAATGCCTTTTTTGCATTACGGTAAACATGTCGAAATTAATTTTGTTTTTTTTATAACTAACGTTAGTTATCTTAACAAAAAGACAAATTTTGATTAACAAAATTCTTCAAAGTCTAAACAGGTTATTCCTAAATTATGATTTATGACTAATTCAAGTTACTTTTATTAAAATTAAAACAATGAAAATCAAGACGTTTGAAACCTCTCTTCAATCTAGTCATAGTATTATAGTCCCAGATCAGATAGCAAATCATTATTTAAATAAAGGTTATAAAAGAGTAGTTGTTGAAATTGTTTTCAAAGAAAAATCGGTGCAATTTCACGCAGCATTGCAAAAAATAAAAGAAAGGTATCATATCACTTTTAACAAACAAAATCAGAAAAAATTAGGTATTTTTCCTTCTGATTATTTTACTGTACGATTATTAGAAGATACTTCTAAATATGGTGTAGAAATACCAGAAGAGTTCGAAGCAGTATTGCAAAGTGATCCAGAAGCTCTGCAGATTTTTGACACCCTTACTGCTGGTAAAAAACGAAGTATAATCTATTATATTTTAAAAATAAGAAACACTCAAAATCGTATCGACAAAGCACTTATCATTACAGAAAACTTAAAACTAGGAATTAGAGATCATAAAGAATTAATAAAAAGACTATAACGCACTGAATGATATTTCTATTTTATAATGATATCATACCAATCCATTTATTATTAATTTTCACAATAGTTACACTATGCATAAAACGTTTAACATATAAGCATTTTACGCTATCTTATACACCTATAACAAAATTCTATATATAATCTTTGTCATAAACTAAAACTGCATTATATTACGTTAACAAAATAAATACAAATCATAAAACTATGAAAACCCTAAAATTAGCAGTACTTACTTTTTTATCTATAGCTGTATTTAGCTGTAAAGGAGAAAAGAAAGAGGCTACGGATCAGGAAGATACTACAGAAACGGTAGAGACTGTAGAAAAGAAAGAAGAGGATAAGACTATTACTCTATCATTTGCTCTTGAACCAAAAAGTGACAGTAAAGTTTCTGGCAAAGTTACTTTTACTGAATCTGAAGGTATGGTAAATATGGTTGCAGATTTAACTGGATTAAGTGAAGGAGAACATGCTATTCATATTCATGAAAAAGCAGATTGTTCTTCTCCAGATGGTAAATCTACAGGTGGTCACTGGAATCCTACAATGGAACCTCATGGTAAATGGGGAGTAAAAGAAGGATATCATAAAGGTGACATAGGAAATTTTAAAGCAGATGCCGATGGCACCGGAAGTATTACTTTTGCAACCAACGAATGGTGTATCGGTTGTGATGATGACAAAAAGAACATTGTTGGGAAAGCAATTATTGTACATCAAGGGACCGATGATTTTACCTCACAGCCTTCAGGTGCTGCTGGTAGTCGAGTAAGTTGCGGTGGTATCATACAATAAATTACTAAAAAAGACAAAAAAGAGGTTGCTATATAACAACCTCTTTTTTGTTTTAAATTAATGAAAACAGTACCTTCGATACTTCTTGTAGATCAACAGAATGCAACCCACAGAACTTATTATAGCGTTACAGAATAAAAATCAAGCTGCGTTTAAACGTATTTATGATATGTATTCTCAAAATGTCTATGGTATTATTTATAATATTGTTAGAGATGAAGCTCTGTCTGAAGAAGTATTACAAGATGTATTTATTAAAATATGGAATAGTGCTCATACTTATTCTGAGAAAAAAGGACGGTTTTTTACCTGGATTCTTAATATAGCGCGTAATTCGGCTATTGATAAAACCAGATCAAAGAGCTTTAAAAATACATCACAAAACCTAACAACCGATTATTTCGTAGATATATTAGAAGACAAAACTAATTTTAACAGTAAAATAGATAGCATAGGAATCAAAAAGTACATTGCTGCACTAGAGCCTCTGTGTAAAAAAGTAATTGATCTGTTATTTTTTAAAGGATTTACACAGAAAGAGACTGCTGAAGAATTGGAAATTCCTTTAGGTACGGTAAAAACAAGGAATAGAATTTGTATTGATAAACTAAAACAAATATTGGAAGTATAACAACTCATGGATATTAAAGCTTACATAGCATCTGGTATTTTAGAACTATACGTCTACGGTTCACTCTCTGAAAAAGAGAATACCGAAGTATACAAGGTGTTACAAGAATATCCTGAAGCTGTTAAAGAAGTAGAACGTATTGAAAATGCTTTACAACAATTATCAGCCGCAAAAGCTCCTGAAGATATAGAATCATTATACACTAAGGTACAAGAACAAATCCAATCTAATAATAATGTAATACCAATTACTCGTAAACGTACTAATCTGCCTGCTTACATTGGATGGGCAGCTTGTATTGCGCTATTAATTGGACTATTTATTCAATTTAACAAAAATCAAAAATTACAAAAGCAACTTGTCACGAATCAGATTGAACAAACATTACTTGAAGGAAAAATCAATATTGCAGAAGAAGACCTTTCTAAAGCCAAGTCTTTATTAAAAATATTGAGAAATAAAGATCTCATACAAGTTCCGTTAAAAGCCCAACAAGTTGATCCTACCGCTTATGCTGCTGTTTATTGGGATAAAAATAAACAAACAGCTTATATTGATGTAGCTGGTCTTCCTACACCCCCTCCTGGAAAAGTGTATCAGGTATGGTCATTAAAACTTGACCCATTAACACCTACCAGTATGGGAGTATTGGATACGTTTAATGAGGATGATACTAAAATCTTTATACTAGCGAATCCTAATAAATCTGAAGCGTTTGGAATAACCCTAGAACCAGAAGGTGGTAGTGAATCTCCTACTTTAGAACAACTATACACCTTAGGAGTTGTAGAGTCCTAGAAGAATTAATGAAAATCAGATTAAAATAGTCATACTAACGTTAATGAGTTTCTATTTTTATCGGTTTCTTTCCTAATTGATAGCTATCGAGAATTTCTTTAACTTCTTTTTTTGTCAATATTTTTATTTCGGTTTTTTTAACCGTTTCTTCTTCAGACATCATTGATCTCATTAAAACTAACTTAAAAGCTTCTTTCCTTTTTTCTACCTGATCATCTCCTTTATTTTTTAAAACAAAATTTTTATATGATTCAGCCATAGCTAACCAAACCTCAATCTCATTATCAGGGTTTTGATCTCTCTTAAAATTAGTAATTGTCTCATCGAGAGATATAGGATATACTTCTAAAAAAGTGTCATGAATTGTTCTAATATGATCTAATTGTTTATCTGTCAATGATTCATTTACAATAGGACCGGGCGTTAATTTCTCTACTTCGATTTCCTGATAATCAGAATTTTCCTTTTTTGTTTCCTGACAGGAAACAATAGTAATAATAATTATCAATAGAAATATATAGTTTTTCATAATGTGAGTTTGACCTAGATAAATGTATTATACACACCTATTTACATTTGTTTTTCTAAATAAGTTGTAATATCCACAGATATACAAAGGTAATTTAAATATAAAAACAAGAAAAGCTTGTCTGCGCCCCTGCAGATAAGCTTTTCTAAACATCAAAAAACAAACATCAAATTAGTTCTATTGTACTGGTTTCAGTTATTTTTTAAAACCTAAGTAAGTGTAATTAAAAACTATATGTTATTCTAGCTTCAAAAGTAAATGGAGTATCAGGCGTAAAATAAATTCCTTCTGTTTCAGCTTCTAATTCACCGGTTAACCTAGATGCACCGGCCAACCTTGGATCATTGTATGTTCCTCCAAATATATTTTCTACACCAATACCAAAATCGAAGTTTTTCCAGGTATAATTAATTTCTGCATCAGCAACTAAATACTCTTGATTTATATCATAATTAGTGGTAAGCCCATCTTGAAAATATCTATACATTATTTTTCCAGAGAAATTTTTATAATTCTCAACACCTATACCTCCTTCGGCAACAAACTCATCATTAAATTGTGTATTATCTCCTTCGTTGAATGATTCTTTACCCCCAAATACATATCCAATATCGGTATCCAGATATAACCAATCATTAACTTGATATCTACTACTAAAATCTAACCCAGTATTTTTGTTTTTCCCATTAAATACTGCGATCTCCTCATCTTCAATATATTCAAACTCTTGATCAAAATTAAGATACCACAATGTTGTATTTAAAGAAATCCTAGAGGACAATTGCCAATCCATCCCTATATCCAACGCATAAATGCTATTTATTTTTTTTTCTTTCATATTAACAACTGCATCTTGATCAATATTACTTTTAATTCCTATTATTGACTTTATGAAAAAATTAAGGTCATCATTCTTTTTATATAGGATACTTAATCCAGGAATAAGTAAAGATTGAAAAGAGGCTTGACTCTCAAAATCTTCATCAATATTTCTAAAATAATCTATCTGTACCTCGGGTACTACTTCAAATATTCCAAAATCCATTCCTGTATAATTGATAGTACTTGCTTTATATTGAAGCGTACCTGTATTTAATATTTTCATCAACGAATTTGTTGTTAAAGTAGATATACTGGATTGATACTCTATTACTTTGGGTAATTTATCTAGACCTAAAGAAAAATTTTCCTCCACCCAAGTCTTGGTTCCTTTTTCAACTCTACTATCTTGAGATTGATACTGCGCATGAGTACTCCAATAACATATCAGTATCAATATGAATATAAGATGTCTCATACTCTTTTATAATTCTAAAATCTTTTGAGATAGTACAGGTCCTAATTCATAATTGCTTTCTATCAATTCTTTCTTTATTGGATTGATTTCATCTAGCAATTTATTTGCCTTATAAATCTGAGCAACTTGATAATTAGCCTCTGGCTCAAACGTTTTATCGACAACATATTCTTTTGCGATTTTTAATGCTTGTTCATGATTTCCTATGAGATTAAGAATATTTGCTTTTAGAATATAGGATTGAGGAGTCGGACGATTGGAAATCTCTTTCTCTGCAATTTGTAGGGCTATATCATACTCTTGATATTCTTCTGCTAAAAGTAAAGCGGTATATGTATTATACATATCTCCATACCGCTGATCATTAATTGCTTCAAAATAAGCTTTTAGATTTTGTTCTTTATCCTCTTTATTTCCTTGGTATTCTGCAATTTCTGCTTTTAATAAAAAGTAGTCAGGACTTTGATGCGTTTCTGCAATTGCTTCAATGATTTTTAAAGCTTCTTCTGGATTATATTCATAAGAATATACAATCCATGCAATTCCTTTTTTGGCATAGCTATTTGATGGGTCAATCTGTAATGCCTTTAAATAATGTTCATATGAATCCCGAATTCTCCCGGCATGACCATAATAATCAGCAAGATTTGTATATGACCACAACATTAACCCTTCCTTCTTACTAGATTCAGCGATCGTTTTGGCCTTTTCCATATTACGTATTGTAGCATCCAGGTTACCTTGATAATCATTCCATTTTGTTAATCGAATTAAAAAATTATAATCGCTTTGATCGACAATACCTTCTAAATGTTTTTTTGATTTATCGTACTCCCCTAGTTCCATATAAATATCAAAAAGCACCATTTTTGAAGCCTTATTAGGGTTTAACATATACGCTCCTTCTGCAGCAGTTTTAGCTTCTCTAAATCGATGTTGAGAAATATAATTACGAGCCAAAGCCAAAAGGTATCCTTCTTTTTTTATAGCAGCTATTTCTACTGATTTAGTCAGTATTTGTTCTGCTTGCTTGAGATATTTAATATTTCCTGTTGTTTGAAACAAATTTGAGTACACTTGTGCTGCTTTTCCCATAGCCGAAATCTGCATACTATCTTTTTTGATTTTAGTATTCCAGAATTTAAGTTGCACCAAAGCATCTTTCTGCACTTGATTTTCTTTTTTTTGGAGATACGCTACATAATCTTTTGAATTGGTAACAGTATTTTCTGATTTTTGACATGAAATGATAATAGTACCCATTATCAACACACAGATAAGGTTTATGATTTTCATCTTGATATTTTTTTAGTCTTTTAATATTGATTTCTATTTTGCTTTTTTATAGAGAGCGGAGTTATTTTTTACTATTAATCTTTTAGTAAAATTCTTGACTCCGCTCGTAATGGTAAGTAGGAACCATTCTATATACTATATTCCGTGGGGTGCCTCTAAATAAGGAAATGCATCTAATGGTGTTTCACCTGCTGCACTCACACCATCGGTAACCAAAATAGGCAGATCTGGCGTACCATCATTATTGATGTCCTGACCATTAAATCGGTCTCCGGTTTGTCCACCAAATAATAGAATTAAAGAAACATCAATCACATCATCTGTTAACGTTCTTCCCGTAAGCACATTAGTCCCATCAAAATAAGTAGTTGGCGCATCGGGTGCTACCTGAAGTACATCTGAAGCTAATACAGTTGTAAGTGTAGTAATGTCTAAATTAAGAATATTATTCTCATATGTTGCCCCAAAAGCTGAATGTAAACCTGCCAATTGAGTTTCAAATAAAGATTGAAAAGCCGCTCCTTGTTCTGAAGGTATAGTAACATTAAAGTTATTTTCAATATCAGGCGTCGCACTGAATACGGTATTAATACCAGGTCTTCCCATTTGATCTTCCTGAGCAAAAGTTCCTGAAAAATCTAAAGTTGGTTCTACAATTATAATACCTTCATCATCATTGTTACAACTCGTTAGTCCTATCACTAATAAAAGGGTTGCTGTTATACATTTTATACTATTTATTTTCATCACTTTGTGTTTTAAAAATTTCTAATTATTGTTTTCTTTTAGCTTCTACCCATGTATTAAACACTTGAATTCCAGTTCCTGCTGGATGACTAAACGTTCCTCCCAAAAGAGCATTTGGTACTTCTACCACTATGGATAAAATATTAGTTCCATCAAAATCATCATTCCCAGGGTTATTAAATCCGTTAGGAGCCATTCCTCCAATAATTGCGTTAAACTGACTTGAATCAAAAAAGAAAGGATCTTCTCGTAATCCTGCGAAGTACGAAATTCCGTTAGCAGAGGAGCTAATAGCATTTGCCCCTGTACTAATCTCTACTTGCCCTAAATACTGAGCTTCTTCATTAATAGTACTATTTAGCCCGGTAACAGACGGTCTATATGGGCCAAAGAAATACATTGTACCATTTCTTGGTATCGCTTGTATGATTAGGTCTTCAACCAAATCTCCATCGTTGTCAATGTTTATTTCTACCAATATATTTTCATCAAATTCTGCTGTACTTCCTGGAGCCAATAACCCTTGTACATTAGCCACCAAAACGGTATTGTCAGAATTCGCTCCTTCAAAAGCGTAAAAATCTGTGATATCTGCAGTAGTCCCACCTACCGCTGGAGCATCTAAATGATCAGCTGCCATTAATACTATCCCTATAGAAAGGAGACCGCCAATGATAAATAATTTTGTTTTTTTAATGCGATTCATTTTTTTAATTTTAAAAGTTTACGCCCATACATACGAGAATATGTAAAGCTTGGTTTTTTTATCTTTGTTAAACATTTGTTAACAGAAATAAAGTTTTGACTGAATATGAGGTAAACAAGCAGAAACAAAGCAATAAAACACTATTTAATAAGTCATTACACATGACAGATTAAGGCAATTTCAATTCTATCCATGCGTTTTATAACCTATCAAAATAGAATTTTATTAAAATAAAACTAACTTTGTAACAAACCTTACTCGATGAACCCTTCAACTTCTGGTTGGATAGAAAAATTTTTAAGGAATTTCAATGATCATTATAATTCATCTCCATGGTCATTTGATCAATTATATTCTGATTTAAGACAAGTGGGTTTTATTTATGGGACTTCTATTGACACCTTGATTTCAAATGATACTGACATTATATATTCTGAAGAAGAGAAGACAAAATTGAATTTATTTACTGCATTAGTAGTAACTTATTATGATACTATTGAAAATGCAGATAAAAAGGGGTTTATTGAAGCATTAGTTCAGTTTTATAACTTTCTGGATACTAAAAAATCGATTTTTTCTTTTGGAAATATGCTTACTTCTAATAAAAGTGAAAAGTTAGAAAAGATTATACACACACGAATACAAACTAACGAATCTATTTTTAAGAAGAACTTTAGTCACTTACTTACTAATGCTTTATTATTTATTGATGTATTAGCTTTTGATTATTTCCTGATACACGATAAGAATCCATTTGAATATGCTGCACAATTAGAAGAAACGTTAACCAACACTGTTTTTCTGGCCTTGAATTCTAAACAAGAGCAAGATGATTATGATAAAATGTTGGTGAAATTGTTTGCTTCGTCAGTTCGATACACTAATATTTCAACAGAAGAGGAGGCTAGCTTTGACTATATAGAACTTGATCCTTATACTGATGAAATCGAAAAAAAATATATTGTTGACCTCACCAGTCTTGCCGTTTGGAATGATAGAGAGATCGATAGAGGTGAGCAGAGTTTTTTATCTGCGCTTGGAGCTGAGCTTCAATTACCAAATACAATAATCAAAGAATCAATAAGTTTGGTTCAGGTTTTTATAAATACTCATAAGGAACATATTTCATTTTTTAACTACTCACACCCTGCTTTACATTTCTATCAACAGACTTCTAGAACGGTTAGTGTATTGGTATTAAGGAATAAAAAACGTTTGATTAAGGAAATTACAGAAAGTAAAGATCTTATGATTTTGCTGGGTCAGTCGACGGTACGTGATTTATCTAAAGAAGAAAAACAACAGGTAAAGAAACAGCTATTGGATATTTGCAAAACTATCCCATCATTAGCTATTTTTATTCTTCCCGGTGGTAGTCTTTTATTACCTTTATTGGTCAAGTTCATCCCTCAATTATTACCTTCTGCTTTTAATGAGAACAAATAATTGACTATACCTCTAATTTTTCAAGTTCTTTATAATTCTTTTTTAACCTACGTGTTAAAATCCCATAAACAACCCTATAAAATAGTATAATAAATCCAACAAAAACAGCAATAATAAATATTGTTGTAGCTACAACTAACCATATTGGTGCCTGCTCCTCTATTGATCTATTTTGAAATTCGTCTGTAAAGAAAACCATATATGCCATAGTTGCAAGTATAGTCAATGTAAAAAATCCAATATTAACCCAGATATATTGCTTAACTGTTCTTCTTGTTTTAATAATATTCTCCATCAAAACTCTAGTAGAATCTGTTGCCTTAATCTTTTTATAATTTAAATAAAAACGTGTTATAAAGTATATCAAAATACAATAAGAAGCGATTGAAGCTATCAAAGAAAAAGACCCCATGTCTACTTTTTCTACTTTAGCTTGCATTCCATTTAATTTAAAAATGATATCCAAAGAAGCCCATAATAAAAATTCTAAAATACTGATGATAAAAATCCATCTTACAATTGAAGAAGATTTTTTCAAGATCATCTGATAAATTTCAGTATAAGACAATTTTGGAAGTCCATGCTCCCGACTCTTCCAGTCTTTCTTTAATAATTCTAATTCATCCATGGGGTTACGGATTTAATATTTTTTTCAACTTCGTTTTTACTCTATTCATCTTTACTCGGGCATTTACTTCGCTAATACCCATTGTATCAGCTATTTCTCTATATGACTTATCTTCCAGATATAAAAAGACCAAAGCTTTTTCAATATCATTTAATTGTTTTACAGCAGCATACATCAATTTTAACTGTTGTTCTACCTCATCATCATAATCTTCTGCTTTTATTTTAAAATTCATCGTATCAAGATCAGCAGTCTTAATACTTCGTTTAGATCTTCGATATAAAGTAATCGCAGTATTAAGTGCTACTCTATACATCCATGTACTAAATTTTGCATCTCCTCTAAACTTAGGATAAGCTTTCCATAGTTGAATGGTTATCTCTTGAAACAAATCATTATGTGAATCCTGATCACTCGTATATATACGACACACCTTGTGCACAATATTCTGATTTTGCTCAAGATTGGTTACAAAACTATGTTCTAATTCTTTATTCACTTCGGCTAGTTACATCTTATATGTAGTCAAGAAAACATTTATGTTACATAAAAATAAATAATATCATAATTTTAGTTACAAAAATCAACATTTGATAGGGTATATAACTTTATCATTTTATCTTTGTAAAACAACACAAGATAGTATGAATATCCCTTACACTAATTTACCCAGATTAGTAATTATTGGCGGTGGTTTTGCCGGAGTTGCATTGGCAAGAAATATGATAAAAGAAGATGTCCAATTAGTCTTATTAGACAGACATAACTACCACACTTTTCAACCTTTACTTTATCAGGTATCTACATCTTCATTAGAACCAGATTCTATTGCTTATCCACTTCGTAAAATTGTAAAAAAAGGTAAAAATACTTTTTTTAGAATGGCAGAAGTTATGTCTATAGACCCTAAAACTCAACACGTAAATACTAATATCGGTAATATATCATATGATTATCTTGTAATTGCAACAGGTGCTAGAACAAACTTCTTTGGTAATACAACCATAGAAAGTAATGCCATGCGCATGAAAAACTTACCGCAAGCGCTTAATTTGCGAAGTTTAATGCTTGAAAATCTTGAACAAGCGGTTATTACTACAGATACCGAAAAGAGGAAAGAATTATTAAGTTTTGTATTGGCCGGAGCAGGTCCTACTGGAGTTGAGTTAGCAGGAGGAATTGCAGAACTAAAACTGAATGTCCTACCCAAAGATTATCCTGATATGGACTTTGACGATATGGAAATTCATTTAATAGAAGGCGCTTCCCGTATCTTACCTCCTATGAGTGAAAATGCTTCAGAAAAAGCCACAAAATTCTTAGAAAAAATAGGAGTACATATTCATACAAACACTCAGGTACAAAACTACGAGAACAATCTTGTAACCACCAATACAGATCTTTCTCTAAAAACCGCAACCTTTATTTGGTCTGCCGGAGTAACAGGAGCTCCTGTATCTGGTATAAATGCTGAATCTCTAATTCCAAGGGCTAACCGTTATAAAGTAAATGAGTATAATCAAATCGATGGGTATGATACTATTTTTGCCATTGGAGATATCTCTGTAATGGAAACCGAAGGTTACCCTAAAGGGCATCCTATGGTGGCTCAACCGGCTATTCAACAGGGAAAACACCTGGCGAAAAACTTAAAACGTCACTTAAAAAACAAACCCATGATTCCTTTCAAATATTTTGATAAAGGATCTATGGCTACTATTGGCCGCAATAAAGCGGTAGTAGATCTTGGAAAATTTAGATTTGGTGGTTTCTTCGCATGGTTTATCTGGATGTTTATTCATTTATGGTTTTTGGTAGGATTTAGAAATCGTTTTGTTACTTTTTTTAATTGGGTATACAACTATATTAATTATGACAAAGCGGCTCGACTTATTGTAAGGCCTTTTAAGAATAAGGATTATACAAGAGAGAGTGTATAACTCTTGTTACCTACATCTGGTTTCTAAAAGAGTAAATGGATTTATCCAAAGATTTATCCATCTCTAACAGAAAGTGATCATCATTATTTTTAGCTCTTTCTCTAATCCTTTCTTTATTAGAGAAAGTCATTTTTTGACTATCTATAAAATATGCTAAAACAATTATTAGGATAATGTAGTTCAAAAGCTTTTTCTATAAAATTTACAGTTCATCTTTTACTTTCTACAATTGGGTAATATTCAATTCTGTTTTCTAATGACATATTAGACTTTTGATCTATCAATCAAAACATAATATGTAAATGAAACTTTTATTGACTTTCACTTTTATTTTAGCATTATCTAGTAACATAACTGCACAAACAACCATCACAGGAACTGTCAAAGATTCTTCAGGAAACCCTATTCCTGGAGCAAATGTATATCTGGATGGCACCTATGATGGAAGTTCTTCTAATGACACAGGAGCTTTTTCCTTTACTACTCAAGAAACAGGTTCACAAACATTATTAATTTCATTTTTATCCTTCGAAACCTATTCATTTATGGAAGATGTTGCTACAATGAAAAATTTAAACATTGTACTGAAGGAAGATGTGAATTCTTTAGGCAGTGTGGTTTTAAACGCAGGTACATTTTCTGCTGGAGACAACAGTAAAGCTTCTGTATTAACACCTTTAGACATTGTAACCACAGCTGGAGCTGCAGGTGACTACATTGGAGCTCTTCAAACTTTACCCGGCACTTCCAATGTTGCCGAAGACGGTAGACTTTTTGTACGAGGTGGAGATGCTAACGAAACAAACATTTACATAGATGGTTTGCGAGTTTTTCAACCATTTACAGCTACAACTAATAATATACCGACCAGAGGACGATTTTCATCTTTTCTTTTTAAAGGAACCAATTTTTCTACAGGTGGATATTCTGCAGAATATGGAGATGCTCTATCTAGTGTATTACTTCTTAACACTATAGATGAACCTGATCAGGAGAAAACAGAATTTCAATTCATAAATGTAGGTATTGGTGGAGGAAACACTCAGAAATGGAAAAATAACTCATTAAGTGTAAATGCTTTTTATGTAAACCTTAAACCCTATCAAAACATTATCAAACAACGAGTAGAATGGATTAAACCTTTTCAATCTTTATCTGGAGAAGCTGTGTACCGTCATAAATTTAATAAAGGACTTCTAAAAATATATGGAGGGTTAAGTTATACCGATTTCGAACTTATACAAGATGATATTAATGTCCCTGAAGGGGTTAATTTTGGTCTTAAAAACCGAAATCTATACATAAACTCTTCATATAAGAGCAATCTGAGTAATGGTTGGAAAATTGCTGCCGGAACCAGTTTTGCAAATGACTACAATGATATTAGTATTGTAAATACAGATATTAATAATCAAGAAAACAGTTTCCATGCTAAAGTAAAACTTAGAAAGCGTTTTAGTAATCGGTTTAAGTTGAATTTTGGGGCTGAACAATTTTTAAATTCCTTCACAGAAAAAGTGGAAACTTCCGATTTTGGTAATTTCAGAACTTCAAACAATAATAATAGTACTGCGGCTTTTACAGAAGCTAATATATTCTTCAGTAAAAAGCTAGCATTACAACTTGGAGTTAGAGGTGTACACAATTCTTTATTAGAATATACTAAAATTTCTCCAAGAGTTTCTTTAGCCTATAAAACTTCATCAAGATCTCAAATATCATTGGCTTATGGGGATTTCTATCAATCACCTCAACAAGAAGTTTTAAAATATGATACCACATTAGATCCCGAAAAATCGTCTCATTATATTCTTAACTATCAGTTCCAAAAAAATCGAAGAACATTTAGAGCAGAAGGATATTATAAATCTTATGACAGACTAGTTAAATTCGACACCGACATTCCAGAATTTAACAGTACATATAGTAATCTGGGAGATGGATATGCTGCAGGAATTGATCTTTTCTGGCGAGATAATGAATCGATAAAGAATTTTGAGTATTGGGCAAGTTATTCTTATCTGGACACCAAAAGAGATTATAGAAACTATCCTTCTCAAGCGACACCAAACTTTGCAGCTAAACACAACCTTTCGCTAGTAACTAAATATTGGATTAAAGATTGGAAATCTTTATTAAGTACAACCTATAATTTTGCATCTGGAAGACCTTACAATAATCCCAATGAATCTGTTTTTCAAAATAGTAAAACAAAGAACTTCAATGCTATCAATTTTAGTTGGGCATACTTAATTAGTCAGCAAAAGATTTTATACTTCTCTGTCTCAAATGTATTAGGTACAGATAACATTTTTAACTACCAATACGCAAACAACCCTAATGCTAATGGAAATTTTTCCAGAAGAGCCATTCGACAAAATGCCGATCGATTCTTCATCGTAGGATTTTTCTGGACCATAAGTGATAATAAAACAGATAATCAATTAGACAATTTATAAACTTTAAAATTACATTATTATGAAAATTACAAAATTTGCATTTTTTCTAATCGCAATATGTTCCTTTAATTTAGGTATTGCACAAGAGTTAGAAGGACATACAATTACGGTTACAATCAATAATATAAAATCTAATGAAGGCACATTGCGTGTTGGTCTATACGATGCACAAGAAAGTTTTCTAGGAAAACCCTTTACATCCATTAGTGCAAAAGCCAAAGTAGGAAAGGTAACAGCATCCTTCGAAAATATTCCTAATGGGACATATGCAATTTCATTATATCACGATGAAGATAATAATCAAAAACTCAATACTTTTTTAAAAATACCTACAGAACCTTATGGAGTAAGTAATAACGCTAAGGGAAGATTTGGTCCTCCAAAATGGGAAGATGCAAAATTCAAAGTTACCGATAGAGGAGTATCGCAGTCAATCTCTCTATGATTTCATCAATATATCAGAGTATACCTCTAATTACATTTCATCCTTAAAAAAATACACTTCGGTCATAAATACTATAAAAAGAGGATAGCTCTGATGATATTTACACTGTAATTCAAAAACAAAACAACCATGAGAACATTACTAATTATAATTTCCTTTTTAAGCATAACAACGATTCATTCACAGACGGCATACGAAAAAGGAATGAACAAAGCTTTTGAACTATGGGGAAGCAAAAACCCTGATGAAGCAATTAATCTTTTCGAACGTATTGCCAGAGCCGAAAAAGAAAATTGGTTACCTTTTTATTATGCCGCTCAAGTACACATTATTACTACATTTGGTATTAAAGATGGTAATGAAATTGAAACCAGATTAAAAAAAGCGCAGGATTTTTTAAATGAAGCCAGGACATTCTCTAAGGAAAATGCAGAAATTTCAATTATGGAAGCTATGCTCAATACTGCATATGTAGTTTATAATCCTTCTGTATATGGCCCAACACTTTCTGCAAAAGTAGAAGAATTATATCGAAAAGCTAAAGCCCTGGAGCCAGAAAACCCTAGAGCAATGCTATATCATGCAGAATGGAAAATGGGAGGTGCTAAATTCTGGGGTAAAGACCCAAAAGCCTTTTGTCCTGAAATAGAAAAAGCTATCTTGTACTTTGAAAACGAAACAAATGACGTTCCTTTTTATCCAAAATGGGGAATGGATCAAATAGAAAGAATTCAAAAAAATTGTCAGTAACTATTTTATTATTTGAAACAAATTGAAAATAATTGATTTAATCACATGAAAGACTTTAAAAAAATAATCCTAGTTTCTGTCGTAGTTGCCCTATTTGTGGGACTGGTAACCTTGATATTAAATGGGTTTAATTTTACCAGAGTTTTTACACTAGAATGGTGGGGGATCGCTTTTATGTATTCCTTTGTAATAACCGCTATTAATTCTTATTATTTTCAATATATAAATCGTAAAGTTAATTGGCAAAATAGAGGATTACAACGTGTTCTCGCTGGTGCCTTCGGTTCAATTATAATTACAATACTAGCCTTTGCTTTTTGTGAGTATATCACAACCGTAGTGATTTTTCAAAAATACACTACAGAAGAATTTATCACTAATCAATCCTTTAACAACTATATTTTTCCGTTAGTGATCATGATGATTTTTTCATTATTCTTTCATACGGTTTATTTCTACAAGGTATTACAAGAAAAAAAGGTTACAGAACAAAAAATAATTG
The DNA here is from genome assembly GCF_007489275.1 of Aquimarina algiphila. Lineage (GTDB taxonomy): Bacteria > Bacteroidota > Bacteroidia > Flavobacteriales > Flavobacteriaceae > Aquimarina > Aquimarina algiphila. The sequence goes on from NZ_VLNR01000006.1 coordinate 30,731, forward strand.
CGGGTACGGCATCAGCTAAGTTTGCTGCATTAAAGAATCAATTAGATCCACATTTTTTATTTAACAGTCTCAATGTTTTAACATCATTAATCGAGGAAAATCCAAGGATGGCACAAAAGTTTACCACTTCGCTATCAAAAGTATATCGATATGTTTTAGAACAAAAAGATAAAGAATTGGTTACGGTTGATGAAGAATTAAATTTTGCAAAAACTTACATGACATTGATACAATTGCGCTTCGAGGATAGTATTGTATTTGAAATTCCTGATCAGGCCATTAATCCAGAAGCAAAAGTAGTACCATTATCATTACAAATTTTATTAGAAAACACGGTAAAACATAATGTGGTAATGCCACAAAAGCCGTTACATATCAAAATTTATGAAAAGGATGGATTTCTAGTGGTTGAGAATAATCTTCAACCAAAAGAAGTAATAAAGCAAAGTAGTGGTGTTGGATTGGGTAATGTACAACAACGTTATGCATTATTAACGAAAAGAAAATTTTCGGTATACAAAACAGAAGAGGCTTTTATTGCTGAGCTTCCGATATTAACCAAAAAAATAAAATTCGCAGATATGGAAATTTCACAAACAATAGAAAACATAGAAAGCGCAAAAAAAATAAAATACGAACGCGCAAAAGAACAAGTACAAAAAATAAAAGAATTTTACTGGAATCTAGCATCATATTGCATTGTCATTCCTTTTTTAGTGTTTATTAATTATAAAACCACTGGTTTTAGTATTCCATGGGTAATATTTCCAATAGCAGGATGGGGAATTGGTGTTCTTTTTCACTATATGGAGGCTTCAGGCCATCATCCTATATTTGGGAAAGACTGGGAAAAGAAGAAAATCAGAAAGTATATGGATGAATCTAAAAGTAAATATTATGACTAATAATAAAGAACAAAATGCTTATAAAAAAGCAAAAAAGAGACTAGATGAAGAAAGAGGCTTTTATATGCATGTTATTATATATGTGGTTATGAATATAGCTATTACCATATTTCAATATGCTTTAGATGGAAATAAAGACTGGCTAATATGGGTTATTACACTTAGACCTCTACTATGGGGGATAGGATTACTATGTCATGGTCTTTGGACATTTAGAAGAAATATTAAGTGGTTTAAAAACACAATATATAGTAAACAATGGGAAGAACGTAAGATTATGGAGATTATGAAAGATGATGATTTTAAATTTTAAATCTATTACAATGGAAAATTTTGAACAACAACGATACGAAAAAGCAAAAAAAAGAGTAGAAAGAGAAAAGGGATTTTATTCACATTTAACGGTATATATTATTATAAATCTCGCTCTATTATTTATTAATTCTGATTTTATAGATGAAGGTTTTAACAACTGGTTTCAGTGGCATCTATATGCTACTCCATTATTTTGGGGAATCGGTTTGTTTTTTCATGGAGTTTCAGTATTTGGGAAGAACAGTATTTTTAATAAAGAATGGGAAAAGCGTAAGATTAAAGAATTAATGGACAAGGATGATTTCTAGAAACCAAATAAAAAAGTTATGGATAATCACGAAGACTTAAAAGCTTATGAAAAAGCTAAAAAAAGAGTAAAAAATGAAAAAGACTTTTTTGGTCATCTAGTAACTTATATCGTAATCAATATCGCCATATTCTTTTTTAAACAAAAAATTCTGATGCTTATTGATGTAGATGTAAAAGATAAAGACTTTCTTTCCTGGTGGAGTTTTGGCAATCTTGCAACGCCTGTCTTCTGGGGTATTGGATTATTTTTTCACTGGCTTTGGGCTTTTCAGAAGTCTTTTATCTTTAACAAAAAATGGGAAGAACGAAAGACCAAAGAATTTATGGATAAAGAAGATTATTAAAAACAATCTAAAAAATATATTATGAAAAATTTTAACGAACAAAAAAGATATGAGCGTGCCAAGGAACGTGTCGAGGAATTAAAGAAATTTTATAATAACTTAATTTCATATATAGTTATCATAAGCCTTTTGGCAGGGTTAAATTATTATCAAAACGAATGGAGTCATGCTTGGTTTTTGTGGGCTGCATTTGGATGGGGAATCGGAATTGTATTTCACGCCATCAAAGCTTACAGAGTAAACCCTATGTTTAACAAAGACTGGGAAGAACGTAAAATTAGAAAATATATGGAAGAAGAACAGGATGACCAAAAGCAACTTTGGGAATGAAATATTGTATGATTTCAAAAGAATAAAACAAAAAATCAACTAATATACCTTCTTCAACTTTGCTTCTCTGAAGTTTTGTAATTTATAAAAAAATGAATGTAATAATTATCGAAGACGAAAAACCAGCTGCAAGACGCCTTAAACGAATGCTTGAAGATTTAAATATAGAAGTGCATACTATGTTGCACTCTGTACAAGAATCAATAGAATGGTTTAGTACTAATGAACATCCCGACCTTATTTTTCTAGATATTCAACTTAGTGATGGCTTATCTTTTGAAATATTTGATGCGATCACTATTAAAAGCTCTATAATATTTACTACTGCTTATGATGAATACGCCCTAAAAGCATTTAAGTTAAATAGTATCGATTATTTATTGAAACCAATAGATGATGAAGATTTGGAGATAGCTGTAAATAAATACAAAGAACAACTTCCTGAAAAGCAGCAGTTACAAGTAGATTTTGAAGATATCAAAAAACTCCTTATAAACCCGATGGATCGTTCATATAAAAAACGATTTACTGCCAGAGTTGGACAACATCTAAAAATATTTTCGGTAGAGGATATTGAATGTTTTTATTCTGAAAACAAAGGAACATATCTTCATACCACCGACAATAGAAATTATCTAATTGATACTACTTTAGAATCCCTGGAAGAAGAATTAAACCCTCAGCAGTTTTTTAGAACTAGTCGAAAATTCTATATCAATATAAATGCCATTAAAGATATCATTTCGTATACTAATTCGAGATTACAAATAAAATTGAATCATTTTAATGAACAAGATATTATTGTAGCACGTGAACGAGTAAAAGATTTTAAAGAATGGCTAGAATAATTATAAAGAAAAAACCTTCTGGATAAATTCCAAAAGGTTTTTTCTTTATTTCATAATATTAGTTTTGACCAAAACTAAACAGGATTATTCTATCATAATTTTTGTCATATTAACTTCATTATCCAAAGTAACTTTTGCTATATACAACCCGATTCTTAATAATCCTTTTACATGACTTAAGGAAACAGAATTTCTTCCTGCCTCAAGACTTCCCAACTTTTCACTAGCAACTATCTTACCGGTAAGATCTGCAATCTCGAGCGATGTAGAATTAACGTTCTTAGATGTACTTATTTCTAGATTTAAGTTATCTACAGTACTTGGGTTTGGGTAAAAAGAAATAGTGTTTTTCAACTCTGGTTTTTCAATAGATAAAGATTTGTTATTATTTAGACCAGCTATAGTAAACTTTTCCCAAGCTCCTATAACATTTCTATTACAATTCATTGGACCATTACCATTTTCATGACTTACATATTTACCATTATTACCTCTGATAGCATATACATTACCACCTTGTGACACTAATGTAAACTTTTCCCATGCTCCGACAGAAACTCTAGAACAAGTCATAGCCTGTAGCCCATCTTCAGAACTAATGTATCTGCCATTATTTCCCTGAATACTTACTTGTCCATTACCTTCTGATTTTACTGTAAATACCTCCCAAGCTCCCGGGTTTGCTCTATTACAAGTGATAGGGCCAATACCATTTTCGGAGCTCACATAAGTATTAATTCCTTGTCCTCTAAACGTTACATTAGTATCAGAACCACCACCAGTATTCTCAATAGTACCTCCTCGCCATACTCTGACCCAATCAACCTCCAAAGAAGCTAATGAGCGACCAGGAACGGCGGCAAATTCTGGCACATTACTTGGTTGAAATCCTCCAAAATCCTGATTGGCATTCTGTACATTTCTAGTATGAGGAGAAGATGAAAATATAAGGTATAAAGGAAATGGATCGTTAGCAGCATCTGCTGGCTGATCTGATGACATATATTTTACTCCGTCATAATAAAAATCAATTTTTGTCGGAGTCCAATGCATACCCCAAACATGCCATTGAAATGCATTTCTACTTTCTGTAGAAGCTCTGGTTGATGTAATATTACTTTTACCATTAATATTTCTTTTATCAAAATAGTGGTGAGAAGTTGTTGCTCCTCCAAAAAACTTTTTACCAAAACCACTATATTCCATTAAATCGAATTCTGTACCACTAGGCCCAGGAGCTCCATTTCTAAAATTTTTCCCCCATATCCACCAAGTAGGCCAAATATCACCTCTATCTGGACCGTCAATACGTAATCGAGCTTCATAATAACCGTATCTGTTGTTTCCGCTAAAACCAGTTTTAGACTCTAACCATCCTCCTTGAGATACGCTATTACTTGTGAACGTATTTCTAATTTTTAAAGTTCCGCCATTTACTTCTGCTTTATTAGGCTTAAAAGCTACATCATTTCTCACATTCCAGATATTAGTATTAACAGAGCTTCCCCCAAACTCATCTGCAAATACATTAGTCCATCCACTTCCTGGTGGGGGCTGAGAATGTACATTTAAACCCATTAATAATAGTGAAATAATGAATATTGACTGTGTAATTTTCCATTTCATGATTAAAAAGTTTTAATTTAGTTAGTGTGTGTTATCTTTTTTAATTCACTTATAAATTAATATCAATTCTCACTATTTCTCAATTTTTTAACACCAAAATCACAATACCTTAATTTAAATCTTAAATAAATTCAATAATCACAAAAAATCACCTTTCCCTATTATTAAAAAGAAGAATCATATGATTTAAAAAAAACAAAATCAACACAAAACACTAATAATCAAATAAATAACTAAATATGTTTATAATAAAATCATCACTTTAATTTATACACAGATATATAATTATCTTTGAAAATATCAATGCTATGGTCAAATACGAAAACGATTTCGTAATTTTTTTTAAATAATATTACGACTATTCAAAAAATTGAAAATAAGGCTATTATTTTTTTTGATTTTCTTTTTAGAGATAGACCATTGTGCAAAAAAGCCAAAAGAAAAATCTACTCTTGGTTTCTTTTGAGAAAAGAATTAGTGTATTTATAAAAGCACCTATTTTCTTTTTATATCGCTACATTACCAAAATATTGGTATCTGCTAGTTAGATGGCTAACAAATAATAAAAGTACTCTAGTTGTATTTATTTAAATTCATATAAAACTTAAACTATTTACAATGACAAAGAGGTTGCTTTTTAGACAACCTCCTTAGTACTAATTCAAAAACAACAATTCAATTTTTTAAGGTCCCTGTTAAACTTGTTTTTTTACCATACAATTTTTGCGATATTCCATTTAGATAACTTTCGCGATTTACCCCGTCCAAATTATACATCACAAAAGCTCCATACCCATCATTTTTTGTTCTTTGCGCAAAATTACTTGCCGTAGAAGAAGGTGTTTGTGTAACATCAACTGCTGCTGCAGACAGTTTTCCTTTTCCTAATCCTGGAACTGTAATATTACTATATGATCCATAAAATGGTTGAAAACCATAATCTAAAAACTGACCCGCTTTTTTACCATTCGACATCATTTGATTAACAGATTCTCCTATACGATAATAGGTAATTATTTTATTACTAGGCATAGCAGCTCTTAATTCTTGTAGTAACCAAATAAATGATTTATTATTAATAGCTGGTCGTCCTGATATAGTTTCATATTTTGCAAATTCATCATCTAAGTCTACTCCATCTAATCCATTATTCTTAACCACATTAGCTACTTGTTTCGCAAATTTTTTAGCTGCACCTCGTGTAGGAAAATTTGAAATACCAACTGCCTGATGATTCCCTAAAATCGAAAGCAGTACTTTAATCCCTTTTCTTTGTAAAGGTTTGATAGTTGTATTTCTATTCCTTAATACCTTTGTCACATTGTTATTCATAAATAATACATGTGTTCTAGATGCATTTTTGTAATTAATATTAGCAGCAAAAATTACAGCAATATCAATCATTGGTTTTCCATTTGGTAATGTATAAGCTATTGCATTTTCCATAGCATTATCATTCACTTCTATATACATTACAGATGCTGGGTTTTTTAAACCATGTGCTTTTACTTCTACCTCATTGAATTCTTCTTGATTAACCTGTTCTTCATTAATTTCATCTTTAGAACATGATAGTGCTAAAAACATTAAAAACAAGACAAAAACAGTTCCTTTAATTTTTCTAATTTGTGTGTACATATTTATTGAGTTTTAAAAGTTACTTGATCATTATTTTCTAAGCTCTCCATACTATAATCATGAAAAATTCAGAAAATTTGTGCATCGCACAAGTAAATAAATTGATAATACGATAACAGTTGGTTAATTGCGAGAAAACTTTTAAAGTTTCTAACAAGAAGTTTTTACATCAAATAAAATATATTCTTATACTGTATTTGATAGATACGTTGACAATATATTTGATCTAGTACTTATTCTCCCAAAAAAAAAGACGAATGACGAATCAAAAACGATGAATGTAGATTAAATTCTTTAAAAATTTAATCATACAACTATTATCTATAGTGTTTTTAGAATTTAAAAAAGGAAAGAGAGTTTCTTGTATAAGAAAGAATACAACATAGTCCATATTTTTTATAAAATAACTATGAATAAAATTATGAAGCCTCTTTTCAAAAAAATGAAAGAGGCTTTTTTTGTCCATTCCAAAATCAGATCATTAATCATCGATATGAAATTTGTGTTTACCTATGGATTGCATTTGAAGAAGATGCTGGAAGCTCTTTTAAAAATTTAACAACAGTTCGTAAGCTTAACCCTAGTCTTAAAAATATTCTTGAAAATTTCATAATACGTTTTTCTTTATATAACGTATGAATACTTTTGAGCCCTACCCTATCCTCTAAACTTTATCATTATAGAATAATGAAAAAAAGTTTAGCCATTACCGTATATAACTACAATGAGGCATATTTATTAAAACTATATTTTAATATTCCCATTTTCTTTTTTTATTCAATTCCTCTTCTGCCTCTAATTCTTCTTGAGGAATCACTTTTAGAAAAGAAGGGTGTTGTTCTATAGCAAATTCTAATTTACCTACAATATCATCTGTAGTGTCATTTTCATAATCGATATCCAGCGGTTCCTTGATAACCATTGACTGTAATATTCCACGCTTTTTAATTCGAATACCTTTTTTATCAAAAGATCTTCTAAATCCATCAATAACTATAGGAATGACAATAGGTTTATATTGTTTTATAATATGGGCAGTTCCTTTTCTAATAGGCTTAAACGGTTTTGTTGTTCCTTGTGGAAATGTAATTACCCATCCATCTTCTAAAGCCCGTGAGATATTAGTAATATCGCTCATTTTTACCTGACGATTAACATCTTTTCCTTTATCTCTCCAGGTACGTTCTACTGTTATCGCTCCAGCATATGCTAAAATCCTTGCTAACAGCCCAGCTCTCATTGTCTCTTTTGCCGCAACATAATAAAGATTCATTTTTGGTTGCCACAAGTATCCCACATTTTTAATCGAATCTGTACGTCCGCTTAAACTAGCATTAAATACATGAAACATTGCTACCACATCTGCAAAATAGGTTTGGTGATTAGAAACAAATAGAACACCATTATCTGGAAGGTCTTTAAAAACTTCACTTCCTTCTATTTGTAATTCATTAAAACCTCTATACCGTCTATGCGTTAGCCCTCCCATGATACGGATGAGCCATTTTTTTAGAAATAATATATGACCAAATGGATTTCTTTTAAATAATCCCATATGTTTTAGAAAACTCGTTGTATTAAGAACGTCAAATATACAAAATCATAAGGCCATTGACTGCCTTATAGAGATTTTAAGCTCGCTAAGCATCATCGCTGTTGCACCCCAAACCACATAACCATTTAATTCAAAGGAAGGTACCTCTATATTTTTCGCATAAGATGTTGACAATTTTTGTGGGACCACGTTTCTTTCATCCAATAATTTTGATAATGGTACTTCTATGATTTTTGCCACCTCTTCTTCTTGTGCTACAAAGTCGGGACGGTTTTCTGTAAAACCTAAAAACGGATGCACCCAAAAATTAGATGGAGGAATATATACTTTTGTTAAAGTTTTAATGACTTTAACTGTATTTGTGTTTACGCCTACTTCTTCCTGAGTTTCACGTAATGCAGTTTCTTTATAATTTAAATCATGTTGTTCTACTTTCCCTCCTGGTAATGCAATTTGTCCAGAATGTACTCCTTCATAATCTGGTCTTAATATCAAAACTATATGAGTAATCCCTTCCTTGGGATAAAAAAGCATCATAACCGCAGCATTTCGAGGATTTCTTTCTTCTATTTTAAGTTTATTTAATTCTTTTATTCGAAGATCAGGAGCCATAATAAAATGCGAAGATTCGCCCGGTACTGACATTTTCTTTATTTTTGGAATTAAATTTTTAAATGTTTCAAATGTCATTTACCAAATCAATTTTATGCTTTTGCGTAAGTATTATCTTATTCTCTAATTGTGAAGATACACATTCTAAAAAAAACAAGCAGAGTACAGAAAGAAATAAAGATACTATCAGGATAAAGGAAACAAAGAAAATAAATGAAGAAGTTTCTTCTAAGGTAAAAGCTGATATAGAAGAAAAAATCTATAACGAAGAACCATTTAAACTTTCAAACAAAAACCTAAGAGAATTCATGAGTGCCTATGGTAAAGAGAATCCAGAAACTTTGGTTAACATAAAGACAACATATGGTGATATACATATAAAATTATATAAAGAGACTCCTATACATAGAGCAAACTTTATTTATCTGGTTAAACAAAAGTATTTTGATGAGACTTTTTTCTACCGTGTAGCCAAAGGATTTGTTATTCAAGGAGGCAATAGTGATCGTCAACAAACCGCAAACAAACGTTTTGAAATTGGAGAATATACTATCCCCCAAGAGCCGGTAAAAGGCCTTAAACATGTTCGTGGTGCGGTTGCCCTATCCAAACAATGGGTGGATAACCCTTCTAATCGTTCTACACCTTATGAGTTTTTTATTGTAATTGCAAAGAAAGGAGCTGCTCATTTGGATGGAGAACACACTATTTTTGGAAAAGTTGTTAAAGGAATGAATGTAGCTGATAAAATATCTAATGTTCCTGTCGATGGAAGCGAATGGCCTAAAGAAAATATTTTTATAACAGCCGAAGTCATTCAATAGGTTTGAGGTTTGAGTAATAAACCTTAACACTTAAACTGTAAACTGTTTTACTTTTTTAATATTCCATAATTTAGAAAATTCTTGATTTATTAAATGCCTGAGAACACTTGATTAAAAAAGCAAACAAAAATCAAATAGATTTAGAACCTATAACTAGCCTTAAGCAAAGCGTATCTTGGGAGCAATCTATATGCTGTACTTGAAATGTTGGTATCGCTCACCAAATAATTTCTAAAACTTTCTGTATTTAACAAATTGTTTCCAATCAAAGAAAAACTTAGAGCTTTGTTATTTGGTTTGTAATTGATCTCAAAATCTATAAAATTATAAGTGTTGTCATCATTTTCTAAATTAGTAAAATAATAACGTTCTGATTGTAATTGTAAGTTTAGTTTGGAACTAACTACAAATGAAAGGTCAAGAAAAGATGTGTTTTGTGTTGCAGTATTCGTTACACTTGTTGTCTCAATTTCTGTTGTATCCCAAGTTGTGCCAAAGTGATAATTAAAAATCCCTCTAAAACCAGATCTTATTTCAAAACCATATTTGTAATTCTGATTTTCTACTGATCTTAAATCTGTACTGTTTACTATATTTTTAAATTCTGCCTGCGAATACGAAAATTTAATTTTAATATTATTCCTAATGAATCTTAAATATCGATCTAAACCAGCATTAATTCTATAAAACTCTCTATCAGGAATAATCAATTTTGTGGTTTGTATAACATTTTGAGTGATTATAGAATTAGTACTTAAAAAGTCTTTGTCTTTAATATATGATAATGATATGTTAGCGATAAAACGATCTCCAAAATTACCAAGATTATATCCCGCAAATATCCTGATAGAATTAAGTTGATTAAATTTTCCCGTTCCTCTTGAAAAATTTCTGTAACCCGTACTTATATAATTACTGTAAAGATCTGATATGTTGGCATTAGAATTAGAGTTTTCAATATATGTAAAAGCTCTATTTCTTTTATTAATCTCCCAGTCAAAACTTAATTTTGAATTTACTAAAACAGGAGACTCCTCTACTTTCTGATTGGTTTCATCTAACATATTAAACAACTGGTGTCCTTCTAAATTGAAACCTATACTAGTATTATTTAACTTTTTTCTATACCCTGAACTCAAATATAGATCGTGTGTCTGATATTTAATACTATTTTTATATTCTTCTGGGTTAAGTACTATGTTTTCATTTTCTTTTAGAAAAAAATCAGAAAATAATTCATCTTCTCTGAATTCGTAACCCACACTAAAATCTAGTAAATCTTTATTCTTTTTTCTATCTAGTACATGGGCTTTTATCCCAGTGTACTTAAATTCATTCTCACTAAATTGTTGTATTCTATTTACTTCTTGAACAGCGGGAAATAACTCTTCAAATAAAAATTGGTTGGTAGTATACTCCTGAGGTTTTTTCTCATTAATATATCTAGCTGTTAACAATAGCACCTTATTATCTTTAAACCTATTACTATATTTAACCATATGATCATGCAACGCATTGGTATCATCTAGCTCTTCATTATTTTCGAGATCGTTGAATACTAATAGCGAACCTGTCTTTACTGATGATCTATTATATTTTCCTTCATATTCTAACATCTTGGTTTCTGAGATGTCATAGTTCAACTCGACTCTTCCAAATCCAACATTGGTCGTTTTACCTAAAGCATAATTTTCAGTATTGGTAAATGATGACGTATTTATAAAAAAAGCATCAAATCCTTCTCTAAAAAATTTAGTGTTATCTGAATTAAATAAACCGAGTACTTTAAGATCTATTTTAGAGGATAATTTAAAAATAGAGTTTAAAGAGACTAACTCTGCGTTATTAAAATTTGTTCTTGACTTCTTTAACCCTGGTACTTGTGCACTCAAAGTAATCAAAGAATATACTCTTTGATTCTCTCCTACCATACCTGGTTCATCATCATAATTTTGAGCTTCGATTAAACCTCGTACATCATCTGTTACATCTTCACCAATATTATTAAGGCTTCCTAATAAGAAGTATTTATTTTTTTTACCAAAACTAGACACTGTTGCATCCACATCGTACCTATCCTCTGAAATTACTCCGTAACCAGGTGATATACTCCCGAACCATTCTCTTTTAAAATCTTCATCGAGTTTTAGATTAAGTGCTACTTTTTCACTTTCTTCAATCCCTTTTAATAGCTTATTGTTGGAGTATCGTCTTAGTACCTCAACCTTATCCACAGCATCTACATTTAGGTTTTTGGTCAATAGTTTATATCCTTTTTTAAAGAAATCATCACCTTCTACCATTACCTTTTCTACCTCTCTGCCATCTACTTTGATTGTGCCTGTTTCTGAAACATCGACACCAGGTAATTTTCTAAGTAAATCCTCTACAACAGCTTCTTCTCCCTGTTTAAATGAGGAAGCATTAAAAACAATGGTATCTCTTTTTTCTGTTATCGCTCTTTCTGATGCAATAATCACTTCGTCTAACTCATATGAGGTCGCATATAAAACGGCATCTTTTTGGATGGCTATATGGTCTTCTAAAGTAACCTCAACATTTTGTGTAGCGTACCCTAACCCTGAAAAACTTAAGGTAAATTCTCCTGTAGCATCAGACTGTAAAACATACTGCCCTTTTTGATCTGTATAGGCAAAAGCAATAATGGTTTGGGAATCTTTTTGTTTTAAAAAGACATTAGCGGATACAATAGGATTAGCGATAGAATCCTTAACTGTACCCGAAATCGTAGATTGGGCAGATAAAAAATTGCCTAATAAAATAAATACTAGGCAACTATAATAAGATAATGTTCTATTTTTGATCAAGATATAAAATATACTTCTAAAACTATTTAAAAATCTCCAAACTAAGATCCTCTGCTTTGGGGCATTCATCACAATCTCGTTTTAATTGTGTTCCTCTTGGAAGAGTAGAAAGCAACATTGCTTCAAAATTCTTTTGCCTATTTTTAATGGCTTCAATATATTTATCCATAGTAGACATATTATCAACCATAGGTGAAATCAATCCATCCTCAATTTCTTTAGTCTTAACATTTACACTCAATTTAGCAACCCTAAAGCTAAATTTATTTCTATCCTCATCAACTTGCAAAATTAACCCAGGTAATCCACCTAATTTCCATGGACCAAAAGATACTGGTATGTCAGTTGTAAACCAAACTGTATATTCTCTTCCTCTAAAAAGTCCAATTGCTTTTTGACAAGAATATTTCCCTATTTTTTTTCTTTCTTTTGACAACTTCCATTTAATATTAGCTACGTCTTCTTTTACAATGAACATTTCACGAACTATCTCTTCCTGAAAAAGCATTGTTTTTTCTTTCAAATCAGTGTATACATAATCCCTAGGAGAATCTGAGTCTATAACTTTTCTTTGTATCATTTCACCAGTTGTTTCCATTACACCAAGATCATCTATATTATCAATACGCTCAGCTCTTCCATTAGCTACGAAATTTGAAAATTGATTATTAAAATAAAGTAAATATGGTCTAACAAAAGTGGTTCCATCAGGATTATTAATCACAAAATTATAATCAATTATCCCATTTATCTTTCCTTGCGCATTTGCGGAATAATTAATTACTAATGCTAATACTATGTATATTATTTTTTTCATTTTTATTTTATTTTAAACCGTTTCTGTATAAAATTTATTCTATAATTTAATTATTTAACATGGTTGATCATGAATTATAGTCATGAGTACACCATTCTCATATACGTATATATCTTTCGTACAAAAATCTTCTTCAACATTTATCTCATTATTACTATTACTTGTAGCATATGTTGCATATGCGCTTAATACGATTCCTAAGGTTAAAATGATTTTTTTCATAATATTATTAATTTTAAAATTAATGATTTGTTTTTTATTATATAATTACAGAAACGGTTTTCTTTTTTATTCAATCCAAAATCAATAGCATTTTTATATAGTACTTCTATCTTATTACAATAAGAAATAAGTACATACCATCAATTTGATATTGATTAATAAAATTTATGTTGAAAATCCGATTACTGGGTAGGATAGTTGTATCGAATAATGTTACAATAGTACTACATTTTTTTGATAGAACGTATACGGTTATCGCGTACAATATTTACGCTACAATGTAATTAATTAAAAATAAGCGAAGTAGAATAACAAAAAACAGAATACTAAATAAAAAGTATTCTGTTTTTTGATCATCATCAAAACCACCTACTATTCTTCAATAGTATCATTACCCGATGTATTTCTAGATGGTGGTCGGTATAATTCTCGTTTGGCAGCTTGATCTTCGAATACATTATCTGCTGCTGCATTGATCTTACGCAATATTGCATGCAAATTGTTTAATCGTTCTACACGATCTGCTGTATCTACAGTACGTGTTCCTTTTTTTTGTTCTTGTTCTTTATTAGCAACCCGTAAAGTTTCTGCTAATACCTGTGATTGATCGAGCAACTCAGCAGGTGCCCCTGCTTTTTCAAGTTCTATGTAATATTGTTTAATGGTATCTTTAAGCCCTTCCATATATTGGATCATCTTGGTTTGATTATCTTTTATTTTAGTAAACCCACCGATACCAAATTGTTTTTGTATGGCTTTTTTGCCAGGAAACGCATCTAACACCCAATATTTTAATCGTTTAAAATACTTCTGGCAAGCTTGCATAGCTTCTTCTACAACCTCTGTTTTTTGTCTTAATTGTGCCAGGTTAATGTTGTCTCCTCCTTCTGCCAGGGCATTATCTACCATTTTTTCAAGAGTAGTCAAAAAATCCTGATTTAATTTTTTATCAAATGCAGAGAATGCCTTAATATCTGCTTTTAAATGTTCTGCGGTAGTATCTCCCCATTCTAATAGCGAACTGTCACTATATGGATAGTTTCTTCTTGACATATTATATATTTAAGTGGTTAAAATTACTTGTGAATATACAATAAAGTTTATATTAACAAAATCTAGGTGATCTCTTATGTAAAGTAAAAAGTGTGTAACCTTTATATTGTTATTTTGGATTCCAGCCTACGCTGGAATGACAAAAACATTGCAAAATGTATTGCTAAAGATCAATACTAAGTTGTTATTTTTTTCTATTATGTTGCATCTCTTACTCTATTTGTTTTCAACCTTATTCACCATGTTGTAACTCTTATCTTACTTGTTGTAGGTCTTACTTGATCTGTTGTAGGTATTGCTCTACTTGTTGTTAATTTTACTTGATATGTTGTAGCTTCTACTCTACTTGTTGTCAGCTTTACTTAAAATGTTGTAGGTATTACTCTACTTGTTGTTAGCTTTACTTACTATGTTGTAGGCGTTACTCTACTTGTTGTTAGCTTTACTTACTATGTTGTAGGTATTGCTTTACTTATTGTTAACCTTACTTGATATGTTGTAGGTGCTACTCTACTTGTTGCAAAAAAACCTTAGTATATTGTCGATAATTCTCACTTTATATTTTCCAAGCTCCAGCGTCTAGCTTCATAAAACTGTCTTCGACAAGATCAGACTGACAAAGGATACACTGTTTTCTTCTAACTTCAGTCTTCCAACATCTTTCTTCTTTTCGTTTTTCACTTTAAACTTTTCACTTCTTTATACTTTTACCTTTAAAGCTTCTGCGTATAATAATTATAATCTGCTATTACCTTATCCACAAATTGTAATGGTTTCTCCTGAGGGGTCACATCCATCAAAGTACTTACTTTTTTTGAAAGTTCCAGAATGATATTATGATCTGCATTTCGTCTTGCATCGGTATAAATGGTTTTGATTTTTCGCATTTCTTCATCACTAAAAACTGTAACCTGTGGATATACCGCTATATAATCGTCTGGGATATCAACAAGTATAGTCTCATGAAATTGTACCCTTTGTCGCTCACTAATTATGGTCGTACCTGCAGCCATATCTCCTAAACGTTGCCCTTTTCCTCCCAATAAAATAGAGACTACCGCTATTCCTCCAAAAGCAAAAGAAATATCCAACAAACGAAGTAACCATCTAATTAAATAATTAGAAAAAGCAGGTCTTGACCCATCTAATTTTGCCACCTTTATTTTCATTGCTGCTTTACCTGGAGTCTTACCATCCCAAAATGTTTCCCACAATAAAAAATATAAAAAAACCGGCAAACTTAAAACTAACCAATATGTCCATTGATCTCCAGGATCCAATCCTAAAACCCCAAGAATAAATATAGTAACAATAAAATACCCTATAATAATTAAGAGATCAATAAGATATGCCAATATTCGCTCTCCTATTCCAGCAGCATTTTGCTGTATACTAACATTTTGAGCCGTTTCTATTTGAAAATTATCCATTAATTATGTTTCTTTGAACCTCTTAATTGATCGATACATGCGTGAGGCAGCTTTTGTGAAGCAAAATAAAGATAAATGGTTAAAATTTGAAAGTGTTCTGGTTAATAATACCCAAATAACTCCAGATGAGCTTTCTAATTTATATATTGAAATAACGGATCATCTTAGTTATGCACAAACATTTTACCCTAATAGTCAAACACTTAACTATATAAATAGTTTAGCTTCAAGCGCACATCAAAAAATTTACAAAACAAAAAAGGAGAAAAAAAATAGGTTATACTCTTTTTGGGTCAAAGAATTTCCTTTAGAATTCTACAAATATCAAAAACAATTACTCATTACTTTTTTAATTTCTGTTCTATTTACTGCAATTGGGGTTTATTCATCTGCAACAGATGGCGCATTTGTAAGATCAATATTAGGCGACGGATATGTTAATATGACTTTAGAGAATATTGCTAACGATGATCCTATGGCCGTATACAAAAAAATGGAAGAAACCAATATGTTTCTTGGTATTACTATTAATAATATTAGAGTAGCCTTATTATGTTTTTCATTTGGTGTATTATGTGGTATTGGAACTATTTACATACTGATGAGTAATTTTATTATGCTTGGTTCTTTTCAATACTTTTTTTATGACAAAGGATTGCTTTGGGAAAGCGCTCGTACCATTTGGATCCATGGAACCATTGAAATATCTGTAATTATAATAGCAGGTTGTGCTGGCTTGGTCGTCGGAAATTCAATTTTATTTCCAAAAACATATACTCGGTTAACTTCTTTTGTAAGAGGAGTAAAAGCAGGATTAAAAATTGTAATCAGTACAATTCCCTTTTTTATAATAGCAGGATTTTTAGAAGGTTTTGTTACAAGACACACAGAAATGCCAGATTGGCTGGCAATTATTATCATATCAGGATCTTTAGCTTTAATCCTGTTTTATTATGTTATATACCCCAGAATACTCTATAAAAAATTAGCAAATGAACAATAACTACATAGAATTTAAGAAAAAAAGAGAATTAGGAGATATTATCACAGATACCTTTGCCTTTATAAGACAAAATGGTAAGCACTTGTTATCAATTTTACTAAAAACTTCGGTAATACCATTCGTATTACTTCTATTAGCATCTGCATATTACACCCATACTTATGCTAATGTATTTGACCCAGTAAGCCTATCACGAGGAGAGCTTTCGGATATGGGAATTTTATTGATTGCATTAGTTGCAATGTTTGCTATGTTATTAATTTTTTATGGTGCCCTTTTCGGTACTGTTTTGCACTACATAAAAAACTATATCGAAGGTAAAGGTGTGGTGAATTCTGAAACTGTAGTACAAGGAGTAAAAAATGATTTCGGTAAAATTATCGGATTAGGAGTTCTCTCTGGTTTAATTACTTTCTTCGGAACCTTATTATGTGTCTTCCCTGGTATATATTTATATGTTCCTATGAGTCTTGTTTTCTCCATATTAATATTTCGAAATTCTAGTGTTTCAGATGCTATAAGTGATAGCTTTAATCTGATAAAGAATGAATGGTGGATTACCTTTGCTACTCTTTTTATTGTTGGGATAGTGATATGGATTATAAGTATGGTATTTTCTATTCCTGCAGCCGTCTATTCGTATACAAGATTATTAACATCTGCCTCTGAAGGTTCTATGGTAGATCCTACGGCAATGATAGATTGGGTCTTTATTGCTCTAAATACGATATCATCTGCCGCACAATATGTATTATATATTATAACCGCAATTTCTACAGCATTTATTTATTTTAACCTGAACGAAATAAAACATGCTACAGGAGCTTTGGAACAAATAGATTCACTAGGTAACAACAAATAATTTGAAAATTCTTTATTGCTTTTTATTTTTCATCTCCTTTTCCTTATCTGCTAAGATTCAAGACAGCACGGTTACTTCTATAGCGCAGGAAATAGTATATGATCTTGATTCTCCCAAAGAAATCATAAAATTGGATGATCAAAAAATACAAGAATTTCAAAAGCAAGATGATTTCAACTATACAGAATACCAAGAACCCGATAATTGGTGGACTCGATTGAAAAAATGGTTTAACCAGCTTTGGAGAAAATTTAAATCCTGGTTTTTTGGGGTTGATGAAATTACAGGTTTTTGGGCAATCATATTTCAGCTACTACCATATTTATTAATTATTGGTATATTATTTTTATTAAGTTGGTTATTCATGAAAGTGAATCCCGGTGATATGCTTTTAGAAAAACAAATCCCTCCTCAAGTGGAGCTTACAGAGGATGAAGACATTATTCAAAATAAAGATATTCAACAATTGATCAATCAAGCATTACAAAATAATAATTACAGATTAGCTATTCGGTATTACTATCTATTTGTTTTAAAAAAATTATCTGATTTAGAATTGATCACATGGGAAGCTCAAAAAACAAATACCGATTATACCAAAGAAATATCGAATGATATCATAAAAAAGCAATTTAAATCCATAACCAAATTATATGATTTTATCTGGTATGGTAGTTTTGAGGTCAATGAAAAATCATATCTGCAAGCAGAAAAAGAGTTTAAATCTATAACCAATAGCATACAATCTTAATTTGATGACAAAAGGATCCAAAATATTTATCATCATCATTATAGGGCTTATTGCATTCTTAACGTACATGGAGGCTAGTGAACCAGCTCCCATTAATTGGTTTCCTAGTTATTCTAAAACAGATAAAATTCCTTTAGGTACTTTTGTTTCCTATAATTTAATTAAAGAAGCATTTGATAACAAGGGGCTTAAAGACATTAATCAGCCGCCTTATGAGTTTCTTACAGATAATAATAGCATAACCGGAACTTATTTCTTTATTAATGGTTCTGTAGGTTTTGATAAAAGTGAGCTGGATAAAATATTAAGTTGGGTAGAAAAAGGAAATACTTTATTCATTTCTTCAAAAAATATTGGGTATACACTATTAGATACTCTTAATATAGACACTGATAATTTGTTAGCTCTTGATGATATTAATACCAAACCTCTTGTTGCATTAACCAATACCAATCTAAAAAATGAAATTCCATTTTTATACGATCGAGATATTAGCAACCCTTATTTTAGCAAAATAGATACCATAAACACAACGGTTTTAGGTGTTTCTCAATTATACAATGACACCTTAGTCATAAAAGATCCAGAAATCAATTATATCAGACAATCCTTTGGGAATGGTCATATTTTGCTTCATACTTTTCCCGAAGCATTTGGAAATTATTTTATGCTAAAAGAAAATAATTATCAATACACTCAAAATCTTCTGGCGTATATCAATCCTAAACAACAAATCCTCTGGGATAACTATTATAAATCTGGAAAAACATTTTATACCTCTCCACTTTTCTTTCTTTTAAACAATCGTTATCTTAAATGGGCGTATTATTTTGTTGTTATTGGAGTAGTATTATTTATTCTTTTTGAAGGCAAACGAAAACAGAGAAGTATTCCTATAATTACACCGCTAAAAAATCAAACTTTATCTTTTACAAGGACTATTAGCGGTATGTATTTTGAAAAAGAAAAGCATAAAGAAATAGCAACAAAACAAAATCTATTATTTTTGGATTACGTGCGTAATACATTAAGAATACCAACAGATACTTTGGATGAAAAAACCTTAACAGATATTGCCGCCAGAAGCAGTAATACTATGGAAGATACCAAAAACTTATTCAAATATTTTGAAGAAATAAATAGAAAACCAAAGATAGAGAAAGATGAATTAATATCGCTATATGAATTGATTACCAAATTCAAAAGTAAATCTTAATCATCACTTCTCTTTTAAAGTATTATATATGGAAAACGAAGAAATCACAAACGATACAAATTCAGAACAGACTTCACCTATAGCATCATCTGAGCAAGATTTAAATTTTCAAAACAGAATTGATCTTAGTGAATTACAACAAGTAGTAGAAAAATTAAGAGCCGAGCTTGCCAAAGTTATTGTCGGCCAACAAGATTTTATCGAATTATTGATTGTTTCCTTGTTAGCCAATGGTCATGTTTTAATAGAAGGAGTACCTGGAATTGCTAAGACGATTACAGCCAAATTATTTGCTAAGACACTAAAGACTGAATTTAATCGTATTCAGTTTACCCCTGATCTTATGCCAAGTGATGTATTAGGAACTTCTGTTCTTAATATGAAAACCAGTGATTTCGAATTTAAAAAAGGACCTATTTTTTCAAATATGGTACTCATTGATGAAATCAACCGTGCTCCTGCCAAAACTCAAGCAGCTTTATTTGAGGTTATGGAAGAACGACAGGTAACTATAGATGGTACACGATATCCTATGGATCCTCCATTTATGGTATTAGCAACACAAAACCCTGTAGAACAAGAAGGGACCTATGCATTACCAGAAGCACAATTGGATCGGTTTTTATTTAAGATTAAAGTCGATTATCCTACATTGGAAGAAGAAGTAAATATCTTAAAAACACATCATGAGAGAAAAGCCACAAAACCCTTAGAGTTAGTTAATACAATCTTAACTCCACAAAAACTAATAGAGTTTAAGGCAAAAACTCAAGAAGTAATCATAGAAGAAAAGATTCTAGGGTATATTGCAGAAATCGTAACCAAAACCAGAACACATCCGCATTTATATTTAGGTGGATCACCAAGAGCATCTATAGCAGTGATGAATGCTTCTAAAGCTTTTGCAGCAATTAACGGAAGGGACTTTGTGACACCAGAAGATATTAAAAAATCTCTTTTCCCAGTATTACGTCATCGTATTATCTTATCACCAGAACGTGAGATGGAAGGAATGACTACTGAAAATGTTATCGAAATGATCTTACAATCTGTTGAAATACCACGTTAGTTTTGATCAAGTTCTTGAAATCATTATATTTTAGTTTCAGAGTATTTTATACACTAGCATTCCTATCGATTCTTTTTTTAATATCGTATTGGTTTAATGAGTTGTATCCGATTGCCTGGCTTTTAGTATGGGGATTTACAATTATCGTTTTATTTGACGTTATTGTTCTTTACAATACAAAAAAGGGTATTGAAGCTAATAGAATTTTACCTGATAAATTTTCGAATAGTGATTTTAATGCCATTCCCGTTCGCATAAAAAGTAATTACCAATTTACCACAACTGTCGAGATCATTGATGAGATACCTGTTCAATTTCAGAAACGTGATTTCCTTAAGACCGTTAGAATTCCTGTTAAATCTATTTTTGATTTTGAATATGCTCTGCGTCCTGTACAACGTGGAGAATATATTTTTGGAAACTTATATATATATGCCATGACCAGGATAGGTTTTGTAAAACGGCGTTATAGTTTTGACAAATCAGCTATGGTAAAAGTATATCCATCTTTTATTCAAATGAAAAAATATGATTTCTTAGCCATTGATAACAAATTAACTCAGATTGGTCTTAAGAAAATTCGTCGTATTGGTCATACCATGGAATTTGAACAAATTAAAGAATATGTAGTTGGGGATGATGTGCGTACCATAAACTGGAAAGCAACAGCAAAGCATGGAAATTTAATGATTAATCAGTTTCAGGATGAGAAATCTCAACCTATCTATTCTGTAATCGATGCCAGTCGTGTTATGAAAATGCCTTTTAATGAATTGAGCTTATTAGATTATGCCGTAAATAGTACCTTAGCTTTTTCTAATATCGCGCTCAAAAAACATGACAAAGTAGGCATGTTATCGTTTTCTAATACCGTAAATAATTTTTTACCGGATAGCGGAAAAAAAACATACATTAATGCCATATCTGAAACTTTATATAATGTAAAAACTCAGTTTTTAGATTCTGATTTCGGATTATTATATGCTCATATAAAGCGGCAAATTAACCATAGAAGTTTACTGTTATTATATACTAATTTTGAGCATATTTCCTCATTAAAAAGACAACTGCCTTATCTTCAGGCCTTAGCTAAGAAGCATTTATTAGTTGTGATTCTCTTTCAAAATACAGAGTTAGATCACTTAATTCATCAAAAAGCAGAAAACACGCAAACCATATATGATCAAACTATAGCCCAACAGTTTGCCTATGATAAAAAAGTAATGGTAAAAGAGCTACAAAAGCACGGTATCCAAACGATACTTACCACTCCCGAAAACCTCACCGTAAATACTATTAACAAATACCTGGAGATTAAAGCCAGAGGGTTGTTATAAAGCTTCAAAAAATAAGTTTAGCAAAACAAATTAATTTGTTTTGCTAAACTTAAAAATAAACTCAAGTTATAAAATTGCTTCTTTATATTACTACCAATTTAACGAACTAAAAGAAACTTTGGCTTCTCCTGATTGTTGATTATAAGCTCCTGCCTTAAGGTAAAATCCTTTTCCCCAATCACTTTGTTTTATATCAGCAATAGCAATTGAATTTTTAGAATCATTATTAACAACTACCGAAACCTTTGCTCTTGCTTCTTTACTACCATTTTTCTTAGTATGCGTGTAAGGTCGATATCTAATCTGAAATTTAGCAGAACTACCACCTTTTAAAAGTTTGGTTCTTCCACTAGTAGATGCACCCGGTTTGTTTCGGTTTACCGCATAAAAACCACCAGTAACGTACTTTCCTTTACTATTCTTTTTTGCTTTATATTCAATCTTTAATAAAGGGCTATTTTTAACACTATGATGTAACTGCATAACAGTAAATTCTTTATGAGAAGTACTATGAACTTTTAAGTTCCCCGTAGAAGTTATACTTGCCGAAGCTTCATAATCACCAAGTCTACGTAACTCTGTTCTTTTTTTACTATTCTTTGGGCTTTTGAAATACATTTGGTTACCTGCCATATAAAATTTGTCACTTTTATATCCTTTAAAATTCCCTTTTTCTACATTAACCCAAACATCTTTTTTACCTTTTTTCACCTTTTTTTTAACTATGCCACTCCCAGGCCCTTGTAATTTTGCCTTATTAAGAGCTCCTGAAAATTTATCATAAGGTACAGGCGTCTTCTTCTTTTTAGCTAAAAAATCATGAGATTCTGGTTCATTAACAGGGTCATCTTTAGAACAAGAAACAGCACCTAATAACGATAAACATAGTATCAATTGAAGGCTTAATTTAAAAAAGTGTATCGCATATCTTTTTTTTATTTTTTTAATTGTCATGATTTTAATGTTTTTAAATTAATATTTAAGTTGGAATGCATTCATTTCTAAAACACACTTACCGTGCATCACCCTAAATAAACTTATGTTAAACACTATTAAATTATGTTAAACCATGATAGACTTAGCTATTTTTCTATTATTAATTTAAACAAAAACTAGATCATTATACTCTACTTATTTTCTGTTTTTACATTATAAATTAAAAATGCTCCCGGTTTCCCTGGGAGCATTTTAGATAATTGGAATTACATAAAGTAATTATTTAAACTCAATCAATTCTTACCACCACCAGGATGAAGCATTAATATTATCTCCACCCATAGCTGCAGAAGCTTGCTCATAGTTACTTGCATTTACAGATTGTTCTAAACTTGGATATCTTAATCGTACAGGAACCATATCATTATTAAGATTTCCTGATCCCGCCTGAATAAAAGATGGTTTACCGGTCCTTTTCCAATCAAACCAGGGTTCTACTCCGGTATGATAAAGTGCTAACCATTTTTGTTCATATAATCTATCCGTACTATTATCATATGGCACTGTAGTCGTAAGAAAATCAGTAGGTATGGTTACTTCCCATTGATCAAAAGATGACTGTACAGCAATATCGTAGTAATCCTTAGCTACACCTGCAGAGATCATATTCTTTTCTTTAGCCTCTGCCAAAATAAAATTCAACTCACTATAGGTCATAAATATTCCCTCGATGCTCTCTGCTTCTTCAAAAAACTCAACCGCTTTTCTACTAAAATCTGCGGGACGTCCTATTTCTCCAAGTGGTTGTCCAGGTATTATTCCCAGTGTTCGATCGTCGGTTCCCTCCTTCGGACTTATCCATAAATTTAAACGAGGGTCATTATTAGCATCTAGCAATCCCAAAAAGTGAGCTGTTGGTATACGTAAAAAGTATTCATAATCTCTTCCTCCTCCTGCTTGAGATACATTAGATACATCTGGGACAACTCCGCTATATTTATATATAGCATTATCATCATTTGAAGTAAATACAGGATATCTATCTGGATTATTTATGATATTATTCATACCTGAGCTTACATTTTGTACTCCAGATATTCTCATTAGCAAGCGTAAACGTAAAGAATTTGCAAACTTTTTCCATTTACCTAAATCCCCATTGTACATAATATCACCCTTAATTGTTTCTGTAATATTAGCAATAGTATTCGCTTCTTCTAACTTTGAGAATATAGCTGTATAAATATCTTCTTGTTTATCATAGACAGGAGTAGTGATACCTTCAATTGTTCTATTAGCTTCTGTCATAGGCGCATCACCATATGCATCTGTGATAACACTGTAAATATATGCTTCTAGAATTAACGCAATTGCTTTATAATTTTCATTATTATTCTCTTCAGCAATTGCTTTTAAATCATTAATATCTTGCAATATACTATACATTGGGGACCAGAATCTATCGTCTGCCTGCCAACGATATATATCAATATCATTAAATTCATAATTCCCTGTATATTGTCCTATAACATCCCCAAAACCATAAGTTTGATTCACTGTAATATTTGATAAATCAAACAAAACTGTTGGCAATAATAAGTTTTCACTTGCTGTTACCGGATCATTTGGATTGGTATTCAACTCTTCGAACTGATCTGTACAAGCTCCTAAAATAATCAGAGTTAATAAATAAACTATTTTTTTCATGATCATGTTACTTTTTATAATTTCATATTAAGTTTAAAACCGTACGTTCTTGCAGAGGGTAGTTGAGTCACTTCAAATCCTGGTAATAGGGACCCTCCATTTAATGCCTGAGCTTCAGGGTCTATATTGGGAACATCTGTCCACAACACTAAATTGGATCCTACAAGACTTATAGAAAACTGTTGTAAACCTAGTGGTTTAACAACCTTTTCAGGGAAAGTATACCCCAGACTTAACTGACGTAGCTTTATATATGAAGCATCAAAGATATTTGCTTCTGCATTACTTCTGGGCACTCCATAGGCCCATGCTTCTGCGGTTACTTCTTGAGTATTTGGAACAAAACCTCCTGCACCATCAGGTACTACCCCTTCTCCAACAACTCCATCTCTCCATCCGGCTGTAAGTGCTAGAATTCCGCTTTCTCTTCCGATTGCATTGGTATAAGAATAGATTTCTCCCCCTTGTCTGATGTCGAATAATACAGATAAATTTACTCCTTTATATCTTAGATTTGTTGATAATCCTAACATCCAATCAGGGTTGTAGTTTCCTACTTTTTTTCTATCTCCTGTAAGTGGTAAACCATTTTCAAATATAATTTCTCCAGCATCATTTCTAACATAGGCTTGACCATAAATATCTCCCATTTGTTCTCCTGGTCTAGCCTCTACTGTAACGCCATCAGGTCCTTGAGCAATAATAAATGTATCCAGATCACCTGATAATGATTTTACTTCGCTTTCATTTTTTGAAAAATTAGCATTTATACGCCATTCAAAATTCTCTGTTCTAAGTGGCACTATACCTAATGCTAATTCTATACCCGAATTTTGAATCTCTCCTGCATTGGTCACCAAAGAATTGAATCCATTACTACCGGATACTCCTACATTAAGAATTTGGTCTCTCGATGTTGATGTATAATAAGTCGCGTCTAAAGAAATTCGCTTATTGAATAAAAAGGTTTCTAATCCAAACTCTGTAGAAGTTGTTCTTTCTGGTTTCAAATTAGCATTTGGCAATTGAGATGGATTGGTCAATGTACCAGGTAGTGTAGCAAAATTAAATGTTTTTGAAAGTCTGTATGGATCTGTATCCTTACCTACTTCTGCTATATTAAACCGAAGTTTTAAAAAATCTATTGCTTCTGGCATAGAAAACAATGCTGAAGGAATAAAAGACAAGGAAGCTGCAGGATAGAAATACGAATCATTTCCTGCTGGTAGCGTAGAAGACCAGTCATTTCTCGCAGATATATCTAAATATAAAAAGTCCTTATATCCTATATTTGTAAATGCATATACACTATTAATCCTTTTCCTGAAAATATCGCTTCTCAACTCTGGAGTCACATCAATATTTTGTGAATTATAAATTCCAGGAATCGTTAATCCATTACCTAATAAAAAACTTTCAGTGATTTTTTGATCGAATCTATTACCTCCTATTGATGTTTTGGTCTCAAAATTGCCAAATTCTTTTTCATATGAAAGCAGAAAATCTGCATTGATTTCAGAGAAATTAATTCTTTGTTCTCTATATAATCCATTTGGAGCTCGTTGAGCCCCAATAGATCTACGTGACCATCTAAAATCATTTGATTCATCTGCACCAATTCGAGCTAATAAACTTAGGTTTTCTGTTAATTGATACGTTGTATTTACATTTCCAATAAATCTTTTCTTATTAAATGCATTGATATTCTCATTTACAATAAACCAGGGATTATCTCCCCAAGTAAATAATTTACGTTGTTCTTCATTTTCTACATTCCAATAATTCCTTAAATCATTTAAATCAACATTTATGTAGTTCCAAAGTAACGTATACATTATACCTTGTGATCCATATCCTGCTACAGGAAGGTTGTCAGAACTTCTACTTATATAATTAGCTAATCCCTGAATTTTCCATTTATCATTGATGTTATAACCAGCATTTAACCTAAAGCTATTTCCTTTTAAGTTTGTATTAGGGATTATTCCTTCGTTATAATTATTTCCATAACTGAATAAAAAATTTCCTTTTTCATTAGCTCCAGAAATAGAAACTGTATTATTTAAATTTACACCTGTTTCAAAAAAGTCATCTAAATCATATCTATTTATAAATGGCCTATCGATTGGTTCTCCTAAAGCTAATTCTTGAGAAACAATGGACCCATCAAGTCTTGGACCATAATTAGTACCAAAATTTGAGGCATATGCTCCTGCCCATCCACCACCATATTCGGTCTGTAAATCTGGTAGTCTTAATGCAGAGCTAAACATAGTAGAAGATGAAATTTCAACCCCTAAACCACGCCCTTCTTTTCCTTTTTTTGTAGTGATTACAATAACTCCGTTTGCTGCTCTGGATCCATATAGCGCTGATGCTGCAGCACCTTTAAGTACAGTTACAGATTCAAAATCATCAGAATTCAGTTCTGAAAGTCCGTTACCATAATCTGTGGGAAGATCTGCTTGATCAGTAGAATTTCCTCCAACTCCAAAAATGCGATTGTTTACAGGTATCCCATCCAAAATAAACAAAGGTTCATTGCTATTTAGATTTAAAGAATTCTCTCCTCTTATCACCACCCTTGCAGAACTTCCTAAACCATTACTTGCTCCTGTCACCTGTAAACCCGGAACCTTACCAGACAGCGTATTGATAACATTAGTCGCTTTAACTCTATTAATATCTTCAGATTTCAATTCACTAACTGCATACCCTAAAGCCTTTTTTTCTTTTCGAATACCTAAAGAAGTTACTACGACTTCTTCTAATAAATCAGCCCCTTCTTGTAATGAAATATTGATGACCGTTTGATTCTTTATCATTATTGTTTGAGTCTCATATCCCAAAACAGAAAATTCTAAAATTTCTCCTTCGTTAACTTCTAAAGTATAATTTCCATCAAAATCTGTTGCAGTACCTCTTGTTGTATTTTGTATTATTACATTTACTCCCGGAACAGGTGTCCCCGCAGGATCTACTACAACACCCGTAATTTGTTTTTGAGCAAAAAGGGAAGTAGAAAAAATGAGGAATAAAATAATCAGGTTCTTGTTCATTTTCACAAGTTTTTAGTGTTATTTAATAATTGATTTAGATTGCCTATTTGGGTGTAACTTTTACCCAGGTATTAATAGTTTGATTTTTAGTTTTCAAAACAATTTTTATATACTTTGTACCGGTAGGAGGTTTTATTTTGGTAGTAAATTCTTTTTTTTGAATATCAACTTCTCCCAAAAGAGTGAAGTTATCTTTCTCTCCTTTTTTATAATTATCGGTATAGCTTATATATACTTTTCCTATTTCATTTCCCTTATGTTCTGTTAACCACTGCAGATGTAAAAATTCATTATGTATACACACTCCTTCTAACTTAGATACATCTACTTTTTTCATTAGAGAAATTCCATCTAACTCTAATGATGTCTCTTCTGGAACAGTAATACTCAGATAATCGCAGATAGTAGGGAATATATCTACGATAGCTACTTTATTATTTTTAAAGTAAGTATTATCAATAGGCTTACTAAGTGCTATCCAAGTACTTCGCTCTCTATAGGATTGTTGACCATGGTGTTTTCCATCAGTGGGCATTCTTCCATGATCAGTGGTGACTATGATAAGCCAATCTTCTCCAGTTTTTTGTTCTCTTAATTTGACTGCATCCCAAATAAGCCCAAGTAGCGAATCTTCAAAAGACACTGCATTAAAATATGTAGGGCTTTCTCCAAAAATATGTCCCATATCATCACTATGTTCCAGATATATCCAGGACAAATCTGGTCCTGTTTCAAATATGTGATTGGCTGCTTCTCTAGCAACCTCTGCATCTATTCGTTTTAGATATTTCTTTAATTTATCATGTGGAAATTTTTCTTCATTTAACTCTAAACCATCAAAAGAATAATCCATTTTTATTGCGCTTGTCTCCTTTAATCCTTCTCCTACAAGTTTGGTTCTGTTATCCAACCATGACGAATAAATAGCAATTTTCTTATCAGGATATGTATCTTTAAATACTCTAAATATCGATGGGTAATTATAATTGGGGTTTACAATAGAATTTCCATAAACATTATGTTTATTAACCCAGGTGCCTGTCAGTAAACTATTATAACCTACCGCGGATATTGTTGGTGTTTCTGAGTATTTTCCTTTTTCTCCTCCAACATATGCTTCAGAAAAAGCGCCTTCTTTAGACATTGTATCTATAAAGGGAGTATTAGATTTATAAAATAAATCTGTTGAAATACCATCAATAATAACGAATACTACTTTTTTAACACCTTCTGTACTAGTCTTTTTAGAAGCCTTATCCTGACCATTAACAGAACATCCAATCAGTATAATTACTGCGTATAAAAAAAATCTCATAAGAGTTATTAATTAGTTAAAACAAGATTAATCATCAGGGAGAAAGATTAAATTATTACTGTTTTCCCGTTGCAAATCTACAGCGAAGTAAAAATAGATTGAACAACCAGTCAATTAAAAAAAGTTTACTGTATGGTTAAACTAATGTTAGAGATTTTCTATTTAAGTTAATTAAATTGTTTTTAGCAATTTTAATAGATCAACACCTATACATAAGGCAAAACATCCTATTACTAAAGCATTTCCAGATGTTATAGTATCTAAACCTGTGTTGATTTTAATTCCTTTTAACAGCATAATTTTGTTAGTTTAAACGTATGTATGTTTTGAATTCTAAAACAAGTGGAGATTTAATAAATCAAGTTTAAAGCTATATTTTTGACAAAAATTAATAGTTTAATGGG
Organism: Aquimarina algiphila; assembly: GCF_007489275.1. Classification (GTDB taxonomy): domain Bacteria; phylum Bacteroidota; class Bacteroidia; order Flavobacteriales; family Flavobacteriaceae; genus Aquimarina; species Aquimarina algiphila. Next base: position 60,046 of record NZ_VLNR01000006.1, read on the forward strand.
TAGAAAAAACTTAAGTGAAATACGACAAAAAGAAATTATAATTGCTTTTTATACTGTAGCCAAAAAAATTGGCTTAGAAAATACTTCCATCGCAAAGGTTGCAGAGGAAATGGGAATTAGTAAAGGTTTAGTAATGCACTATTTTGCAACAAAAGAGAGTCTTCTAGTTGCTTTAAAAGATTATATTCTCGAAAAATACTTAAGTTTTATTGATTCAGAAAAACTTAAATCCATAGATAGTAAAGAAAAATTAGAAGAATTTATTATGCTATTATTTTCCAGAAAATGGAATGATTACGTGGATGACGGACTCTTTTATAGCTTTTATGCTCAAGTATATAGAAATAAAGATTTCAATAAAAGTTTTAAATCATTTTTAGAAACACTACATAACGTTTTAAAAAACAGACTACTGGATGCAAGAAACAACGGAATCATAGTGAATACAAATATAGATGAGCTTACAGAAATTATTTTTGCTCTAATTGATGGGGCTTATTATTATCTGGGAACTTTTACAGATAACAGAAAAGAGTATGAAAAGCAAGTCACGATATATATGAATCATGTAAAACAATTAATTGAATATAAAACATCTTAAATATCTTCATATTGAATTAATTGATTAATTTTCTTTTCAAAACAATTCTAATTATTGATATTATACCGATAAGACCCCAAACTACATTTACAACAATTGTAGGGTAATCCTCTACTGGCAATGCATTAATAACTAAACATAGAGCTCCAAAAGTATTTACACCGTGAAACACTTCTTTATCAGATTTTAAAATTTCTAAACTTAGCAACAAATAAGCTAGTACATAAGCAATAGCTCCTAGCCAACCAATAATTTGAGGTATAGTCATTCTTATACAATTTTACATCAAATTAACTGCTATTTTCAAGAAACCTATATACATGTCTGACATTATTTACCTTTTCATAACATTACATCTATACCTGGCATCTTTACACATAACATGATTAGATTTTACAATGCTATCAAAACTTGAACATCATAACTGATCAGTGATAGTACTAAAAACAAGTCCATTCTGGAGATACCTACATTTCATCCTCTAAAAATAACAACTCAGTATTTTACTTTATAAAAGACTCCTGGTTTTATAGACTTTTGAATCATCAAAAAACAATAACTATAAAACTTTAATCATATGAAAACTCTAGCTTTAATCGTAGCCCTTCTAATTTCCAATTTTTTCACAAACGCACAAGAAAACATCAATGGAATAACCATTACAGTAACTGTCCCTAATGCTACAAGCTCAGAAGGTGAAGTTCTTTTTGGACTATATGACGAAAATACCTTTATGAAAGCTGCCCCTATAAAAGGTGAAAAAAGTATAATCACTGATGGTGTAGCAAAAATCACTTTTACCAATGTTCCTGCAGGAGTATATGCCATCTCATGTTTTCATGATATAAATGGAAATAACAGAATGGATTTTGAACCTAATGGAATGCCAAAAGAAAATTATGGAGTATCCAACAATAGTATGAGTTACGGACCACCAATGTGGGGTGAAGCAAAATTTGAAGTGACTTCAGAAAACCTAGAACTTGAAATTAGAATGTAAATATATAAATACAAGTATTCATCAATCAAAAAAAGAATTGCACTAATGAAGTGCAATTCTTTTTTGTGATCAGCACATAGACAAAACAAATTTTTAGTAATTTTTTAATAAATAATATCGATAGCTTTCATATTTTTGTTGCCCAAAATATAACCTATGACCATTACACAATTGAAATATGTTTTAGCAGTTGCCGAAAACAAGAATTTTACCAAAGCTGCAGAAAAAACTTTTGTTACTCAGCCTACCTTAAGTATGCAAATTCAAAAGCTCGAAGAAGAACTCGATATTCTAATTTTTGATCGAAGTAAAAAACCTATTGAGCTTACAGAAGTTGGCAGCAAACTTGTACAGCAAGCTAGAAATATTGTAAATGAAAGTGAACGTATTCAGGATATTGTAGATCAACAAAAAGGGTTTATTGGAGGAGAATTTAAGATTGGGGTTATCCCGACAATAATGCCTACTCTATTACCAATGTTTTTAAATAATTTTATAAAAAAATACCCAAAAGTAAAGTTAAAAATTGAAGAGTTAAATACCGAAGCAATAGTTGAACGTCTTCTAGATGGTCATCTCGATGCTGCTATTGCTGCAACTCCGTTAGAAGACGAAAATATAAAAGAAAGGGTATTGTATTATGAACCTTTTGTTGGGTATATCCCTTCTAATCACAGGTTAAATCAGAAGAAAAAAATAGATACTGCAGATCTTGACATTGATGATATGCTACTGTTAGAAGATGGTCATTGTTTTAGAGATGGCATTATTAATCTGTGTAAAACCAAAAAGAGTTATGAAGAAGACCATTTTCAATTAGAAAGCGGAAGTTTTGAAACATTAATAAAACTTGCTAATGAAGGTTTAGGAATGACTTTATTACCTTATTTACATACTTTGGATATCAAAAATAATGAAAAGAGTAACTTGCATTACTTTAATGAACCTTCTCCTGCCAGAGAAGTAAGTCTGATTTTTAATAAAAGTGAATTAAAAATGCAAATCATTGAAGCCTTGCATTCTACTATAGCTGGTATTGTAAAAGGAGCCATTGCTTTCCAAAACGTGCAGATTATCAGCCCTCTGTCAAAAATAAAAAGCGACTAAAAGTCGCTTTTTATATTATGATTTTAAATAAATTAAACAAGATTGTAATTCTGGTTGCTTTACTGTTAGTGATTGAATCCAAATTTTTAATTCTTCAATCTCATGTGGAAGTAGTCTGTTTAGTGCTTTCAGGACTTCCTTTGTAAAAAGATTAACATCAAAACTTACTTTCTTAAGTACAGTCTTAGTGTAATCAAACATCGCTCTGGCCATAAATTAATAGGGGTTTAAATATTAGGTTTAAACAAGTAATTGTAGGAATAAGCTTACTGTTTTTAAAGTTGTTCATGCTAATATATGCAAATAAAACCAAAAAAATAGTCATTTAGCGCTTATTTAACATTGTTAAAAATTGTTATCGCCATCTAAAAGATCTCCTAATCCTCCCAATATACTTCCTTCTCCCTTACTTTTACCTCCTCCTCTAGGAGCTAAAGCCAATACTCTATTAGCTAGCCTACTAAAAGGTAGTGATTGGACATACACCACGCCAGGTCCTATTAGTGTAGCAAAGAAGAGCCCTTCTCCTCCAAAAATTGTGTTTTTAATTCCTCCTACAAACTCTATATCATAATTTACATTTTTAGAAAATCCAATAATACAACCTGTATCAATTTTTAATTTTTCTCCTGGTTGTAGTTCTTTTCGTGCTGTAGTTCCTCCTGCATGAACAAAAGCCATACCATCGCCTTCTAACTTTTGCATAATAAAACCTTCTCCTCCAAATAAACCTCTACCTAATTTTTTGGAAAACTCTATTCCAATAGAAACTCCTTTGGCTGCACATAGAAAAGCATCTTTTTGGCAAATAAATTTATTCCCGTATTTGGTTAGGTCTATCGGAATAATTTTTCCCGGATATGGCGAAGCAAAACTTACTTTCTTTTTTCCTCCAACCTGGTTATAAAAAGCAGTCATAAATAAACTTTCACCAGTTAACAATCGTTTACCCGCTCCAAAAATTTTACCAAAAACTCCTTTATCTTTCTCTGATCCATCTCCAAAGATGGTATCCATTTTTATACCATCATCCATCATCATAAAACTTCCTGCTTCTGCAATTACTCCTTCTTGTGGATCAAGTTCTATTTCTACATATTGCATTTCTTCACCTATGATTTCATAATCGATTTCGTGTGCTGTCATATTTTTAAATGTTTAAAATATTTTGATTAATGAATAACTACTTTATGAGTAAACATTTTTTTAAATATGTTACATCATATTATTCGTACAGAAACGTATTTAAAAAAATCACATTAATATTGATCAGAAAAACTGCCTTTACACTCCCTATAAATTATTTATCTTACTGATACGGTATCAATACTAAGATAATCGCTAACAGTTGGATCAATAAAAAATTTCTGACCTGTCTTTGCATTTTCGATAATTACAAAATCATGATCTTTAAAAAATGGAGATTCGATATAATTATGAATATTAATACCAAAAAAATACAATTCCCCAATTCTGGTCGTAGCTTTCCAGTCTTTTAAAAGAGGATTCTTTTTGATCATATAATTGCAAATAGTTTCAAAAAAGAGTGCATATCCAATACAATGAGTATATTCACTAGTGATCAACTTATTCGGATCAATATCACATTTAGATGAAGTAAAATGTAACTTTTCATTAGTAAGTACTCTCGATTTTTTTAGTATTGATTCAATATCTATAAGATCATCTTCTATTAATTCTTTTTCAATAAAATTGATTAAATTTTCATCTTTTACCTCATAGCCTTTTCTTGAACCAACAACTTCATACTTAATAATAGCTCTGTAAATAGAAGCTTTAAATATAAATAACAACACTATAAGGCTACTAAGAATATATATTTTTTTGAATTTCATCTTGTAAAACAGAAATCTGAAACACAATATACTTAAAAGGTGATCGGATAAATGTTATATTTCTTTCCTTATACCTTTTTAACTTTAACAGTCCACTCAAAATTAAATGTAGACACTTCTACTCCATCTGTATTGGTTCCAATAGATTTCATCCAAACCGTTTGCCCTTCTCCTGTTTCTATTGTTTTTTTAATTGCATCTTCTACCAGATTACCATCATTACATACAAAAGTAATTCTTCCTGTAGCCTTCTTTGTAAACGTAGCATTGTTGTTTGCAACCAACATAGAGATTTTTTTACCACTGTCTCTTATATATCCTGTTACCATAGCTCCTGTAGTAAGTTCAGCAGCCATTCCTTGTACAGCCCAGAACATAGAATTAAATGGATTTTGATTTATCCATCTGTGCTTTACACTTACCGTACAACTAGTTCTATCGATACTTTTTACCCGTACCCCACACAACCATGCAGAAGGTAATTTAAACAATAAGAAGGTATTAAGCTTACCCGGAGTAATATTCATGATTTTCATTTTTAGTATACACAATATAAGTAAAAAGAAACAGCATGCAAAAGACTTTAAAATATTAAATTTATGTTAAATTATGGTACTATGTTTTGCATAATACCTTTTTTTAACCATATATTTGCATAAGAAACTATTATATACTTTTAAAATGTCAATCAAAAATCACAAAAATATCGCAACGTTTATGCATCTCGGTGCATTCTCAAAATACTTTATTCCTTTTGGGAATTATATTGTTCCAATTCTATTATGGACAACGAACAAAGACAAATCAGAATTCATTGATGATCATGGTAAAGAAGCTATCAATTTTCAACTAAGTATATTATTATATACTATTATCCTTGGAATATTTTCATTTCCGTTTTTCATTTTTAATGTTTTTGGAGATGCTACAATATCAGATTTATTTCATTTTAATGACATATCCATCAATTTCTCTGATGCAGGAGGGTTTAGAACTCTTATTGGAGCTTCCTTTGTAGGTGTTATCGCTTTAATCGGTTTTTTTCTGGAAATAATCTTTACAATTAGCGCAGCAATGAAAGCAAATAAGGGTGAAAAATACAGATATCCATTATCTATACGATTTATAAAATAATGAAGGCAGTAATAAACATAAAATATATTCTAATAATGACTCTTGCAGTTGTACTGTCCTTTTTCTTTCATGAATTAGCACATTTACTTACAGGAAAGCTATTAGGATATCCCATGCAAATGACACTTAATTCTGCTTTCTTGGTAGAAGGAGAATATAAAACAGTATGGCATGAGCACATTGTAAGTGCTGCCGGACCGCTCTTTACAGTACTAACAGCATTTGTATTTTTTTATGTTATTAGAAAGACAAAAAATATGTATTGGTATCCTTTTTTGTTTTTTGCTTTTGCTTTTAGACTAATGGCAATGATTGTATCGATTTTTAATCCAAATGATGAAGCTCGAATTAGTCAATGGTTGGGATTAGGGTATTGGATACTTCCATTATTAGTATGCTTTACATTATTGTTCTTATTAATAAAAACATCAAAGGAACAGGAATACACTATAAAGTTTAACCTAATCAATTATCTTTTAACATCTGTTTTTATAGCTGGTGTAGTATTTACTGATCAATATTTTTTAAAGTAACCATCAATCAAACATCAATCAAACATCAATCAAAAAATGAACAGTTTAACATTTAAAAATTAGTTTTATGAAGATCGAAAACACAAAAGCGCAAATGCGCAAAGGTGTTCTGGAATATTGCATACTTTCTATCCTTAAGGACGATGATGCTTATGTTGCTGAAATTTTGGGAACCCTTAAAGACGCAAAAATGCTTGTGGTAGAAGGTACAATATATCCCCTGTTAACAAGACTCAAAAATGCAGGATTATTAAGCTATCGCTGGGAAGAGTCAACGTCAGGACCACCTCGTAAATATTATGGACTCACCGAAACAGGAAAACTGTTTCTCAAAGAATTAAATACCACTTGGGAAGAATTACAAAATGCTGTAAATCTGGTAACCAAACAAAAAAAGAAGTAAAATGAACAAGACAGTTAATATAAATTTAGCAGGCATATTTTTTCATATAGACGAAGACGCTTATCTAAAACTGCAACGTTATCTAAGTGCTATAAAACGCTCTTTCACTGATTCGCAAGGGAGAGATGAGATCATAGCAGATATCGAAGCTCGTATTGCAGAGTTGTTTAGTGAAAAAATAAAGGATGAACGACAGGTTATTGGAAATCAAGAGGTAGAAGAAGTAATCACTGTAATGGGACAACCCGAAGATTACAGATTAGACGAAGAAATCTTTGAAGATGAGCCTAAAACATCAAATCAAAAATCAAAAACATCAAGACACCTATTTAGAGATACAACAAATTCTTATGTAGGCGGAGTAAGCTCTGGATTAGGTCACTACCTAGGAATAGAAGCAATTTGGATTCGATTAGCATGGATATTATTTACAATTTTCTCTAGTGGAGCCTTTGTTCTTATCTATATAGCTTTCTGGATTTTTGTTCAGGAAGCTAAAACTACAGCCGATTTTCTTGCTATGAGAGGAGAAGCTGTAAATATCAGTAATATAGAAAAGAAAATTAAAGAAGGATTTGATGGTGTTGCTGACACCGTAAAAAATGTAGATTACCAAAAATACAGTAGTAAAGTAAAAAATAGTTCTACTACTTTCTTTGATGCTTTGGGAGATGTACTTTTATTCTTACTAAAGATTTTTGTAAAGTTTATAGGTGTTCTACTTATTATCATTGCCGGTGTAACTTTAATCAGTCTTTTTATAGGCCTGTTTACTTTGGGAACATTTGGATTTATGGATACCCCATGGGTTGAATACATAGAAGTTGGCAGTCATCCCGAAGTACCACTATGGTTAATTTCTTTATTATCCTTTTTTGCAGTAGGAATACCATTCTTCTTCTTATTCATTCTTGGATTGAAAATTATGATTAAAAACCTAAAATCTATAGGTACCCCGGCAAAACTTGGTTTATTAGGAGTTTGGATGCTTTCATTAATAGGGTTAGGAATTGTCGGTATCAGACAGGCAACTCTAGAAGCTTATGATGCGCAAGTAATCACAGAAAAAGAAATACTTCCTATAACCAGTAAGGACACACTAACTATAAAAATGGAAGGTAACAATAGATACGTTAGACATTTAAGACATAGACACGATTATAAGATCAAACGTGACGAACAAGGCAACAGAGTAATTGTTATTCAGGATGTTGAAGTATACCTTAAGGCTTCAAAGAAAGATTCTACTTTAGGAATTTCTATCGAAAAGAAAGCTCAGGGAAGATCTTATGAAGAAGCTTCAAAAAGAGCCGAAGAGCTTAAATATGCATACGAACTTGATGGTGATACTTTACTATTAAACGGTTATGCCATTACTGAATATACTAACAAATACAGAGATCAAGAAATAAAAGTGATCTTAACACTACCCGAGGGAATTACAATATTTGCTGATGATAATACATCAGGGTATAATAATTCCTGGAAATATGATGACTATATCACCGTAGATGGAAAAGAAGGAAACTATGTAAAGTTAGTAAATGGAAAATTTGAATGCGATACATGTATCGAAGATCAAGATGAATGGGAATACCAAGAATCTCAAAATGATGATGACAGTATTAAGATCAATATTAACACTGATGATGAAGATTTTAAATTAAAAATTGATGAAGATGGAGTAGAACTAAATAATGAACCCGTAAAATTAAAAATCGACGAGAACGGAATAGAAATTAAAACCGAAAATTAAATCAAATCAAAAAACGAACAGTTTAAATTCATTAAAACATAAAATTATGACAGCACTAGCCAAATTTTTAGTAATTCTTTCATTATCATTAGCCTGTTGCTCATGCAATGTAGCTTTCAATGGAGTTAGAGGAAAAGGAGAAGTAGTAGAAAAAGAAAGAACCATTAACTCTGATTTTGATGCTATTAAAGCCAGTAGAGGCTTAGATGTAATCCTTGTTAATAGTCCCAACAAAAAAGTAATAGTCGAAGCCAATAAAAATCTACATGATCACATTGAAATCTATGTCGAAGGTAATACACTACGTGTAACCTCTGATGAGAATATATATTCTGCAGACGAAAAAAAAGTATATGTTTCTTATACCAAATTAAACAAGGTACATGTTAATAGTGGCGCGAGTGTTTCATCAGATCAAGAAGTGGTTCAAAAAGATCTTGACCTAAGTGCAACAAGTGGTGCAGATATAAATTTAGAAATAAAGGCAGAAACCGTTACTACTTCCGTAACAAGCGGTGCTATGATGAATCTCTCAGGAAAAGTAAATCATCATCAAGCAAGAGCCACTAGTGGAGCCGATATACGTGCTCAAGACCTTTTGAGTTTATCGACTGAAGCAAAAGCTACGAGTGGAGCATCTATAAGAATTCATGCCAAAAATGAATTTACAGGAAAAGCAACAAGTGGTGCAGATGTAGTCTACTATGGAAAACCAGAAAAAGTATCAGAAACAGATAATTCTGGAGGAAATGTTAGAAGACATTAAACCTTATAAATCCTAAATAACAACCTAACTAATTATTTAATCAACCAAAATAAGCTGTCTGAGAAGCAAAACTAACCAACCATTAGCTTTTCGGGCAGTTTTTTAAATCCATAAATTTAAAGTTATTCATTTAAATCGTTAATTTTATCCTTAATAGTACCGCGCTCTCCTAGCCTAACAATCATCAATACTATTTGAACAATAAAACCCGGCTTAATTACGATTCTTGCCTTTTCTGCCACTTTAACATCTCGTTCTCTTATGAGCTCTGTAATCATATTACCAGGAGAACTTGAAAGCTCTTTTGCAAATTCCCATGCTCCATCCCTAGCAAGTTTCATACTAAAGTCGACTAAAAAATCGTCTACTTTTCGAGTCCATTTCAAGATTTTTTTTAATGTGGGCCAAATCTCAGCCAGATCATTCTCTACCTCTTTGACCAAAGATGATAAAACTTCATTTATCTTATCAAAATCTCCTTTAAGATTTTCAATATCCTCACCTTTTGCAACTTCTGCAGCCGCAATACCCAAATCCAGATTAATATGAGCATTTATACCAATCAACAGATGTTGTAATACAATAGGCCAATATTTATTAGATAAATTAAATGCTTTTTCCCAGGATTTGGTAACAGTTTTATTTTCCTGAAATGTGAAATAAGCATCAAGATATCTATTCGCAAATATCACATCTAGTTTTTCCATTCTTGGGCCATCATCAAAAAAATCATTATCAACCCCCTCTTTTACTTTAATAGTTACCTTTCTATATAAAGTTGCAAAATATCCTAATGGATTATTATTGGTCTTTGATTCGAGTATGATATTTCCCAAAGTGATAATAACATCATCTATAGTATGTACAGGTTTCAAGGTTCTGGTTTGTTTTTAGGTTCTAAAAGATATGAAATATACGTTCTTAAATTCTATTTTTTTAGTTTACTCATGTAACTCTTATTTAATCTATGAGTCTATTTATATTTGTAAATAAGTTTTATATAGAATGCTATACTTAAACTTAAAAAAAACTGTTTTATTAGCATATAAATTTCACACAAATATGAGAACTCCACTGCTATTACTATTTGCTCTTCTAGTATTTGCAAATACATTTGGACAAAAAGAAAAGGTAAAAGGAAACAAAATTGTTAGTACCGAGGAATTCAATACAGAAGCATTTCATACTATAGAAATATATGAAAGCTTTGAGGTCACGCTAGATGAAAGTAGTGACAATCAAGTTAAAATTGAAGCTGATAGTAATCTTCAGGAATTAATACAAGTCACTGTTCAGGATAGTGTTTTGATTATTAAATCTGATAAAGACTTAAGGCGCGCAAAAGCTTTAAACCTTAGTATTTCTTATGCTACCGAATTAAAAAAAATTAAGGTTTATGATAAAGTCAACGCAAAATCATTATCACCTATAACTTCTGGAGAGTTATCGGTAGAAGTAAATGATAATGCAGAAATGTTTTTAACTATAGATGCTGGTAAAATAAATTATGTAGGAAGCGGAAAGTCCAATACAGAATTGCATGCTACAGCCAGAGAAATTGTATATCAGATTAATGATAATTCTGAGTTAAAAGGCATCGCGACTACAGACAGTCTTACAGTAGATTTATATCAAAAGGGGGTTGCTAAACTTGAAGGAGAAGTCAAATCGATGCTAGTTAGAGTAGATAACGATACCGATTTTTATGGTGAAAAGTTAAGTGCTACAAAAACTACTTTGATAGCAGAAGGGACAAGTGATTGTTTCCTATTGACTAATGAAGAACTTCATATTGACGCCAAGGACAAAACTGAAATATACCTGCTCGGTGAGCCCAAAATTAGTATAAAAACATTTGCAAATGAAGCAACTTTATATAAGAAAAATATAGACTACGTTCCTAGTAAATTTAGACTGAAATAAAATAAACGTTTAACATATTTTAAGTAAAAAACCCGTCAAATAGCGGGTTTTTTAATGCTTTATCTTATCAAACAATTATGATGCAGAAACTTCTTCATTAGTTTCAACCGTCGCCAAGTATCGTTCTGCATCTAATGCTGCCATACATCCAGTTCCGGCAGCGGTAACTGCTTGTCTATATTCTTTATCCTGTACATCTCCTGAAGCAAATACTCCTGGGATATTCGTTTTTGTGGATTTACCTTCGGTAATAAGATATCCTGTATCATCCATATCTAACTGTCCTTTAAATATATCAGTATTAGGTTTATGACCAATAGCAATAAATAAACCGGTGATTGAAATATCTTCTTTCTCTCCAGTTTGGTTATTCACCATTCGTAATCCTTCTACTACCTGATCCCCTAATACTTCATCTACCTCTGTATTATATAATACTTTAAGGTTTGGTGTATTATTAACTCTATGTTGCATCGCTTTAGAAGCTCTCATATAATCCTTACGAACTAACATGGTTACACTAGAGCAGATATTCGCCAGATACGTAGCTTCTTCTGCAGCGGTATCCCCTGCTCCAACAATAGCAACATCCTGTCCTTTATAGAAAAAACCATCACAAACTGCACATGCAGATACTCCACCACCTCTAAGCTTTTGCTCACTTGGTAGTCCAAGATATTTTGCAGTAGCTCCAGTAGAAATAATTACTGTTTCTGCTTCTATTTGAGTAGAATTATCAACAGTAACCTTATGAATTCCTCCTTGTTCCTTACTAAATTCTACAGAAGTAACCATTCCAATACGTACTTCTGTACCAAAACGTTCTGCTTGTTGTTGTAGCTGTACCATCATGGTTGGTCCATCTATTCCTTCAGGATATCCGGGGAAATTATCTACTTCTGTAGTGGTAGTTAATTGTCCTCCTGGTTCCATACCAGTATACATAATTGGTTTAAGATCAGCTCTTGCTGCGTATATCGCTGCTGTATATCCCGCAGGTCCAGAACCTATAATAAGACATTTTATTCTTTCTATTGTATCAGACATATTCTTTTCATTTTGTTATGATGTAAAAGTAGCAATTTGATCAGAAACCTTACATTAAAGTTATTAAGAATTGTTATTAACCTATAAAGTTCAATTATTGAATTTTTTCTTCATACTCAATACTATTACATTTACATTCTATAAAATTCCCTGATAAGATTATGACTTTTTTTGATGTATTAGATATTTTAGGAACTGTTGCATTTGCAATATCTGGAGCGCTAAGTGCTATGAATCGAAGATTTGACCTTTTTGGTATTTTTATTATTGCCTTTGTAACGGCAATTGGAGGAGGTACAATTCGTGATATACTTATCGGAAATACACCAGTTTCATGGATGCAAAATATTACCACTATGTATTTGATAAGTGGAATAACCATATTTTCTATTATTTTTAGAAATAAACTGGATTATCTTAAAGGATCACTTTTTTTATTCGATACTATTGGATTAGGAATTTTTACCATTACAGGAGTAGAAACAGGAATCAACGCAGGATTAGAACCAATTGTATCTATTGCTCTAGGAGCCACAACCGGCTGTTTTGGAGGGGTAATTCGTGATATTTTATGTAATGAAATCCCTGTGATTTTCAGAAAAGAAATATATGCAACAGCATCTATAGCAGGTGGGATATGTTTTATGGTTCTATATTCATTAGATTTGGATCAAAACATAACATATATTTCTACCGCCCTTTTAATCATTATAATTAGATTACTGGTAGTAAAATATAGAGTATCCTTACCTTTATTTACTATTGCAGACAGAAATACTATTGAATGAATTTATAGTACCTTTTATATATTAATTTTATAACACATCTTATCTGTTAATAATGAAATTCGAACCTAAATCAGATCATTATCATAAAAAAGTAAGAGAGAGTTTTGAGCGTCAGAAATTTATGAAGCTAATAAATGCAAAATTAATAGATGTTCAACCTGGATATTGTGAAATCCATGTCCCATATGATTCTAATCTCACACAACAACATGGTTTTTTTCATGCAGGAGTAATTAGTACGATAGCAGATAATACTGCTGGTTATGCAGGTTTTTCATTAATGGAGAAAGATTCTTCTGTATTAACTGTAGAATTTAAGATCAATTTAATGGCTCCAGGAGATGGCGAATTGCTTATTGGGAAATCAACCGTTTTAAAAAATGGTAGAACATTAACGATATGTAGATCTGAAATATTTATTGTTAAAAATGGGAAAGAAAAACTATGTGCTGCCGCGCAAATAACATTAATTGAACTCAAAAACAGCACCGATGGCAGTACTTAAGATCAATTTAAAAATAAAAAAGCGTCGTTTATAACGACGCTTTTAACAGAAAAACCAAATTAATACCTTACTTAGGCATTACCACATCACTAATAATATGGATTACTCCATTATTAGCCATCACATCTGTTTTTACGATCTGACTGTATTTTCCATTTTGATCTTTCAACCAAATCTTACCATCCTTTTTTATAACATTAATTTTGGCACCACTTAAAGTAGTTAGTTCTACTTTTCCTTTTCCCTTTTTCAGGGCATTTACAACATCCTCTGCTGCAAGTTTTCCACTTACTACATGATAGGTAAGAATCGAAGTTAATTTTTGTTTGTTTGCAGGCTCTAACAGAGAATTCAATGTTTTTGCATCTATTTTAGCAAAAGCATCATTAGTTGGAGCAAAAACGGTAAAAGGACCATCTCCTTTTAATGCTTTCACTAGATCTGCAGCTTTTAAGGCAGTAACTAATGTAGAAAAATCATCTACAGATACCGCTACATCAACAATATCCTTGTTTGATTGTTGTGCAGATAGAGATTGTACGAATAAAAATAAAATAAGTGTTGAAATAACAAAAGCTAATTTTTTCATGATTTTTGTTTTAATAGTTAAACTTTTTTTGTGCTTTACATTATCATATACACATGTTTTATAGTTTTGGATGAGGTTGGGTTGTTTTTTTATTAAATTTGAATAATCTCACTCCACATGCAAGATGATTTAGAGCTTATAAAACGATTACAGAAAAAAGATCCGAAAGCGTTGTCTACAATATATGACAGGTATTCTGGCGCTTTGTACGGTGTAATTCTTCGTATCTGTAAAGATGAAACTCAAGCTCAGGACTTATTACAAGAAACATTTTTGAAAATTTGGGAAAAATCAAATTCTTACGACTTTAAAAAGGGAAAATTCTTTACATGGTCATATCGAATTGCAAAAAACAGTACTTTAAATGCATTACGAAATCCTTCTAGACTCATCCAAAATGAGGATTTGAGTGTATATAAAAATAAAGAAACTTTTGAGCCCGAATTAGATACAATGCAATTGAATGGTTCATTGAAGAAACTTGAGCCTCATCATCAAAGGGCAATAGAATTAGTTTACTTTAATGGACTTACACATCGAGAAGCTCATGAAGAAATGAATGTACCATTAGGAACTTTTAAGTCTTATATTAGACAAGCATTAAAAAAATTAAGAGAAGAATATGAGAAGGGATTGATTATAGTATGGATGATTATAGAAAAGATGATATGATGGATAGAAATTCTATAAAAAATACAGGGATATTAGAACAATATTTGTTGGGAGAACTCTCGGAAGATCAATGTATCAAAATCGAGAACATGCTTAATGAAGATGAAGAGTTACGTGAATATTTTAATAAAATAGAAGATGACTTTGAAAAATTAGCTTTCGAAAATGCTATTGCACCTCCACCTGAGATAAAAGTATCTTTAATGGATACTATTGAAAATGCAAATGCTTTAGAAGATAAAAAAACAATCCCGATCAATAACAAAAATAAAACTCGTATTTATCTTAATATAGCGGCAAGCATAGCTGTTCTTTGTATGTTAGGTTCTGGTTGGCTGTATATGCAATGGCAGGATTCCAAAAAAAATCTAGAAATTGTAGAAAATGAGACTTCCAATTTACAAAATCGCATAACAATTCTAGAAGAGAACCTAAATGAAATTAGTACCTGGTATGGTGCAATTAATAACCCGAATACAATACAATTGGTATTAAAAGGAAATGAGATTTCTCCAAGTTCTAATGCGATCACATATGTCAATCACAATGAAAAAATTGTGATTCTAAATCCCGAAGGACTAGCTAAACTAAAGGATAATGAAACATACCAAATGTGGGCAGATGTAGACGGCGAAATGATTGATATGGGTATCATCCCTAGAGATAAAAAAATGATTGCTATGAAATATATAGATGATGCTTCATCTATTAATATTACTATAGAACCAGCAGGAGGAAATGACCATCCAACCGTAGAGCGTTTAATTTCTAATGTATTATTATAAGTGATAAAATTTAGAGAAGCAACTCAAGAAGATCTTTCGACAATCATACACATGATTGCAAATGACGATCTCGGCAAAACCAGAGAAAACTTTCAAACCCCATTACCCAAAGAATATGTCGATGCTTTTGTTGCTATACATCGTGATCCCAATCAGGAATTAATAGTGGTAGAAAATGTTAATTCTCAAATTGTAGGAACACTTCAGCTCACTTTTATTCAATATCTCACGTATCAAGGTGGAATACGAGCTCAAATTGAAGCCGTTAGAATTCGAGATGATCAAAGAGGCAAAGGAATAGGTCAAGAAATGTTTGCATGGGCTATAGAGCGCGCCAAACAAAGAGGTGCTCACGTATTACAACTTACAACAGATAAAAAAAGACCCGAAGCAATCAAGTTTTATAAAAAACTTGGATTTAAAGATTCTCATGAAGGTATGAAACTTCATTTTTCTGTTTAACATATTAGATTAAGTAGTCAAAAAATGGATACTAAAACAATAGGTATTTTAGGCATAGGAGCAATTGGATCTGTAATTGCATCTTTGATAAATCCTCAATACCTGCCAAATACATATCACTATAACAGGTCACCAAGAGAAACGATTAAAATAAAAAGAAATAATATAAAAATTGAGTTCTCAATACGTTGTGATATTTACATTGATAAAAAACAACATTTAGATTGGTTGATTATTTGTCTAAAAGAATATCAATTCGAGAATGCAAAAGAATGGTTATCCAAACTCATTGGTCCTTCAACAAAAATTGTGGTAATTCGTAATGGTTTGCAACTAAAAGAACCTATCCTAGAATTTACTTCAGAAAATTATATTATAGAATGTATGATCGATTGTCCTGTGCAACCGGGCTCTGATGGATTTTATGAACAGTTAAGAAAACCAACTATTACAATTTCTAAAAAAGAAGCACTAAAAGAGTTCTCTGATTTATTTAATAAAAAAGAACTTTGTATCAAAACTACTTCTGACTTTAAAACCGAAAGCTGGAAAAAAGTATGTGAAAGCTCAACTTTAGGAGCCATTCTATGCTTAACAGGAGAAACATGCTGGGTTTTCAAAGATCCAAAAATGCAAGAGCTCTATAAGAGCTTGCTTATCGAAGGTATTAATGTTGCAAAAGCTGATGGAGCCAATATTAATGATTCTTTTATTGATGAAATGTTTGACAAACTCATCAAATACCCGGACACAAAAGGAAGTTCTATGCTAACCGATAGACGCAATGGTAATCCAATTGAATTAGGAGCCAAAAATGGTGTAATCAAAAAAAAAGGAGCTTTCTATCATATTAACACTCCTTTTACTAATTTGATTTGCAATATCCTAAGTAAAATAAATCGCTCTCCAAAATAGCGTTATATAATAATTACTGCAGTGTTATTTTTTACCAAAATCTTACGTTTTTTTAAGATATAATAATAATTCTAATTTGTACTTTTGCAGCAAATTTAACGTGTATTGATGAGAATATTTTTCTCCATACTTTTATTTGCTTCTTTTGCCATACGGCCCATGATACAAATCAGTACCGTTCTATATTATCAGCTTAACATTGATACTATAGTAGAAAAGTATTGTGTCAATAAAGAACGGCCAAGGCTAAATTGTAACGGAAAATGTTATTTAATGAGTCAGATGAAAGCCAAAACGCAACCATCTTCAGAGGATTCTTCTGGCACCATTGTAATTACCGAAGCTTTTATTCCGCTTTTTTTTCAGGATCATACAGTACAGATAAAAAATACAAATCCTTTCATTTCTGAGTATACTCAAAACTGGAAAGTAAAATATTTACATACAAAAGCAATTTCCAAAGATATCGACCACCCTCCTGAGCATATCCTTTCATAATTATTCTAACATACTTTTGAATTTACTTTTGAATACGAATCAATTCCTATTCAGCATGTATTAATGCAAAAAATTCAAACCTTTTAAATATCATAACAATGATGACTCCTCTGTATACCTAAAAGTAAACAGTTGGAGAGCATCGTAATAATTCATTCTATAAGATGAAAAAACACATCTATGCCCTACTCTTAGCGGCTACTCAAATAATATTTGCTCAAGAAGAAAATAAATGGTCAGGGGCACGTCCAGATGGCCATGCCCCCATCTCTGTAATGGGAGATCATACCCATGGAAAGGGAGAAGTAATGTTCTCCTACCGATATATGTATATGAACATGGATGAACTTAATAGAGGAAGCGAAAATGTCCCCTTCTCTAATGCATTACGTCCCAATGACATTTATATGGTTACTCCAACTAGTATGCCTATGAATATGCATATGCTGGGGGCTATGTATGCACCAAGTGATAAAATCACTTTAGTAGGAATGGTTAATTATCTATCAAGTGAAATGGATCATGTGACCGCTATGGGAGGATCATTTACTACTCAGTCTTCTGGTTTTGGTGACACAAAAGTTTCTGCACTTTATAAGTTTTTTAACAAAAACACTCAACAATTACATGCACAAGTTGGTCTATCAATTCCTACTGGTAGTATTGATGAAGAAGATGTTACTCCTGCATCTTCTCCTAATGAAGTAATCCTCCCCTATCCTATGCAAATAGGAAGTGGAACATGGGATGCCGAGCTAGCTTTAACCTATCTAAAACAATGGGGAACTCTTTCTTTTGGATCACAAGCCAGAACTACACTACGTACAGGAAAAAATGACAATAACTATCGTCTGGGAAACAAATACAGCATCAATAATTGGGTAGCAGTGAAAGCTCTGGATTGGTTAAGTTTTTCGGGAAGAATAGAATTAGGTGCAATTGATAAAATCGAAGGTATTAATCCTGTGCTTAATCCAATGATGGTTATTACAGCCGATACTGCTAATTCAGGAATGACATATGCAAATGCTGGTCTTGGCTTTAATTTGTATGCTTTTAAAGGAAACCTGAAAGATCTTCGATTAGGTTTTGAAGCTGCATTACCGGTATTTCAAAACATGAACGGAGTACAGCTTAGGACCAAAGAAACATTGACATTAGGGTTGCAATACGCTTTATAGAACATAAAAATCATAAAAAATTAAACATGGTTTATTGATTTCAAAAAAGCATGTTAAGAGAATATAAAAAATGAAAAACACATTAGTTTTTATAATTACCCTATGTTTAGGGATACATAGTTATGCCCAACAATCATACGAAGGAAAAATAGTTGATCAATCTAACAACCCTTTACTTGGCGCTACTATCATAGCATCAGAGAATAATGCCAACGGAGTGATGAGTAATGAAGAGGGAGTATTTAAAATTACTCTTGAAAATTCTGCTGATGTTACTGTTAGCTTTTTAGGATACAATACTAAAAAAGTATCCTTAACAAGTACTTTTAATGTGATTAGATTAACTACAGACAATGTAACTTTAGAGGAAGTTCTAGTAACTTCGGCAAGTAGAGAAATTCAAAAACGTTCTGAGGTTCCGGGATCCATTGCTACCATCAACGCAAGAGTAATGAAAGAAACCAAAGCATTTGGTATCGATCAATTGGTCAATCAAATTCCTGGAGTGTTCATGTCCACATCAAGAGCAGCTAGTAATGAACAGCATTTTATGGCCGTTCGCTCTCCCATCTCAACCAAAGCATTGTTTTTATATCTTGAAGACGGTCTGCAAATTCGTCCAACTTCAGTCTTTAATCACAATGCATTATTAGAAATGAATGATATTGCTTTTGGTCGAGTTGAAGTTCTAAAAGGACCAGCATCCAGTATTTATGGTAGCGAAGCTATAGGAGGAAGTTTTAATTTTATTACTAAAAACCCAACCGAAGATCTAAGCGGTAGTGTTGGTTTTCAGACTAACGATTTGGGATTAACCCGATATGATTTTGAAGTATCGGATCAAGCAAGTAAAAAATTTGGTTTTTATCTTGGAGGACAATATGTACAACGTGAAGACGGTCCAATAGAGCATAGTAATTATGAAAAAACGGCAGTTACCTTTAAAACAGTGTATGATATTAATCAGACAACAAAATGGACTACCGTTTTTGATATTGTAGATTATAGATCCGATATGACAGGCTCTTTAAGTGAAGCTGATTATAATGGAGGAAACTATGAAAGTGATCAAACGTTTACCGAACGGGAAGCTCTTTCTTTTAGAGTTAGAACTACATTAGACAAACACTGGAATGATAATAATAAAACCTCATTCAATACTATAGTGCGAAACAATCGAATGGATCAAAATCCATCATATAGAGTTCGACAATTTAGAAACCAAGGACAATTGACTGGTTCTGGATCTGGAGAAATTAATTCTAATCAATTTAAAAGTTATGTAGGGTTGATTCAACATAAAATTGATTTTAGTTTTGCCAATTCATCTTTAATTTTAGGAGGTACAGTAGACTACTCGCCACAAGATTATATAGCAGAAACTATTAACGTAACTGTAGATCCTGAAACAGGAAGAAATTTGGATTTCAGCATTAATTCAGGAGATTTTATCCTTAATTATGAAGCTAATATTTTTAATTATGCTGGGTTTTTCCAATATGAAATTTCGCCTATCAAGGCGTTAAAGGTTACCGCTGCTCTTCGGTATGATGGCTTTGAGTATGATTATGATAATCTGGCTGATGGAATTGTTGGAGTAGATGATGCTGTAGATAATTTTAATAACCTAACTCCAAAACTTGGTTTTAATTATAATGTAAATTCAAAAACCGGACTATATGCAAACTATTCTCAAGGGTTTGCGCCACCACAAGTATCTACCTTATATCGAAACAGGAATGAACTTCGAGGAATAAAGCCCAGTCGTTATAATAACTATGAGGTTGGGGGTTATTTCACCATACCTGCAAAACTAAAATTAGATGCAGCTATTTACCTTCTTGAAGGTAATAATACTCTAATTACTCTTAGAGATGAAAACGATCAGTTTTTTAACACCAATGCAGGAAAAACAAGATCATATGGTATTGAGTATGGCATCACATGGTTTCCCATAAAAGAATTATCTATATCTCATAATGGTAGTTATGCACAGCACAGATATGTCGAATTTTTTGACGGAGGTATCGATTATTCTGACACAGATAGAGAAACTGCTCCTAACCTATTAGGATCTTCCTTAATTACCTATAGAAAAAATCTCGAAAACAACCTCGGATTTAGTATTAGTGCAGAATACGAATTAGTCGGTGAATATAACACTAGTTTTGAAGGACAAGTGAATAATCAGGATGGCACTTTTGGCACCGAAACATACAAGGGACATTCTGTTTTTAATCTTAGAGCTACTATCAACTATAAAGGTTTTGAAGTTTGGGGTCATGCACTTAATGTCTTTGATGAACTCTATGCTGCAAGAGCATCTTTTAATAGGTTTAGAGGAGAAAATAGCTTTACAATTGGAAACCCGAGAGCTTTTCATCTTGGTGCACGATATAATTTCTAACAACCAATCCAACCAGCCTTCCTGGATTATTTATATCTGGGAGGGCTAATCTTAATTGAGAAATGAAAAAAAATGAAAAACTAAATACATGGCTCTGGAAATGGCATTTTATCGCCGGATTAATCTCCCTTCCATTTATTCTTATACTTTCTATAACAGGAGGAATATATCTTTTTAAAGCAGATTATGAAAAGCCAAGGCAAAAGAATATCAAAGAAGTAGCTGTAGCAATAGATCGTATTTCATTAGATCAACAATGGCAAATTGCCAATAAAAATGCTGTGAAAAAACCAAACGCTTTACTATTACCAACTTCAAAACATCATGCTACCGAATTTATCTCTGGTCGTTTTAGTGGACAAAGTAGCGTGTTTGTAAACCCATATACAGGAGAAATCTCTGGGGAGATTGTGACAAAAGAAACCGACATGTATACCATTAGAAAATTACATGGCGAATTACTCATGGGCAAATTTGGCACCAAAATAGTAGAACTTATTGCTAGTTGGATGCTGGTTCTAATCCTTACAGGTTTATACGTTTGGTGGCCAGGAAGAGGCTGGAAACTCAAAGGTTTTTTCATTCCGAGAATTGGCGAAGGCAAAAGAACATTTTTCAGGGATATGCATTCGATATCTGGGTTTTGGATTTCTGGTTTATTAATCCTCATTTTGGCTGGAGCTTTCCCATGGACCGATGTTGTTGGAGGGAACTTTAAAAAATTACAGGAAATGACAAATACCGGTTACCCCGATAGTTGGAAAGGTCACCAATTACAATCTCAACACAAAGCAGAGCCTATAACATTAGATCAAATTGCTATCAAAGCTGAAGCACTCCATCTTACAGGAACGGTAAAAATCCATTTTCCAAAAGGTCCTCAAGGAGTTTTTAGCGTATCTAACAATAACCCATCTGATTTGAACTCTCAAAAAAAGATTCATTTTGATCAATACTCTGGAAAACAGATTTTATCTAATGATTGGCAAGATGTAGGAGTATTAATGCGAGGGCGAATGTGGGTGATGGCTTTTCATCAAGGAGAATTTGGAGTTTGGAATTGGTGGTTAATGTTTTTTACGGCAATAGCCTTGACTATAATGAGTGGCTCGGCTCTGATTTCTTACATACTTAGAAAACGTAAAGGATCATGGGGAATACCAAAAGTACCCATCACTTTTAAAATTGGATATGGAATTATAATAATTATAGGAATTCTAGGTTTAGTATTCCCATTATTTGGCGCAAGTATAATCATTCTTTTAATTGTTGAGTATATCAGAACCATAAAGAAAAAGAGAAAGACAATACTTTCTGCTTAATAAAAAATTATAGAGAATGAAGAAAAGTAAAGTAGTACGTTTAACTCGTAAATGGCATCGTTACCTTGGTATCATCCTTGGAATTCAATTTTTACTTTGGACCGTAGGCGGACTCTATTTTAGTTAGACGAATATTGATGAAATAAGAGGGGATCATTTAAAAAAGAACGCTCCAATATTGCCAAAGGATATCAATTACGTTTCTCCAAAAGATTTTTTAGATCAACATCTTGTAAAGAATGATAGTGTAGTATCATTAGAACTTACAACGATACTGATGGACCCAATATATCGTATTGAGATCACTAATAAAGGGGAGAGAAAAGTAGTATTAATAAATGCTGAAAATGGAAATCTGAGAAAACCACTTCAGGAAAACGAAGCTATCCAACTTTCTAAAAATAAGTTGAATATAAAAGCTCCAGTAACAGAAGTTGAATATCTCACCTCAACAGGAAATCATCACGAATACCGTAATCGGCCATTACCGGCCTATGCTATTTCATTTAGTGAACCAGCAAATACTACGATATATGTATCGGTAACATACGGAAATGTTCAAACGTTTAGAAACAATAAATGGCGAATCTTTGATTTTTTATGGATGTTGCATACCATGGACTATCAGGAACGTGATGACTTTAATAACCTCTTACTTAGAGCATTTTCTTTTTTTGGCATCTTCACCATTCTTTCTGGATTCACACTTTATATTTTGACTTCAAAGACATTCAATCGTAAAAAAACTAATAAACTTTAAAATTTAATATATGCTAACTTATATTTTAATTACAGTAATTTCATTTTGTGTTTTTCAAATTATTCTTCAATTACGTAAAATGAATGATATAGGAAACCAATACTATGAAGCAAAACTTAAACGTGAAGAGGAAAAATAATATCTTTGAAAAAAACAAACATCCTTTATTAAGGTTGCCTTTTAATACAAAATGAAATAAAAATCACATAAAAAAATTATACTTATGAAATCATCGTTTATATACTCAGCCTTACTACTATTATTAGTATGCACATCCTGTAATCAACTTTCTAAAGAAGAACAAGAATTTGATATTCTGATGCAAAAAATAATTGATGTGCATGATGAAGTCATGCCCAAAATGGGGGAAATGAGTAGTCTAATTAAAGAATTAGAAACCAAAGTAGATACCACAGCACAAGGACAATCCTATGCAAAAGCACAACAAGATGTAAAAGATGCATATGATTTTATGATGAGTTGGATGAGTGAATTTAGTGATACTTTTCCGCATCAAGAAGAAGATCAAAAAGTAGATAAAGAAAAGATGTCTTCTCAGATGAAATTACTGCAAGAAGAAGAGGTTAAAGTAAATAAACTTAAAGACCAAATTAACGCTAGTATTGAAAATGCAAAACAAATCTTGAAAAAGTCATAAAGGTCACTTGCTTTGTTATTTATAAAAATGTTTTACTTTAGCAGTTGCAACAAATCATATTAAAACCAATGAGAAAAATTATTGTATTTGCATCTGTACTGTTTATTTCAGTTTCATCCATGCAAGCTCAGAAAAAAAAGGATCTTCTTGATGAAATAACCAAATTAAGGAATGAGCTAAAAACCACAAAAGGTGAGTTGAATGATTCTCGCAACAAAGAGAAAGCGACCTTAACTCAGGTTGCTACTATGGAAGCTCAGGTAAAAGATCTTAAAGACACCAATGCTTCTCTTTTGAGCAACATGAGTAATTTTACACAGTTATCAAATCAAAAAGCTAAAAACTTAGAAACATCTCTTAAAAGTCTTCAGGAAAAAGATAGACAACTTAAGTTAATAAATGATGCTATTGGGAAAAACGATTCTCTTAAGCTAGCTACATTAACAGTGTTTAAAAATGCTTTAGGAGGAGAAGGAAATATCGGAGTACAAAATGGCATGGTATTAATTGTATTGTCTAATGCCACATTATTTGGGAATGATGATAGTCATAAAGTAGACGATAAAGGTAAAGGTGTTTTAGGAAAGATTGCTAATGCATTAAAAGCTAAACCAGGTTTAAAAATAATCGTTGAAGGAAATAGTAATGCTATTAGTTTCAAAGATAAAAGCATCAGTGACAACTGGGATCTTAGTGCAAAACAAGCAGCTGCCATTGTCAGAGCTTTGCAAATTGACCATAAAGTAGATCCTAAAAGAATGGAAGTGCTTGCAAAAAGTGAATACGGATCTGAAAGTATAGAGACCGCTACAAGAATTATAATTGATCCTAAGTTTGATGAGTTTTATAGCCTTGTAAAAGAAAATATGAAAAACGGTCCAAAAGAATAAATTATTCTAATGATATATATAAAAATCCGGTCCTTTTGACCGGATTTTTTATATATGTACTTAAGAGTTGTATCCTAATTATATACATTCATCAATACCAATTTCATTTTCTTAAAATAATGTCTATTCGAGTTTTAATTTTGAAAAAATAAAATATATCCATATTTTTACGTAATCAGTTACGTAAATAGTTATGAAAACAGATTTTTTTAATAATGTTGGTATTATGGCAATTGGCACCAGGCTAAGAATGCTAAGTGAACAAATGGCAAAAGACGCTGATAAAATTTATGAACTGTATCATGTAGATTTAAAACCAAAATGGTTTCCTGTATTTTATGTAGTATCTGAAAACGGAGAAAAATCAATTACAGAAATAGCAATAGAGATCGGTCACTCACACCCTTCTGTAAGCAAAACTGTTCGTGAGATGGTAAAAGAAAAGATTCTATTAGAAAAGAAAGATAAAAACGACGCAAGAAAAAATAATGTAGCATTAGGTCCTAAAGGGAAACAAATGGCAAATCAAATTCGAGATCAATACATTGATGTAAGAAAAGCTGTAGAGGAAACACTAGACCAAAGTACCTACAATATGTGGCATGCTATTGAAGAATTTGAACTTTTATTGGATCAAAAATCAATGTTTCAAAGAGTTAAGGAAGAGAAAAAACATCGAGAAGCAGCAAATATTAAGATTATATCCTATGAACCTAAATATAGAATACCATTTAAAGAACTTAATGAAGAATGGATTACTAATTTTTTCACTATGGAGGAAGCCGACCATAGAGCTTTGGATAATCCAGAAGAATATATATTAGATCGTGGGGGTGAGATTTTAATTGCGCTGTATAAAGATGAACCTGTTGGTGTGTGTGCTTTGATAAAAATGGATCATCCAAATTATGATTTTGAATTGGCAAAAATGGCAGTTTCTCCAAAGGCAAAAGGCAAAGGTATTGGATTTCTTTTAGGTGAAGCTATACTTAAAAAAGCAAAATCTTTGGGAGCTCAAAATATATATTTAGAAAGCAATACTGTACTAAAACCGGCTATTAATTTATACTACAAACTAGGATTTAAAAAAGTAATTGGTATACCTACCCCATACCAACGATGTAATATTCAAATGGAATTTAAACTACACTAAGATGTAGCTATAATTTCGGCGCTAAAAAAGAGTTGAATTATAAAATCCTTCATAATGGATTTGTTTACATGTTTTACCTCAACTCTCTGCGCCGAATTATAGCTTACTAATATAAAAAAGTTTTTTAAGTCTAATTAGAATATATGTTCTATGGATTGAAAAAAAACAGAAGAACGTTCGAAACATGATGTACAAAAGATTCTAATATTAGCTCTTAAAAACACATGGTATTACCGTATTCTTTTTAAGGTTTTTGTATTGTATTTTCTTAATTATTTTTATTTTAGTAATTCTAGAGACCCATTCACACAGGATACACTAACTTTATGAGGCTAAATTACAGAATTTTAACACTGCTGATTGCAGTAAGTTCCTTTCTCTTCGGGGTAAAGGCACAAAATGATCTTGCACAATTAGAACTAAAAGGATCAGTAAAATCTTTAAAAGAAATAACTTCTCACGCTACTCTAGACCAAAAAAATAATATCATACAAAAAGATAGTTTTAATCAGGCGGTTGAATTGGTCTTTATTCAAAGTGGGCGTTTATTAAAAAAAAGCCACTGGTTTGATACCAAAAAAAATATGGGTTCAAAACATACCTATACATATGATACTTTGGGGTTTCTAAACAAGATATATAATTACTCTCTTGATGATCATCAAGAATCTGAAACAGTTTACACTTATAACTCACAAGGAGAAAAGATACGAACTCAAGAATTTATCGATGGTAAATTAAGTCAGGATTTCTCATATAAATACAATTCTAAAGGTCAGGTTATAGAATTCATCGAACATAGTATCAATGGAAAGTTTATCATTGAGAAAACTATATTTATCTATAGTGGCCCTAACGTTTTTGAAAAAAAGATTTATAATCTTGCCAACCAGTTAGAGTCTGTGCAGACTTGTACATATGATAGTAATGGAAATAATTTTATCGATGAACATAGAAATGGTGTTGGTGAAGTAGATTTACGAGTACATTATACGTATGAGAATAATAAATTGCATGAAACCAATGAATATTGGTTTAATAAATCAAAAACCACACATTATAAAATGACTTATAATGAGCATGGTGACCAAATTGAAAGTCATATGTACTACTCTGATGCAACACCTACCGAGTACAACAGTACGACATATGAATATGACAACAATAACAATTGGATTAAAAAAATAGTGTATAAAAATGAAATTCCAATGCTCGTATGTGAACGAGAGATTGCTTATTATGAATAATCAAGTAATTAACTTAGAGTCTGGCTTCATACTTTTCTAATGTTTTCCAGATGTCTATAAATTCATTTATCCCTTCCTTTTTTAGATCTGTATTTACGATAAGAATTTTCCCTATTTTGGTTTTAGTATTAAAAAACATGTATGATGCTACTCCAGGATCTCCCCCTGTATGTCCCATTTGCCCCTGAGCAGAAATCCCCATAAATATCCCCATATTATATTCATCATTGTAAGGGCCTTCATTTCGCTCTTCAAAATTTTCGTCCGTTAGTTGTGCTTTGAACAACTCTTTATAACTCTCTTTCTTTAGTATATTTCCCTCTCCATTATAACCTGCAATCAATTCTATGAGGTATTTCCCTAAATTCTCAGAAGAAGTAATTAAGCTCCCATCGGGGTAATTTATCAATTGGTAAAATGCCAATTCTTTTTCTGTAGTCGAATATAATTTAGAATGTTTTGAGAAATCCACTTCACTAGAAAACCATCCCGTTTCAGACATCTGTAAAGGCTTAAAAATATGAGTCTTTGTAAATTCATTAAATGGTTCGTTTGTTGCTTTTTCGATAATAAAAGCAGCTAATCCTGCAGCAACATTCGAGTATTTAAATTTTTCTCCAGGTTTATTCTTTAAAAAATTATTCTTCTTGTACCAGTCCCCTTTTTTACTTAAAATTTTTCTCAAAAATGCTTCTTGAGTCATCATTTCATCAGGAGACCGAAAATTGGTATTTACTGTAGCTCCACCATTTTCCTTTTCTTTTAGAATGTATCCATTCTTCTCATATCGCGGAGAATCTTTTATAGTAGATGTATGTGTTGCTAACTGTCGTATCGTTATAGATGTATTTGGAAAATAAGGATTCGTCACTTCAAATGGTAGGTACTCATTTATTGGGTCATCCAACTTAAGTTTACCTAATTCCTGAGCCTTAAGTAAAGCTATACCAATAAATGTCTTAGAAACTGAAGCAATACTCTGAATAGAGTTTTTTGAGTATTCCTGATGTTCTTTCTTATTAGAATATCCATATCCTTTTGTAAATAGAATATCATTTTGATTCACAATTGCAACAGAAAATCCAGTTATATAACCACGTGAATAAATTTGTTCTAATTCTTCAATAAGCTTATTCTGTATTGAATCATTCACTTGACTATATGCTGAATACATCAAAATGGTCACGACTAGAATACTAATTCTTTTTTTCATTTAGCTTTACGGTATATTTTGCTCTAATTTAGAAATAGGTTTTATAATTTGATGATAACGAATCTAATCCTCTAATTCTTATATCTTTAAAATGAATCTCGGCTGCTTCACTTTGTAACTGAATCTTTCCTGCTGTTAAAGGAACCATTTCTCCTTGTGAATTTAGATATCTGGAATTCTTAAGAATCATCACTACATTTCCATTAACAATATGAAGACTTTTATCTTTATAACAAATCAAATCTAGAGTATTCCATTCTCCATGAAGCTTCTCATAATCATTACTCCTAAGACAATAGTTTTTATAAGGTCCTCCTTCACCAATATGTAAATAGTCCTGATGCTCATTAGCCATTGGATTCATTATATATTCTGGGGTATATGCTCGTATATCGATTGCCGACGTAGCCTGATTCCAATAATCTCCTGTATGTCCCTGCATGATTTGAAATTCCTGAGACAGCATCCACGTTCTCCAATGCTCAGCTCCAACTGGTCCAATAGAATGATATAATATTCCTGAATCTTTAAGTAATGATTCTCGTGGAGTCCATTTTTTATCTCCCCATTTGAACTTCAACTGTAAATGATAATCCTTATATTCTTCTTTAGAAATCAAACATCCATAATATTCTCCACTTACTTTAATGATTTCATCCTCTCCTTCCTTAACAGTAGTAAATACTTTATATTCTGACTTGTTCATTCCTATCGGATCTATCAAAGTTCCATCTTCATTTTTTGGTGCAGAACCATCATAACCCTTTTGATGTTTAAAACTTAAGTAGGTATCCCAATTCGATAATTCCTCATCTATTAAATATTTCCATTGTACTTCTTTGGTAATATTCTGTTGCTCATCTTTAGGAAAGTCAGAACAAGAAATGATAATCGATAGAATACATACACACAATACTCGTATTTGAATGTTATTCATTATTGCAAGTGTTATATTAATTCATATTTTTTTCTATTTAGTCTTGCTACACGTTAAATATATAGTAAGTATGATAGAAAACAAACGATTATTATGGATAGAATCTCAAAATCAATCTTTTCTGTAGGTTAATTCGGAAACTGTTTTTAATTCAATACATACCAGAATTAGGATTACCATAATTTCAAACAAAAAATACATTAAGCCCAAATTTGTTAGTTTTTGATAATAACAAATCACTAAACCAGTGGTCAAACAACAATATATCAGATTTGCACTAATTATACCTATCAGGTATGGTCTCCAGTTTTTGGTAAGTTGTAAATGACAGTAAAATGAATACAAGGCAAACATGCAAGCAATAAAAGACAGACCATACAGCACTTTTGGAGGCATTCCAAAAATAGGTTCCAATCTTGCTAATACCAAGCCTAAGAATATAGCAGTTATCAATGCTCCTATACTATCCATAAAAAAAATCTTTTTTGGTTTCAAAGTTATTTTATTTAAGAAATTCGTAAGAATCATCAGTATGTTTTTCAGTTCCTTAATGTTTTATTTCTATTCATTAATTTAAGCTTAAATGGGTTTTAATTTACAATAATCACCTTTTAGTAACTAGGTTTGTTTTCTTTTCTTCAATAATCAAAACATTCATAATGTCAATGTAGGTCAAAATTTGAATAAAAAACGACTATTTTAATTTTCTTGCCCATTCTTTCCAGTTAGATAATTCCCCTTTCCTGGTTTGACCACCCTGTGAAAAAAATTTATCTACTCTATCATCAAATTCAGTTGTTTTTACAAGTTCAGCAAA
Organism: Aquimarina algiphila; assembly: GCF_007489275.1. Lineage (GTDB taxonomy): Bacteria > Bacteroidota > Bacteroidia > Flavobacteriales > Flavobacteriaceae > Aquimarina > Aquimarina algiphila. The sequence goes on from NZ_VLNR01000006.1 coordinate 89,971, forward strand.
CCATTGATTTGAGATAATAAACTCTTGTTCCCTATCTTTTTCAAATAAATTTACGGTAGCTTTGTTATAAGCAATTGCCTTTGCTGGGTACGTAGCGATTCTATACGCTAGGTCTTCTACAAAAGAATCGATCTCATCATCTGGGATCGCTCTATTAATATATCCATATTTTTCGGCCTCCAATGCATCAAAATCTCCTCCTCCCAAACAGATTTCCATGGCTCTGGATCTTCCTACTTTTCTGGCAAGATATTGTGCTGCTCCACCTCCAGGAAGAATCCCTATTATAATTTCCATCTGAGATAATAACGCAGAATTCATAGCTCCAAAACTCATATCCATAGCCATAATAAATTCTGCACCACCACCACGAGCACGGCCTTGTATTTTTGCAATTGTAGCTTTTGGCATGATCCTAAATTTTTCTAGTAAACCCGAATACAATGGCATTTCATCACTATCATATACTCCTTGATCTCTAAAATTCTGAAGTAATTTAAAATCTGCATGTGAAAGAAAATAATCCGGATTAGCACTTTGAAAGACAATTACCTTTATCGATTCATCAACCTCAAGCATTTTAGCTAGTTTATCTAACTCTGTAACCAAGGTTATATCCAGAATATTAGTCTCTCCATAGTCAAAAGTAACAAACGCCACTCCTTTGTCTATTACAACGGTAAAACTCTGAAAGACATAATTCATAAGATTTGTTGTATTTTGATTCTGTATTGAATCACTATGCTCTAGTTCCATCTATTTTATATTTAGAATTTATAGAAACAAAAATCAAGAACTTGTCTTCAGAAAACATTGACTCTAGTCAACGTTTTTTCAACCTACTCAATGTTTCGGGATTCATTCTTAAGTATGATGCAATATATTTATTAGGAATTTCCTGAAAAACATGAGGACTTCTTTTTAATAAACGGTCGTATCGTTCTATAGGTGTACGAATAGATATGTCTAATTCTCGTTCTAGTTGTTGAATTGCAAACTCTTCAAGCATTTTTGTCCAAAGTGCTTGATTTTCTTTTGTTGAAGCTATAAAATCAAAAAAATCATCTCTATCAATTTGAAGTAAATGACATTCTTTTATAGCTTGTATATTATATAAGGAGGGAGTTCTACTCAAAAAAGAAGGAAAAGAAGTCATCCAGGAACCACGATAACCAAACCTTAATGTAATTTCCTCGGATTCTCTATTTACAAATATTCTTAAAGAACCCCGCTCAACGATGTACATGCTATTTTCGATACGACCTTCTCTAATAAGGTATTCTTTCCTTTTTAAAACAATGGGTGAATTGCCTTTTTCTTGTATATGTGCTATTATTTTCTTTTTTAAAACATCAGAAGAACTTACTTTTTCATTTATCATGATCTTGTCGTATCGTTTAATTGAATACTATAACTTGACAATGTTTCTTATAAAACATACCTTTCAAAAAGATCTTCTAATTCTTTTTCTGGGTCACTACATAAACCAGGATGTGTTTTTGAACTTTGAATAACAGTACTTCTTGAGGCTGCCAACCAACGAAATCTATCGGCTAGTTCAAATTCTCCAATAGCTCCTCCAGAGGGTTGACCTTTGCAGATTAACTTCCAGGATTTTAAATATTCCTCTAGCAGCTTTAATTCAAAGTCATTTGAAAAAGCTTCAAACTTGCTTTTATTAACGTGATATTTTACACCAAGAAATTTTTTGCGCTTACAGAACAATATTACACCAATATTAAAGAACTCTTCTCGTTCAACCTTTGGAACAAATCGAATAACAGCAAATTCAAATGTAACCTTATCTTGCATCTTCTGCTTCTTTAACTAGTGAATCTATCTTAGAAAGTTTAGTACATATAAATTCAATATATGCCGCTCTCATTTGATCAGGCGTTAAAAACTCTGATTCATCCTCTAACCAATCTTTAGGTATTTTTGATACAATTTCTATGATTTTATCCTTATTAATCAATCGTTGGATTTCTTTTGAAGCATCATTTAAATGATTCGCTCGCTCCAAAAGAACATGATCTTTTATTGCAGGAAATGTTCTAGTAAGATGATTTTTCCATCTTTCCCAATTATGATGAAAATAAAAACTGGCTCCATGATCGATCAACCATAATTCGTTATTCCAGTTTAATAGATTTGTGTTTTTAAAAGTTCTATCAATATTACTAATCATACTATCCAGTAATACCACCTTGGATGCTGTCATACTATCAGCAATAGAAACCAAAGGATCGTATGTAATTGCTCCGGATAAAAAATGTAAGCCCAGGTTAAGACCTACACTAAATTTAAGTAAGTCTTGGATTTCTTCGTCAGGTTCGGTTTTGCTAAAAGAGTCATCAAGATTCATGAATACCAATTCGGGCACATGTAATCCAATCGCCCTTGCCAGTTCTCCACCAATAAGTTCTGAAATAAGTACTTTTTTCCCTTGGCCAGCTCCCCGAAATTTTAAAACATAAAGAAAATCATCATCAGCTTTAACTATTGCAGGAAGAGATCCTCCTTCTCGTAAAGGTTTTATATATTGAACAACATCTACAGTCCGAATTTCAATTGTATTCATAGCTTCGAATATAGTAAAAAGTTCATTGTTTTTTTATGAACGGATTACAAATCCATGAGATTTCAGGGATTTCATGGTTTTCTAATATTAGGTGAAATTTTGCTTATAAAATGTGACGCTACATAGGTTATCGTTATAATTATTCAGTAATCAAAACTCCTGTAACCAAACTTATATCAAATCCTATATTAACTTCTTTATCCTCTTCATTTACCCATGGATTATAATAATCAAAATCAGATCCTAAGCTAAGTTCTTCTTCATCATTGTCATCATTTATATTATTAAGAAGCAGAATATGTCCAAAATCGTAGAGTAAATGAACTTTCTTTTCATCATAATATGATGTACTAGAAGCTCCATGTAATGCTTTTTGTCGGTTATCTTTGAGATTTATTTTTTTATTGGTCTCAAACTCTGAGATCGGCATTGTTTTATCAACTTTAAATGAATTTGCATTACATGAAGAAAAGTTATATTCATTTTTAAGAACCTCTTTATTAAGTTCATTTAATTGTTCCTCATTGATCTCTGACTTAAATATGTCGTCCCAATACTTCAATTGTTCATAATATGCTTCATTATCCTCAAGGACTTTACCTCTAAATTGAATAATGGTATCTTTAGAAAGAATACAAAACCCATATTCGACTCTCATGGGACTATACCCACCCATTTGATTTTTTGTGAAACGAGTTTTACACAATATCTCTCCATTTTCATTAATCGAAATGGGATTAATTTCTGATGCAATTGAAGAAGGTCCTGTTAGATTCATCATAGAACTAAACAGAAATACTGTCATTATTAAAAGGATATTGATTTCTATAAATTTTCGCATTCGAATAGTTTTTCCCTAGGAGTATCAAACAACATGAAGTTAATTTTTTGCGTTGTGACATAGCTAATTCCTGTATACTAACTATGCGCTATATTCCTTATTACATACTAGTTTTTCTTTTTCTATTAATTCACAAATTGCATCCCATAATGAAATTCTTTTTTCTAAAGATTGTTTTGCTATGGTAAGTGATTCAGACCATTTTACCTCATCGGTTCCACATAATTCTGATATCATTTGAAGAGAGAGAGGACCATGTTCGTCCCCATCAAGTTCTATATGTCTTTCGAGATAATACGTGAGTTTGTCATAACGTCTATTTTCAGAATCTGCACTTTTTAAAATTTCGATAAACATATCTGGTATAACGTCTTCTCTACCAAATGTAAATGCCGAGGCAATCAAATGAGACTTATTGGTGTCAATAATAGCAAATGAAAAGTTCACAAAATCAGCCACTCTTTTATCAATACTAATTTCATTCAATGCCGAATTAACAGAATGTCCAGAGTCAATACATCCAATTAAAGTATTGATTTCTTTAGTATTTGCTCCAATTTGCGCCATTGCATCTAAGTACATTTCAAAATGACTTTTGGGTTCTCCTAATTCATTAATATCACTTTCTTCTCCATGGACAATTTCATTGATAAATCTTGAAAGCGTTGCATTTTTTCTTGGGGTCCAGGGTATTTCTACTTTTGTAAGTTGTAATTGTAGCGCTTTCAAAAGAGACATAAAATCCCATACGGCATATATGTGATTCTCCATAAAAACTTTAATGTCTGACACATCACTTAATACTTTGTAAAGCTTATGGTCTCTTAGTTGATTTCTTAACTCAGAAATTTCATTTTCTATATGTTCTATTCTATTCATATTGCAACTTGCGTATAACAATTGTACATATCCAATAGGTTAATGTTTTCTTATATTTTGTAAAGCGAATCTACCGTAAGATTTATTATAATCCTAATCAAAAACTACAATCCAATTATCTTGTTTTTTAATTAAAATCTTATTAAAGATAATTATTCTTTAACTATGATATAAGTAGTTGGATGATCATAATCATATATTTCTGGTTTAACATCGAGTAAATAAATATTTGTATTTGGGATGTTTCTTGATGTTATTTTTTGAGCAAGTACATGTTCTGCAAAAATTTTGAATTGAGTAGTCGTATCATTTATATTGAATTCATAATATTGATATCCTTTGGGATAGAAAGTTCCAGGCACAAAATGGTTACCTCCTGAACTGCCATTTGCTGTTACAGCTTTATCTTTGATCGATAAGCTTTTGTTATCAACTTTTATGAATTTATCTCTCCGCTGACATTGATCAAATTCATTGAGTTGTTCATAAGGCTCTTTCCTATTTCCAATATTTTCTTTCCAAAGCAGAGTAGGCATTTCTTTTATTATAAATTCATTTTGAGGGTATGTTAGCAAATACCAGTCTCCGATATCTCTAACACACTCCAGATTTGTTAAAACTTGTTTATTAAATTCGTCTACTGATTTATGATAACTTATAGAATCTATTTTGCGACTTATATCATAATGCAGACTATCAGGAAACTTATTTAATGCATAAGATCCTTTTTCCTTAAGTTTTTTCTCTATATCATCCTTATATAACTGACCATGAAATGGATGAATGGGTACTTTTTGTGGTTTAGATTTTAGATCATGATACTTAATTACATTTCCATTTTTATCATTAACATAAAAATTTTCGTTTTTTGCAATAAAATAAGAGCCATGTCTGGGAATAGAATCGATACTATTTAATTCGTTATCCATCTCCATAATATACTGTCCTGTAGACCCATCATCGTAAAAAAAGTTAACAGCAGCGTATAGTGTAGCGTTATTAGAGCTATACATATCATAAATTTTCATTTTGAGAGGTTGAATCGCTATTTCAGTGTTTGAATTTTCTGGAAACACCTCCATATCAGGAAACTTATCATCCTCTGTTTTTGTATATCCACAACTAATTACAATAGTTGTAATTATAAAAAAAACAATCCCTTTTACTATTAGATTCATTTTATAAATATCCTTTATCTCAATGAATCTGAAAACACTAAAACGATTTTCGCAGAGAGATAGTGATTATTTTACGGTACAGATTACAAATTCGTTTAATCTCTAAGAATAATTTCAATCATCGTTTTTATACAAAACAGTATCAAGCAAATTCCCTTGTTCATCATAGATTTTCCATTCCCCGCTTTTTTTAAAATTTACCTTCTTCCCTGTTTTGTAAATTTTACCATTTTTAAAATACTCTACATATTTTCCATCATCGACACCATCTTTAAATTCTCTTTCACACTTTAAATTTCCATTATCAAAATAATATTTCCATAATCCATTTTGTTTACCATTTACTTTTTCACCGGTTGTATGTATTTTACCATTTTTAAAATATTCAGTTTGTTTCCCATTAGCTTTACCATTTAAATAGTTTTCTATACTTGCTATTTCTCCAGAATCATAATAATTTTTCCATTCTCCATTTGCTAATCCTTTATCATCATATTGCTTTAAATATTTTAAAGTCTTTGTTTCTTTGAAATAGCTTTTCCATACTCCTGTTTTTATATCTTCTTTATACCAACCTTCCATATAAAGTTCACCAGAATAATCAGTTTTATAATATCCGTCACGTTTTCCATTTTTGAAATTTTCTATAGATTGTATTTCTCCATCTTCATAATATAAAGTCCATTTTCCTGTTTTTCTTTCTTCAATAAATTGACCAATTTCTTTGACATTACCAGATGGGTAATAATCTTTAAAGTCTTTTACATTATTAACAATAGTTGATTTTGTATTACCAACTTCATTACTATTACTCTCTGCTTTATTAATATTGCATTGTGATAGAAGTGTTGAAGTTAAAACACCAAGAAACCCCAAACTAATCTTATTTTTTAAATTATACATTTTATAAAATTTACTGATGAAAATTGTATTAACTGATACTATATTTGATCTTATTTCAACTACGATTAATATTTCCTATTCATTTTTCAAATCATCATTAATGGTAATCTAAATGATCTTTTTAATGCCTTTTATACTCTAATATTATTTTGCATTCTTTTTCCAAAAATACAAAAGCGATGGAGTATCATTATTTTGTCTATCATATTTATCTAAAATTCCCAAAGCTTTGTTACACAATCAAAGTTGACCGCTTTGCATGTTTCAGAATCTAATACGTCTTTACAGATAAAGAAGTAAACTGAAACATAAAACATGCCTAAAAGTAGTATTACCATACTTTCTGAAACATCATTTCGTTTACCATTAGTTGATTCTGATTGTTTAAGCAAACTTATAGGGTTAATTGATATAATAAGCCAAATAAATAACAGAAGAAGGAGTAAAAATCGTCCAACAATTATTTGATTTTCAGTATCATTAGCTTTACTAAAAAAGATTTCTTCAAAAAATATAAATCTTGCAAAGAAGAATAAAATCAATAAGATACTGACTATATAAACAAAATACTTTAAAAAAGTTTTAATTTTTGATATAGTAATCATTACCAAAGATAAAAGCATTAATAATAAAGTAAAATACCATACTGTATTAATGAATTCTGAAATTACAGTTCCGTCCTGAGAACGTCTTAATATAGTTATAGCTACCAAAACTGCTACTAAAGGTATGGTAACAAGAATGGTAAAATATCCGCCAACACTCTTATGCTTGGATAGTGTTAGTATAACAATAACAGACAAAATAATGATCCACCATACTTTTAAACGGCTTAAAGAAGACGTAACCTCAACAATTTTTTCAATTAAAAAGGCATTATTTAAAATGATTCGTAATAAAACTAAAGTTGAAAAAACACCAATAAATGCTATGAATACGGTTTTGAAACGAAGGAAAAGTTCGTTAGAGTAGCGCATAAATTTGAATTTTTACTAAGGTATAAAAAAGAAGGTGATGACATTGTTTTTCTTATGGGTTTTAAAACTCTCCTCTTTTATTAGAGCAATTCTAGTGACATAAACCTTAAATATATTACTATATATCTATAAGTCAAGAATATAAAAATCACATCGTCATCCTGATAGAATAAAATAATACAAAAACATTATTGCGAAAACAATTATGATATAAGAGGGGTGGATAAAAAACAGAATATCATAAAAGTGAATTTTCAACAAGCTCAGAATACTTTTAGAGTGTTCTTGTACCGAGTTTATTAGGGTTCATAAATGACATCTGCTTTGACCCAAAACATGTAGGTCTATCTATTCTGTAGGGATGAAAAAACCATTTCCAAATTACTTCTTTGGTTTGTATTTGGATTTAATATTGTAAATAAATATTAAAACTTTTATGAAGCAAATCAATCTCATAAAATTTTCGTAACTTATTGAGGAATAGCTTTTAAATCTCTGCAGTCATGAAAACCTTAATTTTAATTTTGTGCGGGATGTGTTCTTTTTTCGCTATTACACAAGAAAATAAAACTACCGCAATTGAGCCTTATAACCTAGAGGGTGTTTGGGAACTTAAACATCAATTCTTATATGATGATCACAACCAAATAATTGATACTGTTCTTAATCAGAATGGATATCGCCAGGTAAAGATGTACAGCAAAGGAAAAGTGATGTGGACTCGTTATGACCCAAAAGATAATAACGAATGGTTCGGTTATGGTACGTATACTATCAAAGACGGCATGCTCGAAGAACGTTTAGAATATGCTTCTGGTCCTATGATGAAAATTGTCGATACCACACAAGTTTTTGTATTCGAACTTGTGATGGGCACCAATTCGTATCAACAAATCGATGTAGATAAAGAGGGACATTATTCACAGTCTGAAAACTATGATAAAGTTCAATGATTTTTTTTATAAAACCATTTGATCTACCCTAAATCTTATTCTTCAAGCAGTAAAACTAAAAAATCCCGACCTTATAACGGGCCGGGATTTTTAAAACACACTAAACTTAGTATCAAACTAGCTTATATAATACCAGGTAGTACCTCTTAATTCTACCCGTCTCCATCTATTTTGATTAGTATCCCAATACCACCAAACATCGCTGTATCTGTAGACTCTTACTCCATGAATTGTATAATAGTTTCCATTTTCATATACTTCTCCTCCACCATTACCAGGATACATTTGATTAATACCTGTCTTATCTCCAGAAGATAAGGCATTACGTTGCGTACTGTAAGTACTACCATCTTTTTTGGTAATGGTAGGATTTCCATTCTTCGAAAATGCATATGAACTGTATAGCATAATCGATCCAAAATCTAAACGATTTGTATATTCATCTCCATCTCTACCTCGTTGCACATAAGTCTGAAAATTATGCTCCTTACCGCTTTGTATATTTTGAAAATTAATCGTAATATCCTGATTTCTATCAGCTCTACTTTGCTCGTGCCATAATCCTACAGCATGACCAATTTCATGAATGGTATTTCCTGTAGAACAACCATCTGCCAAGGTGATGTTCTGGCGTCCACCTACCATCCCCACACTAGAGGAGCAACCGGATCCCTTTCTAAAGCGTATATAGTTAGACTGATTTGTTCGTTGTACAAATCGTAAGGATGTATTGGCTTCCCAATGTGCAATGGCATCAGATACGCGATATTGTTTGGGTAATCCGCTCTCGACCGTATAGTATACTGTGTTATCGGGCCACCGTCCCCCGGTTCTACCGACACTCTTTTGTTCAGGAATTTGTTCTCCTTCTTCAAAAACCAACTTGGTCGGTGCTATAGACAACATGTTTTTTGAAAATACAATATCACCTTCATAGATGTATTCTCCATTAATTTCTTCAACCTGGATTTTTTCTCCCGCATAATACATCTCAGTTACTTTCCCTACGTTCTCAGGATAGGCTATTTCTACCAAACTGGCTTTTGTTACTTCTTCTGAAGCTGTGGTGACTTCATCAAATTGTTCTGCTGTACAAGCTGTCAATAACAAACTTAGTATTGACAATCTTGTGATCTGAGTTTTAATCATAATAATTGAATTTGTGTTAGATATTAATAGTTAGTAATTATGTTTATGACTATTGTTTTATGACCCTTCCAGAATGAGTTTGACTAGCTCCTTTTACTTTATAAACATATATACCAGATGCCAATGAACTCATATCAGATTTGATTATGTTTCCGCCATTTGGTTGTACTTCTAAAAGTTTTTTTCCGTTTAAATCATAGAGTTCGAATGCACCAAAATCAAGTCCTGCGATATACATAAAATCATCTACAGGATTAGGGTATATCATAAGCGGAGATATCTTTTCTTCAATTGTTTTAGTATTTCCTATTAAAGCTTCATCAAAAGATCGTGCATCAGACTGCTTCGTTATTTTAATCCAGTTGATATTCCAACCGCCAGATGCTGCATATAAACCAAAAGAATAGGTTCCCGCATTTATAGTAACAGTATGAGATACTGTAGTCCAGTTTTGCCATCCTCCCGTATTTGGTATATTCACTTGACCCAGAACTATTGCTCCTGCGTTTATATCAGCAGATAATGTACCACCACCAACTGCACTGGCAACACGGTATTCTATATGATAATTTCCAGAAGAAGGAAAATTAATATTTGCATATGCCATCCAATCTCCAGTATCGATATACCCAACATTTTGTCCTCCTTCTGAGCAGTTTTCGTTTTGAACACCCAACATAGAAGTATGGTTTTCTGCTTCAATTGTTTGACTAGATTCACCACCATTTATTTTTGAAATAATAATAGAGGTAACCTGATCGTTAAATCCATCGTTAACTAGACAACTAGTATCTCCTGTTTTTATAATTGAAGTTCCTGTAAAGTTATCATCAAAGTAAAGTGTAGCTTGATATCCTGATTGTACTTTTACTGAAGAAATATCATCATCTCCAATACCTAATCCAATTAATTGACCTCGTGTATATGTACCTTCTTCTAAACCTATTGCATATCCACCATAGGAACAATGTTGATACATAGTAGCTACTTCTGTAGTTGGAGGATTAGGGTTTGAATTTCCTTCGAGACCTCCAAGTGTGATTTTTACATTTCTAGGGTTTGGAGTATGGATTGTTGCTGATTGATCATACACATCATCATATGCAAACGTATAGGTTTGGCTTTCGAAGCTAATATCTGTCTGATGGAAGAATTTAGAGTACCAGTTATACGGCCAGGTTTGATAATATTTAGAAGTATCTCCAAAATTTTGTAACACTCCTGAAGGTACGTTTAAATCTATAGCGTGTCTTGTAATTGCTGCAACCATTTGAGATTGTACTACCAAATCCCATCGCTGTCCTGATGCCATGACTCCACTCCCTTCCATTGCTTCTATTGTAGTTGGTTTTCCCGGGATTGTTGCAACCTGTCCGTCACTATCTCTATTAAATACAAATTGATTCCCACCTTGTACTTTTCCTCTCCAAATACCGGCATCTGATGTAAATACAAGCTCCTGATTAGCATACTTAGACCAAATATCATTTATATACCCATCCATAAAGTTTTTAGGAAATGCTTCGACTTTGGTAGGAAAATGAATCGTTCCTTCATCTGTATTGAGTAAGCTTCTAAATTCATTAGGAACCGTTGCTTGCCACTGGGCCAAAATATCATCATGTTTTTTTAACTCACCTACTTTTTTGTAAAAGTCATCTCCCCAGACCTCGAGACCCATAGGGTATTGATACGAATCAACTCTTGATGTATTACACCAAAGGCCAATATCATTGAAAGTTAATTCAATCAATTCAAATTTTATACCCTGATTGGGATCTGTTGGGTTTGTCAGATTTGGAGCAGAATACCCACTTGGAGCACCTGAATGGCCAAAAAAGTAGAGATACAGTTGACTTTTAAAAGAAACCATAATTCTACATCCTGCTATTTTAGGAATCTGAACCGTTTTATTAGGAATATCGCTGAGTCTACGAAAACAATTGGCATATTTACCATTCTCTCCTGGTCCCTGATTACCATCAATTACAGGGCCTTGAACTGTATTATAAGTACTGTCCATTCGATTCACTGCACCTGTCACGGGATCTATCCAAACATGCCCATCGGTAATTCCCACTATAGCAACAAATATCTCATTATCCGGATATATTGAATTATTGGTGATTTCATATGGTAATGTTTGTGCTTGAGCTACTATCCCTAATAAGAATAATAGTCCAAGACAAAATATATGAGTAGCTCTATTTTTAACTTTCATACTATTGTTATATCTAAAATTCATGATATTATTCTTTAATTACACGTTTTGTTTCTGTGCTTCCATTTTTTTCTATACTAACTAAGTATAGTCCTTTCTTAAGATGAGAAAGATCAATAGATCTTCCTGGCTCTACTGTTATAGAATGTAGTATTCTATGGCCAAAAGCATCGAACACAGTAACCCTGACATTTTCTCCTTCAAACTTAAATTGAAGTGAGTTTTTAAAAGGGTTTGGATATAATGTCATGGTATCTGTATTCCTTACTTCACCATTGTTTTCTTTATTCTCAACCAACGTCGAATCAGCAAATTTCACATCGGATAGTCCTATTATTTTTATCCAGTTAATATTCCAACCCCCAGAGGCCGCATATAAACCAAAAGGGTAAGTTCCTGCGTTTATAGTAACGTTATGAGATATTGTCGTCCAGTTTTGCCATCCTCCTGTATTTGGTATATTCACTTGTCCAAGAACCGTAGCTCCAGCATTTATATCAGCAGATAATGTACCGCCTCCAACCGCACTTGCAACTCGGTATTCTATACGATAATTCCCAGAAGAAGGAAAATTAATATTTGCATATGCCATCCAATCTCCGGTATCGATATATCCAACATTTTGCCCTCCTTCAGAACAGTTTTCATTCTGAATACCTGACATAGAAGTGTGATTTTCTGCTTCAATTGTTTGACTAGATCCATTATTCCCTGTTTTGGAAATTATGATAGAGGTAACTTGGTCATTAAATCCATCGTTAACCAAACAACTGGTATCTCCTGTTTTTATAATTGAAGTTCCTGTAAAGTTATCATCAAAATAAAGTGTAGCCTGATATCCTGATTGTACTTTTACTGAAGAGATATCATCATCTCCAATACCTAATCCAATTAATTGACCTCTTGTATATGTACCTTCTCCTAAATCAATACCATATCCACCATAAGAACAATGTTGGTACATAGTAGCTACTCCTGTAGTTGGAGGATTACTACCAGCTTGATATACTCTTACATAATCTACAGCCATACGTGCCGGTATTTTACTATCATCAACAGAAAACCCTGGCCAGTTACCTCCTACTGCCATATTGAGTAATAAAAAATACTCATTATGAAACTCACTGGTCCCGTTTACGCCATTAGTAATATCAACTTCATGATATTGATTTCCATCAACAAACCATTTGATATTATTCTCATTCCATTCTACTGAATACAAATGATAATTTGTAACATTAACTGCTGTATGTCCTCCGTAATAGGCATAATTACCATTACCATCCTGCCAGTGAATAGTTCCATGAATATCTGGTGAGTTATTAATATGCTCAAGAACATCAATTTCTCCACATGCCGGCCAACCTACTGAAGAAATATTACTTCCCAACATCCAGAATGCAGGCCAGAGCCCTTGTCCCATCGGCAAAGCTATTCTTGCTTCTATTTTACCATATTTAAAATTTCTTCTACCTTGAGTTTTCATACGTGCAGAAGTATAATTAGCTCCGCCAAAATTTTCTTTTTTAGCCGTAATAATTAACTGTCCATTTTCTACACTGGCATTCTCGCGACGGTAATACTGTAATTCGTTATTTCCCCATCCAGAGGATCCTCTTCCGGTTTCAAAAACCCAGTCAGGGCTTATTCCGTTAGTAAACTCATCCTGCCAGACCAAGTTCCAGTTTTGAGCAACTACCACAGAAGTTGCCATTACAAAAAAGGTTAAAAAGAGTAATGTTTTGATTGTTTTCATTTTAAAATTTTAGTTAGGTTAATATTTAGTGATTTGTGTTTGATAAAACTGGACAATAATTATATCCTTCTTATCATAAAAATATAGTTATGGTTATTCTTTTATGATTCTTCCAGAATAGTTTTGATCAGCTACTTTGATCTTATAGATATACACTCCAGGTTCTAATACATTTACTCCTGGTATTGGAGATGAAGCCTTCTTATTGGGTTGCAATCCTGTATATTCAAATACTTTTATCCCTATATGGTTATACAATTCTAGGGTATATCCAACAGAGGTTTCTGTATCTAATTGCATTTGTAGTCGATCCTGTAATGGGTTTGGATATAAAAGAACTTTAGATTGTACAGATGTAGTTATTTCACGTGATCCTAATCCATCTAAATAAGTTCGTACAGGGTTTGAAAAGGCAAACCCTCCAAATTGATCCCAGTTAATCGACCAACTCATTACTCCTCTAAGACCTGGATAGTTTTGTGATAATGAATATTGACCACCAAAAGAATTACCATTGATCAGATAGTCCAGTGCATCAATGACTCCTTGAGACCCTGTAAACCCTCCTCCTGCATTAACTGTAGCCGGTACTCCTATTAAAATTTGGTCTGGGCGAAGTGCTGGGAAAAATTTACTTGAATCTTTTGTTATCGGAAATCCTTTTAATAACATATCTACGAGAGCAACATAAAAATCTGCATTACCCATACTATAAAAACTATCATCTAATGCTGTTATTGACCCTGAATTGTAATACTGGACTTGTAAAAAGGTTAATTTATCTCGTAATGCATGGATTAAAGGTAAATATGCTCCAGCGCGACGATCAGCTCCTTGCGAAATTCCACCATAAAATGAATACCCCAGTTGAACAAAAAATGTTTCAGGAGCCATAGTGAGTATAAAATCATTCCCAAAATGATTATATACACTTTCTACTGCATTGATAGTATTTACTAAGACAGGAGTTGTAGGGTTTTTAAAATCGGTATCACCAAGGTCAAGAGATAGTGATTGTCCTTCAAAATCAATATCCATACCATCAAAGTCATACTCTTCGATAATAGAGATCATAGAAGTTATAAATTTATCTCTGGCAGAAATAGTATTTAATCTCACTTGCCCCTCTGCTCCTCCAATAGAAATAATTACTTTTTTACCTATTCCTTTTAAGTATTGGATATCTGATTTAAAATCACTCTCAGTATAATTGATCGTGCTAAATTCTGGAGCTAGTTCAAAGCCTAATTCACCGTCTGTTGAGGATATTTTTGGTTCTGCGAAAGAAACATTAATAATATCCCAATTAGAGGAAACATCACGTAATTTTATCAACCCCGAACCATTCTGAAAATTATGCCAATATCCATTTAATACTCTTTCTGGTAGTGGCCCACCTCCACCACCTGAAGTGATAACACGTATATTAACAGCACTTGATGTAGTTGACAAATTATCATTATCTGTAGCTATTGTTGTTAATGAGTAATTTCCTATCGAAAGGCCACTCCAATCAAAATTATATGGGCTAGTAGTATCTTCTCCTAATTTGATTCCATTACTAAAGAATTCTACCTTGGTTATTGTTCCGTTATCATCTGAAGCATTAGCACTAATCGTAATCGAGTTACCTTCTATAAATGATTGTCCTGTAGATGGCGAAGTAATTGATACAGTAGGCTCTCCATCCCCTCCACCAGAACCACATTCTCCAACCAATACCCAAGCATCTTCCCAATTGGTTCCACTGCCGGGAGCGTATGCCGAAGCTCCACCATTACACCATCCTGTAAATGGCCAAGGTTTACACTCATAGATATTACCATCATTTTGCACCTTGCTTCCAGCCACATATCCTCCATCTTCAACATATTGTGCTTCATTGCAGCTTCCTCCTCCGGTATCTGATTGTACGGTTATATTTATTTCCGAAGATGTACTACTAGCGCCTTCATTATCGGTTGCTATAGCTACCAAACTATGGGTACCTTCGGTTGCTGTCCAATTTATTGTATATGGAGATGATGTATCTTCGTTAATCATATTTCCATCAACATAAAATACTATTTTACTGACACTACCATCTGCATCACTTGCATCTGCTGTAATACCTACATTTTCTCCTGTGGTAAATGATGAATTATTTGCTGGACTTACAATAGCAACTATAGGCATTTGATTCCCTGTCTCTATACTTACTGTAATAACAATATCAGATGAAACCGTTACTGCATTATCATTATCTGTTGCACGTGCAGTGAGCGTATGGTTTCCTGATGTTGCAATCCAATCTGTTATATACGGTACAGAGGTATCTTCTGATAATACGATGCCATCAACTAAAAATTCAACCTTAGTAATTGTACCATCAGTATCTAAAGCATCAGCGCTAATGGTTATGCTATTTCCTGTTGTAAATGTAGCTCCAGATAAAGGAGAAGATATAGACACCGTTGGGACAATATTACTTCCATCACAAGGTCCTACTTCTACCCATGGCCCCCATTGTGAGTTATTACTCGCTGGATTTTGATTCTGAGTCCAATGAAACGCCTCATACTCTGTCCCTTGATAAGTAACTTTATCTCCTTTGATGTATACATTATCTGCTACCCATGCTGGAGAACTACAGGCAATGATCTTTGTATCCATTGTATTATTATATGTAGTATCCGAAGCCGACATATATTTGGCTACTCCCAATGAAAAAAATATAGTAATTATAAGGTGTACTCTAATTCTATGTTGGGTGAGGATGTTATTTAAAATTTTCATGACGTTATTTTTTAGTGATCTATAGTTTTATGTTAGTTCTTAGAATTTAATCATCTTAAACACCTTTGTATCCTTACCCATGGTTACTGAATAGAAGTATATTCCTTTAGCGTAATTTGAAGTATCCCAGGAAAAAGTATATGTTCCTTTTTGTAAAGGTTTATTCTTTATTTCTTTATCTAATCGTTTTCCATTAAGACTAGAAACATGAATAGAAACATTCTGTCTTTGATATAATTCAAAACTAAAAGAGACAGTATCCAAAAATGGATTAGGATAGATATTCATTTTGGTTAGTGCTAAAGTTTGGGTAGTAGCAGTTCTCGATTCTGGTTCGAGAGTAGTATAAGGTGTCATTTGTGCGCAACCACATTCTGAACAATCATTGGTAGTATCCAGGTCATTATTTACTCCAACAATCCCTGTAAAACGATTATAGTGACCAATTCTATGAGTTACTTTAATGAATTCTGTTCCTGATCCACACTCTATACCGCCGTTAATAATGTTAATTGTCATCCCTAAACCTGGTTTTCTATTACGTTCCTGATCATATACTGTAGGAGTCCAATTACCGACCATTACATCATGTGCAGAAGGTTTTGGATATTGTGGCGTCATCCAGAACCATATCGCTGTCTGAAAAGCTAATGCTCCATCTTGCACAACTTGTTCTGGATTATTTATAAGTATATTTTTATCTCCAAACAAGAATTCACTTACTTGTCCATAATTATAATTGTAACTAAGTTGGATTGGTCCTCTTCCATGATAGGATTTGCCAGGTGCGGGAGGATAGTTAATATTATTTTCGTCTCTATACCCTATCCTATCAGTCCCTTCATATCCTTGTTCTTCTCTAAAATACAATCCCCAGGAATATCTTCCTCCAGGAGCAGTATCCCAACCTCCTGTAGTTTCTTGAGCTATATTAGCCAGAAAAGCTGCCAGCTCACGTTTACGGATCGTTTCGTTTCCTTCATTAGCAAAAGTTCCATAATCAACCACTTGGGTTATTATAGGTTTGGATTGATTCCAATCAGCATTAAAATCCTGATCAATACGAATCACTGATGATTGATTGGTTTGCTTATCTTTTCTAGTAAGACGGTATAAATTTGTTCCTTTACGTCTTTCGAAAGTTATTTCAATATTTGACATTCTGGCAATTGCATCTATAAACGCTTGATATGTATAGAAATCTTTAGCAGGATCTAGTTCAAATGTATCTAAATCCGTTCCAAATCGATATGGGAAGAACTCATTGTATTGTGCTTCTGAAAGTATAGCATCTCCTCCACTTATATGTTCTTTTATGGTAATTTCAATCGAAAAATTTGTTACACCCTCTCTATTATCTCTAGCATATCCCGTGAATGTATATGTTTTATAATCTGAAAAAGACCAATCTCTTTCATAAATATCATCATCTTTTGGGTCTAAAGGGAATGATCCCTCTGGTACATTTACAATAACAGGTAGCTCAATACCATCAGCATCTATTGCGCGAACTCGAAAGGGTACTGTTACTGGTAAAGCCCCTGTATAGACAATAGAAGGTGTTAGCACTGTAACTTCTGGTGGTGTATTACCTCCTGTACAAGGACCTAACTCTTCCCATGCCAATGGCCATGCCCATTCTGCAGAACCACCAGGAGTATATGCGCCTCCTGCAGAACACCAACCTCCAACTTTACAACGATACCTCTTTCCAAAATTCTGAACCTCATCACCAGTCACATAGGATGTTCCATTTACATATGGTGAACTACTACAGTCTCCTCCTGATGGTGGAGTTACCTTAATATCAACCTCTTTAGATTGTGTGGTTGCTCCTAGATTATCTTTTGCCACTGCCGTAATAATATGATTTCCATCCATCGGAGAAAACCTAAACTCGAATGGTGCACTGGTATCCACACCAATTTCAACTCCATTCATAAAAAAAGTAACGCTTATCACATTCCCATCCTGATCTGTAGCCTCTGCTTCAATAATTACTACCTCTCCAGATTGAAACTGATCTTCACTGACTGGCGAATTAATTTTCACCATAGGGGATTGATTACTATTTCCTCCATCACATGTACCTAATACCTCCCAAGCACTTGGCCACGCCCATTCTGCAGTCCCTCCTGGGGCATATGGTCCTCCGAGAGAACACCATCCTCCTACTTTACAACGGTATTGCTTACCAAAATTTTGTACTTCGTCTCCAGTTTGATATGCTGTTCCGTCTTGATACTGGGGACTGACACAACTCCCAGTCTGTGCCTGTATTTGAAACGAAAAGAAGCATAGCACTACTAAAAACATTAATCTTATAAAAGTATGTTTTTTCATTATCGTGTGTTTTAATGTGTTTTAGGATGAATTACATAACAACTCTTTTATATCACATAAAACAGAGTCAAGAAATCAACATTGAATTATAATGTATCTCGACCCTGTTCTATGTAACAAGAGTGAGTATTTTGAAATACCAAGATTGTATTACAATTAATTAAGCTATTCTTTTATCACTTTGTGGATCATTTCTTTTCCATCTATTAAAATTTTACAGAAATACATTCCTTCTTTAAGGCCCGAAAAGTTTATTGGTATATCGTGTATTCCTGCTTTCATTTTTATTCCCGATTGGGTCTTTACTACATTTCCTATATGACTATATATAGTAAACGCTACAGTGCTTGATTTTGTTAATTCTAATCGAAAATTCGTTACCTCATCAAAAGGGTTTGGATAGTTTCTTGTCAACGTAAAATAAGTTTCTTGTTGTGCCGTCCTGGCGGTACAGTCACCTATGATTATCCAGGCATCTTCCCAATGGGTTCCTGTACCTGGAGCATATGCACTTGAATTTCCACTACACCATCCAGAAAATGGCCAGGGTTTACATTCATAGATGCTCCCATTGTTTTGCACCTGATTTCCTGCAGCATAATTTCCGTTTTGTGAATATATATCCACATCACAGCTTCCTCCACCTGTATTCGTTTGTACTATAACATCCACTGTTGAAGAAGTTATAGCATCATCGTTATCAATGGCAACGGCTCGAATTGTATGGTTACCTGTTATAGCAGTCCAATCTGTTGTGTATGGTGAAGATATATCTTCAGAAATTTTAGTATTATCCACAAAAAACTCTACTTTGGTAACATTTCCATCTATGTCATTTGCATTGGCTGATATGTTTAATGTCTGCCCGGCAGTATAAGAAGTTCCCTGTTGTGGAGATGTAATTACTACTGTTGGAGATTGATTCGACGGATTTTCTTCATTTTTAAATATCAAATAATTCAGATTAAAATCATCACTATCCATAACGACTCGAATTACTTGTACTCCTTTATTTAATGTTACAGAAGTTGTTACAGTTTGCCAATTTTGCCATCCACCAGTATTAGGGACATCAATCTGACCGCTGCTATTTTGTTCATCAACTTCTATATGAAATTTTCTTCCAGAAGAAATTGCTGCAACTCTGGATTCTAATGTATATGTTTTTGCGGTTTCTACATTTACAGTATATTCAAGCCATTCTCCAGTTTTTATCCAACCAATATTATATCCTCCTTCAGAACAAACTTCAATATCTACAGCATCATTACGATACTCACCTCCTTCATTACTGTCAGAAAGTTCATTAAATGCTATATTTTGCCCCCCAAGATCATAGTTTTCGGCTTCGATCTTACCAGGAATATTTCTTGGAGTACCAGCATAAGGGGATTGTGTATCATTTCCTCCATTTCCAGGAAAATTATCTGCTGGAAATTTAATTTTATCTCGGATCCAGCTTCCTGCTGATTTAAGCCTATCAGTAGTCCAAGGTCCACCAGAACAAGTTCCGGATTGCCAAACTGCGCCAGTTCTAAAATCATCAGAATAATTCCAACTTGTCCAACTAATCTTTTTTTGTTGCATCAGATCGATAAATCGTTGCGTCATTACAAAATCATTTGGTCCATCACCACTAGCCTCCTGACTACCAAACTCAGTTACAAAAACAGGCAATTGACTAGACGCTTCATCTAATCTGTTTAAATACACTTCTCCATGACTCTTAGCATAAAAATGAAAAGTATACATCACATTATCAAACTGTAATGGATTATTAATAACATCTTGCAAATTCCCCTGTCCCGATACACCAAAAGTTGACCACCCATGAGTACCCACAAGGACTACGGCATCATTATCAATCGATTGAATAACAGGTATAATCTGGTCTGCATAGGTTTTTATACGATTCCAGGTAACTCCAGAACCATTGGGTTCATTACAAACGTCATAAATGATATTATTTTTATTTTTATGTTGATTAGCGATATCGGTAAAAAAACGTTTCGCATTTTCTAAGTTATAATTTGGATCTCCCGGATTTAATTGATGCCAATCTACTAACGCATACATTCCTCTTGCTGTAGCTTCTTCAATTAATCGATTTACCTGATTGGTAAATCCTACGGGATCAGTTTCATATCCTCCTTCTTGTACATATAAGGAGATTCGAAGGATATCAGCATCCCAATCATAGGCTAGGGCATCTAGTGAAGATTCTGTTAAACAATTTCCCCACCCATACCATTGTATGCCATGAGTACTCATTCCTCTAAGTTGAATTGGTTTATTATATTGATTACAAAGTTGTGTTCCGCATACTTTGAGCTGACCATTTTGAGCAACAGGAGTTTCTTGCGCTATAGTTGTAAAACTAATAAGTGTCCAGAAAAAAGATAGAATTAAAACGAAATACCTTGTTCGTATATATTGTGTTTTCATACATTAGGTTTTAAGAAAGTAGTATAGATTTCTATATCATAAAAGATATTAGAATAGGGTATCTAAAATAAAAACCATCCGATGCCATAGTAGTTTCTATAACATCGGATGGTAAGAAATCGGGGTTAGCGTTTTATCATTACTTTACCATTGATCTTTTCTTTTGGTAAAGAAATAATATAAAAATATAAGCCTTCCTGAAGTGTACTCACATCAAAAGATTTAAGATTATCGCCTTTTTGTGTAAGTGTACTCTTGAAATCTAACATTTTGATTCCGCTGGTATTAAATATTCCCAAATTGAAATCAGAATTTGCTCTGGAAGCTTTGATATTTACATTCATTAAATCTCCAGCAATTGGATTAGGATATACTTCTACAGCATTGATCGTTTTGCTTGCTCTACCCTCTAAGGCATCCAAATATGTTCTATAAGGAGTAGAGAATCCAAATCCAGCTACAATATCCCAATTAATGGACCAAGTCATTAATCCTCTGAAATCAGCATAACCTGAAGGGTTTTGAAGGGTATATTGTCCACCAAAAGATTGTCCTTTGATAATATAATCCAATGCTTTATGAACCTCGGATGCGCTTGTATATCCACTTCCAGCTGCGGATGGACTAGCTGGTAATCCTATTGCAACCTGATTTGGTCGTAAAGCAGGAAACTGTTCTCCCGTACTTAATGTGAATCCTTGTAATAATACTTCTGCCATCGCTACATGAAAATCTGCATTTCCAGCAGAATATGATCTACCATCTAATCCTAACATGCTACCAGTATTATAGTGTTGAACATGGATGTAATCCATTTCTGTACGTAATGCATGAATTAAAGGAAGATATGCTCCCCAAATACCACCGTACTGCCCAATACCACCCTGAACATAAGCCGTTTCAGGAGCCATCGATAGAATAAATTTAGACATATCGTATTGAGAAAGGATAGATCTGAAAGCAGAAATAAGATTTACTACTTTTGGAGAAGTCGGATTTGATAAACTGGTATCTCCCGGGGCCAAAGAAATTGAAGTACCTTCAAAATCAATATCCATTCCATCAAATCCGTATTCATTAATAATATTAGTCATTGAACTACTAAAAATCTGAGCATCCGAAGGGTTATCTACATCAACTGCTCCAGTAGCACCACCCATAGAAATTAGGACCTTTTGACCTCTACCTTGTAAGACTCTTACATCATCCTTAAACTCTTGTATAGAAGAATATATACTATTATCCGGAATAAATTCCATGTCTGCACCTAGTTGAACTTTAGGAATTGCAAAAGAGACATTAACTACATCCCATTTATCAGATACATCTCTTAGTTTTGGAGTTGAAGAACCATTATCAAAATTATGCCAATATCCTACTAATATTCGCTTAGGAAGATCTCCTCCTGGCGGTGGTGGATTTATTGATCCTACAGTTATAGTAACTGGTGCTGAATCTACTGTTGTATTATCATTATCGGTCGCACGTGCCATAAGTGTATGATTTCCTTGAGTAGCAGTCCAATTTGTACTGTATGGCGATGACATGTCTTCTCCAACTTCTACTCCATCCACAAAGAACTCAACTTTAGTAACATTTCCATCTGTATCGTTTGCTGTTGCTGTTATATTTATAGATTGTCCAATTGTAAAACTTGCACCATCATTTGGTTGTGTAATGGACACAGTAAGTGCTCCACCACCGCCGGTACAATCTCCAATTTCTTTCCATGCATTTGGCCAAGCCCAACCATTTGGATCACCAGGAGCATAAGGACCTCCTATACTACACCATCCACCAACAATACATTCATATTTTTTATCAAAATTCTGTACAACATCACCCGTATTATATGCTGATCCGTCAACATAAGGTGCGGCATCGCAATCACTTCCGGCATCTGTATTTACCGTAATTGCTACTGCAATAGAGGTACTTGTTGCGGCATCATCATCTGTTGCCATTGCTGTAATACTATGACTTCCTAATGTTGATGTCCAGTTTGCTGTAAATGGAGCTGAAAAATCTTCACTTATCATGATTCCATCTACATAAAATGCCACTTTACTTATACTACCATCTGTATCATTTGCATTAGCTGCTATGCTCACACTTTGTCCTACAGTATACGTTGCTCCTTGAGAAGGGTTTGTAATAGTTACTGTTGGCGACTCATTACCTGTACCTCCCGTTACGCTTATTTCAATTGAAGAAGATGTAGTCATAGCTCCATCATCATCTGTGGCTTTTGCTGTCAACGTATGGTTTCCTTCAATTGCAGTCCAACTCGCAGAATATGGTGATAATGTATCTTCGCTTACCATAGCTCCATCTACATAGAATGTTACTTTAGTAATACTTCCGTCACTATCTGAAGCATCTGCATTAATCGTTACGTTCGTTCCGGTGGTAAAAGATGCTCCAGATGCAGGAGATGTTACTGATACCGTTGGTGGAGTATTATTTCCACCGCAAGGATCACCGGTTACCTGATGAATTGCTGCCAGTAGTGATGTTGCTTGGTCATTAGTATCATGTGATAGTTCCCACATCATAATTCCTCCACCTCTTTCTAAAGCCATTTCTGTTTTAGCTTTTATTGTAGCTATTCCATTATAATTCATTCCTTGATAAGAATCACTATTAGGATTTGCTCCCATAGCTAATAATTCAGTATAGCTTTTTACTTGTGGCCTACTATAGAAGGGCACTCCTAATACGGCTTTAGATTTTGGCAACCCACGACTTAACCAATAATTTAATCCTCCTTCGGCTTGTGCCATTGAAGAATGATCTGGACCATCATATGCCATGATATTTAAGAAATCTACATCATCAAAAACACCACTTAATATTCCGTCGGCATTCCATCCGGAAACTACTACTGCTGCAGTCAATAATTTCCCTCTGCTATGCATCGCTTGTCCTAGCTCCTGCATTAATAATTCATAATTCTGAGGCTCATTTCCTTCTCGAGGATATTCCCAATCCATATCAACACCATCCAGATTATACTGATTCACAAAATTTACCAGGTTATTTATAAATGTAGTTCTTGTTGATGGATTAGCTGCAAGGGTTGTAAATGCTGAATCATTTCCATCCATCCATCCTCCTACGGCGATTAATACTTTTACACCTTGAGCATGACCTTGAGTAATAATTTGTTGCATTTTTGCAGTACCATCCAAAGGACGAAGGCTACCATCACTATTTGGTAACAGAAATGAGTAATTTATATGTGTTAATTTATCATATTGAATATTCGAAGGGGTGCCTTGCCAGCTTGGCATATACCCTACCACTTTAAAATCACTACTACCTGTACATCCACCATCATTTCCAACGGTTATCGATACAACAGAAGAAGTACTTTGATTATTCTCATTATCAGTAGCTTTTGCTGTTAACGAAAAACTACCTATAGTAGCATTATTCCAAGTATAGCTATAAGGACTCGTTACATCTTCACCTAACTTTGTTGTTCCGTTATAAAATTCTACTTTAGAAACAGATCCGTCACTATCTGATGCATTAACATTGATAGTAATACTATTTCCAACGGTAAAGTTAGTTCCCGAAGTTGGTGATGTTATTGATACCTGTGGCGAAGATCCTCCTCCACTGCAAGGCCCTATTAATTCCCAAACATTTTCTCTATTGGTAACCGGATCATTATTTTGTGTCCACCATTTGGCTCTATATTCATTTCCTTGATAAGAAACCATATCGCCTCCCGCGTATACCTGTCCTGGCACATACGCGGGTGAGGTACATGAACCACCAGTATCACTTACTGTAATAGCAACAGAAGAGGACCCTTCACCATTTTCGTTATCATAAGCCTTGACCATAATTGTATAGTTCCCTTCTGAAACGTTATTCCAGCTATAGGTATATGGAGTAGTTGTTTTTTCTCCTAAAAGTGTAGTTCCATTATAGAATGCTACTTTAGTAATTGTACCATCACTATCACTTGCATTTACGGAAATACTAACATTAGCTCCAACTGTAAATGTATCTCCAGCCTGAGGAGAAGTAATAGATACTGTTGGCAACTGATTACCTCCACTTCCCGTTACTGTAATTGATATCGACGAAGTTGCAGTTCCTCCTTTATCATCGGTTGCTTTTGCTTTAATCGTATAATTTCCTGCAGACACATCATTCCAGTCAAATGTATACGGGGAGGAAGTGTCTTCTCCTATTTTAGTATTTCCGTTATAAAATTCTACTTTGGTCACTGTACCATCACTATCACTGGCATTTGCGGCTATAGTAATATTTGAACCTGCAGTAAATGTTGCTCCAGAATCAGGAGAAGTGATGGCAACTGTAGGCATTACATTACCCACTACGCCACTTGCAAAAACTTCATTTACTTTATTGATTAATGGTGATTTTACATTGGACCACCTTTTTAATTTAGTTCCAAAAGATTGAACCGATCCGCTCATCTCCAAGTCCCCATAAACAGTCCACACTATAGTTCCTGCAAGGTTATTGTCTTTGATATACTGTGCTTTTATTCCTATAGATTCTTCATCATCATAACTTAAAAAGAAGTTTCCTTTTGTCATATAAGGTACTTTAGCCTGATCATCCCATTGTCTGGTCCATCCGCTTCCTCCTCCAGTCTTTTGTTTAATAAAGAAATAATTTGGTGTACCATCATATACCTCTTGTGGCCAATTTGTATAATCGGCAGCAGTACTCACAGGTCCATCGGGTTGTATAGTTACATTTCTTTTGACGGTAGGTGCGTTTAATGCAGCATTACCCTCTGTTACTACTCCTCTTCCATAAAATGGAATACCAAAGTTTATTTTATTCGAAGGCACTCCCATCGATGTCATCTTATTAAATAATGTTTGCCAGTTAAACTCTGGCGCTTCAGCTCCATCATATGGATATACAGGCGCATTATGTCCCGCTTTATTAGACCAACCACCATTAAAATCGTAGGTCATCATATTAAAATAATCCATGGTATTGGCCAGATTTGACCAGTTAAATCCTTCTAATTTTTTATAATCTGCTGCCATTGCAGCTGTAATTAATTTATCTGGACCAATAGCATTTCTAATTTCCTGAACTAAATTCTCAAAATTAGCATAGTCAGCATTTGTTCCTGTAAAATTCATTCCAGGAAATGGCCCGGGATATTCCCAATCCAGATCAATTCCATCAAACCCCATACTAATCAGCTTTTTACAATCTTCTATGAAACGTGCTCTTTTAACCGGATCTGCCGCCATTTCAGGAAAATGTTTACACATACTCCATCCACCGATAGAAGCCATTACTTTTACTCCATTTTGATGTGCTAACTCCAATAATCCTTTTCCATCACTACCTTCTTTTGGTAATGGTAATGGTAAAGTCCCTTCAAGCCCCCACTCTGGATGGCTCCAGGTATTTCCACCTACAGTTACCTGGTAACCCAATGCTTCAGCGCGTTGTTTTACAGCTTCATTGATGTACTGAATAGGTTCGATTTCACCAAAAAGAATATGAAAATCCCAACTACTATATACATCACTAAATAGTATATCACCTGGTTGTTGCACAGCTCCTGGTTGATAAATATTCTTATTTCGAAGATCTCCACTATGTAAAGATCCATCATTGGCTACTCCAAAAAAGGAATAGTTAAGAATAGTGTATTTCGAATAGTCTATATTCAACTGAGTTAATGCTCCTTGAGCTGGCACTCCTGCCGTAGGTTGTTTCCAAGCATCCCAATTGGTTATATAACCAATGATTTGTTTGTTATGATTGGATGTGTTAGAATTTCCTCCTGTATTCACCTGGGCATTTAAGCTTCCCAGGGCTAAGAAAAAAAATAGAATACATACGGTTTTAACATGAGTTGTGTAATGCAGCCACGGAATCGTGCTGCTTCTCGAAGTTTTCATAATTGTTATAGTTAGGGTTTAAACGATTTTTGTGTGTTACTAAGTTTAAAAAAGAGCTTTAAGTTGATTTTTCGTTTTTTAAAGTAGAAAGAAGTGAAGTATCTAAGAAATTAATTCGCTAAACAACTTCAAAATATTGATTTGTAACACTTAATTAAGGATAAACTGAAATGTTGTAAAAATGAATCAATATAACCTGCAAAAACAATGTCTATAAACTAACAAATATTTGTATTCTAATTTGTGTAACACAATATGTTTAGACCTTAAAGAATATCTTTTTTTTGTATAGCACATAAGCCATTAAGGTATAAAATACTACAACCGCAATTGCATATATAAATGAGGAAAAACTTCTGTCCAAAAACTCATAAACAAACAAACATTCAAAAAGCCAACGATGGATAGAAGTATCCTGGGTGATATGAACCAAATAAAATATTTTTGTAAGTATACTGGAAGAAAAATAAATGATAATGGCATTAGCCCCAACTGATTTTATAACTGAACCAAAATTATACTTACTTTCATCCATTAAATAATAAAACAACACTAAAAACAAAATCGCATACCCTGAAGTTACTAATACAAAACTACTGCTCCATAAGGCTTTATTGATTGGAAATAAAAATCCCCACATATACCCTATTACAATAAAAACCGTTCCTATCACTGATAGAAAAAATAGCTTCCGTTTTTTTGTACTTATTAAAATCTCACCTATAAAAACTCCAATGAGTGTTGTCACTATTGCTGGAAAAGTACTTAGAATTCCTTCGGGGTCATAATCAGGCTTCCAAATATGTCCTTTTAACAACTTATAATCTATATAATTAGCCCAGTTATTAGATCCTCTTTGCAATATTGGAGAAGCTCCGTTGGGTAAAGGAATATACGCTAACCATAACCAATATCCTACAAGTATCAATCCTGAGATCATTAATAATTGCCTTTTAGTGCAATTAAGATACAATATAGATGCTATGCAAAATACAATTCCTATACGTTGTAACACTCCCGGAATGCGTAAAGATTTAATTTCAAGAAAAGGAATATAGGGAACAAAAGCATTGAGAAACAATCCTAGTATAATAAGTTTTATGCTTCTAAATATGATCTTTTTGTATGTAGTGGTATCTCTACTTTTTTCCTTATAAACAAATGAAATAGAGATACCAACAATAAATAGAAAAAAAGGAAATACAAAATCGGCTAAGGTCAAACCATTCCATTCGGCATGCAATAAAGGTGCATATACATAAGACCAATCTCCAGGGGTATTTACCAAAATCATTAATATTATGGTAAATCCTCTTAAAAAATCAACTGACTGTATCCTTTTCACAATAGTTATGACACCAGAGTTTTACCTATTCGTTTCCAAAGCCTGGATAGCAAGAACCCTGCAATCACTACTACAACAGTTAACATAGAGGCATCTGTGTAATTTCCGTATATCCAGTTTCCAGTTGCAAATAATGCTCCATAGACTAGAATACATCCTAAAATCATGGCTAATATCCCAGAAGGAACCATCCACCTTTCTTTGCCCGTGATAATTTCTACGTCTTGTTTTTTGGCTTTGTTTAATATAAATTTCCATCCAGGTCCACCGGGTTGTATTTTCTTATAAAAATCAAACAGTTTTTGATCATCATCGGGTTTGGTAAGAAAAGTAACCAATAACCAGACAATAGTAGTCACTAAAACAACAAAAGGAAACTCGAACCAATCAGGGAATATTCCTTCTTGAAAGCCATTTTCTATTGCTTTACCAAACAGCTTTTCGTTAATAAAAGAAGTACTTATCACTATAGAAATGATACCTGATGAAAACATTGCTGAAATTTCGCTCCAGGCATTAATCCTCCACCAAAACCATCTTAAAATAAAAATAAGTCCAGTACCGGCTCCAAACATTAATATATACTTAAATAATTGAACCGCATTAGTTAATGCTAACGCAATTAAAGTACTCACTATCATCAATAAAATAGTTGCTATTCTTCCTACATTCACTAGTTTTTTCTCTGTGGCATTTTTATCTACAAACTCTTTATAAACATCATTTACCAGATATGAAGCTCCCCAGTTTAAGTGTGTTGAAATAGTTGACATATAAGCTGCCACTAAAGACGCTACCACTAGTCCTAAAAGTCCTGCTGGTAATTTTGTTAACATCGCAGGATATGCAAGATCATGCCCCAACTTATCCTCTGTGATCCCCGGAAAAGCTTCGCTTAAACTTGCAAGATCAGGAAATACAATAAGGGAAGCTAATGCAACGATAATCCAAGGCCAAGGTCTTAATGCATAATGCATAATATTAAAAAAGAATGTAGCTCCGATCGCATGTCCTTCACTTTTTGAAGCAAGCATACGCTGTGCTATATACCCACCTCCACCTGGCTCTGCTCCAGGATACCAGGAACTCCACCACTGCACAGCCAAAGGTATAACCAGTAATGTGATCAACCCTTTTTTATCTTCCAATTTTGGAACAAGCGATAGTTTGTCTTGTACATTGGGATTCGACACCAAATTATTAATACCTCCTACTTCGGGTAAATTCACACAATAATAAGCTGCTCCGATTGCACCTGCCATTGCAACAAAGAATAATAGAAAATCAGAGTACACTACCCCTTTAAACCCTCCTATTGCACTAAAAACAAGCGTAACAATAGCGGCATAACCAACGGTTTCAATAGCAGATAATCCTAACATTACTTGACCAATCTTAATAGCGGCTAATGTAACACCAGACATAGCAAGTATATTAAAAATAAAACCCAGATAAACCGAGCGAAATATTCTCAAAAACCGAGCTGATTTTCCAGAATATCGTAATTCATAAAATTCCATGTCTGTATTCACATTTGATCGCCTCCATAATCTTGCATAAATAAATACAGTGAGTAAACCTGTTAACAAAAAAGCCCACCATATCCAATTTCCAGAAACCCCATTTTGTCTAACAATATCTGTTACCAGATTAGGTGTATCAGTAGAAAAAGTAGTTGCTACCATAGAAAATCCTAAGAGCCACCATGGCATATTACGACCGGATAAAAAGTATTCTGATGTGTTCTTCCCAGACTTCCTGGCTACTACAACACCTATAATAAGTGTAGTTAAGAAAAAGAATATGATGATTGAATAATCTAAGGTACTTAGTTCCATTCTTGGTTTTTATTTTAATAAATTTGATTTGTTCTTTAATATTTGTTGTTTGGCGTGCGCC
This sequence comes from Aquimarina algiphila, assembly GCF_007489275.1. Taxonomy (GTDB): domain Bacteria; phylum Bacteroidota; class Bacteroidia; order Flavobacteriales; family Flavobacteriaceae; genus Aquimarina; species Aquimarina algiphila. The sequence goes on from NZ_VLNR01000006.1 coordinate 120,134, forward strand.
GCATAATTTCTTCCGATAGGAATTCTTTTGCCTCCAACTTCCAAAAGATTACCTTCTATTGACTTAACTTTATCTATGGCTATTGTATATGATTTATGAATTCTAATAAAATTTTCTGAAGGAAGTTCTTCACTTATACTTGAAAGAGATTTATGTGACATAAAAGTACCTTCTATTGTACTCACCCTGATATAGTCTTTAAGGCTTTCTATAAAAAGGATATCACTAAGGAGGATCTTAACTAATTTCTTATCTACCTTCAAAAAAATATGAGCTGGCTGAATGAGATCTATAGAAGGTTCATGTTTTTTAATTGCAATTAATCTAGCAGTTAATTTATTTATAGATTTTAAAAACCGATTAAAGGAGATAGGCTTTACCAAATAGTCTAAAACTTCTAATTCATAACTTTCTAGTGCATATTCTTTATAAGCCGTAGTAATGATCACTTGAGGATATACTTGCAAGCTTTTCAAAAACTCCAAGCCGTTCATCTTAGGCATATTTATATCCAAAAACACTACATCAATATCGCCTAGTTCTAAAACGGGTAATGCTTCTATCGGACTTCTAAAAACATTAACAATCTGAACATTTTTAAATTCTTCCAAAAAAGATTCAATAACTTCTATGGCTAAGGGTTCATCATCAATTATTATACATTTAATAGTCATTAGATGGGGATTTTAAGTAAAATCGAATATTCATTATTTTTTCTTGATATGTTTAACGTAAAATTTTTGGGATAGAGAATTTGCAATCTTCGTTTTACATTTTTTATACCTATCCCATTTGATTTTTCAATTTCTAATTGTTCTTCATAATTATTTTTGGATATAAATATCAATTCATTGCCATTTCTTTCAAAAGAAATAGATAGCTCCATTCTATCATTATCCCGAAGACCATGTTTAAAAGCATTTTCTATAAAAGGCAAAAATAACATAGGAACGACTTTAACATCATCTATATTGCCACTTATATCTACATTTGAAATTACCCTATCACAATGACGCATTTTTTCAAGTTCGATATAATTATCTATATGATCGATCTCTTGTAAAAGAGGTAACTTTTTTTGACTGGTTTCATAGATTACATATCGCATGAAATTAGAAAGTTTCAATACCAAATCTGTAGCTTTTTCAGATTTTTGTATCGTCAACGCATATAAACTATTTAGAGTATTAAAAAAAAAGTGGGGTTGAATCTGAGCTTTCAGATATTTCAATTCTGTTTTATATTGTAATTCGCTTAAATGTTTATTCTTATTTTGCTCTGTTACAAAATCTACTGTAAATTTTATAGCAGAAGTAAGTCCTATTACATATAGTTCTCCTATAGTAACAGCAACAATATGATTAAAACCAAAAGGGTTAAGTTTTCCTTGTACTTCTGGCCAAATATCCTCTGTAACCAGCCAAAAATTAAGTCCAGATCTTAAAACATAATGTACACCAAGTGCAATACAAAGTGCAACAAGATAACCTACATACTTTTTTTTAAGTATAAACTTCGGAACCAGATAATAAATATTAAAATATACAATAATCAAATGAAGAGGAAATTCGACAAGATTGGATTTTAATGAATACCAATAATCATTAAAATAACTTCCCCATCGTACCCAATTAAACAGAAAATAAACAATCCAAAAGTATAAGTGATAGATTCTTTTAATTGTTTTATGAACACCGTTCCCCATTATTAATAATTGATAAAATTCTTTTTTTCATTAACGTTTTAACAAAAATTTTTGAAAAAAGTAAGGCTATTTACACAGAAAACCAAAAAAATTAAGAAAGTGATAACAGCCAAAATACTGATATCTCTGACTATCTGTTGATTGTTATTAAAACGGTGTCGTTTGTCTAAAAAAAATTTTGCGGGAGTATTAAAATACTACTTTGAGATCATTCAAATAAACAACACTATAATATGAAACAAAAAATTTTAACCCTTACCACTTTATTATTTTTTTCTTTTCTGAGCTTTGGACAGGGGATCCAAATTACAGGTATAGTAAAGGGGGCTTCAGATGGCATACCGCTGCCAGGAGTTAATATTATTATAAAAGGAACTACGAATGGGGTGCAGACAGATTTTGATGGTAATTATACCATTACTGCTGCCACAGGAGATGTAATCGTATTTTCGTATTTGGGAATGGCTAGTAAGGAAATAACTGTCGGTAGTGATACCGCAATTAATGTACAGTTAGAAGCAGATACAGAACAATTAGATGATGTAGTGGTAACTGCACTTGGTATTCAAAAAAGTAGAAAATCATTAACATATGCTGCTCAAGATATTAATGCAGCAGAATTAAGTAAAGTCAAACAAACAAACCCTGTCAATAGTCTTTCTGGTAAGATATCTGGGGTTGTTGTTAATAGAAGTTCTTCTGGGGTTGGAGGATCTGTTAAGGTAACTCTTAGAGGTAATTCTTCTCTAGGTAACAACCAACCGCTCTATGTTGTGGATGGTATTCCGCTATCTAATCCGACCGGAGGGCAACCGAATGATACTTTTGGTGATCTTAATGGTGGGAATAAAGATGGTGGAGACGTCTTATCTCTTATTAACCCAGATGACATTGAATCTTTAACTGTATTAAAGGGAGCATCTGCATCAGCACTTTATGGGAGTGCCGGTTTGAATGGAGTTATATTAATTACTACCAAAAAAGGTAGAGCAGGAAGTTTTAAGGTAAATTTCTCTTCTAATATTCTTGTTGAGAGTGCTGCATATTACATTGACTTAAATGACAAAGCAGAAAATGACATTGAAGATTTCTTTAATACCGGAGTCACATCAATAACTTCTTTATCTGCTTCTGGAGGTAGTGAAAATGCACAAACTTATTTTTCGTATTCTAATACTTTTGCTTCTGGTATACTTCCGACAAATGATCTAAAACAACATACTATTAATATACGAGAAACTGCTAAGTTTTTTGATGGTATAGTTACTGCTAACGCAAGTGTTTTAGCTTCAACTCAAACTATTGATAATCGTCCAGTATCTGGATTATATTTTAACCCTTTAGTTGGTGCTTACAATTTTGATTCTCCCGGAGAACGATTATCTAGCTACGAACGATTCGAAGAATTTGATGACACTAGAAATATTCAGAGTCAACGATGGTTTAGACCAACTTTTGATATTGAGCAAAACCCATACTGGATTTTAAACAGAAATGCCAGTGAAGATATCAATAGAAAATTATTAGCCTCTTTAAATTTAAAGTTTAAAATTAATGATTGGTTATCACTACAAACCAGAGGTACTTATGATCAAACTCTTTTAAATTATGACAAAGAAATATTTGCTACTACAGAAGCTACATTAGCTCCCAGTACTGGACGATACATTTTTAATGAACAGGATATCAGACAAATTTATGGAGATATAATTGCTTCTATATCTAAACAGTTTAATACTATTTCTTTATCAGCAAATGTTGGTACCAGTACTACGAGAAGTTCTACAGAGATTCTAAATGCTGATTCGGGAACCGCAGGTGGACTTCAATTTGCTAACGTATTCTCTATTCAAAATTTTAATGCTAATCCACAGGTTTCACTATCTCAAACTTCCTTAGACAAAAAGGTAAATTCTGTCTTTGCAAGTGCTACCATAGGATTTAATGAAAAACTATTTGTTGATTTAACTGCTCGTAATGATTGGTCATCTTCTTTGCCTTCTAATAATAATTCTTATTTCTATCCTTCGGTAGGTGTAACTGGTATTTTGAGTGAGGTTTTTGACTTAGGGGATCGAATTTCATTTGCAAAAGTACGGGCCTCATATGCAGAAGTTGGTAACGATGTTCCTGCAAATACAGTTTTTCCAGAGCGACAAATCTTATTTGGTGGAGGTATAAGCCCACTTAATCCTGTACGTCCTCTTGGAGAGGTTAGACCAGAACAGCAACAATCATATGAAATCGGAACAGAATGGCGTTTTTTTGATGGTAGATTCGGATTTGATATTGGATATTATCACACTAGTACTGTAGATCAATATTTCCAGGTTCCCGTTTCAACAGGAACAGGAGCTGTAACCGTAGGGGTTAATTCTGGTGATATTATCAACCAAGGTTTTGAAGGATCTATTTTTATCACACCAATACAAACAGAAAACTTTAAATGGACATCAAACATAAATTTTGCTACTAATGATAATGAGGTTGAGGAAATTAGTAATCCTTCAGATGATGTACAAATCGATAATCAGGTTATTTCTGCTCCGGGAGTAAATACTTTTGCTTCCTATTTGGTCGAAGGCGGATCTTATGGAGATATATATGCTCAGGTAGTAAAACGTGATGCGAATGGTCGACCTATTGTAGATAATGGCGCTTTGATTATCAATGATGAGAATCCAGATAACACTATAGCTGGTCTTGAAAAAATTGGTAATGCTAATCCCGATTTTACTTTAGGGTGGAATAACACATTAACATATAAAAATATAAGCCTGGACTTTCTTATAGATGGAAAATTTGGTGGAGAAACAGTGAGTTTAACAGAAGCTGTAGTAGAAGGATTAAGTAATAATTCTAGAAGAGAGACTGAAAATGCACCTATAGAAGTTGTTGATCCTTCTGGAACTGTTTCTACTCTTACGGCTCAGGAATACTACGGGCTTGCTGGAGGTAGAAATGGATTTACAGGAGAGTATGTATACAGTGCAACCAATGTTCGTCTGGCAGAACTGGCTATTGGATATAACTTCAAATTATCAGAATCTTCTTTTTTCAAGAATATAAAAGCTTCGGCAATTGGTAATAATTTATTCTTTTTCTATAAAGATGCTCCTCACGATCCTAATGTTTCCTTAAGTACCGGAAATGCACTGCAAGGGGTTGATGTTTTAGGTCTTCCTTCTACAAGAAGCTGGGGATTGAATATTAATTTAACTTTTTAAAAAAAGACTATGAAAAACATAAATAATATATTTTTATCGGGGCTAGCTCTCTTTTCGATGCTATTCTCATCCTGTTCAGATGATTTGGAAGGGATTGATGAAAATCCAAGAAATATTACACAAGAACAATTAGAAGTAGATTTCCAGAATGTAGGCTCTTTATACAAACCTATGTTTGAAAATATTTATCAATATACACCGCCTTGGTCGTATCAATTGCAACAGAATCTTAATGCAGATGTATTTTCTGGGTACATGACTAACCCTAGGCCATTTGTCGCTGGAGCCAATAATACTACATACAATTTGGTAAGTGGCTGGAATAATTTTATATGGAGCGTGCCTTATTCTAATGTGATGAATAATGCACGAACTATTGAAAATGAGACCAAAGATGAGTTTCCAGAATTATTTGCTGTATCTCAAATCTTAAAGGTTACTGCTATGCACAGGGTGTCAGATGTTTTTGGTCCTATTGTATATACAAAATTTGGAGCTTCTGCTACAACAAGTGAATATGATTCTCAGGAAGAGGCTTATACTGCTTTCTTTAATGACCTTGAAGAAGCGATTCAAATCTTATCTGATAATATAGATAGCCCAAGATTTACTGCTTTTGATTTAGCATATGGAGGTAATTATGAAAGTTGGATACGATACGCAAACTCATTACGACTACGTTTAGCCATTCGTATTTCTAAAGTAGATGCTGCCAAAGCAAAAACTGAAGGAGAAAAATCACTCAGTCATCCTATTGGGGTTATGGAATCTAATGCCGATAGCTTTTTTATAAACGGTACTCTTGATCACCCGATAAAGACCATCAATAACTCTTGGGGAGATATTAGAATGAATGCTTCTATGGAGTCTATTTTAATTGGCTATGATGATCCTAGAGCTAATTCATATTTCAGCGAAACGGTTCCAGGAGATAATACTACTGTCCCTGTAGTTCCAGGATCATTAAAAGGTGTTCGTAATGGATTGCCTTTATTACCAGGATACGCAGATGAGTTAGCGCAAAAAGCAGATTATATCACTTTTGCTGTTCTTAACGATAATGTATTAACATCATCTGTTCAACTTATGACTGCTGCAGAAGTGTTTTTCCTAAAAGCAGAAGCAGCATTAAGGGGATGGAGTGGTTCTGGAGATATACAAGGAAACTATGAGCAAGGTATAACATTATCTTTTCAGCAAAGAGGATCTTCTGGAGCGGCTGCTTATATTGCAGATAATACATCAACTCCACAAGATTATGTAGATCCTATTAATTCTGCAAATAATATTGCTGCATTAAGTACCATTACTATTGCCTGGGATAACGCAGCTAGTAATGAAGAAAAGTTAGAACGTATAATTACTCAAAAATGGATAGCAATGTTCCCCGAGGGGCAAGAAGCCTGGAGTGAATATAGACGTACAGGTTACCCAAAAATATTCCCAGTGGTTAGTAATCAAAGTGGTGGTATAGTAGATACCAATCTACAAATTCGAAGAATCCCTTTTGTGGATAGTGAATTACAAACTAACCCTGATGGCGTAGCTGGTGCTGTAACCAAACTTGGTGGCGCAGATAATGCAGGTACCCGGTTATGGTGGGATGTTCCTGGTGGAAATTTTTAATTACAATTAGCCATAAACTAAATTATGAAAGAGATGGAAAAACAATATATATTTTAACTCCATCTCTTTCATCTAAATCTTAAAGCCATTAAAACAACTAAAAAATATCAAACTCTTGAGAATATGATTCAGGAAATTGAATATAAACAGGTAGGGAAGTTCGAAAAAACGAAATTTGAGAAAATTCATAACGAAATATTTCCCGATTCATCAATAGCTTCAAAATTGGTTGCAAACGAAATAGCAGCATTGATTAAGCAAAAGCAAAAAGAAGGTAATACGTGCGTACTTGGCTTAGCAACAGGTTCTTCTCCTATAAAGGTGTATGAAGAATTAGTGAGTTTACACCGTTCTGGAGAACTAAGCTTTTCTAATGTAGTAACTTTTAATCTGGATGAGTACTATCCTATGGATACAGAACATCAACAAAGTTACTATCATTTTATGCACCAACATCTATTTGATCATGTGGATATTAATCCAGAGAATGTAAACATTCCCGATGGTACTATTCCAGTAGAAGAAATGGATCAATATTGCATAGATTATGAAATGAAAATTAAGCAATATGGAGGATTAGATTTTCAGCTTCTGGGAATTGGAAGAACAGGTCATATAGGCTTTAATGAGCCTGGATCTCACCCAAATTCTGGCACAAGAATTATTACCCTTGATCACGTGACTAGAACAGATGCTTCTTCTGACTTTAATGGTTTGGAACATGTTCCTAAAAAGGCCGTGACCATGGGGATAAGCACTATTATGAAATCCAGAAGAGTACTATTACTTGCATGGGGACATAAAAAGGCAACAGTGGTTCAGCAAACTATAGAAGGTGAAGTATCTTCAAATATTCCTGCTTCCTTTTTACAGCAACATAAAAACACTACTATCATTCTTGATTCTGAAGCAGCTTCAGAACTTACCCGAATAAAAACACCATGGCTTGTAGATCAATGTATCTGGACAGAGCAATTAAAATTTAAAGCGGTAACATGGCTAAGTCAGGAATTAAATAAACCCGTTTTAAAACTTACCGACAAAGATTATAATGATAATGGGATGTCAAGTCTTTTGGCTGTAGAAGGATCTTCTTATAATTTAAATATTAAGATCTTCAATAAACTTCAACATACAATTACCGGTTGGCCAGGAGGAAAACCAAATGCAGATGATACCAACAGACCCGAGAGGGCTTTACCTGCTAAAAAACGGGTTCTCATTTTCAGTCCGCACCCTGATGATGACGTTATATCTATGGGAGGAACTTTCTTAAGATTAATAGATCAAGGCCATGATGTTCATGTAGCATATCAAACATCGGGAAACATAGCTGTTACAGATGATGAAGCATTAAAATTTTCTGAAGTAGCTTATAATTTTCAAACCAACAATAAAGGGAATAATTTCAAAAAAGTAATAGAATTTCTTACCTCCAAAAACCCAGGAGATATTGATATTCCCGAAGTAAGATTGATCAAAGGGTTGATTAGAAGAATGGAATCTCTTGGAGCAATAAGACATTTTGGTTTATCTGATGAAAAAGTGCATTTTCTGGACCTTCCTTTCTATGAAACTGGTAAAATAAAGAAAAATCCACTTGGCGAAAAAGACGTAAAAATTACTGAAAACTTGATCTCAAAAATAAGACCTCATCAGATATACGCTGCGGGTGACCTTGCTGATCCTCATGGAACTCATAAGGTATGTTTGGATGCCATTTTTGAAGCTGTCAAAAACTTAAAAAATAAAGATTTCATGAAAGATTGTTGGGTATGGTTGTATAGAGGCGCTTGGCAAGAATGGGACGTTTCAGAAATTGAGATGGCTGTACCATTAAGCCCTCATGAGGTAAACAAAAAAACTAACGCTATTTTATATCATCAATCTCAAAAAGACCGAGTGATGTTTCAGGGTGAAGACTCAAGAGAATTTTGGCTAAGAGCACGCGAAAGGAATAGAAATACCGCAATGCTATATGATCAACTTGGATTGGCTGACTATGAAGCTATAGAGGCTTTCAAAAAATATAATTTTTAATGATACAACGCAATAAACTATGATATTATGTGCAGATAGTGGTTCTACAAAATGTGATTGGGTGCTCATCAATAATAATGGTCAACCTGTTTACAAATTTTTAACTCATGGTATAAATCCTCTTTTACTTTCTAAAAATGATATCCAGAGTATCATTCAAAAAGAAGATCTTATTGTACAAAAAAGTGACTTAATACATGGTGTGTATTTTTATGGAGCCGGGTGTGGTGAGGCTAAATCCAAAAAAAAGATAAATCTTGTTTTACAATCTATATTTAAGAACGTTAAAGAAATTAGCATAGAAGAAGATATTATTGGTGCTGTGAAAGCTACAACCCAAAAGCCAGGTATTGTCTGTATCTTGGGAACCGGTGCTAATTCTTGTTATTTTGATGGAAAAAAAGTAATTCAAAAATTTCCTGCTTTAGGTTACCTATTAGCCGACGAAGGTAGTGGTAATTACTTTGGAAAAATATTGATCAAAGATTATTTCTTGGGTCAAATGCCATTAGATATGGCCTCGCTTTTTAAACAGGAATATGATACTGACCTTGATCAATTATTAAATATATTATATCGTACTAGTTTTCCTAATAAGTATTTAGCCTCTTTCGCTAAGTTTATATTTAGAAATAGAGGTAATATATATATCGAAGAAATATTACATGAAGGAATTTTAAACTTTATACGTACATATCTTTTTCAATACAAAGAAGAATTATGTAAATATCCCATCCATTTCGTAGGCTCTGTTGCATATTATTCTCAGGATGTAATTAAAAAAGAATTGGATAATTATGGTTATCAGGTAAAGAGTTTTATCAAAAAACCCATCGACCATCTGGTTAAACAAATCGTTCAACAAGAAATCCTTCAAAAAATAAATTAATAATGAACATACGAAGTATATTTTTCTTTTTTTTAATTTTTATGGCTTGTAAAAACTCTGAAGTTTTACCTTCATCAACAGATCATTTTTTGAGCATTACTCCAAAACCATTAAGAGTAGTCTCCAAAAATGAAAAATTTGAAATTAACAAAAACACTTCTTTTCTATGTAAAGATGAGTCATCAAAGATTATTGCAAATTTCTTTGTTGAAAAAATAAAAGCTCGTATAAACCATTCTTTTACAGTATCTGATACTGGAAATACGAATAACAGGATTCAGCTTATAAAAGAAAACACATTAGGTTTTGAGGATGAAGAGTATCATCTTTCTATCTCAGAAAATGATATAAAAATAAAAGCAAAAACAGATCGAGGGTTGTTCTACGGTATGCAAACCTTTATGCAACTTCTTCCTTTGTATAATCATGATGTTATACAGCTTCCTTTTAAAATTAATGCCGTCGACATCGAAGATAAACCCCGTTTTAGTTGGAGAGGAATGCATCTTGATGTTTCCCGGCATTTTTTCTCTGTTGATTTCATAAAGAAACAACTTGATGTACTTTCTTTATTTAAAATAAATAAATTTCATTGGCATTTAACCGATGATCAAGGCTGGAGAATCGAAATTAAGAAATACCCTAAACTTACAACCATTGGATCTAAAAGGAAAGATGTTGATGGTTCTTACCATCAGGGATATTATACTCAAGAAGAAATAAGAGAAGTAGTACGTTATGCAAAAGATAGATTTATAGATATTGTACCAGAATTTGATACTCCAGGACATGCTATCGCAATTTTAGCAGCATATCCAGAGCTTTCATGTGATAACAAGGAGTATGAAGTGAGAAATTTATGGGGTATCGAATCCAGTATTCTATGTGCTGGAAAAGAAGAAACGTACACTTTTATCGAAAATGTTATCAAGGAACTTTCCTTTCTTTTTCCTTATGAATATTATCATATGGGAGGAGACGAAGTCCCCAAAGAACAATGGAAAAACTCATTAACCTGTCAGCAATTAAAAAAAGAAAAAGGATTAAAAGATGAGAATGAGATCCAAAGTTATTTTATGTCTCGTGTAGAAAAAATCTTAGAAAAATACAACAAGAAAATGATTGGTTGGGATGAGATTCTGGAAGGTGGTATTACTCCTACAACCAACATCATGTCATGGCAAGGTGAAGAAGGAGGTATCAAAGCAGCCAACGAAGGACATGATGTTATCATGACCCCCGTAGAGTATACTTATCTCAATTTCTACCAAGGTGATTATAAAGTAGAACCTCTTGCTTTTGGTGGGTACATCTCACTTGAAAAAACGTATAACTATGATCCTATACCAAAGGAAATTAAAATTGATAAAAGAAAACACATTTTAGGAGCACAAGGAAATTTATGGACCGAATACGCTTCTCAGGAAAAAACCATAGAATATTTGCTTTATCCTCGAATAATAGCTCTCGCTGAAACCACTTGGACACCCAAAGAAAATAAAGATTTTGATAATTTTTTAAAACGATTGAATACGATATATAATGTATTAGATCATTATAATATTAGTCACCATATCCCTCTTCCTGAAGGCCCTACTTCTGATAAAATAACTTTTATTGATAGTGTAAACCTAGAATTCACAACTACTCATCCGGTAAAAATGATATATACCACAGATGGGACAGATCCAAATGGAAATAGTGAAGAATACACAAAACCCTTATTATTTACAGAAACATCAGAATTAAGGATTGCTTCAATATTAGACAACGGTAAAATGAGCACTATTAGAAAATTATCGATAATAAAAGAAAAACCTATTGCTCCTTTGAATACCTCAGAGCTTTCTAAAGGGCTTGTTATGAAAGAAATTAAAGGACATTTTAAAAATGTGAATGATATTAAAAACAATACAAAAACACATACTTCAACTATAAAAAGAATTAAAGATTCTAATACTACCTATAGTTGGGGACATGAAGTTAATGAAGATAATTTTAGGGCAGTATTCTTAGATGGTTTTGTTGATATTCCAGAAGATGGTGTTTACTATTTTTCTAGTGTACAAGATCAGGTTTGGGTTGCCGATCAGTTATTAATTGATTATAAAACTCCGTTAAAAAAACATCCAAAAGAGAGTTCGATTGCTCTACAGAAAGGAAAACATAAACTTAAAATTGTGTATCTAAATAACATAGCTAAGGGTTGGGCAACAGATTGGAATACCGTTGAACTAAAATACAGAAAAGCATCAGAAATGAATTATAAAGAAGTAGACGAACATATGATCTTTCATTAATCTAATAAACTCCTAATTATAAAAATAGAAATCTACACAAACTCTAAAATTAACTAATTATGAATTTACTTAAAAGACTATCGGTTATCGTATTCATACAGGTTTTCTTTTTTTCCTGTTCAAATGAAAACTTTGTAGAAGATGAAATATTAGAAGCACAAAATGCTGAATCTAGTTCTATTGACAAATCAACCCTCACTGAGCCAATAATATTAGGATATTTTCCATCATGGTCAGAAAGTTGGGCAGCACCAGGACAGGGATCGAAACTAAGAGATATTCCAGAGCATGTAACCCATGTTTTCCTCGCCTTTGGGAAACCAAATCTCAGGTATCAAAAAGGATCTTTGGATATTACAAATACAGGTATTCAAACTCCTTATGGTGGTGAGACCTTAAAAGAATCAGTAGCAGCTTTAAAATCCAAAGGAATCAAGGTCATCTTATCTATAGGAGGCGAAACCTATTGGGGTAGCAATGCCGCTTATGACATAAATTATCAGCACATTAAAGATTTAGTAGATGATATGGGGTTTGAAGGTATCGATTGGGATTTTGAACCTAGCGGAAGTTTTCAAACCATTGGTGAGCCTATAAATGTTCAACGATTCATAGATTTCTTTAACAATTCCAGAGCAATCATGCCAAAAGGACAATATGTATTAGCCTGCGCTCCTGCTGGAGCTGGAGCTTTAGGAGGGCTTAATAATGATGATTCCTCCTCTCCTTATGGGTATAGTAAACGAAATGCTGTAACAGGAGAATCTGATACTAATTTATATAATGCAACTTCTCCTAATCAGGCTATTAGTTTATTTGGTTTTTCTTCAACAGGTCATATGATTCCTGTAATGAAAGCTGTAGGTGACAAAATTGATCTTATTGCTTATCAAGGGTATAACACTGGAGCTGCTAGTAATAGGAAGATTATGTACGATGCTTATAAGTATTATGCTAATCAATATGGGTTCTCAATTGCTGCTGGAACCCATTATCCAAATGAACCCTGGGGACCATATTATGAATACAACTATCAAAATATGGCAGATTTATCTAATCATATTGCCGCTAACAATTCTAACGATGGAGTTATGATATGGCAACTCTTATTAGGTAATGGTAATTCTTCTGCATATGGTTATGTTCATGTTGCCAGCCAGGTACTTAGTGGGGTTTCTCAATCACAAGCTATAGCAAACGCTGAAAACTATCCAGAATCTCCATACTCTGGTGGCGGTGGAGGCGGTGGAGGCGGATGTGAGTCTTCTCAATGGAATGCCGCATTAGCATATACCACTGGACAAGAAGTTGTATACCAAAATAAATTGTATAGAGCAAAATGGTGGACACAAGGTAATATTCCTTCATCTAGCACAGGAGCAGGGCAACCATGGGAATTTATAAGAGATTGCGATGGTGGTACAGGTGGAGGAAATAATCAATCTCCTTCGGTTTCTATTACCGCTCCGGGAAATAATTCTTCTATAGTCGTAGGACAAGCCATCAATATTGCTGTAAATGCTACTGATATTGATGGATCAATAACTAAAGTTGAATTTTTCCAGGGAAATACAAAATTAGGAGAAGATACAAGTAGTCCTTATACGTATTCATGGTCTAATGCTACTGTAGGAAGCTATAGCTTGAGTGCTGTTGCTACGGATAATAACAATGCTACAACTACATCCGGTTCTGTTTCAATTACCGTAACCTCTTCTGGCGGAGGTGGAGGAGGTTCTTGTAGAGGTGTTACCAACTGGCAAGCCTATCCTATAGTATATAATCAAGGTGATCGTGTAGTATATCAAAATACTTTATATGAAGCACAAACAGGTCCTATCTGGGTTACTCCCGGTAGTGGTGAACATTGGTGGAAAACCATAGGGTCATGTCAATAATACCAGCTTAATTATAGTACACTAAAATGAGCTTTTGATTGTTTTAATCCTCTTTTGTCTATTTTGATGAAAGAGGATTTTTTGAATAAAATAATTATATCTACCCGTTGTGCATTTAGTTAATATTAATTTTTAGGTTGTTTATATTTCTGTTGAATTCAAACCTATTGATATATTGAATAATGGTCATTGCTGTGATCTTTGATAAGATTCTATTTTTAAATCCCTC